>NZ_JBIUYR010000021.1:0-174250 GCF_044744625.1 Streptomyces sp. NPDC087270
CGGCCGCAGCGCGGAGGGGGCGCTGCGGCCGACCTGTGCGGTGCGGAGGGTGGGGGAGGTGCGCGGGGTGCGGGGGGTGCGGGGTGCGCGGGTGCGCGGGGATTCCGCACCCGCGGGTTGCCAGTGCAGCGGGTGGAACCGGTAGAGCGGGTGGGGCCGTGGAACCGATGAAGCCTCGGTCCCCGTAGGGGAGCCGGTAGGTGAGCCGGTGGGGTAAAAGTGCTGGTCAGCGCGGTGGTCACTCCCGCGCCCGCGCTCGCGTGGCAGTGCCGCGGCGCCCGGCGTAGCGTCGGCCACGTGGGGGCCGAGTGAGCGACACGAGGCGGTGGCACCCCGATGGTCCGCAACGTCATGGGGTCACTGCTCGCGCTCGCCGGAGCGACGGCCGCCGTCTGGTGCCCCTTCCGAGCCTGGTACGGCGGCCGTCACGGCTCCGACATCCGGGTCAACGACCTCTTCACGGGCGTCGGCGTCACCGATCATGACGCGGCTCTGCTCGGCTCCCTCTTCCTGCCGATGGGCTTCGCCGCGCTGCTCACGCTGCTGGGCGTGCTGGCGCGGTCATGGGCGGCGGTGGCGCTGGCCGGCTGCCTGGTGCTGGGCGTCACGGTGCTGTGGATGGTCCGGCAGGCGCAGTTCTCCGGGTCGCTGACCGCGGGCGGCGACGGGCTCGACACGGGCGTAGGTGTCGCGGTCGCGAGCGGGCTGCTGCTGTTCGCGGGGGCTTTCCTGCTCTCGGGGCTGCGCCGCCCGCGCTACGGCCGACCCGAACCCCTGCCGTCGGACGACGTCGACGAACCGCCGCAGGAGTCTCCTCCGCCCTACCCGCCGTCGCCGCCGCCGTACTCGAAGCGCTCCGAGCCGCTCTCCCCCGACGGTCCGGCGGAGCCCTGAACCACCGGTGCCCGGGGCCTACCGTCCGGGCCCGCCCCGCAGGGCCCTGCTCCCCGCTCCCCGCTCCCTGCTTCCCGCTCAGGCCCGGCGCGAGGTCGAGCCGGTGCCCTTCGCCGCGTCCAGGGCGTAGACGCAACGATCCTTGGAGCAGGCGTAGACCACACCGTCGGCGGTGACCGGTGATCCGGTGATCTCGCCACCGGTCTCCAGCCGCCACCGCAACTGGCCACCCTGCGCGTCCACCGTGTACAGGCAGTGGTCCTTCGAACCGAAGTGCACCCGCCCGTCCGCCACCGCGGGCGACCCGACGATCTCGCCCTGCGCGGCGAACCGCCAGCGCGGCGTCCCGCTCACGGCGTCCAGCGTGTACAGCGCGCTGCCCGCCCCGAGGTGGACCCCGCCGGCGGCGACCACCACCGGCTCCAGCGACTGCCGCGGCTCGGTGGCGACCCGCCAGCGGTCCCGGCCGTCCGCCGGGTCCAGCGCGTACACCGTGCCGAGGTGGTCGGTGACGTAGATCCCGCCGCCGGACGCGCCCAGGCCGGGTACATGCGCGGGGGGCGCGAACATCACGGCGGGCGCCTCGAAGTGCCATCGCTCCGCGCCGGTGCGCGCGTCGAGGGCCAGCACCCGGGTGCCGGCGGTCAGGTGGACGACGCCGTCGGCGACCACCGGCCGGGTCACCACCGACCCGGCCGCGCCGGGCTCCCCCACCGGATACGACCACAGCTCCGATCCGTTGAGCGCGTCCACCGCGTGCAGCAGGCCGCCGCCCTGGTAGAACACCGTCCGGTTCTCGATGGCGGGTCCGGCGTCCGGCGACTCGAACTCCGTCTGCGCTCCGGCCCGCTCCCACCGCAGCGTCCCCCGCTCGGCATCCCACGCCTGCACCACGCCGCCACGGGTGCCGGTGACGACGGTGCTCGCGTCGGCCTGCACGGCGTACACCCAGCCGTCGATCGGGGTACGCCACCGCTCGCCGCCGTCGGTCGCGCCCAACGCGAACAGGCTGGGCCCGTCCGACGCGTGGATACGGCCGCCGGCCACCGCCATCGTCCAGGCCACGTCCCTGGTCTTGAACTGCCGCCGCCCGCTGGCCACATCGAGTGCGTGTACCTCGAAGGACGTGACGTACAGCAGTCCGCTGTCCACCACGGGTGTGCCCCACACGTCGTTCGACATCCGGAACCGCCAGGGCCGCCACTCCCCCGGCGGGCCGGACGGACGCGGTACCGCGGCCACGGACGGCGGCGGGGCCTCCGCGGCCCGATGGGCGCCGCCCCGGGGGCGCACCCACTCGGTTCCCGGAACCGGTCCGGCCGTCGCCTTGAGGTCGGCCGCCCGCGCCAGCCGCAGCCCGGGCCCGATCGGCGCGGACCCGGCGAGTTGTACGGACGCGGCCGCGTGCTGGGGGGCGGGGCTGCGGGGCGGCTGCTGCGGGCGGGGCGGTGACACGGGCGGCGGCGGCACCAGGCCGGAGGGCTGCGGCGCGGGAGCCTGCGGCATGGGCGGCTGGGGTGCGGGCGCGGGGGCCGACGGCAGGGGGACCTGCGGGCCGGACACCTGTGCGCCGGGCTGGCGCGCGCTGCGGCCGCCGTTCTGCACCGGGCCGATCCGGCTGCGGTGGCGTTCCTCGATCAGGGCGACCGCGCCGGGGGGCAGCCAGGCCGACGCGGTGCCGGTGTCGTCGCCGCCGGAGGAGAACAGGTGCGGGGCGAGCTGCGCCTGCAGATCGGCCGGGGTGGGACGCTCCTCGGCCTTCATCCGCATGCACGACTCGATCAGCGGGCGCAATTCGTCGGGCAGACCGGCCAGGTCGGGGCCCTCGCGCAGCAGCATGAAGACGGTCTCGACCGGGTTGGCCCCATGGAACGGGGCATGGCCGGTCGAGGCGAAGACCAGGGTGGACCCGAGCGAGAAGATGTCGCTGGCGCCGCGCACGCTGCGGGAGTCACGGGCCTGCTCGGGCGACATGTAGGCGGGGGTGCCGACCGCGACGTTCGTCATCGTCAGCCGGGTGTTGGACACCCCGGAGGCGATGCCGAAGTCGATCACCCGCGGTCCGTCCTCGACCACCAGTACGTTCGACGGCTTCATGTCCCGGTGCACCAGGCCCGCGGCGTGGATCGACTGCAGGGCCTCGGCGATCCCGGCGGCGAGCCAGCGCACTCCCTGGGCGGGCAGCGGGCCGGACTCGTTGACGATCTCTTCCAGGGACGGCGCCGGGACGTAGGCGGTGGCGAGCCAGGGGACGGCGGCACGAGGGTCGGCGTCGACGACGGCGGCGGTGTAGAAGCCGGACACCGCACGGGCCGCCTCGACCTCACGGGTGAAGCGGACGCGGAAGAGCTGGTCCTCGGCGAGTTCCGCCCGCACGGTCTTGATCGCCACTCGCCGACCGGAGGCCGAGCGGGCGAGATAGACCAGCCCCATGCCGCCGGCGCCGAGCCGTCCCAGCACCTCGAAAGGGCCGATCCGTCTCGGGTCATGCTGCGTAAGCTGCTCCACCACTTGCCCTGCCACCTCCCCGTGCCCGCGTTGTCCGCGGCCGTTCCCCGTGCTGCGCGGCCCCGTCCGGCCGGTCGCTGGCTCCCGTGCCAGGGTACGGACCCGATTCTTCCTGGGAAGAGCGCCGGTTGCGAACCCGGGGCCGTCCCGACACGCCCGGAAAGCGAACTCGTTATCATCCGCTCCCCGGGGCCCGACGGCCATCCGCCGCGCCGGAACGGGTGTCAGAACGTGGCGTCCGGCCTCACTGACCGGGTATCGAGTCGGACCGGCGCGCGAGGTCGATCACGGCGAACCGCGCTCCCTGGTCGTCGGTGACGATGGCGGTGCGGCCGTACGGCGACTCCGCGGGGCCCACCAGCACCTGGCCGCCGAGCCGGCGGACCGTGGCGGCCGCGTCGTCGCAGTCACCGACCGCGAAGTAGACCTGGTACGCGGTGGGGGTGTCCTCCGCGGTGCCGTCCAGCTTCAGCCGGCCGAGCGAGGGGTCCTCGGCTCCGGGCACGGACCACACCTTGTAGTCGAAGTGAACGCCGTCGCCGACCTGCTGGGACTCGTATCCGAAGACGTCCTGGTAGAAGGCGTCCACGGCCTCGGCATCCCGCGTGTGGTTCTCCGACCAGGCGTAGGCGCCGGGCTTGTTGACCAGGTCGAAACCCTGGTGGCCGGCGGGCTGCCAGAGGCCGACGAAGGAGCCGCCCGGGTCGACGACCCCGGCCATCACTCCGCTGTCGCCGACCGCGTCCGGCCCGAAGGCCACCTGCCCGCCGGCCGCCCTGACCTTCTCGGCGGTCCGGGCCACGTCGGCGACCGCGAGGAAGACGCCCCAGGCGGTGGGCATCGACGGGTCCGCCTTCGGCATCAGGGCCGCGACCTTGACGCCGTCGCGCAGGGCCATCGTGTAGTGGCCGAACTCCTCCCCCTGGTCCTCGAAGGTCCAGCCGAGCAGTTCGCCGTAGAAGGTCCGGCCGACGGCGAGGTCGGGCAGTGCCACATCCGCCCAGCACGGGGCGCCTTCTCCGAATGCCGACATGACTCGATCCTCCCGTACCTTCACGATGGCCCGCGCCGTGTCCGCGACACGCTGTCATCGCCACCGTAACCAGTGATCTTCCCCACCACACCCGCTGGAATTCGAACATATGGTCAATTCTTCGAGTCGCCCGCTCCACGCCGCCGAATCACCCATTCGCCACATTTCACGCGCCGTCCCATGGGGCCGCCGGGACGGAAGAAAGCACCGTTGAACTGGTGGTTCGCCAAGCGGAAGGAGAGCGTCCCCGTTTGCACGCCGCCAAATCGCGCGCCGATCACGGGTCGGTAAACTGACGGCATGACAGGACAAGTTCGCACCGTCGACGGCCGTGTTGCGGGCCGCCGCGGGCAGGCAACGCGGCAGAAGCTGCTGGACTGCCTCGGCGAGATGCTCAGCACGTCGCCGTACCGGGATGTCAAGGTGATTGACGTCGCCCGGATGGCGGGCACCTCCCCCGCAACGTTCTATCAGTACTTCCCCGACGTCGAGGGCGCCGTCCTTGAACTCGCCGATGAGATGGCCAAAGAGGGGGCGAGCCTGACCGAACTGGTCGCGGGCCGCTCCTGGGTCGGCAAGTCCGGCGCGCTCGCCGCAGACCAACTCGTGGACGGCTTCCTGTCCTTCTGGCGCAGGAACGACGCCATCCTGCGCGTGATCGACCTCGGCGCCGCCGAAGGCGACAAGCGCTTCAACAGAATCCGCACCCGCATCCTCAACTCCGTGACGGGCTCACTCACCGAGTCCATCAAGGACCTTCAGAGCAAGGGCAAGGTCGACAAGCAGGTCAGCGCGCCGGCCGTGGCCGGTTCGCTGGTGGCCATGCTGGCTGCGGTCGCCGCCCACCAGAAAGGTTTCACCGGGTCCGGCGTCAAGCAGGCCGACCTGAAGCCGAACCTGGCGCTGCTCGTCCACCTCGGGGTCACCGGGAAGAAACCACCGAAGTAGCGACCGTCCCAACACCCTTCACCCGCAGGGCCGTTCGGCCCCGCACTCGCCAGTCCTGCCGCAACACCACGCCTCGACGCGGGCGCCACAAGGTCTCGGGGGAGACCGCCGGCGCCCGCTTCGCTGCGTTTCCGGGCAGACGGGCAACGCGAGCGGCGCACCGCCGGCGGCGGCGAGGCGCTGCGGGCGACCGGCCATCGGTATCGGCCGACAACCGGTTGCCTGTGGGCGGCAAGTGGCGGACCGTGACCGGCAAGTGGGCAGCCCGCAACGGCCCATGCCGCTCGACCGGCATGGGGGGTTACGCTCGCACCCGCCCGTCGGAATACCTTCCGGCTACCACCACCTTGCTCGCGACAGACGTATTCAGGCTCAGGAGTGCCCCCATGGCCGACCCCACGACCGCCACCGACCGGGTCCCCCCGCCCACCGCAGCTCCCGACGCCATCGTCATCGGCGCCGGCCCCGGCGGACTGGCCGCGGCCGCGGCACTGCGGGAGCGGGGACTCAGGCCACTCGTGGTGGAGCGCGCGGAACACGTGGGAGCGTCTTGGCGCGGCCACTACGACCGGCTGCATCTGCACACCACGCGGCGGTTGTCGGCGCTGCCGGGACTGCCCATTCCGCGCCGGTTCGGCCGATGGGTCAGCAGGGACGACGTGGTGCGCTACCTCGAGAAGTACGCCGAATACCACGAACTCGAAATCGCCACCGGCATCGAGGTGGGACGAGTGGAACGGAAGGGCGCGGGCTGGGAACTGCCCGCGACCGGAGGCCGGGTGCTCTCCTCCGCCGTGGTCGTGGTGGCGACCGGCCACAACCACAGTCCGTACATACCCGACTGGCCGGGACGAAACACCTTCTCCGGCGATCTTCTGCACGCGGCCCGCTACCGCAACGCCGTCCCCTATAACGGGCGGGACGTCCTCGTGGTCGGCGCGGGCAACACCGGTGCGGAGATCGCCGTCGACCTGATGGAGGGCGGCGCCTCGCGAGTACGCCTCGCGGTGCGGACGCCCCCGCATATCCTGCGCCGTTCGACGCTCGGCTGGCCCGCGCAGGCAAGCGGGATCGTCTGCCGCCGACTGCCGACGCGGCTGGTGGACCGCGTCGCGCCGTACATCGAACGGGCCGGCGTACCGGACCTGTCCGCGTACGGCCTGCCCCGCCCCGAGACCGGCTTGTACTCGCGCGTGCTGGACGGCGCGATTCCGGTGCAGGACGTCGGCCTGATCGCGGCCGTCCGCTCGCGCCGGGTCGAACCCGTCGCCGCCGTCGCCGAGTTCGACGGAGACAAGGTGCGCCTCGCCGACGGCTCCGAGATCAGCCCGGAAGCGGTGATCACCGCGACCGGCTACCGGCGGGGCCTCGAACCGCTCGTGGGCCACCTCGGCGTGCTCGACGGCCGCGGCCGCCCGGTGGTGCACGGAGCCAGGACGCCCGCGAGCGCGCCCGGGCTGTACTTCACCGGGTTCACCAATCCGATCAGCGGGATGTTCCGCGAAATGGCGATCGACGCGCGCCGCATCGCGCGCGCGGCCGCCCGCGCGCGGTAGAGCGGTACGCGGAAGCCGACCGGCGCGGGCGCGGGCGAGGCCTGCCTCGGGCGGTGAGCGGCGGGCGGCGGGCGGCGGGCGGCGGGCGGCGGGCGGCGGGCGGTGAACGGCGGTGCAACGCCCCCGTCACCGCGGCTCGTTCGATCCGCACCGCTCGTTCCCTGCGAGCCGCCCGCCCCGGCCGTTGCGCACGCGCACGGCCCTTTCTCCACGGCGATCCACGCGAACTGTTCCGCGCGTGCCGCCTCGTTCACCGCGAATCGTTCTCAACGGGCCGTACGGACCGCTCTGCCAGGGCCGATCCGGGCGAGAGCGGCGCCCACCGCCCGCTCCGGCCGGTCCCGTTCACCCGGGCGAGTGAACTCCACTCGAATCGGAACTAGCACAGACATTCGGGGCGTTCATCCAGTAACCGCCATCACGGGCGCGGCGACCGGCCGATGGCGGACGACCAGGGACATCAGCGCGGCCACCGCGCACAACGCACCGGAGGTGTACCAGACGACGTCATAGGAACCGAGCGCGTCACGCGCCACCCCGCCGAGGTAGGCGACCAGGGCCGCACCGATCTGGTGGGCCGCGAGCACCCAGCCGAAGACGATCGCGCTGCTCTCGCCGTAGTGCTCACGGCACAGCGCGATGGTCGGCGGCACCGTCGCCACCCAGTCGAGGCCGTAGAAGACGATGAACAGCACCATCGAGGGGTGGATGCTGTCCGAGAAGAGCATCGGGAGGAACATCAGCGAGAGTCCGCGCAGTCCGTAGTAGATCGCGAGCAGCCGCCTCGGCGACAGGCGGTCGGTGAACCATCCGGAGGCCACCGTGCCCGCGATGTCGAACACCCCGATGACGGCGAGCAGGGACGCCGCGGTCGTCACCGGGAGCCCGTGGTCGTGCGCGGCGGGCACGAAGTGGGTCTTCACCAGACCGTTGGTCGACGCACCGCAGATCGCGAAGCTGCCGGCCAGCAGCCAGAAGGTACCGCCGCGTGCCGCCTGGAGAAGAGCCCGCAGCGCACGACCGGCCGCCCCTCTGACCGGCGGGGGCTTGGGCGTGAACTCCGCCGCGCCGTAGGGGGCCATACCGACGTCCGCGGGGTGGTCGCGCAACAGCAGCCAGACGAAGGGCACGACGGCGAGTGCCGCGAACGCGACCGTCGCGGCGGCAGGACGCCAGCCGTGATGTTCGGTGATCCATGAAAGGAGAGGGAGGAAGACCAACTGCCCGGCGGCGCCACCGGCGGTGAGGATGCCGGTGACCAGGCCGCGGCGGGCGACGAACCAGCGGTTGGCGACGGTCGCGGCGAACGCGAGCGCCATCGAACCGCTGCCCAGACCCACCAAGACGCCCCAGCAGAGCACCAGTTGCCAGACCTGGGTCATGTAGACGGTGAGTCCGGCGCCGAGTGCGATCGTCAGCAACGCGCAGGCGACGACGCGCCGGATGCCGAAGCGGTCCATCAGCGCGGCGGCGAACGGCGCCGTCAGCCCGTACAGCGCGAGGTTGATGGAGACGGCGAAACCGATCATCGCGCGCGACCAGCCGAACTCGCTGTGCAGCGGGTCGATCAGAAGTCCGGGAAGGGAGGCGAATGCGGCAGATCCGATGATGGTCACGAACGTGACGGCGGCAACCGCCCAGGCGCGGTGCGGGCGCGGGTGCCGGCGCGTCCCGGTGGCGTCGCCGGGTGTGGCGGAGCCGGTGGGCGCGGCTGGGCCGTCGGCGGGCGCGGGAGTGCGAGATGTCTGCGTCACGGTGCTCAGTCTCCGAGGAGAGTTCCCCGGTGACGAGTGGCCCGAGGGCCATGGTGTGAAAGAATCGGGCCATGGCAGATTCTCGGATTCCCCCGCGGGCCCGGGTGTTCGGCGGCGGTGGGCGGCACCGGGTGGCGGTGTTCGTGCTCGACGGGGTGATCCCGTTCGAACTCGGCATCCCGCTGCGGATTTTCGGGGCCGCGAGGAGCCAGGAGCGGGAAGAGGGCGGCCCCGCGCTGTACGAGGTGGTGACGTGCAGCGTGCGCCCGGGTCCGGTGCGGACGGACGCGGACTTCACGATCACGGTCGAGCACGGCATGGAAGCGCTGGCCGAGGCGGACACGGTGGTGGTGCCCGCGTCACACGAGATGGAGGACGTCTACGAGGAGGGTCGGCTCAGCGCGGAGCTGAGGGCGGCGTTCGACGCGATCCGGCCGGGTACGCGGGTGGTGTCGATCTGCACGGGATCGTTCCTGCTGGCGGCGGCGGGGTTGCTGGACGGGCGGCCGGCGACCACGCACTGGCGCAGCGCGGACCACTTCCAACGGCTCTTCCCGCGGGTGCGGGTGGACCCGGACGTGCTGTATGTGGACGACGGCGACGTGCTCACCTCGGCGGGGGTGGCGGCGGGGATCGACGTGTGTCTGCACATCGTGCGGCGGGACTTCGGCACCGCGGTGGCGAACGGGGTGGCCCGCCGGACGGTGGTGCCGCCGCATCGGGAGGGCGGTCAGGCGCAGTACGTCCGGCGGCCGCTGCCCGAGCCGCAGTTGGCGGGCACCGAGCGGGCCAGGGCGTGGGCGTTGGAGCGGCTGGAGCAGCCGGTGACGTTGCGGCAGCTCGCGGAGCGGGAGGCGATGAGCGTACGGACGTTCACGCGGCGGTTCCGGGAGGAGGTGGGGCTGAGTCCGGGGCAGTGGCTGACGCAGCAGCGGATCGAGCGGGCGCGGCAGTTGCTGGAGTCGACCGATCTCGGGGTGGACCAGATCGCGCGGGAGGCGGGGTTCGGTACGGGTGCCTCGCTGCGGCAGCACATCCAGAGCGCGCTGGGTGTGTCACCGACGGTGTACCGGCGGACGTTCCAGACGTCGGCGCGCGGTTAGGGCGCGGCCGGCCCGGCGGTCCGGATGAGGCGAAAGGGTCAGGTCAGGACCGCGGTGGCCGCGCCTCGGTCGACCTCGCACCAGATCTGCTTGCCCGCGCCTTCCGGGTGCCAGCCCCAGCGGTCGGCGAGGCCGTCGACCAGTTCCAGGCCGCGGCCACCGGTCTCGTCACGGTTGGCATGGCGCGGGGCGGGCGGCAGGACGCTGGCGTCGGCGACCTCGACCCGTACCGGAGCGGCCGGCGCGGCAGGGAAGAGCATGCGCAGCACGGCCGGACAGCCGGTGTGTACGACGGCGTTGGTGACGAGTTCGGAGATGAGCAGGAGCAGCGTCTCGGCGACCGGTTCGTCGGCTCCTATCCCGGAACCCACCAGTCGCGACCTCGCCCAGCGGCGGGCGCGTCCGACCTCCGCCGGGTCGACACCGACCTCCAGTTGCATCTGAAGCATCTGCACTGCTCACACCATCCGAACCGGCTGACCCGACGTCTCACGCCTGCCCGTCACCGTATGTGACACAGACGTCACATAGCCTGGTCGACCGACTGGTACTCCAACAAGCGCTTCGGGCATATTCCCTCGCAACGGAGCGGGCGTACCGCATACTGTGCGCCGCGTCCGGTCAGGGATCGCGCAGCCAGGCACGGAACCGCTTCGGACCAGCCGAGCGGCTCCCTGGGGAAGCCTGGAACGTACGCGCACCCGATGGAGCGTACCTGAGGACCACCCCGACTCCACCGCGTAACAAGTCACGCATCGGACACAACCCGCCGCGGACGCTCCGTGACCACGCCGAGCACCCCGCAAGTGGTTTACCCGTAAGCCGTAAATGCCTCATAAGCGACATCGTCGAAGAGGACGAAGCGCACCTCCGTGACGGAGGTGGAGGCCGCGCGCACGGTCTGTACGGCGATGCGGGCGCCGTCGTCGATCGGCCAGCCGTAGACGCCGGTCGAGATGGCGGGGAAGGCGACGGTGGCGGCGCCCAGTTCGTCGGCTACGCGCAGCGACTCCCGGTAGCAGGAAGCGAGGAGTTCGGAACGGTCCTCCCCCGCCCGCCAGACCGGGCCGACGGTGTGGATGACCCAATGTGCCGGCAGCCGCCCCGCGGTGGTGGCGACGGCCTGGCCGGTGGGCAGCCCGCGACCGTAGTGCGACGCCCGCAGGTCGCGGCAGGCGGAGAGGATCTCGGGGCCGCCCTTGCGGTGGATGGCGCCGTCCACGCCGCCACCGCCGAGCAGGGAGGAGTTCGCGGCGTTGACCACCGCGTCGACCGGTTCCTCGGTGATGTCGCCGCGCACGAAGGTGAGAAGGGTCATGGGGCCATTCTCGGTCACCCCGCGCCGGCCACGTACGGGACAACGCGGGCCCGGCGTTGCGGGCGCCCGCCCGCGAAGCGCTGCGCTCAGGCGGACAGCGGCCTGGCGGTGTCGTCGGTGGCCGCGTCCAGGTCCGGGTAGACCTCGAAAAGCCGGCGCACCCCGAGCGCGGCCAGTACCCGGTTGACGTGCGCTTCCCCGCCGTGGCCGGCGATCTGCCCGGACGCCCCGGACGAGCCGGATGATCCGGACGAGCCTGACGACCCGTGCGGCGCACCCTCGTCGTCCTCCCGAGGCAGCACGATCCGCAGCCGCCCCGCGCAGGACCGCATCAGCCGTCGGGCGCCGATCAGCACGCCCACCCCGCTGGAGTCGCAGAACCGCACCCCGGCGAGGTCGAGCACCAGGCTGCGCCGCCCGTCGGCGACCGCTTCATGCACCTTCTGCCGGACCGCGGGCGAGGAGATCAGGTCCATCTCCCCCGCGACCGTGACCACCGCCCAGCCGTCCCGCTCGGCCTGGGTCACCAGCACCGGTTCCCACCTCGCCTCGCCGTCGACTTGGATTCTCCCGTCCTACGACCCTATGCCCGCTCCCGGTCGCAACCCCGCAATCTTCTGGTCACACCCGCATAACAGACCGACAGAAGCGGTCGCATCCGGTGTCAGGTTGGTGCAAAGCCGCGTACACCCTCATGGGTGCCCGGTAACGTCGGGGACGCAGGCACGGGCCGGACGACGCAAGGGGGCCGGGAGATGGCGACACCCGCACCGCCGCGCTGGGACCGCAAGATGCAGCAGCGGCTGGCGCGGGGCGAGGAGGCGGCACTCGGTGAGCTGTACGACCGCTACGCCTCCCTGGTCCACGGTCTCGCGCACCGGGTGACCGACGACGACGACGCGGCGGACCAGATCACCCGCGAAGTGTTCGGCTACGTCTGGGAGAACCCGGACGCCTACGAGCCGAAGTACGGTTCGCTGCGGTCGTGGATCGCCGCGCTCACCCAGCGGCACGCGGTGCACCGGTTGCGCCAGTACGCGAACCGCGGCCGGACCAACCCCGACGTGCTGGAGGCACGCGTGCGCGAGGCCAACACCGCGGCGCGCGCCGACTTCATCGTGACATCGATGCCGGCTCCGCTGCGCGCCGCCCTCGAACTCGCCTACCGGGAACGGCTGGACTACCGCGCCGCGGCGGCCGATCTCGGGGTCAGCGAGGACGAGGCCCGCCGCAGGCTGCGGTTGGGCCTGCAACTGCTGTCCACCGCGATGGAGCCCGACGAGCAGGCCGAGGCGTCGTTCGAGCAGAACACCAAGCGAGGCGAGCGGTGAGCGGCCCGACGTACCACAACGGCGACGGCCCGTCCGACGACGGCCGAGGAGACGGGCGCCGTGCCCGCGTCCCCGCCCAGCGCGAACAGCACGACGCGCCCGATGACGTGCCCTTCGGCTCCTTCGGCCCGCAGTCGCCCGGCCCCGGTACGCCTGCCGGGCCCACCACCGGCTCCCCGGCCGAAACCGCGCCTGCCGCCCTCGGCGCGCCGCGGCCGACCGGCTCCTCCGGCTCCTCCGAGTCCCCCGAGTCCCCCGTATCTCCCGAACCGACCGAACCGACCGACGGGGCGGACCCGCCTGTGCCGCACCAGCCCCACCTGCCCCGCGTCAGCTCGGCGACGGCCTCGGCCGTGACCACCGTCCGCGTGCCGCCGTACGACCACGGCACCCTCAAGTCGCTGCTGGGTGCCTGGGCACTGGCGGCCTGCTCCCGCGACGAGACCCTCGCCGTCGAGGTGCACCTCACGGACTGCGCGAGCTGCGCCGAGGAGGCGCTGCGGCTGCGCGACGCGGTCGGCCTGCTGCACCAGGAGGACTCGCTGGACCTCGACCCGCTGCTGCGGGCGCGGGTGCTCGAAGGGTGCCTCGGGCGGCGTCCGGCGCGCATCCCGGTACCGGAGTGGGCCGGGCCCTACGACGCGGAGGCCGCCCGGCTGGACGCGCTGCTGCGCGATCTGGGTGACGGCTACTGGAGCGCGCCGGTGCGGTTGCAGTGGTTCGACGGCGCCCCGGTGACACGGGAGTTCACCGTCGGACAGGTCATCGCCCACCTGATCGCCGTCGACGGCCTGGTCGGCCGGGCCCTCGGGCTGCCGCAGCAGAGCATCGAGACGGCGGCCGACGACGCCACCGAACGCTACGGTCTCGACCGGCCGCGGCCGGTACGCCTGAGCCATGCCGCCGAGGAGATCGAGTTGCCGCGCTCACCCGCGGCGCGCACGGCGGCGCACTGGGCCGCTCACCAGGACCTGCCGGGCGCGACGCTCCGCCTGCTGTGGCGCGAGCAGAGCCACCGGCTGGTGCGGACGATCGCGTTCGCGGGCGAGGGGGTCGCGGGCCTCCCGGTGGACCACGGCGACTTCGAACTGCCCTTCCAGGACGCGTTCGTGGACCGCGCCTTCGCGTGCTGGACGCACGCCACGGACATCGCCGAGGCGGTGGACTACCCGTACGACACGCCCGCCGAGGGCCACATGCGGCAGATCGTCGGGCTGACCGCCGGCAAGCTGACCCGGGCGCTCGCCGCACGGCGCCGGGCCGGGCTGGCCACGTCGCCGGCACGGCTGGTGGCCGCGGGCTCGCCCGGGCGTTCGCTCAAGCTGGAGATCGAGGGCGACGGTGGCGGCGAGTGGCTGCTGGCGCTCGACTCGCCGGGCGCGGTGGCCTCGCCCGACCACCAGGTGGCGCATGTGGCGATGGACAGCCTGGAGTTCTGCCAGCTCGCCACGGGGCACGTGGTGCCGGAGCGCGTGGCGGCGGGCAAGGCCGGTGACCGGGCGGCGATCCGGGACGTGCTGTACGCGACCGCGGCGCTGTCCCGGCTCTGAGGTCGCCTCGCCCCGAAGACGTGCGGGCCTGAGGAGTTGCGGGCCCCGCCCCCGCCACCTGTTACCCGCCAGCCGCTACCCGAACACCACGGTCCGGCCGCCGTTGAGCAGCACCCGGTGCTCGCTGTGCCACTTCACCGCCCGCGCCAGCGCCTGGCACTCCACGTCCCGGCCGATCGCGACGAGTTGCTCCGGGGTGACCCCGTGGCCGACCCGCTCGACCTCCTGCTCGATGATCGGGCCCTCGTCGAGATCCGCCGTCACGTAGTGCGCGGTCGCGCCGATCAGCTTCACGCCGCGGTCATGCGCCTGGTGATACGGCTTGGCGCCCTTGAAGCTCGGCAGGAAGGAGTGGTGGATGTTGATGATCCGGCCGGACAGCTTCCGGCACAGGTCGTCCGAGAGGACCTGCATGTAGCGGGCGAGCACCACCAGTTCGACGTTCTCCGCCGCCACGATCTCCAGCAGCCGCGCCTCGGCGTCGGACTTGGTGTCCTTGGTGACCGGGATGTGGTGGAAGGGCACGTGGTAGGACTCGACGAGGGCGCGGAAGTCGGTGTGGTTGGAGACCACGGCGGCGACCTCGACCGGCAGCGCGCCGGTGCTGGCGCGGAAGAGCAGGTCGTTGAGGCAGTGGCCGAACCTGCTGACCATCAGCACGATCCGCATCCGCTCCGCGGACGGGTGGATGTGCCAGTCCATGTGGTAGGCGTCGCCCACCGCGGCGAAGCTGGCCCGCAGCTTGTCGACGGTCACCTCGGACTCGGCGGAGAAGTGCACCCGCATGAAGAACAGCCCGGTGCCCTGGTCGCCGAACTGCTGGCTGTCGACGATGTTGCACCCGGTCATGAAGAGGTAGCTGGAGACCGCGTGCACGATGCCCTGCTTGTCGGGGCACGACAGCGTGAGGACGTACTGCGGGGGCTGCGACTGCTGTTCGTTCACAGGCGCCAGCCTGGCACAAGCAGGCAGCCGAGGGCGCGGGTGTCCGGCACACGGACCCGATCACGCCGCCACGACCGCGTGGTCACGCGTGCACGTGGTCACGACACTCGCCGGGGTCACGCCGTCCGGTTGTAGATCGCCAGCACCTCGAGCGAGCGCGGCGGGACGTCCGGGTCCTCGCCGTCGGCCGACGCCATCCGCACGTGCGCCTCGCGGGCCGCGTGCACCGCCTCCGGCCAGGCCGAGTGGTCGAGGTAGGCGACCGCGGGGGCGTCGGCGCCCACCTGGTGCAGGATCTTCAGCACGCGCAGCACGGCCACGTCGACCAGCGCCGCCTCCTGCGCGTCGCGGAAGATGGTGCCGACGTACTTCTCGGCGGACCAGTTGTCGAGCCAGGTGTCCTCGACCAGGCGGTAGACGGCGTCGGTGACATCGCCGTATCCCTCGCGGCCGGTCCGCCACACCTCCATCTGGAAGACGGGGTCGCTGATCATGTGCAGCGCGGAGCGCACATTGCTGCGCCAGCGCCACCACGGCATGTCATTGAGGGGCATGCCACCCATCGTGGAGGAGTGACGGCCGCGACGGGAAGACTTCTCCGAACCTTGCACAGCGCACGATCGTACGCACCCGATCGGCGACACCTGTAATTCACCCGAACGTGACCGGGCGTTGGCATCCGGTCACCCGGCCGTTGAGCCGGAAGCGGAATCTTCCATTGATATGACTGACCGCCGCAGGGGCGCGCTCCGGCGTGCCGCCGTCCCACTACTCGCCGTATCCGCGCTGGTCAGCGGGTGTGGTGTCCTTCCGGGGAGCGCGGGGGGCTCTCCGGGGCCGATCGTGGTGATGACATGGGCGCCGGTGGGCACCAACGCCACCAACATGCCCGGCATGCTGGGGATGGCCAAGGCCGTCGAGAGCTACGTCAACGACCAGGGCGGGCTGCACGGACGCAAGCTGAAGGTGCTCACCTGCAACGAGCGCGACGACGCGGTCACGGTCACCGAATGCGCCAAGCAGGCCGTCGACGCGGGCGCGGTCGCCGTCGTCGGGTCGTACAGCGAGGAGGGCAGCAGCTTCATCTCCGCGCTGGAGGGCGACGACATCCCGTACATCGGCGGCTACGGGATCACCGAGGACGAGTACCAGTCCCTGATGTCGTACCCGATCAACGGCGGGCTGCCGGCGCTGCTGGCCGGCAGCGGGCTGCAACTCGCGCAGAGCTGCAAGAAGGTCGCGCTGGTGCGGCCGGACTCGATCACCGGCGACCAGTTCCCGATCTTCCTCGACCAGGGGCTGAAGGAGGAGGGCAAGCGCCCGGTGGAGGACATCCTCGCCAAGGACGACTCGACCGACTACACCGACGTCGCGACCCAGGCGGTCGGCGACGACAAGACGTCCACCTGCGTGTCCGCGGTGCTCGGCGACCACACCAGCACCTTCTTCGACTCCTTGCGCCGGATCGGCGACGTGCAGCCGAAGGTGCAGCTCTCCTCGGTGATCGGCAGCGTGCAGCAGTCCGTGGTGGACGCGAGCGGCGGCGCGAAGAGCCCACTGGAGGGCGCGAAGATCGCCGACTGGTACCCGCCGGCCTCGGACCCGAAGTGGGACGAGATGAAGTCGGTGATCAGCAAGTACGCGTTCGGCGACGACACGATCGACGTGGCCGACCCCGGGGTGCAGACCACGTGGATCGCGTACTCCGTGTTCGCCAAGGTGGTGCGCGCGATGGACGCCAGGACGAAGATCACCGCGGACAGCGTGCGGCGGGCGATGGACGCGACCACGAAGCTGTCGACCGGCGGCCTCACCCCCGACCTCGGCTGGACCGACACCGACCTGCTGAACATCCCCGACCACCCGCGGATGGTCAACGCCGACATCGTCTACCAGAAGGTGCGGCAGGGCCGCCTGGTCCAG
The DNA here is from genome assembly GCF_044744625.1 of Streptomyces sp. NPDC087270. Lineage (NCBI taxonomy): Bacteria > Bacillati > Actinomycetota > Actinomycetes > Kitasatosporales > Streptomycetaceae > Streptomyces > Streptomyces sp. NPDC087270. The sequence continues at coordinate 16,864 of NZ_JBIUYR010000021.1, forward strand.
GCGCAGCCCGGCTTCGTGAACGTGACCAAGACGCTCAAGCCGGCGTCGTACGCCCCGCTCAAGCGGGACGGCCAGTAGCCGGCCGGCAGACGTCAGAGCTGGGCCGTCAGGGCTGAGCCGTCAGAGCTGGGAGTACTGCCGCTGGGTGAGGCCGTACTTCTTGGCGATCGCGTTCCAGAGCTTGACCGCCTTCTTCTTCTCGGTGGTGGCGGTGCCGCTCTCCCGGTCGCCGGCCTGCGTCTCGCTGGTGTTCTTGGCGTGGCCGCCGTGGCAGACCTTGTGGCTCTTCTGCGCCTGGCCGGCCCAGTTCGCGTAGTGGGTGTCGGCGGCGGAGGACGCCTGCCACGCCTTGGTGAGCGCGGCGCTCAGGGCGTCGTGGTCGGGCAGCTGGTCCAGGGGCAGCTTGGCGAGCTGGGTGACCAGGGACTTGCGCCGGTCGGCGGCGGTGTTCAGGTCGCCGGCGGCGCCGGGCAGGTTGCTGCAGCTCCTGATGGACGCGACCGCGCTCACCACGGAACTGCGGCTGGCGTCACTGGTGTTGAGCAGCGAGTCCAGTGCGGACGCCTGCTGCTTGGCGGCGTCGTCGGCGCCGTCGGAGGGGCCGGGCTGGGCGCCCGCGGAGGTGCCGGGCGCGGGCGAGGCGCTCGACGAGTCGGCCACGGTGCCGGTCTTGCCGCCGCCACCGCCACCGGAGTTGAGCAGCGCGCCGACCACCAGGCCGGCCACCACGCAGCCGCCGACCACGATGCCGATCAGCGCCTTCGGCGACATCCGGCGCCCGCCTTCGCCGCCGCCGTCGTAGCCGTAGTCCCGCTCCGGGCCGTAGCCGGGCTCCTGGGGACCGCCGCCGGGGCCCTGCGGGTAGGGCTGCTGGGCGGGCTGCCGGCGGTCCGGCGGCTGGATGATGCGCGGCCGCATCGGCGCCGGGCTCGGCACGTCATGCCGGAAGAGGTGGTCGTAGTCGCTGTCGTGCCCGGGGCCGGGCTGCGGCTCCTCCTCCTCGAAACCGCCGTACTGGCCGGGGTGCTGCTCCTGGCCGCCGTACGACGGGCCGCCCTGGTTCGGGTACTGGTCGTAGCCGCCGGGCTGTTCGTACGGCGCCTGGCCGTACCCCTGCTGGTCGTAGCCGGTCTGCTGGTCGTAGCCGCCCGGGTGGTCCTGCCGGTCCTGGAAGAAGGGCAGCGCCTGGGTCGCCTCTGCCGGAGAGGGGTCGGGTATGTACGAGGGCGGCGGGGCCTGCGGCGGCACCGGCGGCAGCGGTGGTGCCGGGGCGTCGCCGGGGTAGGGCGGCAGCATCTGCGTGGCGTCGGCTACCGGGGGCGTGGGCAGCGGCGCGGGGGGCTGCGCGGGCGGCCCGAGCGGGTCGGCACCGGGGTAGGGCGGCAGCATCTGCGTGGCGTCGGCCGGCTCGGCGGCCGGCGGGCCGTCGGGCGCGCCCCACGGGGTGCCGCCGGCCGGCTGGACGTGCTCGCCGTACTGCAGCGGCTGCTGCTGCCGGCCCGAGGGGAGCACGACGCCCCGGTACGCTTCGGGCGAATCCTCGCCGCGTCCGCTGCTGTGCATCGCCGCCCACTCCTGACTCTGGCCTACCGTGCAAACCGTCGGCCAACGCTACCGGGTCCCGCTGAGCGCCGCCCCCGCTCATGAACAGGTGAGCGTCACCTCACACTTGGGCGACGGGGCGGCTACTGGCGCGGGCGCTGGGCTCGGCGGGTCTGCGCAGCGCTTTGACCGCGATGTGGGCGCGGAGTGTCGGTCCGGTAACGATTCGGCGTGCGGGGGCGGGCGGCACCCCTATGTCACCTTCAGGCCGCCTCCCGTTCGTCCAGCCGGGCGTGGAAGGCGCGCACCACCGGCTCACCGGCGAACGGCTCCAGGCGACGGCGGAAGTCGTCCAGATACTCGGCGCCGCGGTTGGAGCGCAGCCCGGACAGCAGGACGACGGCCTCCTCGCCGGTCTGGCAGGCCGCGTCCAGTTCGCGCTGCTGCACCTGGGTGTCGGCGAGCAGCAGCAGGTCGATCGCGCGGCGGCGGGCGCGGGTGGCCGGGTGGGCGGCCAGCGCCTCCTCGGCACGGCGGGCGGCGGGCTCGGCCTGGCCGAGGTCGCGGTGGCAGTGCGCCAACTCGTCGGCCAGGTAGGCGTGGTCGAAGTGGGCGATCCACGGCGGGTCCTGGTCCGGCTCCGAACGGTCCATCGCGTCGAGCGCGAGCCCGGCGACGGTGGCGAAGGTGCGGGCATCGCCGAGCAGGGCGTGGCCGCGTGCCTCGGCGGCGTGGAACATCGCCTCGACCGTGGCGGTGACCTGACCGCGCGCGCCTTCCTGGGCGGCGCGGGCGAGTTGGGCGATCTCGCGGGGGTTGCCGAGCGAGGCGGCGAGATGGCTCATGCTCGCGGCCAGGATGTATCCGCCGTAGGCGCGGTCGCCGGCCGCCTGGGCCAGCCGCAGCGCCTGGATGTAATACCGCTGGGCGAGGCCGGGTTGGCCGGTGTCGACCGCCATGTATCCGGCCAGCTCGGTCAACCGGGCGACGGCGGAGAAGAGTTCGCGCCCGACCGACTCGCGGTAACTGCCGGCGAGCAGTCCGGAGACCACGCTGTTGAGGTAGTGCACGACGACCGGGCGGCAATGGCCGCTGCCGAAGCGGTGGTCGAGGTCGGTGAGCGCCTGGGTGGTGGCCTTGACCGCCTCGACGTCGGACATCCCCACCCTGGCCCCGCCGTTGCGCGCCACGCCCTGGTCGGGGCGGGTGATCAGCCAGTCCCTGCTGGGCTCGACGAGTGCGGAGGCGGCGACGGTGGAGCCGGTGAGGAAGTCGCGCCGGCCGACGTCACTGCGCCACAACTCGCAGACCTGCTCGATCGCGCCGAGCACGGTGGGCGCGAAGTGCAGCCCGATGCCGGTGGCGAGGTTCCGCCCGTTGGCCATACCGATCTCGTCGATGGACACCGCGCGGCCGAGCTTGCGGCCCAGCGCCTCGGCGACGATGCCCGGGGCGCGCCCGCGCGGCTGCTGCCCGCGCAGCCAGCGGGCCACGGATGTCTTGTCGTATCGCAGGTCGAGGCCGTGTTCGCTCCCGCACATGTTCACCCTGCGTGCGAGGCCGGCGTTGGAGCAGCCGGCCTCCTGGATCAGTGCTTGGAGCCTCTCGTTCGGCTGCCGCGCCACGAGTGGTCGTGCGGCCATCGATCCCCCCTTGTCGTTCTTCGTGGGTCTTCCTTCCCCAACCCCGGTGGATAAACCCCTTATTGACGGCAATTCACCCGTACCAGGCCGTTGGCGGCGCCGGGCCGGCCGGGCCGGCGGGCGCTCGTCCGGTTCCTACCCGATTCCTGACGAGGTGCCCGTACGCGCCCCCGCAGATGCTTCCGTGCGCCCGGCGATGAGCGGCGGTGCGCGGTGACGGGCCGCGCCGGATGCCCGTATCCCCCGCCCACGTGGACGGTTGTGCAGCGCGTGGACGACACCCCTGCGGTTCCGCGGCAGCTCAGCGGTGCCCGACTGCTCGACACGGCGGTCTCGTACGCGCAGGAGCGGCACTGGGAGGTGCTGCCCGGCACGTGGCTGGAGATGAGCGCGGGGGGCGCACCGCGCTGTTCGTGCGCCTCGGCGGCGTGCCCCGCCCCCGGCGCCCCTCCGACCAGCGCGGACTGGGCGACCCGGGCGACCCGAGCGAGCGGCAACGGCTCGGAGGTGCGGCGGATGTGGACCGGGCGGTCGCGTTCGTCGGTGCTGCTGCCCACGGGGCGCACCTTCGATGTGCCGGAGGTCCCGGAGAGCGCGGGCTTCCACGCGCTCGCCAGGATCGAGCGGCTGGAGGTGCGGCTCGGCCCGGTGATCTCCCCGCCCACCCACCGGATGGCGTTCTTCGTGCTGCCCGGGGCATGCGCGAAGGTGCCCCGGCTGCGGGGCGCGCTCGGCCGGCCGCCGGACGCGCTGGACCTCACCGCGCGCGGCGAAGGCGACTGGGTGGCCGCCCTGCCGACCCGGATGGGCACGGGAGGGTGCGCGCAGTGGGCGGGCCGGCCGGCCGACCGCGGCGAATCGGTGGCTGCCGGACGTCGGCGAGGTGCTGAGCCCGCTGGCGTACGCGTGCGGGCGCGAGGCGGCGGAGGCCCGCGCCGTACGCTGAGCAGGACCCGGCACCGAGCCGATGACGTTGTGTTACCCCCCGCGTTCGCCGTCAAACCCAACACCGCCCGCACGAGCGGTTTTCTCCGTCCTTCCCGGAAGTCACCCGGGCTTTCCGTCACTGTCAGTGGTCGCACATAGGGTGGCCGCACGCGTGGTGAACGCGGCCGGAGAAGCGTCGCGGTGAGCGTGGACGGGGATCGGGGAGAGGTGCGGTGCGATGGGTGAGGCGCGCGGTGCGGAGCGGGAGCCGGACAGCCGGCGGCTCCCGTCGTACTACGGGGATCGGACGGGCCCGGCCGGGTCCGGGCTGGAGCAGCCGCCGCGGCAGCCGTCGGGCGTGCCGCCGGCGCTGCGGGTGCGCGGCCTGCGCAAGCGGTTCGGCGAGCAGGAGGCCGTCGCGGGCATCGACCTGGAGCTGCCGGCCGGCCGCTTCGCCGGCCTGGTGGGGCCCAACGGGGCGGGGAAGACCACGACCCTGTCGATGGTGACCGGGCTGCTGCGCCCCGACGAGGGCCTGGTGCAGATCGTCGGTCGCGACGTGTGGAGCGACCCGGTCGAGGTGAAGTCCCGGATCGGCGTGCTGCCGGAAGGGCTGCGGCTGTTCGAGCGGCTGTCGGGCCGCGAACTGCTCACCTTCACCGGTCGGCTGCGCGGCCTGCCGGTCAGGGACGTGGACCTGCGCGCCACCCAACTGCTGGACGTGCTGGACCTGTCCGGCTCGCAGCACAAGCTCGTCGTGGACTACTCGACGGGCATGCGCAAGAAGATCGGGCTCGCCGCGGCCCTGCTGCACAACCCCGAGGTCCTCTTCCTGGACGAGCCGTTCGAGGGGGTCGACCCGGTGTCCGCGCAGGTCATCCGCGGCGTGCTGGAGCGGTACACGGCCACCGGCGGCACCGTGGTGTTCTCCTCCCACGTGATGGAGCTGGTGGAGAGCCTGTGCGACTGGGTCGCGGTGATGGCGGCCGGACGGATCGTGGCGCACGGCCCGCTCGCCGAGGTGCGCGGCGAGGCGGCGACCCTCCAGGACGCCTTCCTGTCGCTGGTGGGCGCCGACCGGCGCTCCGGCGGTGACCTGGACTGGCTGGGCGGGGGCCCGAAATGACCGGCGCGGGCCCGCTCACCGCCGAGTCGCCGCCGCCCCCTTCGCCCGCGCCGCCCGCCGCGGACCGGGCCGCCCCGGTGACGGCGACGTTCGTCCGCCTCAAACTGGCCGTGCTGCGCAACGGAGTCCGGCAGTCCCGCGGCCGCACCGTGAGCTGGTGCATCGGCGTCGGCCTCGCGATGCTCTACGCGCTGGGCAACGGCGCCGGGATGATCGCCCTGCGCGGAAACGAGTACGCGCCGGCCGCCGCCGTCACCATGGCGGCGGTGCTGGCCATCGGCTGGGCGGTGATGCCGCTGTTCTTCTTCGGCGGCGACGACACCCTGGACCCGACCCGGCTGGCGATGCTGCCGCTGCGCCCCCGCCCGCTGATCACCGCCCTGCTGACGTCGTCGCTGATCGGCGCCGGCCCGCTGTTCACGCTGCTGGTGGGCACCGGTTCGGTGGTGGCGGTGGCGCACGGCGCGGCGGCCGCGGTCGTCGCGGTGCCGGCGGTGGCGCTGCTGCTGGCGATCTGCGCGGCCGCCTCCCGGGGCGTCGCGGCGGCCAACACCCGGCTGCTGACCAGCCGTAAAGGCCGCGACCTCGCGCTGCTCAGCGGGCTGATCGTGGCCGTCGGCGCCCAGCTGGTCAACCTCGGGCTCAGCTCCCTGTCCTCCAACCACGGCCTGCACCGGGTCACTTCGGTCACCTCCGTGCTGCGCTGGGTCCCGCCGGCCTCCGCGGTCGACGCGGTGCGGTCGGTCTCCGACGGTGCGTACGGGCAGGCGGCGGCCCAACTCGCGCTCGCCGTCGCGCTGCTGGCCGTGGTGCTGCGCTGGTGGTACCGCACCCTGTACCGGCTGATGATGTCGCCGGACTCCTCCACCCTCCAGCCCGTCCCCGACAGCACCGTGCGCAGGGGCGGCGGCCGCGCGCCGCTGCTCCCGCGCCTGCTGCCCGAACGGGCGCTGGCCGGCCGGACCGCGACCGTGATGGAGCGCCAGTTCCGCTACGCCGCGCGCGATCCCAAACTGCGCGCGTCCTGGGCGACCGGGCTCGCGGTGGGCCTGCTGCTGCCGCTGGTCGCGGTCGTCCAGCACGGCTCGGTCTACCAGTGCCTGTGGACCGCGGGCCTGCTCGGCATGCAGATGTACAACCAGTTCGGGATGGACAACTCCGCGTTCTGGACCGTCGTCGCGACCATCACCACCCGCAAGGACGCGGAGTCCGAGCTGCGCGGCCGGGCCCTGATGCTCGCGGTGGTCGCCCTCCCCTACGTCACCGTGGTGACCTGCGCGACCGCCCTGCTGCTGGGGCGGGCCGGGGCGCTGCCCGAAGTCCTCGGGATGGCCTTCGCGTTCCTCGGCGCGCTGATCTCCACCGGCGGCTACGCGAGCGTCCGCTTCCCGTACGCGGTCGCGCAGGACAACGCCTTCGGGAACGCCGCGCCCGGCAACGGCTCCATGGTGGCGTTCAACGCGCTGGGCGGGTCCGTGATCGCCTCCGCCTTCTGCCTGCCGGTGCTGGGCCTGGACCTCGCCTTGCACCTGACCGGCCACCACGCCCTGCTGTGGACGGTGCTGCCGGTCGGCGCGGTGTACGCGGCCGCGCTGTCGGTGGCGAGCCTGCGGTTCACCGCGCCCCGGCTGCTCGACCGGCTGCCGGAGATCCTCGCCGCCGTCGCCCGCCCCTGAACCGCCCGGGCGCCCCTGCGAACAGGGGCACCCGGCGGCCGGTCGGCAGCGACCGGCTGAGGTTGCGGTCGGCCGCGAACTCAGCCGGCGGCGACCCCGGCCGGCGGACTCCCGTGCGCGACGGACTTCAGTTGGCGATGCTGCCGCGCCAGGCGGGCAGCAGTTCGTCCAGGAGGGCCTCGACCCGTGGCGGCAGTCCCCTGGACGGGCCGTTGGCGGAGGCGCGGGCGAAGAGCGCCGAGGCAGCCGCCTCGAGCCGTCCCGGATCGCCGGTCGCGTTGGCGGAGCGCAGGTAGGCCAGCCAGAGGCGTTCGTCGTCGGGCGAGATCGCCATGCCGGTCTCGATCGCCGCGACGGCAGCCTTCGGCTTGTGCGCGTCGAGGTGGAGCGAGGCGAGCGCGAGCGCGATCTCCGCCACCAGCACCGGGTGCTGCGCGTCGACGATCTCGTGGCCGAGCCAGCCGTAGCGGCCCGGCGCCCGGTCCTCGAAGAGCCGGCCGCGGGCGAGCGAGAGGGCGTCGGTGAGCAGGCGGCGCCGGGCCGCCGGATCGCCCGCCGCCCGGCCCTCGGTGGCCTCGTGGTGGAGCGTCTGGAGGACGTCCCAGTCCGACACGACCGTGGTGCTGAGCACGATCCGCCCGGTGCTGTCGAGGGTGAGGCGCTCCCCGCCGTCGGGGTCGGTGCCCAGCCAGTCCCGCAGCCGGGCGATGAGCGCGTCCCGTACGTCCTCGGTGACCCCGCGCGGCCACAGCGCGGACGCCAGCACCCGCGGGTGCACGCCCTCGCGGTGCAGCAGCAGCAGCGCCAGCGCCTCGTGCAGCAGGCCGCTGCGCTCCCGGTCGGGCGCGTCGACGCCGACCACCTCGAACGGGCCGAGCAGCCGCGCGTACACCCCTGGGCGGCCCTGGTCGCTGAGGTCGACCAGGAACGGCGGCGCCTCCGGGCCGGGGCCGTCGCCGTCCGCCTCGGCGAACAGCCGCAGCACCGACTCGTACTGCGCCTTGGGCAGCAGCTGGGCCTTCATGTCCAGGCCGAGCAGCGGCGCGAGCAGCCGTCCCGCCGGGGTGATCTCCAACTCCCATGCGGCGCCCGGCAGATCGGTGCGGCCCGAGCCGACCAGGTAGCCGATGCCCAACCGCCCGGCGTCCGCGGCGAGTTCGGCCAGCCGCTGCGCCTCCTCCGGCGAGGGCTCGGCGGCCAGCAGCACCAGGTGCGGCGCCCACTGGGTGTGCTGGGCGCGGCCGGTACGGCCGGTGAGCACGCTGTCCTGGCCCGCGGTGCGCAGCGCCCCGGAGCGCTGCGCGGTCTCCGCGGCCATGATCTCCACGACCTCGGCGACCGTGCCGATGTGCCGCACCCGCGCGGGCGCCAGCGCGGTCAGGTCCTGGGCGAAGCCGACCAGCGTGACCGTCATCCGGTCCGACCAGCCGTTGGTCGCCAACTCGGCCGCGACCGAGGCGAGTACGGCCTCGCGGTCGGCCTTGGCGCCGCTCAGCGACACGATCCCGGGCACCGCTTCGAGGTTGAGCAGCAGCCGCGCGCCGTCCAGGGTGCCCAGCACCGCCAGGCCCGGGTACGGGGCCGCCGCCGAGGTGTCGATGTCCTCGACCAGCCGGGCCCGCTCCACCTGCCAGAAGGTCTCGTCCTGCCCGGTCTGCCAGGGCGCCGGCGGCTGACCGTCCGGCCAGGCCAGTTGCAGGTGCAGCGCGTCCTCGGTGAGCCAGGCCGCGTACACCACGGGAAGCTTGCGGCCGTCCGCGTCGAGCCGGACCGACAGCGAACGCAGCGCCCGGTCAAGGAAGTTGACGGCGTCCTGGTCGGCACCGATCCGCAGCGCGTCGGCGACGTCGGCCTCCGCGCCGGTCGGGGTACGCGGGCTGCGCAGCGCGCCCGCGGACAGCGACTGCCACAGCGCGGTGCGCCGCCGCCGGCCCAGCGCGGCGAGCAGGCCCGCGGCCAGCAGCGGCGCGCCGATCAGCGCGTCGGACAGGTCGAAGCCGTGCGACGCGGAAAGCCCGGTGACCACCTCGCTGGCGCCGCCCGCGACGCTCTCGTGCGCACCGCCGCCGGAACCGCCCGAGCCGCCGGAACCGCCCTGCTCGCCCGCCGGGGTCTGGTGCGCGGCGTGCGCGCCCTCAGCCGTGGTGTCCTTCGCGCCGCCGTGCTGGGCGTAGTGCAGGATGTCGGGCGCGGTGTGCGGGGACGCGACGGGCATCTCGACGAGGTCGCCGCCGTGCGCGTCGGCGGGCATCTCCAGCACCCAGCCGGGCCGGATCAGGCTGGCCTGCGACAGCTGCGAACCGTCGGGCTGCACGCGGTCCTTGTTGAGCTGGTAGATCTCCTTGTAGCGGCGGCCGTCGCCGAGGTGCCGCTGCGCTATCTCCCACAGCGAGTCGTGGTGCCGCCCCTCGGGCGGGTTGATCCGGTAGAACTTCGTCGCCTGCTGGGTGGACTGGCCGCCGCCCTGCGCGGTGGACGCGCTCGGCCCCGACTGGTGCTGCACGGCGGCCTGATGGGCCGCCGCCTGCTGCCCGGGGGTGGCCTGCGCGGTCGCGGCCACACCGGGCCGGGCCTGGCTCTCCATCGAGTGCTGCTGGCCGAGTTGGGCGAGGCCCGGAACCAGGCCCGCGGTGCTCACGCCGACCAGCAGCAGCGCCGCGATCAACTGCCGTGCCAGCAACTGGCTCGGGCCGCTGCCCGGCACCCGGGTGGGCATGCCGACCCCGGACACCGCCGCCTTCGCCTCCACCAGCACGCACGCGGTGAACTGCGCCCACGCCACCCACACCAGCACCGCCAGCGTGTTGACGAACGTCTCCGAGGTGATCGGCTGCTGGAGCACGTCGGAGTTGAAGTGGTGCGGGAACGGCGACCCGATGTACATCAGCAGCGCGGCCGGCACCGCCACCACCAGCACCGCGAGCGCCAGGAACGCCCCGAACGCCCGCACGATGTCGCCGAACGTCCGCTGCCTGCGCGGTGGTTGGGCCGCTCCCCCGCCCTGCTGCGGGCGGTTACGTCCCGTGGCGGTCGTGCGTGCCATGGCTGCTTCCTCTGCCTTCGGTGGTACGGGTCCTTGTCGTACGGTTCGCGTGCCGCTGTCAGTTGCCGGGGCCGGTGATCGACACCGCGTCGGCCTTGCCCTCGACGGTGATCGAGTTCTTGTAGAAGAAGCCGCTGAGGATCGGTTTGTAGGTCACGTACACCACCACCTCGACCCGGTCGGGCCCGGTCGGCGGGGTCGGGCAGCCGGCCCGGCGCCAGTCGCTGGCCGGCAGGTTGACGTCCCGCGCGAACTGCTGCACCCGGGCGGTGCACTGCTGGTAGTCGATCACCGGCTGGGCGCCGCTCCCGGCGTTGCGCAGCGCCTCCACGTCGATGTCCTGAGCGGCGTAGCGCGCGGCCTGTTCGGCGATGTCGGCGGCGCGTTCGCGCTTGGCGATGGACAGCCCGCCGTCCACCACGAAGGCGGCGAGGGCCATGAACACCAGCGCGAAGATCACCACGGCGGCGGCGCCGGAGCCCCGGTCGTCGCCGCGCAGGGCGCGCAGCCGGGCGGTCAGGGTACGGCCGGCGGGCTGGCTGCCGTCGCCGGCGGTGCGGCCGCCGGGGGCGGTGCGCCTCGCGGGGGCCGTCCGCTTCGGGAACGCCACCACGTCGTCCATCACGTCGTCCACCACGTTGCCCAGCGCCTCGCCCGCGGCCGCTTCCACCGCGTTCGTCGGCGCCTTCGCCTTCGTCGCCGCCCTCATGTCGCCGACCTGCGGTACGGGTCGAGCGGCGAGGCCGACGTGGAGGTCACGGTCTTGGTGATGGGCAGCCCGAGGAAGCTCAACCCGCGCACCGTGCAGGTGACTTCGATCGTGAAGAGGGTGTCGGGACGGAAGCTGGTGTCGCCGACCGGGGTGACCGTCGCCGGCTTGGTGCAGGTGCCCGCCAGGTCCTCGTGCGCCGCCTGGACCGCCTGCTGGATCGCCTCCGAGCGGCTGTGCTCGATCGAGCCGGCCCGGGCGGCGTCGCGAGCCGCACCGTCCACCGCCCCACGCCCGTCGACGAGTTGGCCGAACGCGACCAGCATCAGCACGAACATGATGATCACCGGGGCGAGGATGACCACCTCGATGGTGGACAGCCCCCGGTCCCCGTCGCGGCGCCCGGTACGGCACCGGCCGGCCGCCGCGCGTACTCCGCCTACCGCGGCGGCGCGCGCTCTGAGCGCGAACTCCATGTCCCTCATCCCCCGTTGTCCGGCACGAACCGCTCGACCGGACCCGACGACGTCTCGTTCACCTTGAAGGAGAAGCCCGCCAGCGGGAAGACCGTGGGCACCTTCGCCGTCACCTGGACGCGGACGGTGTTGGCGTCGTTCGCGTCCCTGCTCGGGACGACGTGCGGGTCGATCAGGAGCTCGGGCCCGAGTTGCCGGATGTAGTCGCTCGCGGTCTGGCTCGCGTCCCCGGACCAGTCCTGGCCGGTCGACGCCTCGTCCCTCGCCTTGCGGGCGCCGGCTCGCGCCGCCGCCTGCGCGACATGGTCGGCGAAGTAGTACATCCCGAACTGCACGGTCGCGAAGATCATGAAGAACAGCACCGGGGTGAGGAAGACGAACTCGATCGCGGTCATGCCGCGGTCGCCGCCGGGGCGTGCCGGAGCACGTCCCGGCGCCGCGGGCGCGCGGCTGCCCACGCCGCTGTCGCCGTGCGCCGCGTCGAGCCGGCGGCGTACGGCGCGGCGCAGAGTACGGGTCGTCCGTCCCATGGCTGCTCTCCCCCTGACAGGCCGGTCAGCAGCCGTTCTTGCTGCCGTCCGCGCCGGCGATGCAGTTGCTGACGCCGGTCGCCTTGCTGTTCAGGGCGTTCTTGATGATGAACCCGACCGCCGCGACGATGGCCACCACGATCGCGGAGATCACCACCCACTCGACGGCGGAGGCGCCGCGGGACATGTCCTCCTCGGTGCGGACCCGGTCGATCCGCCCACGCAGGTAGACGTAGAGGAAACTCAGTTTCGGGTCGAAGGATGTCAGTCGGTCCATGCGGTTCATGGCTCGGTCCTCTCGGTGGACGGTCGTCGTCGGAGCTGCACGATGGTGATCAGACCTGGAAGACCCGCATCGCGGCGGGGTAGATCAGGAAGACCAGGAAGCCGGCGGCGAGCAGCATCTGCGCGACCAGCATGGACTGGGACTGCTCGCCGGCCTGGCCCTCGATCTCGGACAGTTCCCGGTGGCGCATCGTCTCCGCGCGCGAGGCCAGCGACTCGCGGATCTTCGCGCCGTCGTCCGCGACCAGCGCGAGCGTGACGCCGAGGTCCTGCAACTCCTCGATGCCCAGTTCGTCGCCGAGCCGGCCGAGGGCGACCCACTGGCTGGTGCCGGTGATCCGCGCGTCGGCAAGGCAGTTGCGGATGCGCATCAGCGCCCAGCCGTCACTGATCTCCGCGGCCGCCATCAGCGCCTCGGGCAGACCGCGGCCGCCGGCCAGGTTCATCGACACCAGGTCGAGATAGGCGCCGATCACCCGCCGCAGGTCCTTGCGCTTGGCCGCGGCGTCCCGCCGCACCTCGAGGTCGGGCAGCAGGAAGAACACCCCGGCGAAGAGCAGCGCCAGCCAGACGGGGATGATCGGGCTGACGCCGAAGCCCACTTCCGCGCCCACCGCGAAGAGCGCCGGGCCGAAGACCACACCGGCCGCGGCCAGCGCCGTCTTGGTGGCGAGGAACGTCTCCCAACTGCGGTCGAGCACCGCGAGGTCGGAACGCAGCGAGCGCAGCTCCCAGCCCTGCTGCAGGTAGAAGGCGGCGACCCGCCGACCGAGTTGGGCGCGCCAGCCCTCGGCCTTGACGGAGTTGGCGGTGGTGTCGGCGGTGGTGGCGCCGGTGGCGCGCAGCGCGTCGATCTGCGCGATGGTGGACACCGCGCTGCGCCGGCTCGGCATCAGCGCCCGGATCAGTGCGAAGACGCCCAGGCCGAAGACGGCGCCGACCAGGCACGCGAAGACGATGGTGTTCATCGGTTGCCTGCCCCCTGTCCCGGCACGGCCGGACGGCCCTGCGCTCCGTAGCCCGGGACGCCCTGTGCCGCGCCGGGCGCCTGCTGCGCCGTGCCGCCGTACGGTCCGCCCTGCCGGCCGGCCGGGAACTGTCCGGCCGCGAAGGGCTGTTGCCCGGTCCGCTCGGGTCCGTGCACGAGGAAGCGGTCCGGCGTCTCGATCTTCGACAACTTGCGCAGCCACCAGAACCCGGCCGCGAACAGCAGGCACACGATGGCGAGCACGAGTTGGCCCACCGCGCTGCTGTACGGCTGGACGAAGCCGCGGTTGAAGATGGCCAGTCCCAGCACGAACACCACGGAGACCACGACCACGATCTGCACGCTGCGCCGGGTGCTGGCCCGCTGCGCCATCACGCGCTGCCGCATGTCCACTTCCTCGCGGGCGGACTTGGCCAGGGCGCCGAGCACGTCCCGCAGACCGGGGCCGCGCAGCCGGGCGTTGAGGATGAGGGCGGCGATGATGATGTCGGCCGAGGCGTCGTCGATCTCGTCGGCGAGCATCTGGAGCGCGTCCGGCAGCGGCCAGCGGGCCCGCAACCGGTCGACGAGGGCGTCGAGATGGACCCGCAGCGCGGGCGCGGCGGCCCGGGCGGAGGCCGGTATGGCCTGCTCCAGGCCGACGGCGCCGGCGATGGTGTCGCGCAGCGACTCGGTCCAACCGGCCAGCGCCTCGACCCGCTTCATCGCCGCGCGTTCGTCGGAGGCTCCGCCGAAGAGCCGGTCCCAGGCGAAGACGAGCAGTGCGGTGGCCGCGCCGAGCACCAGCCACCGGGTCAGGGCGAGCACCGCGAGGCCGACCACGATGGCGATCGAACCGCGCTGGGTGAGGAACCGGCCGATCTCCGAGGCGCGTTCGGCGCCGGACTGCCCGGGGGCCACCGGCTTGGGCGCCCAGCCGCGCATCGCGACGATGAACAGCGCGATGCCGCCGCCGCCCACCGCCCCGGCCAGCAGACCGTAGAGCGTGGTCATCGAGAAGAAGCCGGACATTACCGCCACACCCCCGTGGGCTGGTAGCCGTTGGCGAGCAACTCGTCGAGGCAGGAGATGGGCGCGTGGGGCAGGGCCACCGCCGCGTCCGGGTGCTCGGCGAAGATCTCGCTGGAAAGGACGCGGCCGTCCACGCCGTTCACCTCGCGGATGGAGGTGACGACGCGGCGCAGGGTGCCGCCGCGCTGGAAGTCGTTGCGGCGCTGGATGAAGACCACGAAGTCGATGGCGCCGGCCACCAGCATCTGCGACGCTTCCACCGGCAGCCGCTCCTGTGCCTGCAGCGCGTAGGTGGAGATGCGGTTGAAGACCTCGGCGGAGCCGTTGGCGTGGATCGTCGACAGCGAGCCGTCGTTGCCCTGCGACATGGCGTTGAGCATGGTGACGATCTCGTCGCCGAGCACCTCGCCGACGATGACGCGGGAGGGGTTCATACGCAGCGAGCGGCGGACGAGTTCGGCCATGGAGATGGCGCCCAGGCCCTCGGAGTTGGGCAGCCGCTCCTCGAACGCCACGACGTTGGGGTGGAGTTCGGGGAACTGGTCGAGGCCGAGTTCCAGGGCGCGCTCGACGGTGATGAGGCGCTCGTGCGCCGGGATCACGTTGGCCATCGCACGCAGCAGCGTGGTCTTCCCGGCGTTGGTGGCCCCGGCGATCATCAGGTTCTTGCGGGCGAGCACCGCCGAGGACAGGAACGACCCGACCTCGGGGGTGATCGTGTGGTTGCCGACCAGGTCGGCGAGGAAGACCTTGCCCAGGCGGGCGCGCCGGATGGACAGCGCGGGGCGGCGGGTGACGTCCATGACCGCCGAGAGCCGGGAGCCGTCGGGCAGCCGCAGGTCGAGTTGCGGGTTGGCGGTGTCGAACGGGCGCGAGGACAGGCCGGAGTAGGCGCCGAGCACCTGGATCAGCTCGATCAGTTCCTCGTCGGTCTCGGCGACCGGTTCGGCCTGCAGTTCACGGCCGTCGGAGTAGCCGACGAAGACCTGGTCGCAGCCGTTGATGTCGATGTTCTCGACCTCGGGGTCGTCCAGCAGCGGCTGGAGCCGGCCGACGCCGAACAGCGCGGCGTGCACCGCGGCGGCGTACGCCTCCTCGCCGTGGGCGTCCGGCGGGGTGCGGCCGACGGCGATCTCGGCGCGCGCGTAGTCCTCGAGTATCTGGGCGATGATCGCGCGGGCGAAGTGCCGTTCGTCCTCCGGCGACATCGCGGTGCGGGCCGCGACCTGGTCCAGCCGCCGCTGCTCGGCGATGCGGTCGCCCGCCTCCTGCCGGAAGCGTTTGACGAGCGAGTGGTCCACCTCGCTCATCGCAGGACCCCGTACCGCTGCGGTACGTCGGCGGTGACCTGGCGGGCGGAGCGGATCAGCAGGGACTTGTCGAGGCGGCCGCGGCGCCGGCCGCTGAGCATCTCGGCGCCGGCCGCGTCGTCGGCGAGGGTGCCGACCACCCGGGCGGAGATCTGCGAGGCCACCAGCATCTCGTTGACCTGGGCGGCGAGCCGGGCGCTGCGCCCGGTGTCGGCGATCAGCAGCACGCCGATCGGCGGGTAGCCGAGCGCGGCGGCACCGCGCTGCGAGCCGTGCAGCTTCGCGGACAGCGCGCCGGCCCGGTCCCTGACCCGGGCCAGGTTCTCCGGCTCGGTACGGGCGACCAGCAGCACCAGGGCGGCGTGCGGGAGCAGTTCGAGGCTCGGCGAGTCGGGACCGATCCGGCCGCAGTCGGCGATCACGTCGGCGGCGCCGTTGGGTGACTCGGCGAGCGTGGCGAACGCCTGCCCGAGCATCGGCCACAACCCGGCGAGCCCCGCGGCCTGTTCGGCTGCGGCAAGGCCCACCAGCACGTCAAGGCCGCCGACCAGCGGCTGGGCATGGTCCCACAACTGTTCGGCGGCCAGGCCGTGCCGGGCGGTCGCGGCCAGCGACAGCAGGCCGGAGTTGGGGTTGAGCACCCCGCCGTGGGCGCCCGTCGAGCGGTAGACGAGGTCACCGCCGGCCGGGTCGGCCTCGGCGAGCAGGACGCGGCGCGGCCATACGGCGGCGAGCGCCACCGCGGTCGTGGTGACGCCGGGGGAGCCCTTGTCCGCTGCGATTGCGATCAGTGCCATCTCGTCTGCCTCGTCCGCGCCGCTCGATCAGTGCTTGCTGGGGACGAGCACGAGGGAGACGTTGCCCGCCGCGGAGGCGACCGCCAGCGGGCCGGCGTCGGCGACGTCCGCGACGACCGTGACGCTCGCGGAGCCGTCGCCGAAGTTACCGCCGCTGGTGGCGTCGAAGTGTTTGATGACCAGGTTGTCGCTGATGAGGTTGCTGGCGCCGCCGGTGCCATTGGCACCACTCGTCGACGTCCCCGAGTCGCTGGAGGACTTGGCGTCGTTGCCGACCAGGTACGCCGCCACGGTGAGGCCGTTGGCCAGGCCGTTGGGGTACTGGCCTGCCTTCAGTGACATACCCACCAGGGTCTTGCCGGGCGCGAGCACGTCGGAGTTCTGGGTGATCATCGAGCGGACCAGGACGGACCCCTTGGTCAGGTTGGTGGCCGCGCGCCACTGCGAGATCACCTGTTCACGCTGGTCCCACCGGATGTAGTCGACGGCGGTGCCGTCGGCGACCATCACTTCCTGCATCGCCTTGGCCGGGATCTTGTCGCCGACCGCGACGTCGGACATGACCTCGATGACAGACACCTTGTTGCCCGCGCGCAGCACCATCACGGTGGCGCCGAGCGCGCCCACCAGGATCAGCAGCACGGCGAGCGCGGCCAGCGCGGGCTTGCGTTCGCGCGGCGCGACCGGCAACCGCCCGGCGCCCGGTCCGTTCAAGTGCGGTGCGGGAACGGACTGGCGGCCACTGCCGCCGCCCGCGGCGGAACGTTCCCTGGTCTTCACTTCACTGCCCCCGAGCCGGCGCATCGCATCAGCTTTTTCGGCCCCGTGCGGCGAGTCCGTCGCTCTCCTGTCCGGCGACGACCCCACAGGCCGATGTCAAGTCACCGCACGCTATCAGCGCCAAACAAACGCCCTCAAGGCGTGGCCGGTGACAACCCGCACACATCATTGCAACAGAACGAAACGACGCCCGCCCGGACCGGTCAACCACTCCGATCCCGCCATGAACCCCCGCACGTACGGCAATTGCCCGGAAATCCGGGCCACCGCACCGATACGGCGATACTTCGATACCGCGATCACGCTGGATTGCGGGGCGGTACGGGCCCAGGCCCGCGCGGCGCCCTCCGCTCCGCTAGTACGGCATGTGGTACATCTTGGCCTCGCCCGGGGTGACCTTCTCCGGGAGCTTGCCGATCTCCGCGTCGATCACCGGCACGAGTTTGCCGAGCAGCGTCTGGATGGTGCCGTGGCGGCCCTTCACATCGGCGCCCCAGGAGTCCGCTGTCTTGCCGACCCACACCTTGCCGCCGCCCATGTCCGAAACCGTCGTCTTCAACGGCTCCTTGAGCGCGCCGAGATCCTGCATCAGTCTGCGCTTGAGAGCCTGCAGATCCTCGATCGCCGGATTCGGCACTGTCGCCTGTGGCGCGAGGTTGCTGGTGCTGCTGTCACCCATCGAGTTGTCCCCCGTAGCCGAACACGATCACAACGAGAATATCCGCGCTTGCACGAAGCGCCGACTGCACGGGAACGGGAGCAGGCGCCGGAGCTGAAAGCTCCGGGCCGGATGTCCCGGCTTCCGCTTTCGGCCCGCTGTCCCCGTGTGCGCGCGGCGCACCTGCCCCTATGGTATCTGCTAGCCCCCGCAGGAGGACGAGGACCACGTGACGAACAACGCCGCCGACAACGACAACGCCATCGCGCTCACCCCGATCTCCGTGCCCGACCCCACCGACCGCGACCGCGCCAAACGCCGCAGGAAGGTCATCGCGCTCGTGGGAGCGGTGGTCGTGGTGGCCGGCGGCATCAGCTGGTGGGCCGTGGCCGCGAACAGCGGTGACTCCAAGCCGACCAAGCACACCGCGGCGATCCCGAAGGCGTTCGGGGCGTACACGGAGGCGAAGGACGGGACCGGGTGGGCCGGGCTCACACCCCACAACACGGACATCACCAAGGGCGACGTCGACCTCATCTACCTGGGGTCGGGCGGCCGCGCCGCACTGGTCGACGTGTCTCTCGACCCGCCGGACTACAAGAGCGACCAGACCGACCACGGACCCGGTTCCGCATCGATGACCGCGGAACTCCTGGGGACCGACGGGAAAGAGAAGATCACCAGCTCTCCGGCCGGCAAGCAAGGCGGCACGATCCAGTGCGCCGACATCTCCGCGGCGGGGCGCACCATCTCGCGGTGTGCCTGGCAGAGCAAGGCCGCCACGGTCACGCTCTCGCCCGGTCTGGACCAGCACACGATCGTGGACCACGACGCCGCCGACGTCCTGCGTTCCTTCCTCGACGCCCTGAAGATCGAGCCGAAGGCCCAGGACTGACCGCGGTCCGGTCCGGTCCGGCTGGCGGCCACCCGCGTCCGGGTAGCCGCCCGGCGAACCGCTTTCCTCACTCCGCCAGGTGCTGGAGCTGCTGCCCCTGCGTGAAGCCGCGTGAGTCCACGTGGTTGACGATCGCGGGGTCCATGAGCCAGCTGTTGTAGGCGGTGCGCTGGCGGGGGCTCATCTTGTCGATGTCCATGACGGTGCCGTCGGACGTGATGAAGTTGTCGGCCGGCGCCTTGATGTAGTCCTTGGGGTTGCCGGTGTACGTCTTCGGCTCGCCGTTCCTGGGGTGGATCGTGACCGGCGCCGTCACGTCGGACGAGAAACCGCCGCCGCTGAGCTGCGAGTTGGCCTCGCTCTGGTACTCGTGCTGCCAACTCACGTCGAGCTCGGAGTCGTTGATCTGCTTGTACTTGGCGGCGAGGCCGGGGGCGTCCTCCGGGGACACCGACACCTTGCTGGCGATGTAGTCCGTGAGCAGGTCGGTCGCGGTCCCACCCAGCTCGGTGGCCTTCTCCGTGCCGAGTTCGGTGATCGCGGCCGTACCACCGGTGGCTGCCCCCACCGCCAGGTCCTTCGCGGTCGAGATCAGCGCGGTTCGCGCACTGTTGACGCTCTCCGCCCAGTCGTCGGCGTCCGTCTCGATCGAGCCCTTGGCGTACTCGAAGGCAGTGCTGTACGCCTTCATCATCATCCCGCGCTGCATGGCCCGGTAGTCCTGCGCGTGCTCCGTGGTGTCCTTCTTCGCGCTGCCGACCTCGTTGGTGATCTGGGTGCGGAAGGAGTCGAAGAGCGCGCTCTCCTGGCCGGCGACGGTCGGGTTCCGTGCCGACTCGTTGAGCAGCGCCTGCCACAGCGGAGCGCCCACCTCCAGGCCGGGGCGGTTCGGGTCCTGGCCGGCCAGGAACGCCTTCTGGTCCCACTGCGACATCTTCTCGGTGAAGCCGCCCGAGGTGGCGTCGGCGCCCCACAGCGTGTTGCCGGTCGGCGACGTGATCCCGTAGACCATGTCGCTCCAGTTGGCCGTGATCAGCTTGCCGTAGTAGACGTCGATCGGGTCGTAGGGGTGGATCTTGCTCGAATCACCGCTCTGATGGCGGTAGTTGTCCATCATGATGCGGCCGGTGAGCTTCTCGGCGAGCGGCCGGTTGGTCGTCTTCAGGTCGATCGTGCCGGCCGACATCATGTCCGCGAACGCCTTCGCCCGGGCAGGCGGCTGGCCGAGGTCCCAGGGGCCGTGCGGGTAGATGATGGTCTGCATGGTGTCGTAGTTGTGGTCCATCCACTCACCCGACGCCTCGGGGTTCTTGCTGATCGCGTTGAAGAGCTGGGTGTAGTGGTCGTCACCGAAGACGCCCTTCTCCATGCCCGAGCTGTTCATGAACTCGCTGCCGTTCTTCGAACTGTCCTTGTCGAAGACGCGGTTGCCCAGCGCGACCAGGTAGTCCTTGTCCTGCGAGCCGCCCGGCAGCAGCCCGGTGAGGTAGTCGGCGCGGAAGACGCCCCGGGGGTCCTTGAACTTGTCGAACCACTTGTCCCAGCTCGCCTGCTTCTGGGCGGCGGTCTGCCCCTCGTAGGCGACCTTGGTGAAGGTGCCGAAGGTCTTGGCGATGACGTCACGGTCGTGCTTGGCCTGGTCCGGGTGGTCGCCGTACCGGCTGTACATGTTGTCGTCGGCCATGTCGTTGGTCAGAACCATCAGGTTCTGCGGACCCAACTCGTTGTAGAACGACTTGAGATAGTCCGGGTCGTCCCCGTGGGCGCTCAGATCCGAGAAGAGGTCCTCGGACGGGTCGTCGCCGTTCTTGATCGCGTCCTTGTACTTGTCCGCGAGTGCCTTGCCGTCCTTCTGCGACTGGGCCGTGGTGTTCACCATGCTGTCGTCGATGGTGACCATGCCCTTGTGCCCCGGATACGGCTTCTCGGTGGCGATCGCCAGGTGGTAGCGACGGGTGAGCATCGGCATCTGATCGTCCAACCAGCCGCATATGCCGACCAGTTGGGAGAGAGACGAGGTATCCAGCCCCTTTTCGGCGAACTGCGACTTGTACGACGTCGCAGTGGTCCGCAACTGGTCCTTGTCGCCCTTGAACGAACTCGTCATCTTCTGCAGGCCGTCCGGATCTATCCCGGAAAACTCACCCATCCGCTTCTCCTCCCGTTGTCCGTTTGTGCCTTTTGCCGAGCTTCCGCTTCGTGAGGACGTCGTCTTCCCCGCGACAAGGCGCACCCGGCCGGCCCCGTGTTGTAGACGAGGATCGCATAGCCGCGAGAAACGGTTCCGCCCTCAACGGCGGTTCCGGTGGCGGACGCCGGAGCCGTCGGCCCCGCCGGGCCCGTGACGGGACTTACCGGCGGTTTCCGCGGGCCTATAGCCTCGTGGGAACACCGGGATGGTTAATGGACACAGGCACAGTGGATGCGGGGCCCGGTGCGGGCCCACGGGGAGGGACACAGCCATGCGCGTGACCGTGACGGTCGTACAGCAGGGCGTCGACGCGCAGGACGTACTGGTGACCGCCGACGACTCCGCGAGCGCGGAGGACGTGGCGCTGGCGCTGGGGCGGGCGGTCGGCGCGGTGGCGCAGGAGCCGGCCGGGCAGGTCGGGGGCGTGGTCGTGCAGTTCCCCGGGCAGCACCAGGGCGGCACCCGGGCGGGCGGACAACCGGGCGGAATACCGGGCGGCCAATCGGCCCGGCAACCGCTCGGCCAGCCGGGCGGATCGAGGGCGTGGCCCGCCCAACCGGTCATCACCGCTCCGGTGTTGTGGGCCGACGGCGTGCCCTGCGACCCGCAGGCGCAGGCGTCGACGGTGCTGCGCGACGGCATGCGGGTCACCGTCGACGACTCGATCGGGCCGTTCATGCGCACCGGCGAGCCGTCCGGGCGCTACGAACTGCGGGTGTGCGCGGGGCCGGGCGCCGGCCGGGTGGCCCGGCTCGGTGTCGGCACCGCGACCATCGGCTCCGCGGTGGGCTGCACCGTCACCGTGCAGGACCCGGCGATGGCGCCGACCGCCGCGCGCGTCTCGGTGGCCATGGACGGCACCGTGACGCTGATCGGCGCGCCGGGTTCCGGCCTCACGCTGGAGAACGAACCGGTGGAGTCGGAGCGGCAGTGGCCGCTGCGCGCGCAGGTGAAGGCGGGTGAGTCGGTGCTCGTGCTGGACGAGCCGAGCACGCCGGACGCGCACCTGTCCCCGATGGGCGAGGGCGGCCTCGCCTACAACCGGCCGCCCCGGCTGAACGCGCTGTCGCCGCGGCCGCGGCTGTACGTCCCGCAGAAGGGCGAGAAGAACGACCGCGCCCGGTTCCAGGTGCTCACCCTGGTCGTCCCGCTGCTCTTCGGCGTGATGATGTACTTCATGGTCCACCAGGTCTACATGCTGCTTTTCTGCGTGATGAGCCCGGTGATGATGGTCGGCCAGTGGGTCAGCGAGAACCGCCAGGGCAAGCGCAAGAACCAGGACGCCGCGAAGAGCTTCAAGGCCGCGATGGCCGAGCACGAACAGGACCTGGAGGCCGCCCGGCTCTTCGACCAGCGGGAGCGGCGCTCCAACTACCCTGACGCCGCCGAGATCCTGCTCTTCGCGACCGGCCCGCGCCGCCGGCTGTGGGAGCGGCGGCTGACCGACCCGGACGCGATGCGGCTGCGGATCGGCGTCGCCGACCTGCCCGCCGACATCGAGTTGCAGCCCAAGGGCAACATGCCCGAGGGCGCGCCGCCGCTGGAAGTCCCGCTGGTCTACGACGTGCCGCTGCCGCTGCCGTTCCCGGAGATCGGCGTGATCGGTGTCGCGGGCGAACGGGCCAGGGCACTGGCCACCACCCGCTGGCTGGTCTCGCAGGCCGCAGTGCTGCACAGCCCGCGCGACCTGTCGATCGTGGTGCTCTCCTCCGCCCCTGACGCCGAGCAGTCGTGGAGCTGGGCGCACTGGCTGCCGCATCTGGCTCCCCAACAGGGCCAGGACTGCGTCTCGTTGATCGGCACCGACCAGGAGGCGGCCGGCCGCCGGATCAACGAGCTCCTCCAGGAACTGGCCCGGCGCAAGGCGGACTCCGCCGCCAACCAGAGCGGCCGGCTGCGCCCGGACCCGTACGTCCTGGTGGTGCTGGACGGTGCGCGGCTGCTGCGCCGGATGCCCGGCCTGCCGCAACTCCTCCAGGAGGGGCCGCAGTTCGGGATGTTCGCGCTGTGCGTCGACGAGGACGAGCGGCTGCTGCCCGAGGAGGTGCGGCTCGCGGTGTGCTGGTCGCAGCACGCGGCCAGCCGGCTGCACCTGCGCGGCGCGGGTCTGGAACGGCTCGGCGAGGTCCTCGCCGACCAGGTCGGTCCCGACTGGTGCGAGTTGGTGGCCCGCTCGTTGGCGCCGGTGCGCGACGTCAGCCGCGACGACGCGGACAGCGCGCTGCCCACGTCCGCACGGCTGCTGGACCTGCTGGGCATGCCCGACCCGGTGGGCGAGCAGGTCGCCGGGATCTGGCAGCGCGGCGGCTCGACGACCGCTGCACCGATCGGCGTCGGCGCGGACGGCACCTTCGTCCTGGACATCCGCAAGGACGGCCCGCACGCGCTGGTCGCGGGGACCACCGGCGCGGGCAAGTCCGAACTGCTGCAGACGATCATCGCCTCGCTCGCGGTGGCCAACCGCCCCGACGCGCTCAACTTCGTCCTGATCGACTACAAGGGCGGCAGCGCCTTCCAGGACTGTGCGCGGCTGCCGCACACCGTCGGCATGGTCAGCGACCTGGACGCGCACCTGACCGAGCGCGCACTCGCCTCGCTCGCCGCGGAGTTGCACCACCGCGAGACGATCCTGTTCAACGCGGGCACCAAGGACATCGAGGACTACAACGACGCGCGGCGGATGCGGCCGGAGTTGGAGCCGATGCCCCGACTCGTGCTGATCATCGACGAGTTCGCCTCCCTGGTGGCCGAACTTCCGGACTTCATCGCCGGTCTGGTCGACATCGCCCGCCGCGGCCGTTCGCTGGGTGTGCACCTGGTGCTGGCGACGCAGCGGCCCGCCGGTGTGGTCAGCGCCGACATCCGCGCCAACACCAACCTGAGGATCGCGCTTCGGGTCACCGACGCCGACGAGTCGCGGGACGTCATCGACGCGCCCGACTCGGGGGCGATCGCCAAATCCACGCCGGGCCGTGCCTATGTCCGCTCCGGCGCCCAGTCGCTGGTCGGCGTGCAGTCCGCGCGTATCGGTGGCCGCCGCCCGGCGGTCGGCCAGGAGCGCACCAAGGCCGAGGTGGCGCCGCTGGGTTGGAGGTCGCTGGGCCGGCCGATACCGCGCGGCGCGCAGGGCGACGGCGACGACGGCACCATGGTGACCGACCTCGCGGTGCTGGTGGACGCGATCAGGGAAGCCTCCGACCTGCTCGGCTTCCCGGCGCCGCGCAAGCCGTGGCTGGACCCGCTGCCCGAGCACATCGTCGCCGAGGACCTGCCGGCGGACGCCGGCGCGACCCCGACCGGCGACGTCTCGCCCATCGGCTACGGTCTGACCGACCTGCCCGCGCAGCAGGCCCGCGCCCGGCTCTCGGTCGACCTGGTGCACGGCGAGCACGTCCTGATCGCCGGTGGCCCGCGCTCGGGCCGCTCCACCGCGCTGCGGACGATCGCCGGCTCGCTCGCCCGCGACACCGCGCCCAGCGACGTGCACCTCTACGCCATCGACTGCGGCGCCAACGCGCTGCTGCCACTGGTCGCGCTGCCGCACTGCGGCGCGGTCGTCACCCGCGACCAGCCGGAGCGGCTGTCGCGACTGCTGGACCGGCTCTCCGGCGAGGTGTCCCGGCGGCAGCAACTCCTCGCCGTCAAGGGCGCGTCCAGTGCCGCCGAGCAGCGGGCGATGGCCGCCACCCCGGAGGAGCGGCTGCCGTGGATGGTGCTGCTGCTCGACAACTGGGAGGGCTACACCTCGACGTTCGAGTCGTACAACTACGGCAAGTTGATCGAGGGGGCCATGCGGCTGTTCCGGGAAGGCGGTTCGGCCGGGCTGAAGGTCGTCATGACGTCGGACCGGTCCGGTTTCCTCGGAGCGATCTCGTCGGTCTTCGCGGACAAGCTGATCCTGCGGATGGCCGACCCGAACGACTACGTCAACGGCGGCCTGGGCCCGCGTGACGTGCCGAAGAACATGCCGTCCGGACGGGCGCTGCGCCCCACCGACCACGGCGTCCAGGAGAACCAGGTGGCGCTGCTGGCCGCGGACCCGGCCGGCCAGGCGCAGGTGGAGGTGCTGCAGCGGATCGGACGGCAGTCCACCGAGCGGATCGGGCGGGTGGGGCGGCTGCCCAAGCCGCAGCGGCCGATGCGGGTGGACGCGCTGCCGCCGCGGGTCACGCTGACCGACGCGATGGCGCTCGACCCGGACTTCACGCCGTCGTCACCGCTGTGGGCGCTGATGGGCGTGGGCGGAGACGAGTTGGCACCGGTCGGGATCGATCTGCAGGACGCCGGGCCCGGGTTCGTGATCGCCGGGCCGCCGAAGTCGGGCCGCTCGACGGCGCTGATCACGGCGGCACGGTCGCTGCTCGCCGCCGGTACGCCGGTGGTGCTGGTCACCCCGCGCCGTTCCCCGCTGCGCGACCTGGCCGGTCAACCCGGCGTGCTGGGACTGCTGATGGGCACCGACGCGAGCGCGGAGGACCTGACGGAGCTGACCGGCAAGGCGGGCGGCGAGAAGTTCGTGGTCCTCGTGGACGACAGCGAACTCCTCTACGACACCACGCTGGAGACGGCGCTGGAGGAGGTCGTCAAGAGCGGCATGGACGGCGACCACGCGCTGATCGCGGCCGGGTCGGCGGACTCGATGGGCTCGCAGTACCGCGGTTTCGTGGTGGAGGCGCGGAAGTCGCGCAACGGCATGCTGCTGTCGCCGCAGGGCGGTTCCGAGGGCGACCTGTTCAACGTGCGGCTGCCGCGGGACGTGGGCGGCGGCCCGCTCGGCCGCGGTCTGCTGATCCGCGGGGGCACGGTGATGCAGGTGCAGGCGGCGGAGCCGGTGTAGTCGGGGTTCGCTTGACGGGGCCTGCGTGCAACTGGCCTGCGGGGCCGCGCCGTTCAAGGGCGCGGCCCCGCTGACGTCTCCGGCCGGCTGACCGGCTGACCGGACGGCTGGGGCAGGCGCGGGCACGGCGGGCAGGCGCCCGGGCGGGTGGAAGGGCCGGGCGGGTGGAAGGGCGGGGCATGCGGAAGGGCCGGGCGGTCGGAGCGATGCTCCGAAGCCCGGCCCTTGCGGTACCGCGCGGCCTCGAACGTGACCGGACCAGCGTCAGCTGGTGGCGTGCTCGATGTTGGTCGCGTTGGTCTTGGCGGAGTTCTGGGCCTCGTGCAGCGTCGACACGAACTTCTCGAAGGTCGGCTTCAGCTGCTCCCACTCGCTGCGGAACTGGTTGGCGCGCGGGCCCTTCCAGTAGTCCGCACTGCTGCTGGTCGCAGAGTGAAGGTGGTTGATCAGCGTCGCGAGGTTACCGGCCTCGGTTCCGAACTTTCCCGCCAGTGCAGTCAGTTGGGCGATATCGGCGCCCTGCATACCCGCCATGTGCGTCCCTCCCCGTTAGTAGGAAAACGTGGCGGACACCTCATCCGCCATACGGGACGCTAGCAAACGGGGGCCGTGAATGCAGCCCCCGTCCCAGACGCCCCGCCCGTTTGTTGCCGAACGTGGACATCCCCACGGGAACGTCACCCACGGGACGCGGTCCGCCCACTGTTCGGTGCGCGCCGCCGTTCCGCGCGAGCCGCGTTATTCAGCTGCTGGGCAAGCCGGTTCGGGTGAACGTGTCGGTGGGTCCGTCGGTCCACTGCACGGTGAGCGTCTTGCCGTCCGCGGCCATCACGCCGTGTCCGGAGGTCCGTTCCTTGTCACCGTCCATGCAGGTCATGGTCAGGTGGACGCCGTCCCGGTCGGTGAAACTGCCGCCGCACAGGTGGTCGCTGGTCAAGGCGGCCTTCCCCTTGCCGAGCACGAGTTGCACCTTCACCCCGTCGACAGTGGCGAGCCAGACACCCTCGACGGTCTGTGTGGAGTCCGTGGACGCCCCACCGGTGTCGCCGCCCTCCGCGGTGTCGGTGGCCGAACCGGTCGCGCTCGGCGTGACGGTGCTCGCGGCGGAGACCGACGGCGCCGGCGGCAGCGTGGCCGTCCGGCTCGCGCTCGGTTCCTTCCTGGCGTCGGTGCCGCGACCGCTGCCCCCGCACCCGGTCAGCAGGAGTGCGGCAGCGACCACCGCGGCGGCGGTCGCCGTACCCGCGTATCCGGCCGCCGTGGCGCGGCCGCGCAGGCCCGCGGCACCGGGCCCGCTCTGCCCGTCCCGGCGGCTTCGACTTCGACTGCGACTTCGACGGCTCAAACGACTCCGACAGCGCATCCGCACTCCCCCATGTCGCGATGTGGAACCCAGCGGACACGCAAGCTACCAGCAGCCGAACGACTACGCGCAGTCCGAACCCCCGTCCCGCCCGCACCTCACCCCGACAGCCACGCACGGCTCCACATTCGCCACACACAGGCACCACAACCACCCGCTCCCGCCTCACAGCAGCCTTACCGCCGCGACACAGCTACGGGCCGACGCCGTACGGGTGATGACGGCGTGGGCACCCGTCTCGCTCGGGCCTGTCCCGGTCGTCGGTACGCGGCCCGGCGAGCGCGCGGCCACGTCGGTCCGCGTCCCGGCCGGCGCGCGTCTCCGCCCCCGGCTGGGCGCTCCCGACCGGGTCATGCCGAGCCCGCGGCCTCCCGTTCGGCGAGGGCCTCACCGACGAAACGCTCCAACGTCTCGACCCAGACCTCGGGTTGGTCCCACGGGGCGAGATGACCGGCGTCGGCTATCTCGGCGTAGCGCCCGCGCGGCAGGACACGGACCATCTCCTGCGCCTCGGCGCGGCCCAACTCACCGGCCGGCCCGCGGACGACGAGCGCCGGGCAGTGCACCCGGGCCAACTCGTCCCAGTGGGCGTCACGTATCCAGGGGTCGCGGGAGCCGAGCAGATGCGCGGGTTCGTACATCGGGCGCCAGCCGTCCTCCCGTTCGCTCATCACCTCGGCGAAGAAGTCGCCGCGAACCGGATCGGGCGGATCGGCCCACGGGTCGGCGACGCCGAACCACTGGCGTACGTCGCCGAGCGTGGCGAAGGGCAGTGGCCAGGAGGCCAGCCACTCCGCCCACTCCCGCTGTCCCGCCTCCCCCAGGGCCGAGGCGCGCATGTCGCAGATGACGACGGCCGCCACGAGGTCGGGCCGCCGCGCCGCGCACTGCCAGGCGGTCAGCGCGCCCATCGAGTGGCCGACGAGGGTGACCGGACCGAGGTCGAGTTGCTCGATGGCGGCGATGGCGTCGCGCACGTACGCCTCAGGGGTGTAGGGGCCGTCGGGCTTGCCGCTGTGGCCGTGGCCGCGCTGGTCGAGGGCGAGCGCTCGATAGTGCGGGGCGAGCCGCCGGGCGGTGGCGGCCCAGTGCGAGGCGCGGCCGAGCAGGCCGTGCAGCAGCAGCATTCCGGGGCGGGGCTCGGCGGCCCCGTCCGCCGCCGGGCGCCCGGCGGCCAGAGCCACGCCGCTCGCCGCGCGCGCGTCGGCCCGTACGGCCCTGTCCCTACCCGCACCGGCCGGCGGGCCCGCACCCGCGGGTGCGCCCGGCCCGGCCGCGACCGGCCCGCCGTACTCCCACGCCGCGAGCCGCAGACCGCCCGCTCCCGTGACCTCATGCCGTGTGGCCATCCCGCACCCCCTTCCGCTCCTCGTCCGACACCGGCGGGTGCAGAGGGGCGCCCGCCGGCCGCTCGGTCACGGTTCTTCCGCGCCGCGCTGATCCCTTGCACCGGCAACGCTATCGAACTTCTATTCGAACATGGGGCTCACGCGCCCAACACCGCTCGTTCGAGTGACAGCGCTCAAGGATTGGCCGTGTGGGCCGAGGGGAGGACTTGAACGGGACGCGGCGTGCAGGGGAAGCGGGTCGCGGGGAGGTCTCGGGAAGCTCGGGGTCCCGGGTCCTTCGGGGATCGCAGGGGAGGGGCGAGGGGAGGGAAGAGCCCCGGTGCCGCACGCGGCACCGGGGCCTCGCCTTGTCCCGCGGCGCACCGGACGCACCACCCGGCGCACCGCACAGATGGCGCGTCCTGGTGTGTGACGCGCCCTACCGCTTGGCGACGAAGACGTACGAGGCGATCTCGGGGTCCAGCTCGGCGGCCTCGCCGCCGCTGCCGACCAGGACGCCGCCCGCCGAACCCGTCACGCTCACCACGGCGCCCGGCTGCACGCCGGCCCGCCGCAGCGTGTGCATGACCTGCGCGTCGGTCTGGATCGGCTCCCCGATCCTGCGGACCACCACGCTCGCGCCGGCGCTGCCGGGGTTGAGTTCGCTGAGGCTGACCATGCCCTCCTCAAGGAAGGGGTCCGCCTCCGTGGCCTCGCCCAGCTCCTCAAGGCCCGGGATCGGGTTGCCGTACGGCGACTCGGTGGGGTGCCGCAGGATCTCCAGCACCCGCCGCTCCACGGCCTCGCTCATCACGTGCTCCCAGCGGCACGCCTCGGCGTGCACCTGCTCCCACTCCAGGCCGATCACGTCGACCAGCAGGCATTCGGCGATGCGGTGCTTGCGCATCACCCGCGTCGCCGTGCGGCGCCCCTCGTCGGTGAGTTCCAGGTGCCGGTCCCCCGCGACGTGCAGCAGCCCGTCGCGTTCCATGCGTGCCACGGTCTGGGAGACCGTGGGCCCGCTCTGGTCGAGCCGCTCGGCGATCCGAGCGCGCATCGGAACCACACCTTCCTCCTCCAGCTCCAAAATGGTGCGGAGATACATCTCCGTCGTGTCGATCAGTCCGGACATGCGCGCCCCTCATTTACTCGTGCGTGGCCCCGCCACAATTCTGACTCATCCCACGGACATCGGACTCCGCGCCGACCGGACAGCTCCGCCGCACGCTGGTTTTCTTGACACCGGCCAGGGCCTGGCAGCACGGTGATCCGCATGACCGACCCCCGCCAGGAACCGGCCGAGCGCTATTTCGACGCCGCGATCGCACTACTTCGCCGGGCCCGCGACGAGGAGGGCGAATCCGTCCGGCAGGCCGCCGCCGCGGTCGCTGACGCGATCACCGCGGGCGGCCGGATCTTCGCCTTCGGGGCAGGCCACTCCTCGCTGCCCGCCCAGGACGTGGTGTACCGTGCGGGCGGCCTCGCCCTGGTCAACCTACTCTCCGTCCCCGGTGTCGTCGGCGTCGATGTGGTCCCCGCCACCCTGGGCAGCGCCCTGGAGCGCGTCGAGGGGCTGGCGGGTGCCGCCCTGGACACCAGTCCGGCCCGCGCGGGCGACGTGCTCTTCGTGATCTCGCTGTCCGGCCGCAACACCCTGCCGATCGAGATGGCGCAGAACGCCCGCGCCCTGGGCATGACCGTCATCGGTGTGACCTCGCTCGCATACGCCCGGGAGACCGGTTCCCGGCACTCGACCGGCACTTTCCTGAAGGACCACTGCGACATCGTGGTGGACTCCAAGATCCCGGTCGGCGACGCCGAACTGGCCGACGACCGGATTCCCGCGCCCTTCGCTCCGGCCTCCACCGTCGTCACCAGCGCCCTGATGCAGGCCGTGATGGCGACCGCCGCCACCGACCTCGCCGCCCGCGGCGCGGTCCCCCCGATGATCCGCTCGGGCAACGTGGACGGCGGCCACGAGTGGAACGGCCGCGTCTTCGAGGAGTACCGCGACCGGATCTTCTTCCGACGCTGAGGCCCGCCGGCGGCGCTGAGAGCCGCCGGCCCGGTGCGCGGGCCGCGCTGCCCGCCCGCCGGCGCCGGACCGAGGAGCCGGGCTCGCGGCGCGCTCAGCGCCCACCGGGCCCGTCCCGGTCCCCGTCCGCCGCGACGTCCGGCCGCTCCGCCGGGCCCGCCACCCCCGCCAGGTCCAGCGCCATCGCGACCCTGGCGGCGACGTCCTCGGCATATGCGGCGTCCGCCCGGTCGAACAGCCGGCGCCCGGCGCCCCGCAGAAACGTCAGCGCGCCGACCGTACGGCCCCTGCTGCGCAGCACCGTGGCCAGCCCGTGCACGGTGCCCGTCGGCCACTGCCTGGCCTCGGCCCACGCGTCGGTACGGTCCCGGGGCGCGGCCCGCTCGGCGTCGGGTGCCCCGAAGCTGGTGCGTACGGTGCCCAGCCGTTCGACGGCCTGGCAGGCGGGGTGGTCGCGCCGGTAGCCGACGGGGACGACATTGCCCTCGGCAGGGCGCCCGGGGCCCGGCTCCGCCTCCGGGGTGGCGATGATCCGCACCAGCCGTCCGGCACCGTCGGCCCGGTCCACCAGCGCGTGGTCGGCGAACCCGGCGAGCGCGAAGTCCAGGTGGAGCACCGCCGCCTCCAGGGCGCCCTCGCACTCCGCGGCGGCCCGGTCCGCGCGATGCAACTGCTGGTAGCGGAAGCGGACCCGGGCGCTCTCGTGCTCGGCGCTCTTCTGCTCGGTGATGTCGGCGAACAGCCACCCGACGCCCAAGGGCACCGGCTCCTCCCCCAGCGGCGACCCCAGCCGCACGAAGCCGCTGCGCCAGCAGTGCCGGGTGCCGGCACTGTCACCCCGCAGGCTCACCCACAGGTCGGTGGAGGCGGGCGGCGCGCCCTCCGCGAGCACGTGCTGGAGCGTGCTCTCCAGTTGCTCCGCGCCCTGGCCGAGCAGGTCGCCCAGCGGACGGCCGAGCACGCCCTCCCGGCCCGCCCGCAGCATCCGGACGGCGTGGGCGTTGACCTGGGCGGGCCGCAGGTCGGCGTCGACGAGCACCACGCCCCAGGAAGCGTCGTCGAAGAGCGACTCGCTCAGGGCGACGGAGCGTTCCAGGTCGATCTGGGCGTCGACCTCGGAGAAGGCGCAGTACACGCCGTTGGGCTGCCCGTCGGGCCCCAGGACGGCCGCCGACTGGGTGCGGACCAGGACGCGCCTGCCGTCCTTGGTGACCAGCGCGAACTCGTGCACCCGGCGTCCGTCCGCGCTCATGGCTGCCAGCAGCCGCTGCTCCGCCTGCCTGGCGTCCGGGGCTCGGGCCGCCCAGCCGTCGAATCCGCGCCTTCCTATGGCGTCCGCCGCGCTCCAGCCGAGAATGCGGGTGGCCTCGGCGTTCCAGTGGGTGACGACCCCCTTGCGGTCGAAGGCGCACAAGCCCGCCTCCATACCGTCGAGAAGCGCCGCGAGAAGCTGCTCGTCACCCTTGGATTGCGCATCGAAAGGCTGCACGTCACAACATTCAACCCTCGTGTGGGCCGCGTCACAGGCCGTTTGGATAAATGGCTTGTGCCTTCCCCCGTGAGGTTCTTACTGTTGCGGCACACACGAAGGGAGGTGGTCTGAAGCATGAGTTGCACTCGGACACGTGAGGTGACTGCGGGCTAGCTCCGCGCACTTGGGCGTGCGTGATGCTCGCCAATCCCACGCAGTTCACCCGACCCGCGGGCTCGTCGGACTTGTCCGGCCGGTGCCCGGAGCCATCCGGCTCCGGGGAGCAGCCCGCGGGTCGTTCCGTTTTTTCGCTCCCTGAGCGCCCTGGCGTCAGGGACCGGGCGCTGGGGTGCTGAGCGCCTAGGGTTCCAGGCGCTCCACGGACCACCCGCCGTCGGCGCCGGACACGTACCGCAGCCGGTCGTGCAGCCGGTTCTCCCGGCCCTGCCAGAACTCGACGGCGCGGGCGCGTACCCGGTATCCGCCCCAGTACGGCGGCACCGGTACCTCGCTGCCTTCCGGCCAGCGCCCGGCCAGCTCGGCGTACCTCTCCTCCAACGTGGCGCGGGAGGCGACGACGGAGGACTGCCGGCTGGCGTGGGCACCGATCTGCGAGCCGTGCGGACGGCTGTGGAAGTAAGCCTCGGTCTCCTGGGCGGTGGTCCTTACCGCGGTGCCGCTGACGATCACCTGGCGGGCAATGGGGTGCCAGGGGAAGAGCAGCGAGACGTACGGGTTGGCGGCCAGCTCACGGCCCTTGCGCGAGCCGTGGTTGCTGAAGAAGACGAATCCACCCTCGTCGTAGCCCTTGAGCAGCACCGTGCGGGAGCTGGGCACCCCGTCCGGTCCGGCCGTCGAGACGACCATGGCGTTGGGCTCCGCGAGTTCCCCGCGTGCCGCGGCCCGCACGGCGTCGGCGAACCACCGGGCGAACTGCCGGTAGGGATCGGCGGCCAGCTCGGCCTCGGTGAGCCCTGCCGCGCGGTACTGCTTGCGCATGGCCGCGGGGTCGTCGTCACCCGGACGCGGAGCGGTCTGGTCATCTTGCCGGAGAGGTTCGTGCACGCGCACATCTTGCAGGACCGCGGCGCGGGCGGTCCCATGGTGACCCCGTGTGCCGGATGTCACCAGCCGCGGAACCCCGCTCGGCGGGGTGACCTGACCGGCTACGGGGCATGACGGGGAGACAAGCACAGAGCCGTGATCGTGAAGGAGCCGCCCCATGTCCGACTTCGTACCGGGACTCGAAGGAGTCGTCGCGTTCGAGACGGAGATCGCAGAACCGGACAAGGAAGGCGGCTCGCTGCGCTACCGCGGGGTCGACATCGAGGAACTGGTCGGCCACGTCTCGTTCGGGAACGTGTGGGGCCTGCTGGTCGACGGCCGCTTCAACCCCGGCCTGCCGCCCGCCGAGCCGTTCCCGATCCCGGTGCACTCCGGGGACATCCGGGTCGACGTGCAGTCCGCGCTGGCCATGCTGGCGCCCGTGTGGGGCCTCAAACCCCTGCTCGACATCGACGCGGAGGCGGCCAGGGACAACCTCGCCCGCGCGGCGGTGATGGCGCTGTCGTACGTCGCCCAGTCCGCCCGCGGCCAGGGGCTGCCGATGGTGCCGCAGCGGGAGATCGACAAGGCGCAGTCGATCACCGAGCGTTTCATGATCCGCTGGCGCGGCGAGCCGGACCCCAAGCACGTCGCGGCGGTGGACGCGTACTGGACGTCGGCGGCCGAGCACGGCATGAACGCCTCGACGTTCACCGCCCGGGTGATCGCCTCGACCGGCGCCGACGTGGCCGCCGCGCTGTCCGGCGCGGTGGGCGCCATGTCCGGGCCGCTGCACGGCGGGGCGCCGTCCCGCGTGCTCGGCATGATCGAGGAGATCGAGCGCACCGGCGACGCGGAGGGCTACGTGAAGGCCGCGCTGGACCGGGGCGAGCGGCTGATGGGCTTCGGCCACCGCGTCTACCGCGCGGAGGACCCGCGGGCCCGGGTGCTTCGGCGCACCGCCCGTGAGTTGGGCGCGCCGCGCTACGAAGTCGCCGAAGCCCTCGAGAAGGCGGCACTCGCCGAGCTGCACGCCAGGCGGCCGGACCGGGTGCTGGCCACGAACGTCGAGTTCTGGGCCGCGATCATGCTGGACTTCGCGGAGGTGCCCGCGCACATGTTCACCTCGATGTTCACCTGCGCCCGCACGGCCGGTTGGTCGGCCCACATCCTGGAGCAGAAGCGCACCGGCCGGCTGGTGCGGCCCTCGGCCCGCTACATCGGGCCCGGCACCCGCAGCGTCAAGGACGTCGAGGGCTTCCCCGACGTGGCTCACTGACCCGCCGGGGGCGGGCGGGACCGGCAAGTTCGGCCCCGCCCGTCTCCGGAACGCAGTCACCCGCGCCCCCTGGGGACACCGTCGGGTCGGGGTCGGTCGGGCGTCAGCGACGGGTCTCCGGAGGCAGCGCGTCGGCGAGGAGTTCCGCGAGGTGGCGGGCCTCGACGCCGGCGAGTTGGGCGATCTGGGTGCGGCAGGAGAACCCGTCCGCGAGGACGGCGGTGCCGGGGCCGGCCGACCGGACCGCGGGCAGCAGCGCTTCCTCCGCGCAGGCCACCGAGACCTCGTAGTGGCCTTCCTCGAAGCCGAAGTTGCCGGCCAGACCGCAGCAGCCGCCGACCATGGCGCCGGTCAGTCCGGCCCGCTCGCGCAGCCTGCGGTCGGCCGCGTCACCGAGCACGGCGTGCTGGTGGCAGTGCGTCTGGCCGGTGGCGGCCCGGTCCAGCCGCGGCGGCTCCCAGTTCGGCGCGTACTCCTCCAGTGCTTCCGCGAAGGTGCGCACGGACGCGGCGAGGCGGTGGGCGCGCGGGTCGTCGGCGCCGAGGAGTTCGGGCAGGTCGGCGCGGAGCGCGGCGGCGCAGCTCGGTTCGAGGACGACCAGCGGCAGACCGGCGTCGAGGAGCGGTGCGAGCCGGTCGAGGGTGCGGCGCATGACGGCCTTGGCGCGGGTGAGCTGGCCGGTGGACACCCAGGTCAGGCCGCAGCAGACCGGCGCGTCGGGAATCCGCACCCGCAGCCCCGCGGCCCGCAGCACGCGGACCGCGGCCCGGCCGACCTCGGGCGCGAGGTGGTCGGTGAACGTGTCCGGCCACAGGACGACGGCGGGGCCCGCGGGCGTGACCCGGGTGTCCGCGGAGGGCTCGGGCCGGACGGTTCCGGCCGCTCCGCGGAGCTCGGCGGGGCCGTCGGGAGGCCCGTCGGTTAGCCCGTCCGTGTCGGACCCATGCCACCATCGAGTGAATGTCTCGGACGCGAGTTCGGGCATTTTCCGCTCGGCGGCGACTCCCGCGAGGCGCTTCGCGAGCCAGCTCGTTGACCGCGCTCTGCCAAGGAGATTGAGCGGCCCGGCAAACGGCGCGGCCCACCGCAACCACACCGGGAGCCATCCCATCGCGTAGTGCGAGCGCGGCCTCAGCCGCCCCCGGTAGTGGCGGTGCAGGAACTCCGCTTTGTACGTGGCCATGTCGACTTCGACCGGGCAGTCACTGCGACAGCCCTTGCAGGACAAGCAAAGATCGAGCGCGTCGCGCACTTCCGTGGAGCGCCAGCCGTCCTCGATCAGCTCGCCGGCGAGCATTTCGTGCAGCAGCCGGGCCCGGCCGCGCGTGGAGTGGCGCTCCTCTCCGGTCGCCCGGAATGACGGGCACATGACGTCGGAACCGCCCTCCGGAAGCGTCGCCGTACGGCATTTTCCGACGCCGACACAGCGCCGGACCGCGGCCGGAAAATCATCTCCATCACCTGTTCGCGTGAATTCCATGGCGACCCTCCGGTCATTCGAAGGGGGTAGCACCGAGAACCGCAGATTGCTGACACTTGTCGCGGGACGCACGAGCATCCCCGGATTCATCCCGGCGTCGGGGTCCCAGAGGTCCTTGAAAACTGCAAAGAGAGCGATCAACTCCGGGCCGTACATCTTCGGCAGGAACTCGGCGCGCGCCTGCCCGTCGCCGTGTTCGCCGGAGAGCGAGCCGCCGTGCGAGACGACCAGGTCCGCGGCGGCCTCGGAGAAGCGACGGAAGCGCGCGACCCCGGCCTTGTCCACCAGGTCGAAGTCGATGCGCGCGTGGACGCAGCCGTCGCCGAAGTGGCCGTAGGGCGTGCCGCGCAGCCCGTGTTCGGCCAGCAGGGCGCGGAAGTCCCGCAGATACGCGCCCAGTCGGGCCGGAGGCACCGCGCAGTCCTCCCAGCCCGGCCACGCCTCGGTGCCGTCGGGCATCCGGGTGGCGGTGCCGGCGGCGTCCTCCCTGATCCGCCACAGGGAGCGCTGCCGGACCGGGTCGGCCACCAGGGCATGACCGGTCATGCCCTCGGCCGCGCCGCACAACTCCCGCGCGTGGGCCAGCGCGTCGTCCGGGTCGTCGCCGCCGACCTCGACGAAGAGCCAGGCCCCGCCGCGCGGCAGGGTCCGGCCGGCCTCCCCGACCAGGTCTGCGGCCATCCCCTCCACCGTCAACGGGCCGTGCGGCAGCAGGAGATGCGCGGCGTCCGCGGCGGCGGACTCGTCGGGGTAGCCGAGGACGGCGAGCACACGGGCGGCCGGGGCCCGGACCAGCCGCACCGTCGCCTCGGTGAGCACCCCGAGGGTGCCCTCGCTCCCGGTGAAGGCCCGGGCCGCGTCGCGGCCGTGCTCGGGCAGCAGCCGGTCGAGGGCGTAGCCGGAGATCCGGCGGGGCAGTTGCGGGAATCCGGTACGCAGCAGCGCCAGGTGCTCGTCGGCCAGGGTCCGCAGGCCGTCGCGCAGCCGGGGCGGCGCGTCGGCGGTGAGGGCGCCGTCGAGCCGGACCCGCTCGCTCCGGTAGGTGAGCACGTCCAGTGCGCGCACGTTGTCGGCGGTGGTGCCCCAGGCCACCGAGTGCGCCCCGCAGGCGTTGTTGCCGATCATGCCGCCCAGGGTGCAGCGGCTGTGGGTGGACGGGTCGGGGCCGAAGGTGAGTCCGTGCCGGCCGGCCGCGGCCCGCAGATCGTCCAGCACCACACCCGGCTGCACGCGGGCGGTGCCCGCCTCGGGGTCCAGCGCGAGGACCCGGTTCATGTGACGGGTGAAGTCCAGCACGACGCCGGTGCCGGTGGCCTGCCCGGCGATGGAGGTGCCCCCGCCGCGCGGCACCACCGGCAGGCCGTGTTCGCGGCACACCGCCAGTGCCGCGGCCACGTCGTCGGCGTCCCGGGGCGCGACCACCGCCAACGGCACCCGGCGGTAGTTGGACGCGTCCATCGTCATCAGCGCGCGTGTACCGGCGTCGCAGGCGACCTCGCCGCGTACCGCCGCGCGCAGTGCCCGCTCGGCCCCGGGGGGCATGGCAACCGTCATGGGTCCAGCTTGCCGCGCTGCGGCCCGGCGGGGGTGCGCGGCGATCCGGCGGGGCGTAACGGCGCCCCCGTCCGCCGCTATCACAGGTGGGGGACGCACCGTCTCATCGGATGGAACGCCGGCGGCAACCCGCCCGTAACGGACTACGCTGCGGACGTGGCCGATATTGAGATCCCCGCTGACATCAAGCCCGCCGACGGACGGTTCGGGTCGGGCCCCTCCAAGGTGCGGACGCAGGCGCTCGACGCGCTGGCCGCCACCGGGACGTCCCTGCTGGGCACCTCTCACCGCCAAGCGCCGGTGAAGAACCTGGTCGGGCAGGTCCGGGACGGCGTGCGCGCGCTGTTCTCGCTCCCTGAAGGCTACGAAGTGGTGCTCGGCAACGGCGGGTCCACCGCCTTCTGGGACGTCGCCACTCACGGGCTGATCAGCGCGAAGTCGCAGCACCTGTCGTTCGGCGAGTTCTCCTCGAAGTTCGCGAAGGCGTCCCTCCAGGCGCCGTGGCTGGCGGACCCGACGGTCGTGAAGTCCGAGCCGGGCACCCACCCGGAGCCGGTGGCGGAGGCGGGCGTCGACGTGTACGCCCTGACCCACAACGAGACGTCCACGGGCGTCGCGGCGCCGATCCGCCGGGTCGCGGGCGCGGACGACGACGCGCTCGTCGTGGTGGACGCCACCTCCGGTGCGGGCGGCCTGCCGGTCGACATCACCGAGACCGACGTGTACTACTTCGCGCCGCAGAAGTCCTTCGCGGCCGACGGCGGCCTGTGGCTGGCGGTGTTCTCGCCGGCCGCCCTGGAGCGCGCCGCGTCGATCGCGGAGTCGGGACGGCACATCCCCGCGTTCTTCGACCTGCCGACCGCGATCGACAACTCGCTGAAGAACCAGACGTACAACACCCCCGCGCTGTCCACGCTGTTCCTGCTCAAGGAGCAGCTCGAGTGGATCAACGGCCAGGGCGGTCTGGACTGGGCGGTCAAGCGCACTGCCGACTCCTCCTCGCGGCTGTACGGCTGGGCGGAGAAGGCGTCGTACGCGACGCCGTTCGTGGCCGACCCGGCGCAGCGTTCCCAGGTCGTCGGCACCATCGACTTCGAGGACGGCATCGACGCCGCCGCGGTGGCGAAGGTGCTGCGGGCCAACGGCATCGTGGACACCGAGCCCTACCGCAAGCTGGGCCGCAACCAGCTGCGGATCGCGATGTTCCCGGCCGTCGAGCCGTCCGACGTCGAGGCGCTCACCGCGTGCGTCGACTACGTCATCGAGCAGCTCTGACCGCTGCGGTGACCTGCTGATCCGTCCCGGGGCCGCCGCACGGCGGGCGGCCCCGTCGGCGGGACGCCGGCGGGGTATGACGGAGGGTCAGTCCCGCCTGCGGCGCAGGCGCCCCAGCCTGCGCAGGCCGTACCCGGCGGCGGCGATCACGGCGAGCAGGACGAAACCGACCGTCCTCCCGCCGGAGTTCTCGGCCTTGTTGGCGCCGGTGCCGGCAGTGGGACGCCGCGACGGGCTGCCCCCAGGCGAGCCGGTCACGGTCGGGGAGGTGTCCGTCCGCGCGGTGGCGCCGGCGGACTGTGCGACGTCGTCGGGCAGTTCCTCGCCACCGAGCGTCGCCTTCCACACCTTGCTGTCCTTCCCCTCGCTGCCGTACAGCAGCGAGCGTCCGTCGCGGGTGAAGGTGACGGACTCGCCCTGCGGCTGTATCGGCACGGTGAGGGAGTCGATCCTGTGCGGCCGGCCGTCGGCCCAGCGGTAGACGGCGGACCAGAGGTACCCGCGCAGCACCAGGCGGCTGCCGTCCGGGGAGAAGGCGCCGTCGGTCACCCAGGGGACATCGCCGATCCGGTGGAAGACGTTCACCCCGCGGGCGCTCAGTGCGGCGGGGCCCTCGTAGAGGTGACCGCCCTTCTGGTTCTTGCTGGCGATGTAGACCCGGCCGGTGGTGGGCTGCACCATCAGTGCCTCGGCGTCGCGGGGGCCGTCCTCGTACCGGACGGTGAAGCGGGTGACGTCGACGGTCCGGCTGGTCAGGTCGCGCGGTTCGGGGAAGCGGTAGATCCACACCTCGGGCCAGGAGTTGAGGTTGTCGCCGGTGTCCGCGACGTACAGGTCGCCGTCGGGGCCCAGCGAGATCGCCTCCACGTCGCGGGCGTGGACCCCGCGCATGGTGAGGGTGGCGACGGTCTTCCCGGTGGCCGCGTCGACGCCGTAGACGTAGGGCCCGTCGCCGCTGTCGTTGTGCGTCCAGTACACCCCCGGGTGCAGCCGGCTGGCGGCGAGGCCGCTGGACTCGGTGATCCGCGGGTCGCTGATCCGGAAGGCCACCGCCGGCCCGCTGTCGGCACTCGCGGGCACGGCCCAGGCGCAGCTCAGGACGACGGCGGCACCGGCGGCGGCGGCCGGCAGGTACGTACGCATGGGCCAAGCGTGCCATCCGGTCACAGACGGTCCCGCGGCCGAGTGCCCCTCTTGATTCGAGCGCACTCCAAGAGCTTGGCTTGAGGCTATGGAGTACACACAGCTCGGACGTTCCGGCCTCAAGGTCAGCCGCCTGGTTCTCGGCACGATGAACTTCGGTCCGCAGACCGACGAGGCGGACAGCCACGCCATCATGGACTCGGCTCTCGCCGCCGGGATCAACTACTTCGACACCGCCAACGTCTACGGCTGGGGCGCGGACAAGGGCCGCACCGAGGAGATCATCGGCAGCTGGTTCGCGCAGGGCGGCGGCCGCCGGGACAAGGTCGTGCTGGCCACCAAGGTCTACGGCAACATGGCGGCCGAGGACGCCGACTGGCCCAACTACGACCGGCTCTCCGCGCTGAACATCCGCCGCGCGGTGGAGGCCAGCCTCAAGCGGCTCGGCACCGACTACATCGACATCTACCAGTTCCACCACGTGGACCGGAACACGCCGTGGGAGGAGATCTGGCAGGCGATCGACGTCCTGGTGCAGCAGGGCAAGATCCTCTACGCCGGGTCCAGCAACTTCGCCGGCTGGCACATCGCCCAGGCCAACGAAGCAGCGGCCCGGCGCAACTCGCTCGGCCTGGTCAGCGAGCAGTGCCTGTACAACCTGGCGGTGCGGGACGCGGAGATGGAGGTCATCCCCTCCGCGCAGCACTACGGCCTCGGGGTGATCCCGTGGTCGCCGCTGCACGGCGGCCTGCTCGGCGGGGCGCTGCGCAAGCAGCGCGAGGGCGGTGGGGCGCGCTCCACCGCGGGCCGCAGCGCGGACGCCCTGAAGTCGCCGCAGCAGCGCGACCAGATCCAGGCGTACGAGGACCTCTGCGACAAGCACGGCGTCGACCCCGGCGACGTGGGCCTGGCGTGGCTGCTGACCCGGCCGGGCGTGACCGGGCCGATCGTGGGTCCGCGGGTGCAGGCGCAGCTCGACTCGGCGCTGCGGGCGGTGGAGTTGGAGCTGTCGGAGGAGTTCCTGGCGTCCCTGGACGAGATCTTCCCCGGCCCCGGGCCGTCCCCGGAGTCCTTCGCCTGGTAGCCCTGAGGGCGAAGGAAGCGGGCGCGCGGGCGGCGCTCGCGGACTCGCCCCAGGAGTGTGCGTGGGCCGCCGGGGTCAGTGGACCGCGGCGGCCACGACCACCACCGCCAGCATCAGGACGAAGGCGGCGGTCATCACACGGGTACGGGTCTTGGGGTCCACGCTTCGAGGTTAGCCGTCCGTGGGAGCCGGTCCGCCGCCCGGGCCCGGGGTACGGCCGAGCGGCCAGGTGGCCACGGTGTCGTAGCGGGGCTGCTCGCCCGGTACGCCGGAGCTCGGAAGGACGCTGGCGACCAGGGCGAGGGTGCCGACGGTCCAGGGCGAGCCGCGGAAGGCGGCCAGGGCGTCCGCGAAGGGCCGCAGCGGCACCGTGGTGGAGCGCGGGACACGGGCGAGCGTCAGGTGGGCGCGGAAGGCGTGCCGCTCGGCGTCGTGGGGCACCCCGGCGCGGCGGCCCGCGGCCTGGACCGACGCGGCGAGGTGGGACAGGGCCGGCAGGTCGCCCTCGGCGCCGATCCACAGGGCGCTGCCGCCGAAGTGGCCGCCGCCGGCGAGCCGCAGGGTGAGCGGATCGTGCCGGCGGGCGGCGCGGGCGAGACGTTCGTCGAGTTCGGGACGTACGCCGTCGGGCACCTCACCGAGGAAGGCGAGGGTGAGGTGCCAGCCCCCGGCGACGGTCCACCGCAGGTCCTGGGCGCCGGGCAGGCGCCGCAGGGGTGCGAGCGCGGCGGTGAGTTCGGCCACCGCGGCGGCGGGCGGCAGGACCGCCGTGAAGAGCCTCACGCCGCGGAGGTCAGCCGGTTGCCGGACGGGCTCGGGTCCGTGCCGGGCGTGCCCTGGTCGCCGGCGCCTCGTTCGGGGGCGCCTCGTTCGGGGGCGCCTCGTTCGGGGGCGCCTCGCTCCGAGGAGCCCGGCGTCGAGGTGCTCTGCCCGGGAGAGTCTTCGGCACCGGCACCGGCACTGGCAGCGCCCGCCGGGTCGGAGCCCGCCGGGTCGGAGCCCGCCGGGTCGTCCGGCGCCGGACCCGCCGTCGCGGTGCCCGCCTCGGCCGGCACATCGGGGAGCGGTTCCCGGGGCACGAAGGCGATCAGCGGGCGGCTCTTGTCGCGGCTGGCCCGCAGGTTCACCCGCAGCCTCAGTCCACCGGCCCGGGCGAGCACCAGCCCGACACCGGCCGCGCCGGCGGCGGAGACCAGACCGCCGGACAGGAAGCCGATCCTGGCGCCGAAGGTGTCGGTGACCCAGCCCATGACCGGGCCGCCGATCGGGGTGCCGCCCACGAAGACCATCATGTACAGGCTCATCACCCGGCCGCGCATGACCGGGTCGGTGGCGAGCTGGACGGTGGCGTTCGCGGTGGTGTTGAAGGTGAGGCCGAACACGCCGATCGGCACCAGGAGGATGGCGAAGAGCCAGAAGGCCGGGGCGACCGAGGCCACCATCTCCAGCAGGCCGAAGAGCAGGGCGGCGGCGACCAGCATCCGCAGCCGGGTGCGGGTGCGGCGCGCGGCGAGCAGGGCGCCGATCAGGGAGCCGGCGGCCATCAAGGTGTTGAACAGGCCGTAGGTGCCGGCGCCCGCGTTGAACACCTTGTTGGCGAAGGCGGACAGCCAGATCGGGAAGTTGAAGCCGAAGGTGCCGATGAAGCCGACCAGCACGATCGGCCAGATCAGCTCCGGCTTGCCCGCCACGTAGCGCAGGCCCTCGCGGAGCTGGCCCTTGCCGCGGGGAGCACGTTCGATCTTGTGCAGCTCGGAGGTGCGCATCAGCAGCAGGCCGGTGAGCGGGGCGAGGAAGGACAGGCCGTTGATGAGGAAGGCCCAGCCGCTGCCCACGGCGGTGATCAGCACACCGGCGACGGCGGGGCCGACGAGGCGGGCGGCCTGGAAGTTCGCGGCGTTGAGGGAGACGGCGTTGCGGACCACGTCGGGGCCGACCATCTCCACCACGAAGGTCTGCCGGGTGGGGTTGTCGACGACGGTGACCATGCCGAGCAGGAAGGCGATGGCGTAGACGTGCCACACCTGGACGACGCCGGACAGGGTGAGGGTGGCGAGCAGCAGACCGAGCAGGCCGAGGGCGAGCTGGGTGGCCAGCAGGATCTTGCGCTTCGGGTAGCGGTCGGCGATGACGCCGCCGTACAGGCCGAACAGCAGCATCGGCAGGAACTGCAGCGCGGTGGTGATGCCCACCGCGAAGGATGAGCCGGTGATGCTCAGCACCAGCCAGTCCTGGGCGATCCGCGACATCCAGGTGCCGGTGTTGGATATCACGGCGCCGGTCGCGAAGAGCCGGTAGTTGCGGATCTTGAGGGAGCTGAAAGTGCCCGTCTTAGCGGCGGGACGGTCAGGTTCGGTTGCGGTATCTGGTCCGGCTGCCGAACTCAATCGGTACTCGCCTGCCCTTCCTTGGGTCATTCGAGCGCGGCGGGCCCTTGAGGGCACGCCGCGCAGGCGGTCACGCGCGGGTCGCGCGGTGACCTGCGGTTCACAGGTGTGCCAACTTCTCCAGGACGGGGGCGGCCTGGCGCAGGATCGCCAGCTCCTCGTCGGTGAGTCCTTCGGCCAGCTCGGAGAGCCAGGCGTTCCGCTTGTCGCGGCTCTCGGCGAGCATCGCCTCGGCCTGCGAGGTGCGGCTCACCACCACCTGGCGCCGGTCGTCGGGATGCGGCTCCCGGCGGACCAGCCCCTTGCCCTCCAGCATCGCCACGATGCGGGTCATCGACGGCGGCTGCACATGTTCCTTGCGGGCCAGCTCCCCGGGGGTGGCGGAGCCGCAGCGGGCCAGGGTGGCCAGCACCGACATCTCGGTGGGGCTCAGCGACTCGTCGACACGCTGGTGGCGCAGCCGGCGCGACAGCCGCATCACCGCGCCCCGCACTTCGCTCACCGCGGCGCGGTCGTCCTCGGACAGTTCGGTCACGGTCGTTAGCCTAGCTCATTACTTTGGCTAAGTACACCTGCGTGCGAATGATGCCCGTCACTCACGGCCCGAACCCCGCAGCTCCCGCAACTCACCCGTACGGGTGAGATTCGCGCCGAAAGCGACACGCGCGGCCGCGCTGTGCGGCGACGGTGGTCGCATGGCATCGAGAGTGCTCAGCCTCCGGATAGACGCAGAGCTGTGGGACCGGATCAATGACCATGCCGCCCGACGCGGAATGAGCGCCCAGGACTACGTGGTCCGGACGCTCATTCGCGACGACTTCGACGAACGCTTCAAGACGGCGGTCGAGGAGACCGACCGCTTCTACGCCGCCGCACCCCGGCCCGGGCAGGCACCGCCCGCCGGGCCGGGCCCCGCCGCCCGCGACCCGGCGGCACGGCGGGCCCGCTCCCAGGGCCGGCCTCAGACCAGGCCGAGCGCGGGCATCAGGTAGTAGAAGGTGAAGACCGCGGCCACCGCGTACAGCGCGATCGGCACCTCGCGCCACCGGCCGGCCACGGTGCGCAGCAGGCAGAAGGTGATGAAGCCGATGCCGATGCCGTTGGTGATGGAGTAGGTGAACGGCATCAGCACCATGGTCAGGAACGCCGGCACCGCGATGGTGAAGTCGCTCCAGTCGATCTCCCGGATCGAGCCGGACAGGATCAGGAAGCCGACGGCGACCAGCGCGGGGGTGGCGGCCTGCGCCGGCACCATCTCCGCGAGTGGCGCCAGGAAGAGCGCGAACACGAACATCAGGCCGGTCACGACGCTGGCCAGACCGGTCCTGGCGCCCTCGCCGACGCCGGCCGTCGACTCCACGAAGCAGGTGTTCGCCGAGGAGGAGGTCGCGCCGCCCGCGGCGGTGGCGATGCCGTCGATCATCAGCACCTTGCTCATGCCGGGCAGGTCGCCCTTCTTGTCCAGCAGCCCGGCCTCGTCGCTGACGCCCAGGATCGTGCCCATGGCGTCGAAGAAGCAGGACAGCAGCACCGTGAAGACGAACAGGATGCCGGTGAGCACGCCGACCTGGTGAAAGCCGCCGAAGAGGCTGACCTTGCCGACCAGGCCGAAGTCGGGGGTGGCCACCGGGTTGCCGGGCCACTTGGGGACGGTCAGTCCCCAGCTCGCGGCGGGCACGTCGGCGATCAGGTCGACCACCACCGCGAGCACCGTCA
Organism: Streptomyces sp. NPDC087270; assembly: GCF_044744625.1. NCBI lineage: Bacteria > Bacillati > Actinomycetota > Actinomycetes > Kitasatosporales > Streptomycetaceae > Streptomyces > Streptomyces sp. NPDC087270. The sequence goes on from NZ_JBIUYR010000021.1 coordinate 61,447, forward strand.
TCGAGACGATCGAGATCAGGATGGCGCCGGAGACCTTGCGGATGATCAGCGACAGCGTCAGCAGGGTGCCGAGCACGAAGATCAGCACCGGCCAGCCGGTGAGGTGGCCGTTGCCGCCGAGCTGCAGCGGCACCGTGGTGTGGGCGGCGTCCGGGATGCGGGTGACGAAGCCGGAGTCGACCAGCCCGATCAGCAGGATGAACAGGCCGATGCCGATCGCGATGCCCTTGCGCAGGCCCAGCGGCACCGCGCTCATCACCCGTTCCCGCAGGCCGGTCGCCACCAGCAGCATGATCGCCAGGCCGGCCAGGACCACCATGCCCATCGCGTCGGCCCAGCTCATCCGGGGCGCGAGCTGAAGGGCGACCACCGTGTTGACGCCGAGACCGGCGGCGAGCGCGACCGGCACGTTGCCGATCACGCCCATCAGCAGGGTGGTGAAGGCCGCGGTCACCGCGGTGGCGGTGACGAGCTGCCCGCCCTGGAGGTGGTGGTGGAACTTGTCGGTGCCCGAGCCCAGGATGATCGGGTTCAACACGATGATGTACGCCATCGCGAAGAACGTGGCCAGCCCGCCGCGGATCTCCCGGGGGATGGAGGAGCCACGCTCGGAGATGCGGAAGTAGCGGTCCAGGCCGGTGGCGGGCGGGGTACCGATGGGCGGGCGCGCGTCGACCGGAGCGGGGGCCGTGGGGGACATGCGGGTCCTCAGGGTGCTTTTATCGCCACGAATTGGGCGATCGTACGAGTGTTTTCGGTCAACCAGTGACCGTTTCAGTATGAACAAACAGGAAACCGGACGCTATCTCCGCGCGTAGAAGCCCATGGACTCGGGCCGACCCCGCCCGTCCCCGCCCCCTGCCGGGCCGCATACGATGACCCCATGAGCAAGGAGCGGACCCCTCTGCGCGAGGCCCCCGAGCCCCTGGAGGCCAACGACGTCGCGACGATCACGGTGGGCGTGATCGTCTGGTTCGTGCTCTTCTTCGTGCAGCTGCCCTTCTACGGCTGGTACTCCGACCACGGGCACACCTGGTTCATCTGGACCTGCCTGGCCGGCGGCGCCTGCGGGCTGCTGGGCCTGATGTACGTACGGGCCCGGCGCGACGCCATCGCCAGGGCGCGGGCCGCGGGCCCCGGTGCCCCCGCCTCCCCCGACGCCTCCGGCCAGGCCCCGGCCGCATCGGACACCACCGACCCGGAGAAGCCGCAACACGGGTGAACGGGTGGAAGCCGGGCCCGCCACGTACCGTCGAGCCATGACGGAACGTACGGACCCCGGCATCGCACCCGCCCGCGAGCCCGGGCTGAGCAGCGCCGAGGTGGCGCGGCGGGTGGAGCGGGGCGAGGTCAACGACGTTCCGGTGCGTTCGTCCAGGTCGGTCAGCGAGATCGTCAGGGCCAACGTCTTCACCCGGTTCAACGCGATCATCGGCGGGCTCTTCCTGGTGATCCTGGTGGTCGGGCCGATCCAGGACGGCCTGTTCGGATTCGTGATCGTGGCGAACACCGCGATCGGCATCTTCCAGGAGCTGCGCGCCAAGCACACCCTCGACAGCCTCGCGGTGATCGGCGAGGCCAAGCCGATGGTGCGCAGGGACGGCACGGCCGCGGAGATCGGCACCTCGCAGATCGTGCTCGGCGACCTGATCGAGTTGAGCCCCGGCGACAAGGTCGTGGTGGACGGCCGGCTCGCTGAGGCGGACGGCCTGGAGATCGACGAGTCACTGCTGACCGGCGAGGCCGACCCGGTGCTCAAGCACGCCGGCGACGAGGTGCGGTCCGGCAGCTTCGTGGTCGCCGGCGGCGGGGCCTTCACCGCCACCAAGGTCGGCCGGGAGGCGTACGCGGCGCAACTGGCGGACGAGGCGTCCCGCTTCACCCTCGTCAACTCCGAACTGCGCAACGGCATCAGCCGCATCCTCAAGTGGGTGACCTGGATGATGGCGCCGACCGCGATCGGCCTGATCATCAGCCAGTTCACGGTGGAGGACCACAACTGGCGCGAGGCGGTGCGCCGTACGGTCGGCGGCATCACCCCGATGGTGCCCGAGGGCCTGGTGCTGCTCACCTCGGTGGCGTTCGCGATCGGCGTGGTCCGGCTGGGCCGACGCCAGTGCCTGGTGCAGGAGTTGCCCGCGATCGAGGGCCTGGCCCGGGTGGACGTGGTCTGCCTGGACAAGACCGGCACCCTCACCGAGGGCGGCATGGACGTCACCGAGCTGCGGATGCTCGACGGCGCCGACGAGGAGCACACCGGCCGGGTGCTGGCCGCCCTCGGCCGGTCCGACCCGCACCCCAACGCCAGCCTCCAGGCGATCATCGACGCCTACCCGCCGGAGTCCGCCGAGGACTGGCGGGGCACCGGCACCCTGCCGTTCAGTTCGGCCCGCAAGTACAGCGGCGCCGCCTTCACCGAGCCCGACGGCACCACCAGCCGCTGGCTGCTCGGCGCGCCCGACGTGCTGCTGCCCGAGGGGCACGAGGCACTGGCCGAGGTGGACCGGCTGAACGACGAGGGACTGCGGGTGCTGCTGCTGTCCCGCACCGACCGGGAGCTGGACGACCCGCTCGCCGCACAGGCGGTCGTCCCGACGGCCCTGGTGGTCCTGGAGCAGCGGCTGCGGCCCGACGCGGCCGACACCCTGCGGTACTTCGCCGAGCAGGACGTGCACGCCAAGGTGATCTCCGGCGACAACGCGGTGTCGGTCGGCGCGGTCGCCGCGAAGCTCGGGCTGCCCGGCGCCCAGCGGCCGGTCGACGCCCGGCGGCTGCCGGCCGGCCGGGAGGAGATGGCCCAGGTGCTGGACGAGGGCGCCGTCTTCGGCCGGGTCACCCCGCAGCAGAAGCGGGACATGGTCGGCGCGCTGCAGTCCCGCGGGCACAACGTGGCGATGACCGGCGACGGCGTCAACGACGTGCTCGCCCTCAAGGACGCGGACATCGGCGTCTCGATGGGCTCCGGGTCCGAGGCCACCCGCGCGGTCGCCCAGATCGTGCTGCTCGACAACAGCTTCTCCACGCTGCCCTACGTGGTCGCGGAGGGGCGGCGGGTGATCGGCAACATCACCCGGGTCGCCACGCTGTTCCTCACCAAGACGGTGTTCTCGGTGCTGCTGGCGCTGCTGGTGGTGTTCTGGCAGATCCCGTACCCGTTCCTGCCGCGGCACCTGACGCTGCTGTCCACGCTGACCATCGGGGTGCCGGCGTTCTTCCTGGCGCTCGCGCCGAACAAGGAGCGGGCCCGGCCGAACTTCGTCCGCCGGGTGATGCGCTACGCCACCCCGGCCGGCGTGATCTGCGGCCTCACGGCCTTCGCCACGTACCTGTTCGCCCGCCACCACTACTCCGGCGCCGGCGCGTTGGACGCGCAGACCAGCGCGGCGACGCTGACGCTGTTCCTGATGGAGGTGTGGGTGCTGGCGATCGTCGCCCGGCCCTACACCTGGTGGCGGGTCGCGCTGGTGTTCGCGATGGTGCTGGGCTTCCTGGTGGTGCTGGTCGTGCCGTGGCTGCAGCGGTTCTTCGCGCTGAAGCTCATCGGCGACGAGGTGCCGTGGTCGGCGGTCGGCATCGCCGCGGCCGGCGGGGTGGTGCTGGAGTTCTGCTGGGCGTGGGTCCGCCGCCGGGACACCCGCGCCCAAGCCTGAACACCCGCCTGAACACCCGTACGGCGCCGGGGCCGTACGGGTCGGCGCCGTCACGGACGTACGGGTCGCGGCGCCGTCACGAAAGCACGGGCGTCGGCGGCCGTGCGGCGGTGGCGGCGACGGCCTAGTCGAACCAGCGGGCCCGGGCCAGTTCCTCGGTACGGGTCGGGTCCTCCAGCAGCGCGGCCAGCTCGAAGCGGCGCTCCCAGTGGCCCGCCGCCCAGGCCAGCCCGGCCGCGACACCTTCCACGGTGGCGCCGTGCAGCACCCCGTCCACCCAGCGCCAGTCGACCTCGACGTCGCCGGTGAGCAGCAGCTCCTCGTGCTCGACGTAGCCGGTCGGAGCGCCGGGCAGCAGGTCGTGCACGGCGGGCAGGACGTCGTGCGGCTCGCCGTCCGAGATCACCGCCGCCTCGACCGCCTCGCTCAGCCGGCGGACCTGGAACAGCTCGGCCAACTCGGCGGCCAGCCGCGGCGGTACGGGCAGCAGCGGCAGCCCGCCGGCCAGCGGCAGCAGGTCGGGCGCGTCGGCGACGAGCGCGTCGGCGGCGTCCACCACCACGACCTCGCCGTCCCGCACCGCCCGCAACTCATCCGGCAGGGTGACCTGTTCGGGATCGAGCTCGGCCAACGCGGCATAAAGGCCGTGGAGTTGGGCCGCGGTGACGGGGCGGTCGGGGTCGGCGAGGCGGGTGAGCAGCTCGGCGCCGCCACCCGGTTCGGCGAGCAGCGCGTCGACCGTGGTGCGCACGCCGAGCGCGCGCAGCACCTGCGCGTCCACGGCCGTGTCGGTCTCGGCCTCGTCGTAGAGCCCGGCCAGCAGCCGGTCGCCGCCGGCGGCGCGCAGGCCGACCGGGCGCCGCCCGCCCAGCACCGGGTGATCGCGCAACCACCAGGCCGCGTAAGGCCGTACGGACTCGGTGGTGCCGTCCGGCAGCAGGACCCGGACCTGCGCCGTCACCGCGTCGCGCAGCGGCGGCCGGGAGAGCAGCGCGAGCGCCTGCGGCCAGGCGTCGTCGTCCACCAGGTCGAGGTCGCGGACTCCGATCACCTCGGTGGCGACCGGTGGCACGTCGGCCTCCGGAAGCTGGTCGAGGACGTCCTCGCACCACACGTCGACGGCGTCGAGCAGCCCGACGTCGTCGGGTTCCGCCCAGTCGGTGTCACGCGGGTCGAGGTCGTCGGGGTCGAGCACCACGTCCTCGGCGCGGACCAGCGCGAAGGTGGCGAGCACGCCCACCGCGGTGAGCGGCTGTTCGCCCCAGCGGTCGGCCAGGTCGGCGTCCACGGCGGCGAGTTCGCCTTCGCGCAGCACGGACTCCAGCGGGCTGCCGGGCAGCACCAGCTCGCCCGCGGGGGCCAGTTCGCCGTCCTCGTCGGGCAGCGCGAGCCCGGCCAGCCACGGCTCGTCACCGGGCGAGAGGCCCGCGTCCCGGGCCAGTGCGAGCACCGCGTCGGCCAACTCCTCCGCGTCCAGGCCCGTTTCGTCGTCCCAGGCGACCCGGTCGTCGTCGAGGGAGGCGGCCACCGCGGCCCGTACCTGCGGGCTGGTCAGGATGGCGCGCGGCGTGGCGGGGGCGGCGCCCAGCTTCTCCAGCAGCGGGTGGGCGGCGTCCGCGTGGGCGACCCGCAGGCCGAGCCGGGCGAGCACCGCCGGGTCCACACCGCCGGCGCGCTCGCCGGCGCCGGCACCGGAACCCGAACCGTAGCCGGAGCCGGAGCCGGAACCGGAACCGGAGCCGGAACCGGAGCCGTCGAAGTCGCCCACGCCGTAAGCGTCTTCGCCCCGGCCCGAACCGCCGGCGGCGTCCTCGTCGCCGCCACCGGGCACCGGCAGCAGCACCTGACGCGGGCCGACCACCGTACGGCCGTCGGCGAGCGGGACGGGCAGGCCGCTGAGCACGTCGGGGTCGGTGCCGGCGAGGGCGTCGTAGAGCCGCCACCACCAGTCGGCGGGGCGTTCGGCACCCGCCAGCCGGTCCACCACGTCGGCGAGCGAGAGCCGGGAGACGCCCAACTGGCGCAGTGCGGGACGTCGTTCGAGACTCGCGGGCAGTAGCGTGGGCAGTACCTCGGCGAGTACCCGGACCGCCTCGGCGGTGGCGCCCTCCACGATCTCGGCCTCCACCGGCCGCAGCGCGTGCCCCTCCCCCGCGAGCCGGCCGCCGTCGTCCCAGGCGTCCGGGTCCGGCGCGGGGCCGCCCGCCTCGGGCGCGGCCGCACCGGCCTCCACGGCGCGCGGCAGGAACGGGGTCCGCGGCAGCGCGTCCAGGACCCGGCGGCGCAGTTCGGCGTCCAGGCCGCCCTTGCCGAGCGGTCCGGGCACCAGGTCCACCACGCCGGCGCCGGTCGGCCGCCACCCCGCGAGCAGCCGGACATACGCCTCCGCGGCGCGGTCCAGCAGGAAGTCGGTGAGCGGGCCGGGCGCGGTGTGCCGCCGAGTCGGGTCGAGCGGGAAGGTGGCCAGCAGCAGCGCGGGCAGGCCGAGCGGCTCGTCGGTCGGGGTGGGGGCGTGCACGACGCCCGCGGTACGCGGCGCGGCCGGGGCGCCCTCGGGGTCCACCGGCACCGCCCACGTCACCGACCAGACCGGGCGCAGGCGTTCCTCCACCGGGCGGTCCGCGAGCAGTTCGGGGGTCAGCTCGCCGCCACTCGCGTCGACCCGCCAGCGGGCGGGCGCGTCGCGGGAGCTGTCCTCGATCAGCACGTCACCGCCGTCGAGTTGACGCCGGGTCAACGTCCGTACGCCCGACGGCGTGTCGATGACGACCTCGGCCAGACCGGGCAGCGCGAGCAGCAACGCGTCGTCCACGGCGGCGAGCAGACGGTTCGTCAGATCCTCGGCGGAGCCGTCCCGCAGCGGCAGCACCACCACGGTGTCGTACGGGTCCGGGGCGCTGCCCTCGGCGGGGAACGGCAGCCGCAGCAGCGGGACATGGCCGTCGCGGCGGCGCAACTCCTCGACCAGGTCGGGGATGTCGGCGGTGAGCGCGCGGGCCTCGCCGAGCGACCAGCGCACTCCGCCGCTGCGGCTGAGCACGGCGGGCTCGTCGCTGACCGCGAGGACCGCGGCGAAGCCGATACCGAAGCGGCCGACGACCGCCTCCGCGGCGTCGTCCCGCTTGGCGGAGGCGCGCAGCGTGGACAGCGACTCGACGGCGGCCGGGTCCAGCGGGGCGCCGGTGTTGGCGGCGGCGAGGCAGGCGAAGGAGGAACCGGTGCCGTCGGCGGCGCCGGGGTCGGCGTCGTGCAGGGTGAGCCGGAGCCGTCCGGGGACGCCGGCGCGGGTCGCGGCATCAGCGGCGTTCTGGGCGAGTTCCACGATCAGCCGGTCGCGGTGACCGCCGAGCGCGAGGTCCTCCTCGGCGTTGGCGTCCTCGCGGAACCGCGCGGCGGACGCGGACCACGCGGTCAGCACGGCCTGGCGCAGGGAAGCGGTACGGAAGGGGTCCGGCTGGCCTTCCGGGGTCGTGCGGATCACGCCTGGGCGGGTCACTTGGACCTTTCGTCATGCACTGTGCGCTTCGGGTTCCGGCCGCTCCGGGCCCCTTTCAGCCCGACCGTACTCCACTGCGTCCCATGGGTGCTCCGACCCCCTGAAGTGGTCGGTTCTGTCCACCAGGGCCCGAACGGTCCGTTCCGGTCCGCCCGAGCCGTCCGTCCGCCAGGGCTTCCCCGGGGCCGCGCCTGGGGCAGTGCGCGGGCAGCACTCAGGACCGCGCTCAAGACCGCGCTCGGGACCGCGCTCAGGACCGCGCCTGAGGGTCTCCCCCACGCGTCCCTACGCCGCCCCGTCCGCCGTCGCCGGCTCGGCCCGCTCCGCGGCGGGCAGGGCCCCTCAGGCAGTGCCCCTCAGGGGGTCTCGTCGTCGTCGAGGTCGTCGAGGACCATGGGCGCGGGCTCGGGCGTCTTGGGCATCACGGCGGCCTCGGAGTGGCCGCCGCAGCCGTACGCGAGGGAGACGAGGTTGCCGTCGGCCGGGGAGTACTCGTTCGCGCAGATGCCGAACGCCTGCCCGAGGGAGCCGCCGATCGGCACGAGGAAGCCGCAGCTCACGCAGTTCGCGGGCGCGGCCTGGGCCATCGCCGTCTTCGGGCCGAACTGCTCCTCCCAGCGGTCGGCGGCGGTGTGCAGGCCGTACCGGGACAGCACCCGGGGCCGGCCGAGGCCGAGCTGGCGCGCGACCGAGCGGATCTCGGCGATGCTCGGAACCCCGGTGACCACGTCACCGGCCGTCGACGCTCCGGACCCCGGCGCGGTCACTCCGGCCGCTCCGGCCCCACCGGACGCTTCGCCCTCGGCGGCCCCACCGGCATCCCCGGCCTCCGCCGCCTCGACGGCCTCCTCGATCTCCACGGCCCCCGCGACATCCGCCGCTGCCGACACCGCCGCGGCGCCGTCCCCGGTCCATCCCGGTTCGAGCCGCAGGTCGTCCGCCTCGGTGGGCAGCAGGTCGCCCGGGCCCATGTCGCCCGGCCGCAGCCGTTCGCTCCAGGGCACCCACTCGGGTGCCAGTACGGAGTCCGGACCGGGCAGCAGCACCGTTTCGTCGATCGTCACCGCCTTCGCCCGGGACGCCCTGGTGAGGGTGGTCGCCCACCGCCAGCCCCGGTAGGCGGGCTCGGTGCAGGCGAACAGATGGGTGACCACGCGGTCGCCCTCGGCGACGACGCCGAGGTGCTCGCCGACCGATGCCGCGCCCACCGCCTCCCTCGTCACGGCCAGCGCGACATCGACCGCCTCGGCGCACAGGCGATCAGGGGTACGGCTTCGCATCGCAGGACTCACAGAAATCGTTTCTCTCTCTACGCCGTCTCACGTGTGCGCTCGCGGGCGGGCGGACCCGAGGCGCGATGAACCTCGGCGGAGCGGACCGACGGACCGCTTCAACGCCTGAGTTCACCGCTTCCCCGGCCCTGCCCGAGCGTCATCGGGCGCACCTGTTGTCACCCATTCTGCGCGATCGCACGCTACCGGTGCGCACCATGCGCGCAAAGGAGGGGGTGCGCCGTCTTCCAATTGGGGCAGGATTGCGTCGTGGCACGAACCGTGACCGCGGGCCCAGGGCCCGCACGCAGGGCCGGGCGCGCCCTCGCGAGCGGCGTGGGGCGGTCGGCGGGAGCGCTGCGCCGTCGTATCCGGCGCACGACACACGCGGGCGGTGCGGGCGAGTCGGGCCTGGCGAAACTGATCGAGTTGCACGCGGTCAACTCGGCCGGCGACATGATGATCACCGTCGCGCTCGCCAGCACCGTGTTCTTCTCGGTCCCCAGCGGCGAGGCCCGCAACCGCGTGGGGCTCTACCTGCTGATCACGATGGCGCCGTTCGCCCTGCTCGCGCCGGTGGTCGGCCCGCTGCTGGACCGCCTTCAGCACGGCCGCCGGGCCGCGATGGCGATGTCCATGGTGGCCCGCGCGGTGCTCGCCTGGATGATGGCCGGGATGGTCTCGCACGCCGGCCTCGGGCTGTATCCGGCGGCGCTGGGCAGCCTGGTCGGCTCCAAGGCGTACGGCGTGGTGCGCAGCGCGGTGGTGCCGCGGCTGCTGCCGGATCGCACCACCCTGGTCAAGGCGAATTCCCGGGTCACCCTCTCGGGTCTGCTGGCCACCACGGTGGCGGCCCCGGTCGGCGCGGGGTTGCACAAGATCGGCCCGCAGTGGCCGCTGTACGGGGCCTTCGCGATCTTCATGTGCGGCGCGGTGCTGTGCATGGCGCTGCCGAACAAGGTGGACTCCGCCCGCGGCGAGCGCAGGGCCAGGCTGACCGCCGACGAGGAGGCGCCGGCGGAGCCGTCCGGCGTCCCGGGCCGCAAGCCGGGTCTGCTGGGTGTCGGTTCGTCGGTGCTGCACGCGTTGCAGGGCAACTGCGGGCTGCGCGCGCTGTCCGGCTTCCTGACGATGTTCCTGGCGTTCATGCTGCGCGAGCATCCGATCGGCGGGCTGTCGCCGGAGCTGTCGCTGGGGGTGGCCGTTGTCGCGGCCGGCGCGGGCAACGCGCTGGGCACCGCGCTGGGCGCCTGGCTCAAGGCCCGCGGCCCCGAGGTGATCATCGCGACGGCACTGGTGTGCGCGCTGTCGGTGGCGTCCGTGGCGGCGGGCTGGTTCGGCCTGATCACGGTGGCCGCGGTGACCGCGGTCGCGGGCATCGCGCAGGCGCTGTCGAAGCTGTCGCTGGACGCGCTGATCCAGCGCGACGTGCCCGAGGCGGTCCGTACGTCGGCCTTCGCCCGCTCCGAGACGGTGCTCCAGCTGTCCTGGGTGGTCGGCGGCGGCATCGGCATCGTGCTGCCGCTGAACGGCTCGCTGGGCATGGCGACGGCGGCCTGCCTGGTGCTGACGGCGTTCCTGGTCGCGGTGCGCGGGCTGCTGGGCGCCGCCCGGCGCGGCTCGTCGACCAAGGCCCGCGTCGCCTGACGGCACGGCTCGCCGACGAAGGCCCCCGTCGCTGAGGGCGCGGCTCGTCCATGAAGGCCCGCGTCGCCTGAGAGCACGGCTCGCCGACCAAGGCCCGCGTCGCCTGAGGGCGCCCCGTCCGCACAACTCCCGGCGGCCGCCCGGCCCGCGCCACCGGCCCGATCTCGGGGGACACGGCCTACCCGCGCGCGGAGTGGAGGCGACCGCCCGGTAGCCTCCTGCCATGAGCATTCGCCGCGCCGCCACCGCCCTCGGTGCCATCTCCCTCGGGTTGATCTCCCTCACCGCCTGCACGAAGCCGACCGCCGAGGCGACGGTGACCGTGGGCAGCAAGTCAGTGATGGCGTCGGCGAGCAAGGCCTGCTACGCCAAGGGCGCGCTGCTGCCGCAGGCGATCTTCGCCAAGTGCCTCCAGGCGAAGCCGACCCACCACATCACCGTCCCGGTCGGCGACCAGGTACGGATCGGCGTGGACCCCTCGATCGGCGACAAGGGCTGGCTGATCGTGCAGAACACCTCGCTCGCCAACGACGAGGTGCTCAAGAACAAGACCTACTTCACGGTGGACAGCGCGGAGCTGTTCCACGTGCAGGACCCGCAGACCGGCCAGACCACCCCGGTGGACAGCGTGACGCTGAACATCGTGGAGTCCGCGGACACCAGCGGCGCCAAGGTCACCCGGGTGATCTCCTTCGAGCTGCGGCGCGACCACTGAGCGACCACTGAGCGACCACTGAACGCCGGCTGAGCGGCAACCGAGCGACGGCTGAGGCCCGCTGCCCAGCCACCGCTGAGCGGCAAGTGAACGACGGCTGAGCGACGGTCGGCCGCGCCCCGGTCCGTCGCCGTACGGATGGGCGGTTGAACGGATGAGCGGTACGACAGCCCCCGCGAACCGCCTGCTGGTGGTGACCGCGGTGGCCGCCGAGCGCGACGCGGCAGCCGCGGGCCTGGCCGCGGTCCTCCCCCCGGGCGCCGTGACCACGGGCGCCCCCGACCCCGCCACCGCCCCTGACTCCGGGCCCGCGCCCGCACTCCGCGCCACCGTCCTGGCCGGCGGCGTCGGCCCCGGCGCCGCTGCCGCCGCCACCGCGACCGCGCTGGCCCGCGCGGAGGCGGCCGGGCAGCCGTACGACCTGGTGCTCAGCGCGGGCATCGCCGGCGGCTTCGCGCCCACCGCACCGGTCGGCTCGGTGGCCGTGGCGAGCGCGATCACGGCGGCGGACCTCGGCGCGCAGACGCCCGACGGCTTCGTGCCGGTCGCCGAGTTGGGCTTCGGCACCTCCCGCCACCTCCCGCCACCGGAGCTGAGCCGGGCGGTGGCCGACGGCCTCGCGGCGGCGTACGGGCCGGTGCTGACGGTGTCCACGGTGACCGGCAGCGCCGAGCGGGCGGCCGAACTGGCGGGCCGTCACCCGGGCGCGGTGGCGGAGGCGATGGAGGGTTTCGGAGTGGCCGAGGCGGCCGCGGCGGCGGGCCTGCCGGTGCTGGAGATCCGTACGGTGTCCAACGCCGTCGGTCCCCGCGACCGGGCCGCCTGGCGGATCGGGGAGGCGCTGGCGGCCCTGACGGCCGCGTTCGGGAAGCTGCCGGCCGTACTGGGAGTTGAGGCACATCATGGGTGACGAGCAGAAGACAGAACAGCAGCGGCCGGATCAGCGGGCCGGACAGGACGGGTCGGCCGAACGGGAGTCGGCGTTGCGCATCGCGTACTCCCCGTGCCCGAACGACACCTTCGTCTTCCACGCCTGGGCGCACGGCCTGGTCGAACAGGCCCCGCCGCTGGACGTGTCGTTCGCCGACATCGACATCACCAACGGCATGGCGGAGCGCGGCGAGTTCGACATCCTGAAGGTGTCGTACGCGGTGCTGCCGTGGGTGCTGGAGGAGTACGCGCTGCTGCCCTGCGGCGGGGCGCTCGGCCGGGGGTGCGGGCCGCTGGTGCTGACGAAGGAGGCCGGCACCGACCTGGCGGGGAAGACGGTCGCGGTGCCGAGCGAGCGGTCGACGGCGTACCTGCTCTTCCGGCTGTGGGCGGCGGCCGAGGTGAGCGGCGGCGTCGGGAAGATCGTGGTGCTGCCGTTCCACGAGATCATGCCCGCGGTGCGGGACGGCCGGGTGGACGCGGGCCTGGTGATCCACGAGGCGCGCTTCACGTACCAGAACTACGGCCTGCACAAGCTCGCGGACATGGGCGAGCACTGGGAGGCCACCACCGGGCTGCCGATCCCGCTGGGCGCGATCATCGCCAAGCGGTCGCTGGGCGGCGAGCGGCTGCGCGCGCTGGCAGATGCGGCGCGGGCGTCGGTGCGGCGCGCCTGGGACGAGCCCGAGCTGTCCCGGGAGTACGTCCTCGCGCACTCCCAGGAGATGGACCCCGCGGTCGCCGACCAGCACATCGCGCTGTACGTCAACGAGTTCACCGCCGACCTCGGCGAGGACGGCTACGCGGCGGTGCGCGGGTTGCTCACCCGGGCCGCGGCCGAGGGTCTGGTGCCGCCGCTGCCGGCCGGCGCGCTGGCTTTCGGATAACCGGCGGATTTGTGACGGATGTGACCTGAATTACCGCACCGGGCTTTACCGGAATCCACGGTTCCGGTAAAGCCCGGTTAAAAGGGGGCGCTCGCCGCCGAAGGGTCAGACGTCGAGCTGGTCGGCGACGACGCGCAGCACCGAGGCGATCTTGTGGCCGTGCGCCTTGTCCGGATAGCGGCCGCGCTGGAGCGAGCGCGCGACGTCCTCCAGCAGCGAGGTGAGGTCCTGCACGATCGGCAGCAGCTCATCCGGCTTGCGCCGCTGGGCGGCCGCGACGGACGGTGCCGGATCGAGCAGCGTCACCGAAAGCGCCTGGTCACCGCGTTGGCCCGCGACCACGCCGAACTCCACGCGCTGGCCGGGCTTGAGGGCCGCCACCCCTTCGGGCAGCACCGACGAGTGCACGAAGACGTCGCCGCCGTCATCGCGGGAGAGGAAGCCGAAGCCCTTCTCGCTGTTGAACCATTTGACCTTGCCGGTAGGCACGTCCGACCTCGTCCTCATTGCTCGGTGTCGCCCGAAGTTCTCGGAGCTGATGGAAGTTACTCGAAATTACCCGAACCCGCCGGGGGCTGCTGGAGAATTACCCGAGAGCAGCTGGAAACCGCTCCCGGCAGGTCGTCAGCGGACCGCTCCGGACCCGTCCGAGGACCCGTCGGCAGACCCGTCCGCGGACCCGTCCGAACAGTCGCCGGCAGCGCGCCGACGGCCCGCCACCGTACGACAGGACGCCCGGCGGCCCTGACTCCGTTCCACTCCGTCCACCCCACGGACCTACCCTTGTCGGGTGAGCAAACAAACCCTGGGCCCCGGTGACCTGCTGGTCCGCACCGGCGCCATCACGTTCCTGGTCGGGACCGTTGGCACCGTGGTGACGGTCGCGCCGCTGCTGCTGCACACCAAGCGGCTGCCCACCCCTGCGTACTTCGTGTCGATGCTGATGGGGCTGGGCCTCGCGCTGGCCCTGGTCGGGCTGCTGAAGTCCGCGCTGGCCCAGCGGCACGCGACGGCGGGCGGTGCGGGGGGAACGGCCGTGCTCGGGCAGTCCGTGGTCGGGAAGTCCGTGCTCGGGCAGTCCGGGATCGGGCAGCAGGCGGCCGCCGGGCAGGCCGCCGCGGATCAGGCCGCCGCGGAGCGGTAGTCCGCGAACCAGGCGGGGAACTCCGTCAGGTCGGCCAGCACCACGTCGGCGCCCGCCGCCAGCAGTTCCTTCTCCCCGCACGGCCCGGTCGCCACAGCCACCGACAGCGCGCCGGCGGCACGCGCCCCGCGCACGTCCCCGACGTGGTCGCCGACGTAGACCGACGCGCCGTACTCGACCAGCGCCTCGGCCTTCGCCTCCGCCCACAGCCAGCCGCGCAGTTCCGCCTCGATGCCGACGTGGTCCAGGTGCAGCCGGGCGTTCGGGGCGTGCTTCGCCGTGACGACCAGCGGCCGGCCGCCCGCTGCCCGTACCGCCTCCACCGCGGCCACCGCGCCGGGCATCGCCGGGGTCGGGAGGATCGCGTGGTCGACGTAGAGCGCGCGGTAGCGGTCGCCCATCTCCGCGATGAGCTCGGGCGCGAACCAGTTCGCCAGCTCGTCCTCCAGCGGCGGGCCGAGGCGGGTGACGGCCAGCGCCGAGTCGATGAAGGTGCCCGTCTCCGCGGCCAGCCGGTCGTACACCGCCTTGATCCCCGGGCGGGAGTCGATCAGGGTCATGTCGAGGTCGAACCCGACGGTCAACGGGGCGGCGAGGTCCTTGGTCACCCGCCCATTGTCCCCGACGGCGACCGGACCCACCCCGGTGCCCCCGTTCCCGTCCCGTTCCGTCCTCCGGGGGACCGGAGGCACCGGAAGGTGCTCCCGGCACCGACAGCACCGGGTGACCCGGAGGGTCCGCCCGGGCCGAGCGCTACGCGGACCTGCGCGCCCGCCAGAGGAAGTAGAGGGCGGAGCCGACGGCGGCGACGCGGACCGCGACGGGGAGGTCGTCCCGGATCACGTGGCCCATCTGCCCCTGGGCGACGGGCGAACCCCAGCGGCCCTTGTCACGGCCCCAGAGCCAGACCGCGTAGCCCACGGCCGTGGCCCCGGGCACCCCGAACACCGCGATCTTGGCCTGGGTACGGGTGAGGGTGCGCGAGAGGTATCCGGCCAGCCAGCCGAGCCCGAGCGGTATCCATGAGCCGATCACCACACCGGCGACCAGGAGCGCGGCGGCGCACAGCAGCAGCGGGCTGCCCCACCGCTTCACGCGGGCACGGGCACCCCCGCCCGCGCCGGCGCCCGGCCGCAGCAGCCCGCGCAGCCCCTTCCGCCCCGTCGGCCCCGCCTCGGCCGGCCCGCCGCCCGCCGCCCCCTCGCCTTCCCCGGGGCCACCGCCCCCTCCCCCCGCGAGGGCACCCGGGAGCGGCCGCAGCTCGTCCCCCGCCTCCTTCCCCGCCAGGTCCTCGTCGTCGAACGGGATGAAGATCCCCCCGGTCATCCCCGGCAGCCCGGCCAGCTCGTCCCCGGCCCGCAGCCGCCCCTCCCCCAGCCCGCCGCCCCACCACTCCGGCTCCCGCTCGCCGCGCGACCGCGGCTTCTCCCGGCGGGAGGCCCGCCGCTCCTCGCGCGACTCGTCACGCGACCCGTCGGACGGCTCCTCCGGCGACCTCTCCCGCGACTTCGGCACCGCCGCCCCGCGCGGCTTCGCGTACGGCCCGTACGTCCCCGGCGCGGGCTCCCCGGCGGGCGGCTCGCCCGCACCGGACCCGGAGGCAGCCCCCGACGCGGCGCCGGCAGCGGACCGGCCCGACCCGCGGGTGCCCGCCGCCGCCTCGACCACCTCGTCCGGGCTGCCGAACCGCCCGAGGATGCGCTGCACCGCCGCCGCGTTGTCCCCCTCGCCCCTGGCCCGGTCGATGTCGGTCCGCAACTGCGCCACCAGCCGCATCCGGTCGGCCGCCGGAAGCGCGGTCTGCGCCAGGTCACCGACCCGGCTGAGGTAGTCGAACACCAGCCGGTCGCTCTCCACGCCCACCGCCGGGCTCCTTCCGCCGTCCGCCGCACCGCCGCCCGCCACGACGACCGTACCCGTCCGCTTACCTCCATGCGGCTAATGTGGGACGGATGGATACGGCAGAGCCGCGCACCCTCGCGGAGGACCTGCGCGCACGTGACGACGACGCGCTGGCCCGCCTCCTGCGCGCCCGGCCCGACCTGCTCACCCCGGTCCCGAACGACCTCACCCAGCTCGCCACCCGCGCCGCCACCCGCGCGTCGGTGCTGCGCGCGCTGGACCAGGTCGACGCGTTCACCCGCCAGGTCGCGGAGGCGCTCGCGGTGGCCGCCGACCCGTGCCCGTACGACGCGTTGCGCGTGCTGATGGCCGGCGCGGACCCGGCCGGGGGCGGCGCCGCCCCGCTCGGCGAGCCGCTGCCCGCCGACCTCGCCGCGGCGGTCACCGCCGCCCTGCCCGGCGCGGTGGAGCGGCTGCGCACCCGGGGCGTGGTGTGGGGCGGCGAGGACCGGCTGCGGCTGGTGCGCGCGGCCCGCGACGTGCTGGCGCCGTCGCCCGCGGTGGCGTCCGCGACCGGGCTCGGCCCGTCCGTCGGCGAGGCCACCTCGGGCATGTCGCCCGCCCGGCTCCAGGAGATCGTGGCCGACGCGGGCCTGCCGGCCACCCACGACCCGGTGAGCGCCACCCGCGCGCTGGCCGGACTCTTCGCCGATCCGGGCGGGTTGGGCCCGCTGCTCGACTCCGCGCCCGAGGGCGTGCGCACCGTGCTCGACCGCCTGGTGTGGGGACCGCCGTACGGCGAGGTGCGGGACGCGACCGCACCCGTACGGGCGAAGGACGCCTCGACCGCCGTGCAGTGGCTGCTCGCCCGCGGCCTGCTGCTGCCGGCCGGCCCGCACAACGTCGCGCTGCCCCGCGAGGCGGCGCTCGCGCTGCGCGGTGGCCGCGCGCACCGCTCCCCGCAGCCGGCTCCGCCGCCGATCGCCCCGGTGCCGCGCACCCCGCGCACCGTCGACCTCACCGCGGCCGGCCAGGCGCTGACCGCCGTACGCACCGTCGCCGAACTGCTCGCCGCGTGGGAGACCGGCGGGCCGGCCGTGCTGCGGGCCGGCGGGATCAGCGTGCGCGACCTCAAACGGACCGCGGCGACCCTCGACCTGCCCGAGCCGCAGGCCGCCTTCTGGGTCGAACTCTCCTACGCCGCGGGGCTGGTGGCCGCGGACGGCGAGGTCGAGGAGGCGTACGCCCCGACCCCCGCGGCCGACGGATGGGCCCAACTCCCGTCCCAGCAGCAGTGGTCGGTACTGGCCGCCGCCTGGCTGACCGCGACCCGCACCGCAGGGCTGGTCGGCAGCCGGGACCCGAAGGGGCGGGCACTGGCCGCGCTCGGCCCCGACCTGGACCGCCCGCTCGCCCCCCAAGTACGGCGCGCCGCCCTCGACTTGCTCGCCGAGCCGCCGCCCGGCACCGCCGCGGACCGGGACGCGCTGCTGGCCCGGCTGCGCTGGGACCGCCCGCTGCGGCCGGGCGCCGACGCGCTGCGCACCGACCTGCTCGACTGGACCCTCATGGACGCCGAGACACTGGGCGTCACCGGGCGCGGCGCGCTCGCCGCGCACGCCCGGCCGCTGCTGGCCGGCGACCCGGACGCGGCCGCCGCCGCGCTCGCCCCGCTGCTGCCGGAACCACTCGACCACGTGCTGCTCCAGGCCGACCTGACGGCCGTCGCCCCGGGTCCGCTGGTCGCGCCGCTCGCGGAGATGCTGGGCATGCTGGCCGACATCGAGTCCAAGGGCGGCGCCACGGTCTACCGCTTCACCCCCGAGTCGGTGCGGCGCGCCCTGGACGCGGGCCGCAGCGCCGCCGAGTTGCAGTCCTTCCTGACCACCCACTCGCGTACGCCCGTGCCGCAGCCGCTGAGCTATCTCATCGACGACGTGGCGCGCCGGCACGGCGCGCTGCGGGTCGGCGTGGCCGCCGCGTACCTGCGCTGCGACGACGACGCCGTGCTCACCGAACTCCTCGCCGACCGCCGGGCAGGCGGCCTCGGGCTGCGCCGGCTCGCCCCGACCGTGCTGGCCGCGCAGGCCGACCCGGCCACCCTCCTGGAGCGGCTGCGCGCGATGGGCCTCGCCCCGGCCGCGGAATCGCCCGACGGCGACGTCCTGATCACCCGCCCCGACGCCCGCCGCACCCCGCCGCGCACCCCGCCGCTGCCCGTCACCGACGGGCCGCCCGCGCCCGACGACGCGCTGCTCGGCCTCGCGGTCAAGGCGATCCGGGCCGGCGACCGCGCCGCCACCGTCACCCGCAGCGCCCCCGCCGCCCGCGACGGCGGCCTGCCCCGCACCCCCGCCGCCGACACCCTCGCCACCGTGCAGGCCGCCGCCCTCACCGGCGAGTCCCTCTGGATCGGCTACGTCAACGCCGAGGGCGCCGCCACCCAGCGCGTGATCGCCCCGCTCCGCGTCGAAGGCGGCTACGTCACGGCCTACGACCACACCGCCGACGAGAACCGCACCTTCGCCCTGCACCGCATCACCGGCGTCTCCACCCTCGCCGAAGACCCGTCCTGACCCGTCCTGTTCCGGCACCCGTCCTGACCCGGCCGCACGTGAAACCCGGCCGTTCCGAAACGG
Organism: Streptomyces sp. NPDC087270; assembly: GCF_044744625.1. Lineage (NCBI taxonomy): Bacteria > Bacillati > Actinomycetota > Actinomycetes > Kitasatosporales > Streptomycetaceae > Streptomyces > Streptomyces sp. NPDC087270. The sequence goes on from NZ_JBIUYR010000021.1 coordinate 79,668, forward strand.
TCAGCTCGCCGTGCCGTCACCGTCGTCGAGCACGGAGCGCCGCAGGAGCGGGAAGTACGCCGGGCCGGGAGGCGGTTCCAGGCCGAGCGAGACCGCGAGCTTCTTCGCCCGGCCGCCCAGCCGGACGGCGTAGCAGCGCAGCGCGTACGCGGCGTCGTCGGGGAACCCCGCGCCGTGCAACCCGGTGACCGTGGCGCGCAGGTGGCCGATCGCGTCCCACGATCCCCCCTTGATCACGACCCGGGCGGTGCCGTGCAGTCCCCTGCGGCGCAGGGACAGCGTCAACTCCAGCCGCCGCGCGGAGTCGAACCACGCCCCCGCCGCCCGCCGGGCCGCGTACCGGACCGCTTCCTCGCGGCCGAGGGCCCGCAAGGCCGCCAGCGCCAGCGCCAGCCCGGTGGGAGACCGGAGGCGGTCGGCCACGGCCTCCAGGTTGCCCTTGTCCAGGGTCGGGACACGTCCGCCGGCCGAGATCCCGCGGTCGGACAAGCAGGCCCGCAGCGCGAGGGCTTCGGGGAATCCTCCGCGTTCCAGCCACGCGAGCCGTGCGGCGAGGTCCGCCGGAGCCCTGCGGGCGCCGTAGCCGAACAGCGCGAGGAGGTCCAGATGGCTTCCGGTGTCCCGCAGTTGTTCCAGCACCTCGGCGAACGCCTCGCCCGACGCGGTGCCGAACGAGGTGAACACCTCGTCGTAGCGCCCGTCCGCCAGGAACGGCTCTCTGAGCAACGCGAGCCGCGCAGGTGCAGGTTGAGCAGCGATCGCGGACAGCAGCCGGTCACGGTCACGGGTCCGGCCCCGCTCCTCCAACCCCTCCAGCAGCCGCGCGACGTCCTGCGCGGACGACTGGCCGACCTCGTCGAGCAGGGCGTTCGCGTCCACGGGGCGGCCCATCTCGCGCAGGCTGTCGACGAAGTCCACCGCGGCCTCGACCGGGCCGGTGCGGGTCGCCATCGACAACAGCAGGACGGAGTCCTCACCTCGGCCCTGCCGGTACAGCGTCTTGGCGAGTGCCGTCAGGTCCGCCGGAGACATCGCGGCAGCGCACCGCCGCAGCACGGTCGAGGCGTCGGGGCCGAGGCCCGCCGAACGCAGTTCCGCGCAGAGTTCGGCGATGGTCCGCAGATCGGGACGCACCGACGACGCTGACGGGGGAACGGCGCCGGCGATCCACCCTTCGAGGATCGTGGCGGCGTCGTCCTCGTGTTCCGCCTCGTGCATCTTCCGCAGGAGCTGCACGAACGCGGGCACGGGACGCCGTGTCACCGTCTCCTGGGTCCGCAGGTAGAGCGCGAACGCCCGGTCCTGCTGGCCGATGGCCAGGAGGGCGTCGGCCAGGCGTCCTGATTCCTCCGGGGAGTCCGTGGTGGCGGCCGTGAGGACCCGGTCGGCCTCCGGCTCGAGACCGGCGGACCAGAGCGCTCCCGCCAGTTCGAGGACGTCGTCGGTACTGCTCAGACGCTCGGTCCGCAGGGACAGCAGGCGGTCCGCCTCGGCCGAACGGCCGTTGGAGCGCAGGGACTTGTAGGTGGCCGCGACGACATCGACGGATTGGCCGGCGGCATGGTGCAGGACGCGTGCGGCGTCCGCCGGCTCGTCATCGACGGCGTACAGGGCGTCGAGGTAGTCGGCGACGGCCTGCGGGCCGCGATCGGACAGGGCCGCGTTCACCACACCGGAGGCGGCCCGGTCGTCCGCCGCGCTCAAAAGCGCCGCGAGGGCGGCCACTTCCTGGACCGGACGGCGCGCCGCCCATTCCCGCAGCAGCGCGTCGGCGGCAGCACCGCCGTCCGCGGTCCTCGACCTCGCGACCTCCTGGACGAGTTCGCGTGGCGTCCGGGCCGGCCCGGTCACCACGTGGGGGGTGCCGGACGGGCTCGCGCCCTGCTCCTCGTCGTCCACCGGTGCGCTCTCCGCCAGGTGCCGGTTCCTGGCGAAGACGAGGGTGCGGCCGGTGTTGCTGAGCCGCTGCTGCGGCAACGGGCGTCCCTTGGCTCGCAGTTCGCCGTACAGGTGCTCGTAGACGTGGGTGGCCTCGATCAGTTCGCCGGCGTCGGGCAGCCCGCTCTCCAGCAGACGGATCAGCTCTCCGGTGAACGCCGTGTACGTCTCGCCGGGCGGCGACTGCGACTGCCGGGTCGCGGAACTCGCGGTGAGGAGGTAGGACCCCGCGATGCGCGTCTGCTCGGCCATCTGCACCGCCCGGCCGGCGCCGCCCATGCCCCCCTCGAACGCCCGCCCGCCGTAGCAGCAGTCCAGGATCACGACCCGGTTGACGTCGCGCCGGGTACGGAGCACCTCGCCGCGTACGGCGTCGAAGTCCAGGGCGGTGTAGGCCCGTTCGGGATCGGTGCCGGGCAGGGCGAGCAGGAGGCCGTTGACGTCCGGATGGGCCAGACCGTGCCCGGCAAAGTAGACCAGCAGCGTGTCCTCGGCCTTGCGCGCCGCGTCGTGGATCGCGTCGAGGACCTCCTCCCGGGATTCCGGCTGCGGCAGCCGTACGCAGTTCCCTTGCGGCAGGCCCCAGATCGTGGCGTCGGTGAACAACTCGGCCAGCCTGCCGAGGTTGTTCGCGACCGCGGGCAGTTCGTCGAGGGAGGCGTGGTCGTACGACGCGGCTCCGACGAGGACCGCGTACGAGCGGTGCGGATCGGCGAGTTCCCTGTCCCCCTGGATGGCCATGCGGGCTACTCAGGGACCTGGTCGTCAGGGTCGGGCGCGGGCTGGTCGGGGGCGGGCTGGTCGGGCCCGGGAAGTGGCTCCGGCAGCGCCGCGAGCACCGCCAGGACCCGGCGCACCTCGTCGTCGGTGCCGTTCTCGACGCTGACGGACAGGCCGTCCGAGGCGCGGGTGAAGGTGAATCCCGCGCCGCGCCCGCCGCCGGCTCGCGAGCGGCGCCAGGAGACGTACTGCATCGCCAGGCTCGCGATGGTCGTCGACTCGGCGAGGACGACCTGGATGACCTCCAGGGCTCCCATCGCCCCGGGGCGGCCGGTGGCGGCGTTCTCCAGACGGACCGACTCGGGCCCGTCCTGGTCGTCCCTCAGCCAGCGGAAGAAGTCGTGCAGGGCAGGAACCTCGTCGTCGTTCGTCGCCCGGATCTCCACCCGCATCTGGAACTCTCCGCCTCCTGGCACACCGCGCGGCCCCTGGGCCGGCCCAGCTCGAAGTGATGGTGCCACAGGGGCGCAGGGGGTGCACACGTTCTCGCCATAGGGGAACGCCCCGCTCCGGTACGGCGCACCGCGAACGCGCACCGCCCGCCGGCGGGTGCCCGGTCAGCGCTCGGGATCGGCGGGGGCGGGGTCCGGAGCCTTGCCGATGCCGTAGCGGTGGTACCAGTGGGGGCGGCGGGGGTGGAGGGCGCGGCCGAGGCGGAGGCCGAGGGCGAGGTAACCGAGCAGGGAGCCGGCGGTGTTGAGGATGACGTCGTCGATGTCGAACGCGCGGCCCTCCACGATCGCTCCCTGGGTGGTCTCGACCATGAGCATCACGAGGGCGGTGACGACGACGACCCGGATCAGCCCGCGGGTGCGCGGGAAGAGGGTGGGCAGCAGGATGCCGAAGGGCACGCCGAGCAGGATGTTGCCGCCGATCTGCTTGACGGTGTCGCGGGTGTCCGGCTGGTCGAGGTAGGCCCGGATCGACGCGCCCGGCCGCAGGTTGGTGTGCACGAGGGCGTCCGAGGCGGGCGACGGCACGAGGGTCACCCGGGCCAGCGCCACCGCGAAGGCCACCATCGCGACCACGAGCACCGCGAGCACCAGCGCCCGGGCCGCCAGCGCGACCGCGGAACGGCGCTGGAGCAGCGGGGCGGGCGGGGCGTCGCGGCGCGCGGCGGACTTGGCGGACGCGGCGGAGTTGGCGGGCTTGGCGGACTTGGTGGGCCCTGCCACCTTGGCCGACTTCGCCGACTTCGCCGGTACGTCGCCGCCAGAGCGCGGCCACCAACCGGGCAACGTACGGCGGGACTTCGGCGCCTGGCCGGCCGTGGCCTTGCGGGGCCGCCCGGCCGCCTGCTTCGGCGAAGAGCCCGGCTTGCGCGCGGACTTGGGCTTCGGCCCCTGCTTCGGCCCCGGCTTCGACTTGGGCTTCGGCTCGGGCTTCGACTTCGGAACGGACTTGGGCGCGGCCTTCCGCGCCGCCCCCGGTGTGGCCGCCCCGCTCGACCCGGAGGACGGGCCGGCACGGAAGAGCGGGACTCGTAGCGCCATGGAACGCGGCCCCCTCGAATAGGCACTGTCCCTGCGGCGCTTACCCCCGACCGGCCGCCGTACGCCGTGGGAAGGCGTGCGGCGGCCGGACCGGCGGCGGTCGTACGGATCGTACGAACGGTCATACGCGTGGCGTCAGTTGTGGCGCCCGCGCCTGCGGCTGAACACCACCAGCGCACCGCCGGCGCCCAGCACCCCGACGGCCGCCGCGGCGGCCCACTCGACCTGGGCCGACGCACCGGTGTGCGGAAGGGTCGGCGGGGTCGTGGTGGGCGTGGTCGGCGTCGTGGGCGGGGTGGTCGGCGGGTGGCTGGGGTGGTGCGACGGGTGGTGACTCGGGTGATGGGACGGGTGGTGACTCGGGTGGTGGGACGGCGGAGTCGTGGGAGGGGTGGTCGGAGGCGTCGTGGGGGGCGTCGTGGGCGGCTTCGTCGGAGGGGTCGTCGGCGGCTTGGTGGGCGGCGTCGTCGGCGGGTGGCTGGGGTGGTGCGACGGGTGGTGGCTCGGGTGGTGCGAGGGGTGATGGGACGGGTGGTGGGACGGCGGGGCGGTCGGGGGCTTGGTGGGCGGAGTGGTCGGAGGCTTGGTCGGAGGTGTCGTGGGCGGAGTCGTGGGCGGGCAGCTGGTGCTGTCGCTGGGCGACGGGCTCCCGCTCGGCCACGTGTCCCCGTAGCCCGGGGCCGTGGAGCCGTAGCCGTCGTCGGGCGGCGTGGAGCCGTAGCCGTCGTCGGGCGGCGTGGAGCCGTACCCGTGGTCCGGCGCCGTGGAGCCGTAGCCGTCGTCGGGCGGCGTGGACCCGTACCCGTCCGGCGCCGTGGTGTGCTGTTCGGCAGGCGGCGCGCTGGAGGGGACAGCGCTGGAGGGAGCCGCACTGGAGGGGGCGGAACTGGAAGGGGCGGAGCTGGAGGGTGCCGCGCCGGAGGGCGCCGCACTGTTCGGCCACTGGCTGCCGTTCGGCCACGACGCGTTGTCGCCGCTGGGCGACGACGACGGCGCGGCAGTGTTCGGCGGCCACTCGCTGCCGTTCGGCCAGGACGTGTCCGACGGAGCGGCGGCGGTCCCGAGCGCGGCGGTCGTCCCGCCGTCGTCCGAGGTGGCGGCACCGGCCGGCGAGCCGGGCAGCAGCAGGCCGGCCGCGGCCATGACTGCCGCGCCGACGACTGCCGTGGACGCCGCGGCGGCACGGAACGGCCCCCGGCGGCGCGACGCGGTGGGGGGATTCGTCTGCTGGTGATCCATGGGGGCAGAAAACATCAAATACGACTGTTCATCTTGTATGCAGAGCACATGCCGCGCGCAGATTCCCCTGTCCGGACGCACGCCCCCGCCTCACCCCCGTCCCACCCCGCCTCACCCCCGCCCCCTCCCGCCGCGCTCCGACCGAACCGCGCGGCGAAGTACAGTTGTCTGTTCGCCCGCCATCCGTCGGAGGCCCCCTTGTCCTGCTTGATCGTCCAGAGCGACAAAACGCTCCTCCTGGAGGTCGACCACGAGCAGGCCGACGCCTGCCGCCGTGCGATCGCCCCGTTCGCCGAACTGGAGCGGGCCCCCGAGCACATCCACACCTACCGGCTGACGCCGCTGGGCCTGTGGAACGCCCGGGCGGCCGGACACGACGCCGAGCAGGTGGTGGACGCGCTCGTCGAGTACTCCCGGTACCCGGTGCCGCACGCGCTGCTGGTCGACGTGGCCGAGACGATGGACCGCTACGGGCGGCTGCGGCTGAGCAAGGACCCGGCGCACGGCCTGGTGCTGACCACCACCGACCGCCCGGTGCTGGAGGAGATCCTGCGCTCGAAGCGGGTGCAGCCGCTGGTCGGCGCGCGGATCGACGCGGACACCGTCGCCGTGCACCCCTCCGAGCGCGGCCAGATCAAGCAGGTGCTGCTGAAGCTGGGCTGGCCGGCCGAGGACTTCGCCGGATACGTCGACGGCGAGGCGCACCCGATCGAGCTGGACGAGAACGGCTGGGGGCTGCGCCCGTACCAGCAGCAGGCCGTGGAGGGCTTCTGGCACGGCGGCTCCGGGGTGGTCGTGCTGCCCTGCGGCGCGGGAAAGACGCTGGTCGGCGCGGGCGCGATGGCGCAGGCGAAGGCCACCACGCTGATCCTGGTGACGAACACCGTCTCGGCCCGCCAGTGGAAGCACGAACTGGTGAAGCGCACCTCCCTCACCGAGGAGGAGATCGGCGAGTACAGCGGCACCCGCAAGGAGATCCGCCCGGTCACCATCGCCACGTACCAGGTGCTCACCACGAAGCGGAAGGGTGTCTACCCGCACCTGGAGCTGTTCGACTCCCGCGACTGGGGGCTGATCGTCTACGACGAGGTGCACCTGCTGCCCGCGCCGGTCTTCAAGTTCACCGCCGACCTCCAGGCCCGCCGCCGGCTCGGCCTGACCGCGACGCTGGTGCGCGAGGACGGCCGCGAGTCCGACGTGTTCTCGCTGATCGGGCCGAAGCGGTTCGACGCGCCGTGGAAGGAGATCGAGGCGCAGGGGTACATCGCGCCCGCCGACTGCGTCGAGGTCCGGGTCAACCTCACCGAGACCGAGCGGCTGGCGTACGCGACGGCCGAGACCGAGGAGAAGTACCGCTACTGCGCGACCACCGCGACCAAGCGGAAGGTCACGGAGGCGCTGGTGGCCAAGCACGCGGGGCAGCAGACCCTCGTCATCGGGCAGTACATCGACCAGCTCGACGAGCTGGGCGAGCACCTCGACGCGCCGGTGATCAAGGGGGAGACGACGAACGCGCAGCGCGAGAAGCTCTTCGAGGCGTTCCGGCAGGGCGAGCTGTCGGTGCTGGTCGTCTCCAAGGTGGCGAACTTCTCCATCGACCTGCCCGAGGCGACGGTCGCGATCCAGGTGTCGGGCACCTTCGGCTCCCGCCAGGAGGAGGCGCAGCGGCTCGGCCGGGTGCTGCGGCCGAAGGCCGACGGCCACGAGGCGCGCTTCTACTCGGTGGTGGCCCGCGACACGATCGACCAGGACTTCGCGGCCCACCGCCAGCGGTTCCTCGCCGAGCAGGGGTACGCCTACCGCATCGTGGACGCCGACGACCTGCTCACCGGCTCCGCGGAGGCGGAGGACGTCTGAGCAGCCGTCCGGTGCACGGCCGCACCGCCCCCGTACGGCTTCGGCCCGCCCGAGTACGGCTTCGGCCCGCCCTCAGTTCGGCAGCGGCAGGTGCACGTAGAGGTAGACGCCGGTCAGCGCGGCCGCCAGTGCCCCGACACCCAGCAGCGGCCGCACGGCGTGCCAGCGGTTCGGCACGGCCCAGCAACCGGCCAGCAGGACCGCCGCGAGCGCCAGCACGCAAGGGTCGACCTCCATCGCCCGGAAGAGCGCGTGGCAGCCGTCCGGCTCGCACGAGTCGGTCGCGAGCGGCGAGAGCATGAAGAAGAGCGCGCCGATCGCCAGGAGCGGGGCGCACAGGACGCTGCACAGCACCGGGACGAAGATCTCGCGGGGCTCCCGCGGGGAGTCGGTGCCCGTGAGGTGGACGGCGTACGGCCAGGGCTCCGGCGGCCGGCCGGCCGCGGTGGGCGGCAGCGCGGGGCGGGGCGGACCGGGCGGAAGAGGCGGGCCGGGCCGGAGGGGCGGGCCGGACGAAGGACTCGCGTCGGGGCCGCGCCGGTCAGGCGGGTGGGGCCGGGCGGGGTCCGGATCGTCGGCCCCGTGGCAGTGCCCTGCGGTGTGTGTCGCCATGGGTCCCATCACAGCGCCCAGGGCGGTCTCGCACATGCGCCGCCGTACTCACCTCGGCGCGGGGAGGCTACTCACCGGTAGCGCTCCGGGTGCTCAGTAACGCTTGCTCTCGGTGCCGAGGAGGACGACCTCGACGGCGGTGGTGACGTACACCTTGACCGCGCGCAGCGCGTTGCCCACGCGGTGTCGGGGGTTGCCGGAGCGGGCACCGATCGCGGTGCCGCCATGGACGCTGGGACCTGGGGGAAGTGTGGTGGAGGCCATGTCTCCACGGTAGGCATCACGCGCACGGCGTACGTCGGGCCATGGGCGGATATCGCACCGGGCGTGTGCGACTTCGGGCGGACCCCCGACCCTGACGGGCCCCTCGGGGTCCCCCCGAGTCCGGCGGCGGGCACCCGGGCGGAAAACGGTTAGCATCGCCGCGACCCGGGGCGTATAGTTCCGCGTCTTGCCGCCTCCCTGACGGGAGTGCCGCCGCCCGGACGGAAACCGGCCGGCCCTTCGTGATCACCACCGCGTGCGTACGCGACGCCGTACGCTCCCACGTATCAGCCGGAGGCAAAGCCGTGCCCTCGCACGCCCGCAACCAGTCCGCCTCGCCGACAGCCGCGGCCCCTTCCTCCGCCCCGCCCGCGGACCCGGCGCCGGCCGACCCGCTGGGCCACGAGCGCGCCCACCTCGCCTCCTCCCGGTCCGCGCTGCGCGCCATGCGGGAGGACGTCGAGGCGCTCGACATCAGCGATGTCACCGGGAACTGGGTCAACGCCAAGATCCTCGCCGGCGAGATCGAGGTGCGCATCAAGGCGCTCGCCGACCTCGCCGGCACCCCGCTCTTCTTCGGCCGCCTCGACTACCTGCGCGCGCCGGGCGTCGAGGCGGCCGAAGGGGGTGCGGGAGAGAGCTTCTACATCGGGCGGCGCCATGTGCACGACGCCGACGGCGACCCGATGGTCATCGACTGGCGCGCCCCTGTCTCGCAGCCGTTCTACCGCGCCTCCCGCGCCGAGCCGATGGACGTGGCGCTGCGCCGCCGCTTCGGCTACACCGGCGGCGAGCTGACCGCGTACGAGGACGAGCACCTGACGGACGCCACCGAGGAGGACCGTTCCAGCAAGCTGCTCCAGTCGGAGATCGAGCGGCCGCGCGTCGGGCCGATGCGCGACATCGTGGCCACCATCCAGCCCGAGCAGGACGAGATCGTGCGTGCCGGGGTGGGCGGCAGCGTCTGCGTGCAGGGTGCGCCGGGCACCGGGAAGACCGCGGTCGGCCTGCACCGGGTGGCCTACCTGCTGTACGCGCACCGGGAGCGGCTGGCCCGCACCGGCACCCTGGTGATCGGGCCGAACGCGTCCTTCCTCCAGTACATCGAGCAGGTGCTGCCCGCGCTCGGCGAACTCCAGGTCAAGCAGGCGACCGTGGACGACCTGGTGGCCCATGTCGAGGTGCGCGGCACCGACTCGGCGGCCACCGCGCGGCTCAAGGGCGACGCGCGCATGGCGGAGGTGCTGCGGCGCGCGGTGCGCTCGGGCATCACCATGCCGAAGGAGCCGGTCGTGGTGGTGCGCGGCTCCCGGCGCTGGCGGGTGCCGGCGTACGAACTGGAGGAGATCGTCCGGGAGATGGCCGGCCGCGACATCCGGTACGGCGCCGCCAGGGACGCGCTGCCGCAGCGGATCGCGCACGCGGTGCTGGTGCAGATGGAGCGGTCCGGCGAGGCGCCCGACGACCGGGTGCAGGACGCGGTCGCCCGCAACCCCGCGGTCAAGGCCGCGGTCAAGGCGTGCTGGCCGCCGGTCGACCCGGCCAAGACGGTGCTGCGGCTGCTGTCCGACCCGGAGTTCCTGGCCTCGTGCGCCGACGGGCTGCTCTCGCCGGAGGAGCAGCGGGAGGTGCTGTGGGCGAAGCCGGCCCGCGGACCGGCCTCGGCGAAGTGGTCGGCGGCCGACGCGGTGCTGATCGACGAGGCCACCGACCTGGTGCAGCGCACCGGTTCGCTCGGGCATGTGGTGCTCGACGAGGCGCAGGACCTCTCGCCGATGCAGTACCGCGCGGTCGGGCGGCGCTGCTCCACCGGGTCGGCGACGATCCTCGGCGACCTCGCGCAGGGCACCACGCCCTGGGCGACCGCCTCCTGGGCCGAGGCGCTGTCCCACCTGGGCAAGCCGGACGCCCGGGTCGAGGAGCTGACCCGCGGCTTCCGCGTACCGCGGGAGGTGATCGCGTACGCGTCCAGGCTGCTGCCGGCCATCGCTCCCGGGCTCGCGCCGGCGACCTCCGTCCGTGAGTCGCCCGGCGCCCTGTTCGTACGGCCGACGGCCGAGGACGGGCTCGACGCGGCCGTGCTGGCCGCCTGCCGCGAGTCGCTCGGCTACGAGGGCTCCATCGGCCTCATCGCGGCCGACCCCCGAATCCCGGCACTGGCCGCCGCGCTCGACGCGGCCGGCCTGCCGTACCTCTCTCCCGGCGAGGAGACCTCGGCGACCGCCCGGCTCACCCTGGTCCCCGCGTCCCTCGCCAAGGGCCTGGAGTACGACTACGTGGTCATGGACGACCCCGCCGCGATCGTGGCGGCCGAGCCCGACGAACGGACCGGTCTGCGCCGGCTGTACGTCTGCCTCACCCGCGCGGTGTCGGGCCTGACGGTGCTGCACGCCGCCCCGCTGCCGGGCGCCCTGGCGGAAGTCGGCTGACCCCGCGCCGCGCCCGGCAACTCCAGCCGCGCGCCCCTACCCGACGGCCACCGCTGAGTCGAGGGCCTCGCGCCAGGTGCGGACGGCGGCGACGTCGACGGGGGCGGCCCATCCGCCGGGCCGCACCGCGCCGCCGACGTGGAAGCCGCTGAGTCCGGCCGCGCGCAGGGTCGGCACGTGGTCCAGGAGCAGGCCGCCGCCGACCAGCAGCTCCGGCTCGTATCCGGGCTCGCCGGCCCGCGCCGACTCGTCGCACAGGACCGGCAGCCCGGCCGCCACACCGTCCGCCGATCCGGCGGTGAGGTAGGTGTCCAGGCCGGGCAGCCCGGCGAGTTGCAGGCGCAGCGCGTCGCGGTCGGCGGCCCGGTCCATGGCGCGGTGGAACGTCCAGCGGCAGCCGTCGATCACGTCGACCAGCGCGTGGATCGCGTCGAGGTCGGCCCGGCCCCGCGCGTCGAGGAAACCGAGCACGAACTCGTCGGCGCCCTCGGCCCGCAGGCCCTGCGCGGTCTCGCACAGCACGTCCAGCTCGCGGGCGTCGGCGGCGCTGAACCCGTCGGACAGCCGCAGCATGACGCGCAGCGGAATCCGCACCGCCGCCCTGATCGCGCCGAACGTCTCCCGGGAGGGCGTCAGCCCGTCCGCGGCCATATCGGTGACCAGTTCGAGGCGGTCGGCCCCGCCGTCCTGGGCCGCAACGGCATCCTCCGCGCCGAGGGCGATCACCTCGAAGATTGGTCTAGACATATGAGCAAGGGTGCCACACCAGCCCCTCCCGCGCGAGGGCCGGGTCCCGCGCCACGGCCCGGAAAAACCGGCCGGGCGGGCGGACTATGCCTCCAGCAACTCCAGTTCGGTGCCGACGTTGCGGCGGGCCACCGGCTCCCAGTGCTCGCGTCCGTACGCCGTGCGGAACAGGTTCGGCAGCGCCAGCAGCCGTCGCAGCACCTCGGCGCGGCCGGTCCGGAAGTCCTCGTCCGGCACGAAGGCGTACTCCTCCCGGACGGCGGCGGCGTACCCCGCGTACGCCGCCGGGTCGCCGGCCAGCACCGCCAGGTCCGCGTCGCACAGCACCTCGCCGTCGGCGTCGCCCTCGGCCGGGTCGTGGTCCACGGTCAGCAGTACCAGCCGGGCGACCTGCGCGACGCGCTCCGGGTCCACCCCGGCCTCGGTCAGCGCCCGTTCGGCGAGCGCGGCGCTGCGCTCCTCGTTCTCGCTGCGCTCCGGGCGGTAGACCACGTCGTGGAACCACGCGGCCAGCGCCACCGTGTCCGGGTCCTGCGCGTACACCGTCAGCTCCGTCACCCGTGCCAGTACCGCGACCAGGTGGTCCAGCGTGTGGTAGCGGCGCTGCGGCTCCGCCCAGCGGGCCAGCAACTCCCGCCCGTACACGGCCGGATCGGGCTCGTCCGCCGCTCCGTTCCGGCAGCGGCGCAACAGCTCGCACCACTCCGCGAGCAGAGCGGCGTAACGGGGATGGGCTTCGGCTCGGCTCTCGGGCATGCGGATCATTGTCCACCGCGCTCCCGGGAGAGCACGGGTGCCCCCCGACGCGGGTTCCCCTCCCCCACCCGAGTGCGCCGGGCGCCGGGCCCTACGGCACCAGGCAGGACGGGCCGGGCGCGCCCACCCGCGTCAACAGCTCCCGGGCGTCGGGCTTCGCCTGGAGCCCGGCGAGCAGCAGCAGCCACAGGTCGTAGAGCCGGTCCTCGATCTGGTCGCGCCCGTCGAGCGCGTCGGAGACCGTGTGCATCCCGAAGAACGCGTAGACGACACCGACCGCGGCCGTCTCCGGGGCGAGCCCGCCCGCCAGTTCGCCCTGTTCGGCCGCCTCCCGCAGCAGCGACCCCACCGTGTCGATCCACCCGAGGAACGGCGCGGGCAGCGGCGTGTCGATGGCGCGGCGCTCGGTCCACAGCCGCGACCCGGCCCGCACCACGACATCGTCGCGGAAGGCGCGGGCGACCGAGAAACTCAGCGCCACCAGCCTCTCCAGCGCGGATTCGTATGACCGGTGAATTCCGGAGATCATCTCCGGCCAGGTCGCGAAGTGCGCCTCGACGACAGCGAGCGCCAGCTGCTCCTTGTTGCCGAAATGGAAGTAGATCGCCCCGCTGGTGCGCCCGGAGAGCGCGCTGATGTCGCTGATACTGGTGCCGGCATAACCGCGTTCCTCGAACAGCCGCGCCGCGGCCTCCACGAGACACCTGCGCGTCGTCTCCGCCCGTCCCTGCACGATCACCCCGGTAGCCGCTTCGTCGCCGACCCCGGCAATCTAGCGCGTCGCGAAGACCGATCCCTACCGGGTTCCGGATGACGCACATGCGAATCAGCCGGACGTGAGTTCTTCTTATGGTATGAATCATTCGGTCGGGGATGGGTCCGGACGGAACTCCGGGCAGGACGATTCACCGGGCTTGAGCTGGTCCCGCACGGTCGCCAGGGAAATGGTGCACCGGTCGTCCGTCGCCGAGGTGCTGCTGACGGACGTACGGCCGGACGGCACTGGGGGGTTCGAGGCGGCGGCGTGCTGGCCGCGCTCGCACGCCACCTTCCCGCGCGACGGCTCTGACCTGCACAGCCCGCTGCTGGTGGTCGAGACACTGCGGCAACTGGGCATCTACCTGCCGCTGCGCTACTTCGGCGTCGCGCCGACCGCGCATCTGCTCATCGGCGATCTGTACTTCGCGCTCGCCCCGGACCGGGAACCGCGGGTCGGCCATGGCGGCACCGAGGTGACCTGCGCGATCGCGGTGCGCAAGGTGCGCCGGGACGCCGACGGCGCGGTCACCGGGCTGCGGCTGGACGTCCGCTACGCCTGCGCCGGGACGGACTTCGCCCGGGCCGGCGGCGGCGCCCGCTTCGTCGACCCGGACGGCTACCGCGCCGTACGGAACCGGTACGACGACGACGCCGAGCGCGCGGACCCGGCTCGGCTCCCGGCTCCCGGCCGGGCTCCCGACCCGGCCGCGAACCCGGCCGCGAACCGGGCCTCGCGCCCCGCTCCGGACGGCCGCCCCGAGCCTTCCGCGCTCGCGGTCACCGGGCACGGCGACGTGGTGATCGCCCGCCGCCACGGCGGCCTCGCGATCGAACCGGCCGACCCTCGGCACCCGTTCTTCTTCGACCACGCCAGCGACCACGTGCCCGGGATGGTGCTGCTGGAGGCGGCCCGGCAGGCCGCGGCCGAGGCCAGCGGCGGCGCGCTGCTGCGGCCGGTCTCCGGACGGCTGGTGGCCACCCGCTTCACCGAGCACGCGCCGGCCGCCCGGATCGAGCCGGTGCCGCACCACCGCACCTGCGTCTTCCGGGTCCGGCAAGGACCCGCCTGCACCGCATACGGGGTGCTCGGATACGGCCGACACGCGGTGTGACTTATTGCATTCGCTTGACTACCTTACGCGGTCGTCCATAACGTAACGATCGATATGTTCTCGGTGGTGCCCTCCGAATTCCGCGCCGTCCGCGGGATTTCCGGACGCCTTCGCCGAGAGCCCGCGCCTGCCTGACGAAACAGCGCACAGCCGTCCGTCGCCCGCATTCCCGGCGACCACCCTCAGCGCGTTCAGGCATTCTCGAACGGACTTGCCCCCATGACCCCTCACCCCCTCTTTTCCTGGACCCCGGCGGCGATTGTCTTCGACTGCGACGGCACCTTGATGGACACCGAGCGGCACTGGCAGGACGCCCGCGATCTGACCCTGCGCGATTTCCAGCTCGTGACGGAAGACGGATTCGCCGAACGCAGCAAGGGCCTGCACTACACCGAATGCGGTCAGCTCATGGCCGACGAATCCGGGCGGCCAGAACTCGGCGGCGAACTCACCGAACGGCTGCTCGGCCATTTCCGCACGCTCGTCGCCGCGGACCCGCAGACGATGCCCGGCGCGGGCGAACTCGTCGCCAACGCAGCGAAGTTCGCGCCTCTGGCGGTCGCCAGCAACTGCCCGCTGGACGTCGTCGAAACGTGCCTGCGCACCGCAGGGCTGCGGCAGCACTTCGACCACATCGTGGTGCCGGGACCCGGCATCCGCCCCAAGCCCTACCCCGACGTCTACCTCACCGCCGCCCGCCTGTGCGGCTCCGCGCCCACCGACTCCCTCGCCGTCGAGGACTCCGCGTGCGGCATCGAGGCCGCCACCCGCGCCGGCCTGCGCACCATGGGCGTCGGCCCCTGGCCCGGGGAGGACCTCGCCGCCACCGTCGACATCTGGGTCGCCTCCCTCGACGACCCCAACATCTTCTCCTGGTCGTCACGCTGACCGGTAAGGAGCCGGGAACCGTACGACCAGCCCACCACCGGCGGGTGGTCCTGGAGTTGAGACCAGCGCCACCCGCCCCGGAAGGCCGGGCCGGGCCGATCAGGCCAGGTACGGCGTGAGAGAGGGAACCGTGGTGCCCGCGGAGGCGAAGAGCAGGGCGATCCCGACCGCCCCCGGGTCGGGCACGCCCGCCGCCCGCTCGCCGAGGTAACTCGCCCGCCCCCGCCGCGCGGTGAGTCGAGCGGTGCTCCGCACCCCGCCCCACGCGGCGTCCGCCGCGCCGGCGACCGCGGCGCCGGGATCACCCGGCACCGTACGAGCCCGCGCGGCCAGCGCCTCGCAGGCCGGCACCAGCGCGTCGACCAGCGTCTTGTCACCGACCGCCGCCTCCCCCACCCGCTGGATCGCGGCGAGGCCGTTGCCCGCGCCGACCGCCAGCGCGGCGGCGGGCGCCCCGTCCCGGGCAGCGGCGACGGCGACCGCGACCTCCTGGAGCAGAAGGCCGAACAGCGGGCCGCTGGTGCCCCCGACCTCGTCGAGGAACGCGGAGGCGGCCGCCTCCAACGGCCAGGCGGGCGCCGGTGGAACCGCGGGCAGCACCGGTACGTCGGACGCGTCGAGCCGCCGCAGCGCGGCCTGCAGCCCGGCCACCAGGTTCGCGCCGAAGTCACCGTCGCCGACCTGCTGGTCGAGCGCGGTCAGTTCGGCCTCGGTCGCGGTCGCGGAGGCCGCGAACCGGCGCACCCACGCGTCGGTGAACCCGGTGAAGTCGATGGGCCGGAAGGGCTCGGAGAACTCGGTGTCGGTTGATGTGAGCATCGCTGCATCTCCCGTCGTTGCCTGCCCGCTGGTCGTGGTGAGCACCGTGGTGGGCACCCGGTCGCGGCCGCCGTCAGCCCGCCCGCCCGCACCACGCGGGTGCCGAGGCCGGCGCGTCGTAGTACGCGAGCGTCGCGTCGTCGGCGGCCAGCAGCGTGAGCGAGAAGCCCCGCATGTCCAGCGCCGTCACGAAGTCGCCGACGAGGGTCCGTACGGTGGTGGCGCCGCGCTTGTCCAGCAGCCGCGTCACCTCGCCCAGCACCGCGTACAGCTCCAGACGGGTGACCCCGCCCAGTCCGTTGACGAGGAGCACGACCTGCGCCCGGGGGCCCAGGTCCAGGGAGTCGGCGAGGGCGGCGACCATGTCCTCGGCGAGGTCGCGCAGCGACATCTCCCCGAGGGTGCGGCGGGCCCGCTCGCCGTGGATGCCGACGCCGTACTCGATGGCGCCCGGCGGCAGGTCGAAGGCGGGGCGGCCGGTCGCGGGCGAGGTGTGCGCGCCCGAGGCGACCGCGAGGCTGCGGCACCGGCCGGCCACGTCCGTGCCCAGCGCGACCAGTTCGGCCAGGCCCATCCCGGTGTCCGCGGCCGCGCCGAGGATCTTCTCGACCAGCACGGTCGCGCCGGTGCCGCGCCGGCCCGTGGCGACCTCGTCCGACTCGGTCGCCACGTCGTCGTCGATCAGCACCCGGCCGCAGGCGATGCCCTCCCGGGCGAGGCGTTCCGCGGCGATCCCGAAGTTGATCTTGTCGCCGGTGTAGTTCTTCACCACGTGCAGCACCCCGCCCTCGCCCGCGACGGCGCGCGACGCGGCGAAGATCTGGCGGTTGTGCGGTGAGGCGAAGACGCGGCCAGGGCAGGCGGCGTCCAGCATTCCGGTGCCGACGTATCCGATGTGCAGCGGTTCATGGCCCGAACCGCCGCCGGAGACGAGGCCGACCCTGCGGGTCGGCGCCGGCTTCAGCGCCCGTACAAAGCCGTCCCGCTCGTCCCAGCGCACGTCTTCCGCGTGCGCCCGGGCGAAGCCGGCCAGCGCGTCCCCCACCAGTTCGTCGGCCACGTTCACGAAGTAAAGGCCCATGAGACGACCTCCTGTCCCCTCATGCTGAGCGGTCCTGCGGATGGCGGCAACCGGACCCCCCGAACGCCCCTGTCCTCCCTGCTCAGGGCCCACCTCCCGGTGGAGGGCCGCCGGCCCCGGCCTCCATGCCCCTGAGCGGCTGCGGGTTCCTCCGCGAAAGGAGCCGCACGAACCCAGGGGCGCGGGGAGCGGCGCGACCGGCCCACCGGCGGGTGGTCCCGGGGGCGGCAGGACAACCCAGCCCGGGTCCTGTCACCCCCGGTCAGGGGACGCGTGGCGGCCGGGAGTGACCCCGAAGGCGTGCCGGAAGGCCTCGATGAACGCGCTCGGGTTGGCGTACCCGCAAGCCGTGGCCGCCGAGGTGACGGACTGCCCGGCCGCGAGAAGCATCAGCGAGTGGTGGAGCCGCAACTGCGTCCGCCACTGCGGAAACGTCATCCCCAGTTCGCGCCGGAACAGCCGGCTGAGCGTCCGCTCACCGGCCCCCACCGCGGCCCCCAGCCGCGCCAGCGAGCGATCATCCGCCGGATCGGCGTGCAGCAGCCTCGCCACGGCGCGCAGCCGATCGTCGGAGGGCGCCGGAAGATGCAGCGGCAGCGCGTCCACCCGCCGCAGCTGATCGAGGGTGACCCGTTCGAGGTCGGCCCGCTGAGCCGCGGTGTAGGGCGGGTCCGCGGGGCCGGGCGTGTCGCTGAGGGCCACCACGAGCTCGCGCAGCAGCGGCGTGACCGCCACGACCGTCGGCCGGTCGCCGCCGAGCGGGCCGAGCCGGGGCGCGAACGACAGCGTCCGCATGTCCGTCGGGCCGTGCGCCTCGTGGGCGTGCGGCACCCCGGCCGGAATCCACACCGCGCGGTACGGCGGCACCACCCACGCCCCGAGCGGCGTGGACACCCGCAGGACGCCGCGGCTGGGGTGGATGAGCTGGTGCACGGCGTGGTGGTGCCAGTCGATCCGCTCGCGGTGGACCAGCTTCTGGCGGGTGGCGGCGTCCAGCGGGCGCGGCCCGGGCGCGTCGGGAACCGGCGGTCCGGGCCGGCGGGGCGGCTCCCCGGCCGATTGGCGGGTTGTCGGCATAAGTAGACAGAGTATCGGTAGTCGACCAGTGTGCCCACTCGGCAGGCTGCGGATATGACCCAGACCGCCGACACGGCAACACCTCGACCGGACTCCTCCGGCCCCCCGGGGCCGGCCCCCGCCCGCACCACCTGGCAGCGGATGCGCGTGTGGGGCATCGCCCACGCCGTCGACGACCTCTACCAGGGCCTGGTCCCGGCGACCGTGCCGTACTTCGTCCTCGACCGGCACTACGGCTACGTCGCCGCGTCCGGCCTCACCCTCGCCGCCACGCTGGGCAGTTCGGTGCCGCAGCCGTTCATCGGGCTGGCGGTGGACCGGATGCGGCTGGGCTGGCTCGCGGGAGTCGGCGTCGCCATCGCCGGGATCAGCCTCGGCCTGTCGGGACTGGTCCCGTCGTACGCCGCCGTGTGGTGCCTGATCATGCTCTCCGGGCTCGGCATCGCCATGTTCCACCCGGCCGCCGGGAAGTCCGCCCGCGAGGACGCCGGGGACAGCGCCGCCGCGATGAGCGTCTTCGCGGCCGGCGGCAGCGTCGGCTTCTTCCTCGCGCCGGTCCTCGCCACCCCCGCGCTGATCGCGTGGGGCGTCGGCGCCACCGCCCTGTTCATCCCGCCCGCCGTCCTCACCGGGTACGTCCTGCTGCGCCGCCGCCGGCGGCACGCGGTTCCCACGTCGGCGGCGGCCCGCGCCGGAAAGGACCGCTGGGGGCCGTTCGCCGCGCTGACCTGCCTCGAAGTGGTGCGCTCCGTGGCCTTCTTCGGGGTGAACACGTTCATCGAGCTGTACTGGATCAGGCATCTGCACGCCTCCCGGGGGCTGGCCGGGGCCGCGCTCACCGTCTTCCTCGCCGGCGGGGTCGGCGGGACCCTGCTGGGCGGGCGGATCGCGGACCGGATCGGCATGGTGCGCACCGTGCAGCTCGGCGGCGCGCTCGCGCTGCCCATGCTCGCCGGGCTCGTGCTCACGCCGGGCAGCATCGCGCCGCTGCTCTTCGCGGTCCTCACCGGTGTCTGCCTCAACCTCCCCTTCGCCGTCCTCGTCAAGCTCGGCCAGGACTACCTGCCCACCCGCCCCGGCACCGCGGCCGGCGTCACCCTCGGGCTCGGCGTCAGCATCGGCGGGCTGCTCTCCCCGATCCTCGGCCTCATCGCCGACGCCCACGGTCCGCGCGGCGCCCTCACCGCCCTCCTCGTCGTCCCGCCCGTCGCCCTGGCACTGGGCCTCCTCCTCCCCGAGCCGTCCCGTACGGCGTGACGGCCCGCGCGTCCCCTCGACCCGCGCCTCCCCTCGACCCGCGCGTCCCCTTGACCTCAAGCCCGCTTGAGGTCGCAGGATCGTCCGCATGGACACCCCCCTGGAACCGCAGACCGCCGTCAGCACCCTCGTGAGCCGCTACTTCCGCGCCCTCGACGAGCGGGCGTTCGAGGCCGGGTGGACCGCCGCGTTCTTCACCGAGGACGCGGCGGTCCGGGCCCCCGTGGGCGCCGTACGCGGAAGGGAGGCGATCGCCGCGCAGGCGGAGGAGGCCCTGCGCCGGTTCGACCGGACCCAGCACATGTCGACGGACGTGCTGGTGACGGCCGCCGCGGACGGCGCGACCGCCGACGCGTCGTGGAACGCGCTGATGACGCACCTCCACCCGGACGGCCGGATCTTCACGGTCGGCGGGCGGTGCCGCGCGGCGCTTCGCCGTACGGCCGACGGCTGGCGGTTCGGCGACCTGTCCATCACCCCGGTGTGGACCGACGGTGAGCCCCCGCACCTCCCGCCGCGGGCATGACCGCGCCGCCGGTGGGACAGTGGAGCCGTGGGCAATGATCGCGAAGGCGCCTCCGACCCGTACGTGCGGGTCAGGGGCGCGCGGGTGCACAACCTGGACGGCGTGGACGTCGACGTCCCGCGTGACGCGCTGACCGTCTTCACCGGGGTCTCCGGGTCCGGAAAGTCGTCGCTGGCCTTCGGCACCCTCTACGCCGAGGCCCAGCGGCGGTACTTCGAGTCGGTCGCGCCGTACGCCCGCCGGCTGATCCAGCAGGTGGGCGCGCCGAAGGTGGAGGAGATCAGCGGGCTGCCGCCGGCCGTCGCGCTCCAGCAGCGGCGCGGCGCCCCGAGTTCGCGCTCGTCGGTGGGCACCGTGACGACGCTGTCGAACCTGCTGCGGATGCTCTTCTCGCGCGCCGGGTCGTACCCGCCGGGTACCGCCGAGCGGCTGGACTCCGACGCGTTCTCGCCGAACACCGCGATCGGCGCGTGCCCGGAGTGCCACGGCCTGGGAACGGTGCACCGGGTCACCGAGTCCTCGCTCGTCCCCGACCCGTCGCTGAGCATCCGCGAGCACGCGATCGCGGCCTGGCCGGGCGCCTGGCAGGGCAAGAACCTGCGCGACGTGGTGGACGCGCTCGGCTACGACATCGACCGGCCGTGGCGGGAGTTGCCGCAGGCGGACCGGGACTGGCTGCTGTTCACCGACGAGCAGCCGGTGGTGACCGTGCACCCGGTGCGCGAGGCCGGGCGTATCCAACGGCCGTACGAGGGAAAGTTCATGAGCGCGCGGCGGTATGTGATGCGCGCGTTCTCCGAGTCGAAGAGCCCCGCCACCCGGCGGCGCGTGCAGCGCCATCTGGAGAGCGCGGTGTGCCCGGTGTGCGGTGGCAAGCGGCTGCGGCCCGAGGCGCTGGCGGTCACCTTCGCGGGCCGCGACATCGCGGAGCTGGCCTCGCTGCCGCTGGCCGAACTCGCCGGTGTGCTGCGGAAGACCGCGGGCCTCGCGGCACCGGGCGCGGCGACCGCCTCGGCCGGTTCCGGCGAGGCCACCGAGGCCGCGGTCTCCCTCGCCCAGGACCTGGTGGCCCGGATCGAGGTGCTGGTCGGCCTGGGCCTCGGCTACCTCGGCATGGACCGCCCGGCCCCGACGCTCTCGCCCGGTGAACTGCAACGGCTGCGGCTGGCCACGCAGTTGCGGGCGGGGCTGTTCGGTGTCGTCTACGTCCTCGACGAGCCGTCGGCCGGGCTGCACCCGGCGGACACGGAGCCGCTGCTGGCGGTGCTGGACCGGCTGCGGGCGGAGGGCAACACGCTGTTCGTGGTGGAGCACGACATGGACGTGGTGCGCCGCGCGGACTGGGTGGTCGATGTGGGCCCGGGCGCGGGCGAGCAGGGCGGCCGGGTGCTCTACAGCGGGCCGGTGCCGGGGTTGGCGGAGGTGGCGGAGTCGGCCACCCGGAAGTACCTGTTCGGGGACGGTGGTACGGCCGGGGCCGGCGGCGGGGATACGGCCGGGGCCGGGGCCGGGGTGCGGCGTGAACCGCGTTCGCCGGCCGGGTGGTTGCGGCTGCGCGGGGTGAACCGGCACAACCTGCACGACCTCGACGTCGATGTGCCGTGGGGGGTGTTCACCGCGGTCACGGGGGTGTCGGGCTCGGGGAAGTCCACGCTGGTCAGCCAGGTGCTGGCGGAGGTGGTCGCGGCGCGGCTGAGCCCGGAGGGGGGCGCGGGCGAGGAGGCGGAGCCCGCGGACGGGGAGGGGGACGACCCGTGGGAGGGCGCGAGCGGACCGGGGACGGGCGGTCCGGGGACGGCTGTCGCGCGGGTGCGGTCGGTCGAGGGCATCGAGGTCGTGGACCGTCTCGTCCGCGTGGACCAGCGGCCCATCGGCCGTACCCCGCGCTCGAACCTGGCGACGTACACCGGCCTGTTCGACGCGGTACGGCGGGTCTTCGCCGGCACCGACGAGGCGCAGGCGCGCGGCTACACCCCGGGGCGGTTCTCGTTCAACGTGGCGTCGGGCCGCTGCGAGACCTGCCAGGGCGAGGGGTTCGTCGCCGTCGAACTGCTCTTCCTGCCCGGCACGTACGCGCCCTGCCCGACCTGCCACGGCGCCCGCTACAACCCGCGGACGCTGGAGATCACCTATCACGGACGGAACATCGCGCAGGTGCTGGACATGTCGGTCGACATCGCGGCGGGGTTCTTCGCCGACGTGCCCGCGGCCGAGCGCAGCCTGCGCACGCTGCGCGACGTCGGCCTCGGCTATCTGCGACTCGGCCAGCCGGCAACGGAGTTGTCCGGCGGGGAGGCGCAACGCATCAAGCTGGCAACCGAGTTGCAGCGGGCCCGGCGCGGCCACACCCTCTACCTCCTGGACGAGCCGACGACCGGCCTGCATCCGGCCGACACCGACCTGCTGATGCGGCAGTTGCACGGGCTGGTCGAGGCGGGCAACTCGGTGGTGGTGGTCGAGCACGACATGGGCGTGGTGGCCGGCGCGGACTGGGTGCTGGACCTGGGGCCCGGCGCGGGTGACGACGGCGGCCGGGTGGTGGCGGCCGGGCCGCCGGCCGAGGTGGCCGAGGCCGAGGGCAGCCGGACGGCGGGGTACCTCGCCCGGCGGTTGGCGGCCCGGGCCGCAACCTGACCGGCGGGCCGGAACCCGGCCGGCGGGACCCGACCGGCGGAACCCGACCGGCGGCGGGCCGGAACCTGGCCGGCTGCGCGGCGGGAGGAGCCCCCTCCGCGCCTCCCACCACGCCGACCCGCAGGCGCCCCCACACCCCCGGATCACCGGTATGCGAATTTCGCATCTAAACCCTCAAATTGTCAAGATAATTTGAGGAGCATACGAGCCCACAATGGCGGTGGACGGCCCGTCAGCGGCTGTCGGGTGACGCCGTTCCGAGCAGGTCCGCCGCGGTCCGCCGTCCGGTCCCCGGAAGTGCGTCGAGCGCGGCGGCGATGCGCTTCTCCTCGAACGTGAAGTGCGACTCCAGGATGGCGGCGAGTCCGTCGAGTTCGCCGCGGACGCGGCGCGCCTCGGCGTCGGAAGGGGTGGCGGGAATGCCGGCGACCACCGTTTCGAGCCGGGCCATGATCTCGCCGACGAGCAGGTGATCCTCCGCCAGTTTCTCGATGGTCGGCCGCAGTTGGGGAAATTCCTCGGCCAACAGCGGGAAGGCGCCGGCGTCTTCGGCGCGGTGGTGTCCGGTCAGGGCGGCGCAGAAGTAGAGGCAGTGCGCGGTGAGCGGCCGGGACGGTTGGCGGCCGGGCGAAGGGCGACCGTCGAGGTGGAGTTCGACCTCGGCGCGGAGTTGGGCCAGTTCGGTACGCAACCAGTCGTGGATCTCGACGAGTTCGCGGCCCAGCGCGGCCGGCCGGGAGGTCGCGGCGGCGGATTCCGCGGATTCCGGGGATTCCGCCGGCCCGGCCGGGAGGGTCGACGCCGCTGGTTGTGGCGGTCGCGCCGGCTCGGCTTCGTGGGAAGGGTGGTGTCTGTCGTCGGGCTCGCGGGGTTCTGCGGGTGCGGAGGACATAGAGCAGCGATCGTAGCCAGCGCGCGCACCGCGGGACAAGAGGATTCCCCATTCCCGCGGGCACGGCCGGCGGCCCTGTTCATTCGGAATTCACACGCCGAATAGGGGCCGATTACGGGAGTCCGGCGACCGCCCCCGGGGGCGGGGAACTGCGCCCTTTTCGCCGGGCGGGTCAGCCGTAGTGGCCAAACGCGTCCGCCAGGCCCTGCGCGGCAGCAGGCGCAGCGCGAGCAGGCAGGCAGGCCGCGGTGCCCGCCGGAACCGTGACGAGGCCGACCGTCACCGCATGGGCGGGGCGCCCGGAGCCGGCGCCAGTGCGGTGGCGCGCCTCGGCTCAGCGGGCGGGCGCGGGTCCGCCCGGCGGCGGCTTCCTGCGGCGCAGGCCCGCCTCCGTCAGCCGCCGCACCAGTTCCTTGCTGCCGATCTCGACCGCGCCCAGCCGCACCGCCTCGGGGTAGTCGGCCGACGGGATGTCGTAGTGGTCCCGCTCGAACGCGCGCTGCGGCGCACCCAACCGCCGTGCGAACGCGTGCAGTTCGGCGTAGGAGCTGTCGCTCACCAGGTGCGACCAGACCCGGCCGTGGCCCGGCCAGGTCGGCGGATCGATGTAGACGGTCATCCGCGCCTCACCCGCCCAGCGCGCCCAGCGCCCCGACGGCGGCGACCGCCTCGCCCCGGACCTCGCACACCCAGTGCGGGTCCGCGCCCAGCTCCGGCTCGACCGCCAGGGCGTGCGGGTCGTCGCACAGCGGGCACAGCGGCCACCGGCCGTGCGTCTCCAGCAGCGCGTCCTGCACGTCCTGCGCGAGCAGCCCCGGCACGAACTCGGCGCCCTGCGGCCACTGCTCCAGCCACCACCGGCGCTTGCTCAGCGCGTCCTCCAGCAGCGAGACGATCTCGGCGTCGGCGACGTCGCGGGCTTTCATGTCGGCGAGGACGCGCGCGCGGGCGTCGTGGAGGGCGGCTTCCATC
The DNA here is from genome assembly GCF_044744625.1 of Streptomyces sp. NPDC087270. Classification (NCBI taxonomy): domain Bacteria; kingdom Bacillati; phylum Actinomycetota; class Actinomycetes; order Kitasatosporales; family Streptomycetaceae; genus Streptomyces; species Streptomyces sp. NPDC087270. The sequence continues at coordinate 103,800 of NZ_JBIUYR010000021.1, forward strand.
CGTCCATTGTGCAACCGGCGGCGCGCGACCCCGCCATGGCCACCGCGGCCGGCCCGTTCGAGACGCCCGGGGGTCGCGGTCCGCGCGCCCGTCTACCACGCTCCTGGACGGCTCCTCGACGCCACCCGGCGCTGCGGGGTTGACGCGGCAGCGGAGGTGAAAATACCTTTCAGAGGGTGACCTATAGCGTGAAGGAAACTTTCTCCCCGAGCGTCCGCGCCCTCCGGGGCGTACCCGGCGCGCCCGCACCAGTCACGGCCCCCGACCCCGGGGCCCTCGCCGCCAAGGTCCGCACTCTCGCGCCCTCGATGACCCGCTCCATGCAGCGGGTCGCCGAAGCCGTCGCGAGCGACCCGGCCGGCTGCTCGCACCTCACCGTCACCGCGCTGGCGGTCCGCACCGGGACCAGCGAGGCGACCGTCGTCCGCACCGCGCGCCTGCTCGGCTACCCCGGCTACCGCGACCTGCGGCTCGCGCTCGCCGCGCTCGCCGCCCACCAGGCCACCGGCGCCGCACCCGCCGTCACCGCCGACATCGCCGTCGACGACCCGCTCGGCGACGTGGTCACCAAGCTCGCGCTGGAGGAGCAGCAGACCCTCGCCGACACCGCGTCCCAGCTCGACACCGCCCAACTGGAGGCCGCGGTGGCCGCGTTGGCGGTCGCCCGGCGGATCGACGTGTACGGAATCGCCGCGTCGGGACTGGTCGGCCAGGACCTGGCGCAGAAGCTGCTGCGGATCGGGCTGATCGCGCACGCCCACATCGACCCGCACCTGGCGGTCACCAACGCCGTACAACTACGGCCCGGCGACGTGGCGTTGGCGATCACGCACTCCGGCACCACGCAGGACGTCATCGAACCGCTGCGGGTCGCCTTCGACCGCGGCGCCACCACCATCGCGATCAGCGGCCGTGCCGACGGCCCGGTCACGCAGTACGCCGACGTGGTGCTCACCACCTCCTGCTCGCGGGAGAGCGAGCTGAGACCGGCCGCGATGTCCAGCCGCACCAGCCAGCTCCTGGTGGTGGACTGCCTGTTCATAGGCGTGGCGCAGCGCACCTACGACGAGGCCGCACCCGCGCTGTCCGCCTCCTACGAGGCCCTGGCCCACCGGCACACCCACCGCGCGCCGCGCCCCAGCTGACCGCGACGCCCCTCCCGCCGCCGGCCCGCGCTCCACCCGCCGCCGGCGACCCGACCGACCCGATCGACCCGACCCTCACCCCTTTGGCGCCGTGCTCGCCGCACCCACCGTGCTTCACCCATCCCCCCGCATCGCGCCAGCCACCCGAGAAGGACGAACGAGCCGCACATGACCGACCAGTACACCGAGTTGCGCCGGGAGTTGGAGACGCTCACCACGGAGGCGTTCCGACCCGAACTCGCCGAGATCGACCGGCTGTCCACACTGGAGATCGCGCGGATCATGAACGGCGAGGACCTCACCGTGCCGGCCGCCGTCGCCCAGCAGCTGCCGCTGATCGCGACCGCCATCGACGGCATCGCCGAACGCATGGGCCGCGGCGGCCGGTTGGTCTACGCCGGCGCCGGCACTGCCGGACGGCTGGGCGTACTCGACGCGAGCGAGTGCCCGCCGACCTTCAACACCACGCCGGGACGCGAGGTGGTCGGACTGATCGCGGGCGGCCCGGCGGCCATGGTCACCTCGATCGAGGGCGCCGAGGACAGCAAGGAACTCGCGGCGGCGGACCTGGCCGCGCTGGACCTCACCGAAGCCGACAGCGTGGTGGGAATCTCCGCGTCCGGGCGCACGCCGTACGCCCTCGGCGCGGTCGAGGCCGCCCGCCGGACCGGGGCACTGACCGTCGGGCTGTCCTGCAACGCCGGGTCGCCGCTGGCCGCGGCCGCCGACCACGGCATCGAGGTGGTGGTCGGGCCCGAACTCGTGGTCGGCTCCACCCGGTTGAAGGCCGGCACCGCCCAGAAGCTCGTGCTCAACATGCTCTCGACGATCACGATGATCCGGCTCGGCAAGACCTACGGCAGCCTGATGGTCGACGTGCGGGCGTCCAACGAGAAGCTCCGGGCACGCTCGCGCCGTATCGTCGCCCTCGCCACGGGTGCGGCCGACGCCGCCATCGAGGAGGCGCTCAGCGCGACCGACGGCGAGGTCAAGCCGGCGATCCTGGCCCTCCTGGCGAAGGTGGACGCCCCGACCGCCCTCCGCCTCCTCGCCGCCTCCGGCGGCCACCTCCGCGAAGCGCTCGACGCGGTGAACTGACCCGTCGGGGTGCCTCGTTCCGCCGGTTCGGGGACCACCTGCCGGCGGGTGGTGGCGCGCGCCTGGTTCTGTGCGGCTCCTTTCGCGGAAGAAGCCGCAGGTGCGCAGAGGCGCGGAGAACGGCACTCCCCCGGAGCCTCGCCCGGGAGGTACCCGGCCCCCACCGGCAGGTGGTCCCTCGGCCGGCAGCGCGAGGCACCCCGGTGGGTCGCTTCCCCCCGGGAGGGAGGGAGCATGATGGGGGCATGAGCGATCTGAATGAGCTGGGCCTGACCACACTGGCAGGCGAGGAGACCACCTTCGGCCGACTGACCGGCGGAAAAGCCGCACTCGTGGTGAACGTCGCCAGCCAGTGCGGGTTGACCCCGCAGTACACCGCGTTGGAAGAGCTGCACAAGGAGCTGTCGGGGCGGGGCTTCACCGTCGTCGGCTTCCCCTGCAACCAGTTCGGCGGGCAGGAGCCGGGCACGAACACGGAGATCCAGGAGTTCTGCTCCACGACCTACGGTGTGACCTTCCCCATGACGGACAAGGTCGAGGTCAACGGCCCCGACCGGCACCCCGTCTACCGGACGCTGACCGGCCAGGCGGACGCCGAGGGCGAGGCCGGCGACGTGCAGTGGAACTTCGAGAAGTTCCTGGTCGACCCGGCCGGCCAGGTCGTCGCCCGCTTCCGTCCGGGCATCACCCCGCAGGACCCCGAACTGCGCGCCGCGGTCGAGTCCGTGCTCCAGGGCTGATCCGCGCACGCCTTCCCGCACGCGCGACGGCGCCCCCTCCCTTCGAAGGGAGGGGGCGCCGTCGTCACGCGTGTGCTGGACGCCGATCCGGGGGGATCAGAAGTCCATGTCACCGCCGGGCATGCCACCCGGGGCGCCCGCGGGGGCCGCCTTCTCGGGCTTGTCGGCGATGACCGCCTCGGTGGTGAGGAAGAGCGCGGCGATGGAGGCCGCGTTCTGCAGCGCGGAGCGCGTCACCTTCGCCGGGTCGATGATGCCCTCGGCGACGAGGTCGACGTACTCACCGGTGGCCGCGTTCAGACCGTGGCCGGGGGTGAGGTTGCGCACCTTCTCCACCACGACGCCGCCTTCGAGGCCGGCGTTGACCGCGATCTGCTTCAGCGGGGCCTCGAGGGCGATCTTGACGGCGGCAGCGCCGGTCGCCTCGTCACCCTCCAGCTCCAGCTTCTCGAAGACGGCGGACGCCTGGAGCAGGGCCACGCCACCACCGGCGACGATGCCCTCCTCGACGGCGGCCTTGGCGTTGCGCACCGCGTCCTCGATGCGGTGCTTGCGCTCCTTGAGCTCGACCTCGGTGGCGGCACCGGCCTTGATGACGGCCACGCCGCCGGCCAGCTTCGCCAGGCGCTCCTGGAGCTTCTCGCGGTCGTAGTCCGAGTCGCTGTTCTCGATCTCGGCGCGGATCTGGTTGACCCGGCCGGCCACCTGCTCGGTGTCACCGGCGCCGTCGACGATGGTCGTCTCGTCCTTGGTGATGACGACCTTGCGGGCGCGGCCGAGCAGGTCGAGGCCCGCGTTCTCCAGCTTGAGGCCGACCTCCTCGGAGATGACGGTGCCACCGGTGAGGATGGCGATGTCGCCGAGCATGGCCTTGCGGCGGTCACCGAAGCCCGGGGCCTTGACGGCGACGGACTTGAAGGTGCCGCGGATCTTGTTGACCACCAGGGTGGAGAGGGCCTCGCCCTCGACGTCCTCGGCGATGATCAGCAGCGGCTTGCCGGACTGCATGACCTTCTCCAGCAGCGGAAGCAGGTCCTTCACCGCGGAGATCTTGGAGTTGACGATCAGGATGTAGGGGTCGTCGAGCGACGCCTCCATCCGCTCCAGGTCGGTGGCGAAGTAGGCGGAGATGAAGCCCTTGTCGAAGCGCATGCCCTCGGTGAGCTCGAGCTCGAGCCCGAAGGTCTGCGACTCCTCGACGGTGATGACGCCTTCCTTGCCGACCTTGTCCATGGCCTCGGCGATCAGCTCGCCGATCTGGGTGTCGGCGGCCGAGATGGAGGCGGTGGAGGCGATCTGCTCCTTGGTCTCCACATCCTTCGCCTGCTCCAGCAGCGCGGCGGAGACGGCCTCGACGGCCTTCTCGATCCCGCGCTTGAGGGCCATCGGGTTGGCGCCCGCGGCGACGTTGCGCAGGCCCTCCTTGACCAGGGCCTGGGCCAGGACGGTCGCGGTCGTCGTGCCGTCACCGGCCACGTCGTCGGTCTTCTTCGCGACTTCCTTGACCAGCTCGGCGCCGATCTTCTCGTACGGGTCCTCGAGTTCGATCTCCTTGGCGATGGAGACACCATCGTTGGTGATCGTGGGGGCGCCCCACTTCTTTTCGAGGACCACGTTCCGGCCCTTGGGGCCCAGGGTGACCTTGACGGCGTCGGCGAGCTGGTTCATCCCGCGCTCAAGGCCGCGCCGTGCCTCCTCGTCGAACGCGATGATCTTGGCCATGGTGAAGTGTCCTCCGCGGACTGGGTTGTTTGCGCTCGGGACCGTGTGGTGCCCGCGACGGACGGACCGCCGGCCACCGGTTCCTTCCCGGCACCCGTACGACCCTCACCGACCCGGCCCTGCTGTCACTCTCACAGGGAGAGTGCTAACGCCAATGATTAGCACTCTCCCTGTGCGAGTGCAAGCGGTCCTTGGGTGCCCACCCCCCGTGGGAGGGGTGCCCTGGCGGACGGGCGGCGCCCACCCCCGTCGGCAGGGGCGTCCTTGCGGCGTGGGCCGCACCCACGCGGACCTGCGCGTTCGGCCGCTTGCGGGGCGCGCCGCGCCCGCCGGCCCGGCCCCCGCGGCGAGTTGCCGGGCCACCTGCCCGTGGGCGGTCGCTCGCGCGGTTCTCCCGCCGGCCTCGCCGGGAGGTACCCCCTCCCCCAGCGCTTCGCCTGGGAGCGCCCCCAGCGCCCCCTGGAAGGCGCACGCCTTCCAGCGAGGAGCCCCGCGGGCGGGAAAAAAGGGGGAGCCGCACCCCGTGGGGTGCGGCTCCTCCGTGTGAAAGGTCGCGTCGATGGCCGAACGCGCCGTGAAGTCAGCCGGCGAGACGGACCATGTCCGCCTGCGGCCCCTTCTGACCCTGCGAGATCTCGAACTCGACCCGCTGGCCTTCTTCGAGGGTGCGGTACCCGTCCATTTGAATCGCGCTGTAGTGGACGAAGACATCCGCACCACCGTCGACCGCGATGAAGCCGTAGCCCTTCTCCGCGTTGAACCACTTGACGGTGCCCTGAGCCATTCCTAACTCCCCTATTGCTGGCCCTATCGCGGCCCCGCACTTCACGGGCCCGGGTCAGACCTCACCCACCCGTTCGCCCCTTACCGTCGACAGGTGGGGGTCCTGGGGGGCGTGCGCCGGAACGCGTCGACCGCGGCTGAATGTATCTGCACGGATGCCGTCTGCAACAGGTCAATCGGACGAGAATTCTGGGCGCGACCCATCGGAAATAGCCCGAGAAAAAACGATAAGCCAGGGCAACCCGGGCCGGACATAAAGGGCGAAAGGGAGAATTCGTTCGTGAATTTGGCGATAAATCGCCGCAGCCGGCTCGACCGGGTGTCCGCGCTGCGAGATTGCCCCCGGCAACTGTACAACTTTTCAACTACCGCCCTGTGACGCGGATGCCCCGTCCACCCGAAGGGGTGAACGGGGCACAAACCGCCAGAACCCGCACTGGCGGACCAACTCCCGCTGGGCGACGGCCGGTTCGGTCGCCGAGACGAAGTCCGTCCGCGAGGTTCAGCCGCCGGCTACCGCGGGAATGATCGAGACGCTCGCGCCATCCGGCACGGCCGTCTCCAGCCCTTGGGAAAACCGCACGTCGTCGTCGTTGACATACACGTTCACAAAGCGCCGCAGCTTTCCTGCGTCATCCAGCACGCGCGCCGAAATGCCCTTGTGATCGCGCTCGAGCGAGCCGATCACCTCGGCGAGGGTCGAACCCTCGGCGGGCACCTCGGCCTGGCCGCCGGTGTAGGTGCGGAGAATGGTGGGGATACGTACGGAAGCACTCATGCGAGGCCAGCCTCTCGGAATGCGGCAAGGGTCGGGCGAATGGTCGCGGTCGGTCCGGTGGTCGGCGCCACCGCGTCCAGGGTCTTCAGTCCGTCGCCGGTGTTGAGCACGACGGTCTCGGCGGCCGGGTCGAGCTGCCCGGACTCGATCAGCTTCTTCAGCACGCCGACGGTCACACCGCCCGCGGTCTCGGCGAAGATGCCCTCGGTCCGCGCGAGCAGCTTGATCGCGTCCACGATCTGCTCGTCGTTCACGTCCTCCACGGCCCCGCCGGTGCGCCGGGCGATGTCCAGGACGTACGGGCCGTCCGCCGGGTTGCCGATCGCCAGCGACTTGGCGATGGTGTCCGGCTTCACCGGCCGCACGACGTCGTGCCCGGCCTTGAAGGCCGCCGACACCGGAGAGCATCCCTCGGCCTGGGCACCGTAGATCTTGTAGGGCTTCTCCTCGACCAGGCCGAGCGCGATCAGCTCCTTGAGGCCCTTGTCGATCTTGGTGAGCTGCGAGCCGGACGCGATCGGGATGACCAGGTTGTCCGGCAGCCGCCAGCCGAGCTGCTCGGCGATCTCGTAGGCGAGCGTCTTGGAGCCCTCGCCGTAGTACGGCCGCAGGTTGACGTTGACGAAGCCCCAGCCCTCGCCGATCGGGTCGCCGATCAGCTCGGAGCAGAAGCGGTTCACGTCGTCGTAGGAGCCCTCGATGCCGACCAGTTCGCCGCCGTAGACCGCGGCCATCACGACCTTGCCGGCCTCCAGGTCGTGCGGGATGAACACGCAGGAGCGGAAGCCCGCCCGGGCGGCCGCGGCGCCGACCGCGCCGGCCAGGTTGCCGGTGGAGGAGCAGGACAGCGTGGTGAGGCCGAAGGTGCGGGCGGCCTCCAGCGCGATCGCGACCACCCGGTCCTTGAAGGAGTGGGTGGGGTTGCCGGAGTCGTCCTTGACGTGCAGGCCGCCGGTGATGCCCAGTTCGCGGGCGAGGTTGTCGGCCTTGACGAGCTTGGTCCAGCCGGGGTTGAGGTTCGGCTTGGTGGCGACGTCGACCGGCACCGGCAGCAGCGGGGCGTACCGCCAGATGTTGGTCGGCCCGGCCTCGATCCGCGCGCGCAGCGCCTCGGGGTCGCCGGTCGGCAGGTCGTAGGCCACTTCGAGCGGCCCGAAACACTCCAGGCAGGCGAAGACCGGGCTCAGCGGGTAGCGGGTGCCGCACTCCCGGCAGGACAGCGCGGCGGCCGGTCCGAACGGTGCGGGTGCTCCGGCGTCCTGGGCACCCTGGGCGCCGAGGGCGGAGTCGGTGGTGGTGGTACTTGCGACGGTTTGCGCAGCCATGACAGGCGAGGCCCTTTCTCCTCATCTTCCTCGCACGCGGGCGCGTCACGAGACGGAATTGGCACCTTCCCCACCGTGCTTGACCTCGCGGTCGGCGGGAGGGTTGCCGGGGCTTCTACGGGCCGTTCCCTCTGCCCCTCTGGATGAGCGGTATGGCGACCGGGCGGTACGGACCGCACCCGTCGCGTTTGTCACGCGCCACGCCCCCGGCATGCGGTGGCGTCACGCGTTGTTCAAGACTGTAACCGACACGGGCGGCGGTTGAGATAGTCGTCCGCACCGCGAGATGGATCACACGCCCGGCATCAGGGCGTGTCCGAGGGAGAGGACTCACGTGCTCGACGAGGTGGAGCGCTGGCTGCGCGGGAGGTCGTGGTCGGCCGCCGACCGGCCGCTTGACCTGCTGCTCGCCGCCAAACGCGCGGCCGGCAGCCAGGGCACGGTCAGCGTGGTGCTGCCGGCGCTGGACGAGGAGGCCACCGTCGGTGCCATCGTGGCCGCGATCCGCCGGGACCTGATGTCCGCGCAAGTGCCGCTGGTGGACGAGCTGGTCGTCGTCGACTCCGGCTCGACCGACCGTACGGCCGAGGTCGCCGCCGCGGCGGGCGCCCGCGTGGTCGACCGGGACGCGATCCTGCCGCGGCTGCCGGCCGTGCCCGGCAAGGGCGAGGTGCTGTGGCGGTCGCTGCTGGTGACCAGCGGCGAGATCGTCTGCTTCGTCGACGCGGACCTGCGCGGGTTCGACGCCCGCTTCGTCTCCGGGATCGTCGGGCCGCTGCTCACCGAGCCCGCCGTGCAGCTGGTCAAGGCGATGTACGACCGCCCGCTGGAGACCGGCGGGACCGTGGTGCCCGCGGGCGGCGGCCGCGTCACCGAACTCGTCGCCCGCCCCCTGCTCAACCTGCACTGGCCGCAGCTGGCCGGCTTCGTCCAGCCGCTCGGCGGGGAGTACGCGGCCCGCCGCTCGCTGCTCGAACGGCTCCCGTTCCCGGTCGGGTACGGCGTCGAACTCGGCATGCTCATCGATGCGTTGGGCCTGGTCGGGCTGGACGCGCTCGGGCAGGTCGACGTCGGGGTGCGCCATCACCGGCACCAGGACGGCCAGGCGCTCGGGCGGATGGCGGCGGCGATCTACCGGACCGCGCAGGTCCGGCTCGCCCGGGGGCAGCTGGTACGGCCGCGGCTCACGCAGTTCGGCCGCTCCGGCGCCGCCTTCGTCCCCAGCACCCACCCGGTCGACACGGAGGAGCGGCCCCCCATGAGTGTCCTGCCGGAATACCTCGCCCGCCGGGCGGCGTAGCGCGGCGTCGCGACGGGCGAAGGGCACCGAATACACGTTTGAGCTGCACGGTAAATGGCTAGGCTCGCGGCATGGAGGGATCTTCGCAGGGTGCCCGGATTCTGGTCGCGTCGAACCGCGGCCCGGTGTCGTACACCGTGGCACCCGACGGCACCCTGGGGAGCCGTCGCGGTGGCGGCGGCGTCGTCTCGGGGCTGAGCGCGATCGGCCCGGACGCGGGCGCCGTGTGGGTGTGCGCGGCGCTCTCGGAGGGTGACCGGGAGGCGGTGCGGCGCGGCGTCGCCGAGCCCGGGGTGCGGATGATCGCGGTGCCGCCGGAGGTGTTCCACTCGGCGTACAACGACATCGCGAACTCGGTGCTGTGGTTCGTGCACCACCTGCTCTACCAGACCCCGTTCGAGCCGGTCTTCGACGAGGAGTTCCGCGGCCAGTGGGCCGCCTACGAGGCGTACAACGAGGCGTTCGCCGACGCGCTCGCCCAGGAGGCCGCCGAGGGCGCCGCCGTCCTCGTGCAGGACTACCACCTCGCGCTGGTGCCCGCGCTGCTCCGCGAGCGCCGCCCCGACCTGCGGATCGGCCACTTCTCGCACACGCCGTGGGCCCCGCCGGACTACTTCCGCCTGCTGCCCGACGACGTGGCCGCGCGCCTGCTCGAAGGCATCCTCGGTGCCGACCGGGCCGCGTTCCTCACCCGCCGCTGGGCCGCCGCGTTCGCCGCGTGCTGCGCCGACGTGCTGGGCGCCGAGGTGTCCGCCGACGGCGACGCGGTCACGTACCGCGGCCGGACCACCCGGCTGGGCGTGCACGGACTGGGCGCCGACGGGGAGTTCCTGCGCGAGCGCTCGCAGCGGCCCGATGTCGACGAGCGGATGGCGGCGCTGCGCGCGGAGGCCGGGCCGGGGCGGCGGCTGATCGTCCGGGTGGACCGCACCGAGCTGTCGAAGAACATCGTGCGCGGCCTGCACGCCTACCGGCAGCTCCTCACCGAGCACCCGGGTTGGCGCGAGCGCGTGGTGCACGTCGCCTTCGCCTACCCGTCGCGGCAGGACCTGGCGATCTACCGGGAGTACACCGCGGAGGTCTCCCGGGTGGCCACCGCGATCAACGACGACTTCGGCACCGACGGGTGGACGCCGGTCATCCTCAAGGTCGACGACGACTTCGCCCGCTCGCTCGCGGCCTACCGCCTCGCCGACGTGGCGCTCGTCAACCCGATCCGCGACGGCATGAACCTCGTCGCCAAGGAGGTCCCGGTCGTCTCCGACCAGGGGGTCGCGCTCGTGCTGTCCCGCGAGGCGGGCGCCTTCGAGGAGTTGGGGGACGACGCCTTCACCGTCAACCCCTACGACATCCGCGCGACCGCCGTCGCCCTCAACCTCGCGCTCACCCTCCCCGAGGCCGACCGCGCCGACCGCACCAAGCGCCTCGCCGCGGCAGCCACCGCGCTCCCCCCGAGCCAGTGGTTCCTCGACCAACTCCACGCGCTCGGCGGGTAGTCGGACGCCATCCGGGCCCTCCGGTTCCTCCGGGCCATCCCGCGAGGAGGGCGCCGTCCTCGACGTCACGGCCGCGGTGGGACGGCGGCCGGCGGAGCGGATACAACCGGTGGCGCCACGCGGCGGCGCCGCGAACCGGTGAACCTTTCCGGGCACGGCGCTAGTGCCGTGCCCGGATAGGTTTGCCTGGTTCGCGGTGTCCGGTGCGGTGCATCGCAAGGCGGAGGATCGTCCTCGTACTGGGCGTACTCGGACGACTCCGACAACGCGGCGAGGTGCCGTGCCGGGCGCCGCGAACCGGTGAACCTTTCCGGGCACGGCGCTAGCGTGGGAGGGGAAGCCGACGCTTCGACGGGGGAGTCCGGAGTGCTGAGGGTCCATTTCACCGCCGGGGACGTCGCACGGCTGCGGGTGGCGCCCGCCGGGCCGTTGACGGAGTGCATGGTCGCGCTGTCGACGGCACAACTGCCCTGCCGCGCACCGCTGCTGGGCGGGTGGCGCGCGCGGGTGCGGGACAGGTTGCCGCCGGACGCGCGGACGCTGGCGCTGGCCTGGGCGGAGCCGCGGCGGGCGCTGGACCTGTTCACGGCCCTGGGCGCGGACGCCGAACTGGACGAGGGCATAGCGGATCTGCTGGCAGGACCGCGCCGGTTACGGGAGGAGCTCAGGCTGTATCCGCCCAAGTTCCTGGAACGCCAGCCGGATTGGCTGATGAGCGGGATCGGGGGTGGCGGCGCCTCGGCGGCGCGGGTGTCGGGAGCGCTCAACTCGGCCTTCTCGACGGCGATCGGCCCTTACTGGGACCGGCTGCACGGTGCGCTGTACGGTCAACTGGCCTCGTACGGCCGGGCGATGGCGAGCGGCGGGGTGGACGCGCTGTTCGCGCGGCTCGGGCCGTGGCTGCGCTGGTCGCCGCCGGTGCTGGAGATCGCCGCCGAACCGGCCTGGAGCACCAGAGACGTTCGGCTGGACGGGCAGGGCCTGGCCCTGGTGCCGTCGTTCTTCTGCGACACCCCGCAGATGTTCAGGCCCACCGAGGGCGGTGAGGCCGTGCTGATCCACCCGGTGCCGCTGGAGTCGTCCGACGTCGCCCGCGTCCTCGCCCCGCCGCCGTCGGCACGGCGCTCGGCGCTGGCCGCGCTGCTAGGCCACACCCGCGCCGCGGTACTGGAGGCGGTCGACGACGGCACCACCACCGGGGAGTTGGCGCGCCGGCTGGCCATCTCCGCGTCGAGCGCGAGCAAGCACGCGACGGTGCTGCGCGAGGCGGGCCTGCTCACCTCCCGTCGCGAGCGCGAGCACGTCTGGCACACCCTCACCCCCGCGGCCGTGCACCTGCTCAACTCCGTCCCGGGCGCGGGCGCGTAGCCCACGCCCCGGACACCGGGGCGGACCCCGCGTCAGGAGCCGGCGTCGACAGCCGGCTCAGAAACCGGGGGCTTCGGGGCCAGGCCGTCGAGGAGGACCGACAGCAGCCGGGCCGGGTCGGCGGGGGTGGCCGAGCGCGGGCGCATGGCGTGGAGGAAGGCGGAGACCAGCGCCATCAGGTCGGCGGCGGTGAGGTCGGCGCGGACGGTGCCGGCGGCCTGGGCGCGCGCGAGCAGCCCGGCGATCTCCTCGCGGAGGACGGCGGCGGTGGCCAGCACCGCGTCCTGGATGTCGACGCCGGAGCCGACCAGCGCGTCGACGAGGTCCTGCTTGGGCGCGGACTCGCGCAGCAGGTGGTCGAGGAACGCGGCCAGCGCGGTCCCGGGGTCGCCGCCGAAGTCGCCGTCCGCGTCGCCGAGTTCGCGGGCCCGGTGGATGAGCTGGTGCAGCCGGTCGTGCACGACGGCCTCGAACAGGGCTTCCTTCGTGGGGAAGTGCCGGTAGAGGGTGCCGGGGCCCACCCCCGCGCGCCGGGCGATCACGTCGAGCGGCACCGCGATGCCCTCGGTGGCGAACGCCTCCCGGGCGACCTCCAGCAGCCGGTCCCGGTTGCGCTGCGCGTCGGCCCGCAGCGGCCTCGTCTCCGGCACGTCGATCGCCCCTTCCCGTACCCGGTCCCGGGTACCACTTCAACTGGAGAGCACTCTCCGGTACGGTGACAACCGGGGCGCACTCTCCGATTCTACGGTGCCCCGGGAGGACGTCAGCCATGCCCACGCGCACGCCCCGCGAGACCGTCGAGGGGTTCCTCGCCGCCACCATCGGCGAGGACCCCGGCGCCCTCGCCGACTTCTACGCCCCGCACGTCGTCATCGACATGCCCTTCGCCCCGCCCGAGTTGTATCCGGCCCGCACCGAGACCACCCGCGAGGAGCTACGGTCCCGGTTCCGGGCGGGTGCGGCCGTCCGCCGCTACGAGACCGTGCGGGACGTACGGCTGCACGAGACCGGCGACCCCGAACTGGTCGTCGCCGAGTACACGTTGGACGGCCGCCTGCTCGCCGGCGACGCGCCCTTCACCCTCTCCTTCGCGATGTTCCTGACCATCCGCGACGGCCACATCGTGCACAGCCGCGACTACGCCGACCCGCTGGCCGGGGCGAAGGCACTCGGCCGCCTGCCCGAACTCCTCACAGCCCTGGGGGCGCCGGCACCCGGGCCGGACCCGACCACCGCGAGCCCGGCCGGCGTGGTCAGCGACGAGGACCGGGTCGCGGTCACCGACCTGCTGGCCCTGCACGGCCACCTCACCGACGCCGGTGAACTCGACCGGCTGGACGAGGTGTTCAGCTCCGACGTCGTCTACGACCTCACCGGACTCACCCCGGCCCGCGGCACCCTGCACGGGCTCGACGCCCTCGTCGACGCCGCCCACGCCCTCGGCCCGGCCAACCCCGTCGGCCACCACGTCACCAACACGGTCGTCCGCGCCGGCGAACACGCGGACCGGGCCTACGCCCGGTCCAAGGGGATCGGTGTCATGGCCGACGGCACCAGCGGGAGCGTCACCTACGACGACACCCTCGTACGCGGCCCGCGCGGTTGGCGCGTCACGCACCGCAGGATCACCTCGCGGTGACGGACCCCGCGGCGCCGGGTCGACGGCCGGGTCAACCCAGTTCGTCGGCCAGGTGGTTGAGGAGGGCGACGACGCCGGACGGGCCCTCGACGGTGAGGTCGGCCTGCGCCAGCACCTCCTTGGGGGTCTCCTCGGCGCCCGCGCTGGCGACGAGGAGCCCGGGCAGGCCCTGGGCACGCAGTTCCGCGACGGCGGCGTAGGCGGCGAGGTCGCCGAGGTCGTCGCCGGCGTACAGCACGCTGCCCGCGCCGACCTCGCGGAGGTACGCGGCGAGGGCCACGCCCTTGTCCACGCCGGGCGGGCGCAGTTCGAGGACGTAGCGGCCGGGTTCGACCACGAGGCCGTGCCGCGCGGCGAGTTCGCCCAGCGGCACGCGCAGCGCCTCGAACGCGGCGTCCGGGTCCTCGGTGCGGCGGGTGTGGACGGCGACCGCGCGGCCGCCCTTGTCCTCGATCCAGGTGCCGCGCCACGCGCCGATCGACTCCAGGAAGCCGGGCAGTTCGGCACGGACGGCGGTGACGCCGGGGTGCGCGGCGGGCGCGTGCACCTCGCCGCTGCGGGGGTCCCAGCGCTCGGCGCCGTAGTGGCCGAGGACCACGAGGTGCTCCAGGCCGGGGACCCCGGCGAAGCCGCCGTACCGTACGGCGACCCCCGCCGGGCGGCCGGTGATGATCGCCGCCGCGGCCAGGTGCGGGGCGAGCCGGGCCAGCGCTCCTGCCGCGCCCGGGTGCGCACGGGCCTGTTCGGGGTCCGGCACGATGGGGGCGAGCGTGCCGTCGAAGTCCAGCGCGACGACGGCACGTTCGGGGTGGGCCAGCAACGCGGTCAGAGCGTCCTTGCCCTCGGGGGTGTGCGGGGTGAACGTCTCGGCGTAAGCCATGCGGTCGAGCCTAGCGGAACCCTCCGGAGTGGTCCGTGCTGTCGGTCCGGGGGCCACCTGTCGGTGGTTGCGCACGCCGTTCCGCGCGCCCCTGGATTCGTGCGGCCCCTCCCGCGAGAAGAGGGTCACCCAGGGCAGCCGGCTCAGCGGTTTTCTGAGCGGCGTTGTCTCGTCAGGCGCCAGCGGTTGACCGTGGTCGGGGCGGCCCGGAGGGCGCGGGGGTCGTCGAGGAGGGCGTTGAGGTGCTGGAAGAACGCGGTCGGGGAGATGCCGAGCCGTTCCCGGATCGCCCGGTCGCGCGGACCGGGCCCGGTCCAGTTCCGGCCGGCGAGGTCGAGCACCGCCAGGTCCCGCGCGGAGAGCCCGGCGGAACCGCCGACCGTGTCCGCAGCCGTATCCGCAGCCGTATCCGTATCCGCACCGGGGTCCGTCCGTGCGGCTTCGCCGCCCTGCTCGGTCACCTCGATCGCACCCCCTACTGCGGTTGGGACGTCAGCCCCTGCCCGTCCTGGACCTCCGCGAAGTTCTGCAACTGCGACAGTACGGTCTTCGGGTCGCTGTGCACCGCCGTGCCGATGACCTTCTTCACCCGGTCGTTCACCTTCGTCCAGGAGGTCTTGTCCACCGGGTAGAAGACCGCCTCGGGCAGCAGGTTCAGGAACTGGACGAGGTCGGCGTCGCGCTTCTCGCCCTGCATGACCTGGGAGGCCGAGGTGGTCACCGGCAGCAGGCCGTACTCGTCGAGGAACTTGACCGTGTTCTTGGTCTGGTAGACGTACCGGAGCAGCTTGCGGTCGGCGTCGAGGTTGCCGTTCTGCTTGAAGGCCATCGCCCAGTCGGCGACGCCGAGGGTGTCCTGGTCCGGGCCGTCCTTGCCCGGCAGCGGCGCGACGCCGACGTCGACGCCGCGCGCGCGGGCCTGCGCCAGCAGCGTCGGGTGGCCGTTGATCATGCCCGCGTTGCCGGACATGAAGTCGTCGAAGACCTCCTGCCGGTTGGTCTTGGCGGGGTCCTTCCCGCCGATCAGCTTCGCGTCGACGAGGTTCTTCTTCAGCCAGGTGAACGCCTCGACGTTCTCGGCGGAGTCGAAGGTGTAGTTGCCGACCGTGTCGGTGATGCCGCCGTTGGCGCCGAGCATCCACATCAGGGACTCCGCCTGCGACTCCTCCGGGCCGAGCGGCAGCCCGTAGGGGACCTTCACGCCGTCCGCCTTGAGCAGCTTCGCGTCGGCGGCGAGGTCGTCCCAGGTCCTGGGCGCCTTGTAGATGCCGGCGTGCTTGAACAGGTCCTTGTTGTAGAAGAACATCCGGGAACTGGACGCCCACGGCAGGCCGTACTGGGTGCGGTCGACCGATCCGGCCTGGGCCAGCGAGGGGATGAAGTCGGCCTGCTGGCTCACCGTGAAGAGCTGGTCGGCGCTGTAGAGCTGGCCCTTGGCGGCGTAGTCGGCGTACGAGCCCATCTGCGCGATGTCCGGCGGGTTGCCGGCCTTGACCATGGCGGCGACCTTGTCGTCCACGTCGTTCCAGCTCAGTACCTGCACATCGACCTTGATGTCCGGGTACTGCTTCTCGAAGCCGTGCACGATGTCGTTCCAGTACACCAGCGAGCTGTTGTCGGTCTTCGCGTCGCCGTAGTCCGCGGCCACCAGGTGCAGCGTCACGTCCTTGCTCTGCGCCGTGGAGCCGCCGCAGGCGCTGACACCCGTCAGGGCCAGCGCGGAAGTGAGGCCGGCCGCGAGGCCGAGAAGTCGTCGCCGCTGCACTGTTCCTACCACCCTTGGGACTTCGGGAAAGATCGGGATGCGGGCGGGGCCGCCCGCCGGGCCACCGCAGAAAGAGCCGAGTCTTCCCCATATCTTTAGCCAAGGTCTACACCATGAGTGAGATCTCTTCGACGGCGGGCCCCATCCTGCGGCCGCCGCCCGCCTCGTGACGGGCTTTTTCGCCTCCCCGACCGCACCCCTCTGACCTGCCCGGCAATATGCATCTTTCCTGAGAATCGATCTTCCGGGCCGAGTGGACTAGACCTCTATAGGGGTGAGACGCGAGACTGTCCACGTGAGACATGTCATCGCCCTCGATGTGGGCGGCACCGGGATGAAGGCGGCGCTGGTCGCCGAAGACGGCACGCTGCTGCACCAGGCACGCCGACCGACGGGCCGCGAGCGCGGCGCACAGGCCGTGGTGACCGCGATTCTCGACTTCGCCGCGGACCTGCGCGAGCACGGCCGCGCCGAGTACGGCGAAGGCGCGGCGGCCGCCGGCGTGGTGGTGCCCGGCATCGTGGACGCCGCGGCCGGCATCGCCGTCTACGCCGCCAACCTGGGCTGGAAGGACCTGCCGCTGCGCGACCTGCTCTCCGAGCGGCTGGACGGCCTGCCGGTGGCGCTCAACCACGACGTGCGGGCCGGCGGCCTGGCCGAGGGGCGGATCGGCGCGGGCAACGGCGCCGACCGGTTCCTGTTCCTGCCGCTGGGCACCGGCATCGCCGGCGCCATCGGCATCGAGGGCCGGATCGAGGCCGGCGCGCACGGCTACGCCGGGGAGATCGGCCACATCGTGGTCCGCCCCGGCGGCCGGGAGTGCGGCTGCGGGCAGCGCGGCTGCCTGGAGGCGTACGCCTCGGCCGGCGCGGTCTCCCGGACCTGGGCCGCCGCCAGCGGCGATCCGGCCGCCGACGCGGCCGCCTGCGCGCGGGCGGTCGAGGCCGGCGACCTGGCGGCGATCGAGGTGTGGCGGGAGGCGATCGACGCGCTTGCCGACGGCCTGGTCACCGGACTGACCCTGCTCGACCCCCGGGTGCTGGTCATCGGCGGCGGCCTCGCCGAGGCCGGCGACACCCTCTTCGGCCCGTTGCGGGCGGCCGTCGAGGCGCGCATCACCTTCCAGAAACTCCCGCTCATCGTCCCTGCCGCGCTGGGAGACACCGCCGGCTGCCTGGGCGCGGGCCTGCTCGCCTGGGATCTGATCTCCGTGGAGGTATCCGCCTGATGGCCCCCGTAACGACAACGCAGCGCACCGTCCTGACGGGTGCCCGCGTGGTGCTGCCGTCCGGCGTGGTGAACAGCGGCCGGATCACGGTCGACGGCGCCCGGATCGCCGCCGACGAGCAGGCCGAGCAGGCCACCCACGACCTGGCCGGGCGCGGCTACACGGTGGTGCCCGGGTTCGTGGACATCCACAACCACGGCGGCGGCGGCGCGTCCTTCACCTCCGGCACCGCCGAGGACATCCTCACCGGCGTGCGCACCCACCGCGAGCACGGCACCACCACGGTGGTCGCCTCCACCGTCACCGAGAACCTCGACGCGCTCGCCCGGCAGGCGGCGCTGCTCTCCGAGATCGTCGAGCAGGGCGACCTGGCCGGCATCCACTACGAGGGCCCGTTCATCTCGCCCTGCCGCAAGGGCGCGCACGACCCGACGCTGCTGCGCGACCCCGACCCGGCGACCGTGCGCAAGCTGATCGAGGCCGGCCGCGGCGCGGTGCGGATGGTCACGCTCGCCGCCGAACTGCCCGGCGGCATCGAGTCGGTACGGCTGCTCGCCGACCTCGGGGTGATCGCCGCGATCGGCCACACCGACGCCGACTACGAGCAGACCCGCCAGGCGATCGACGCGGGCGCGACCGTGGCGACCCACCTGTTCAACGCGATGCCGCCGCTCCACCACCGCGAGCCGGGCCCGATCTCGGCGCTGCTGGAGGACGAGCGGATCACGGTGGAGCTGATCAACGACGGCACCCACCTGCACCCGTCCGTGCTCGAACTCGCCTTCGGCAGCGCCGGCGCCGCCCGGGTCGCGTTCATCACCGACGCGATGGACGCGGCCGGCTTCGGCGACGGGATGTACGACCTCGGGCCGCTGAAGGTCGAGGTACGGCAGGGCGTGGCGCGGCTGGCGGAGGGCGACTCGATCGCCGGGTCGACGCTCACCCTGGACACCGCGTTCAAGCGCGCGCTCACCATTGACGGGCTCTCGCTCACCGACGCCGTGCAGGCGATCTCGGTCAACCCGGCCCGGCTGCTGGGCCTGTCGGACCGGATCGGCTCGCTGGAGCCCGGCAAGGACGCGGACCTGGTGGTGCTGGACGAGGCGTACGACCTGGTGGGTGTCATGCACAAGGGCGCGTGGGTGGTCGAGCCGCCCGCTTCCGCCTCCCCCGCGTCCCCCGCCTCGGCCGCTCCCGCCGAGCGGTCGTAGCGGAACCCGAGGCCCGCCATGCGCCCCAGCCCTCCCGCCCGTCGCCCGTGCGGCCCCGTCGGCCCTCCCCGGCCGCGGGGCCGCCACGGGCTGCTTCGGGCCGCCCGCCCGGCGCCCGTCGCCCGTCCCGTCTTCAACTTCCCGGTAAAAGCGGCCGTCCCGCTCTGGGCCCGCCGCCGTCCGTTTGCCAAAATCAACAGGTGATCATCACCGTCACGCTCAACAGCGCCCTGGATGTGACCTACCGGGTCCCGTCCCTGATACCGCATGCCACCCACCGGGTGCTGGAGGCGGTGGAACGGCCCGGCGGCAAGGGACTCAACGTCGCCCGCGTGCTCGCCGCGCTCGGCCACCGCGCCACCGTCACCGGCTTCGCCGGCGGCCCGGCGGGCGACGAGCTGCGCCGCGGCCTCGCGGCGGTGCCGCACGCGGACCGGCTCACCGACGCCCTGGTACCGGTGGCCGGCAGCACCCGGCGCACGGTCGGCGTGGTGGACGCGGCCACCGGCGACACCACCATGTTCAACGAGCCCGGGCCGACCGTCGGCCCCGCCGAGTGGGCGGCGTTCCTCGACGTCTACCGCGAGCTGCTCGCCGGCCCCGACACCGAGGCGGTCGCGCTGTGCGGGAGCCTGCCGCCGGGCCTGGCGGTCGGCGCGTACGCCGAACTGGTCCGGGAGGCGCGCGCGGCGGGCGTCTACGTCCTGCTCGACACCAGCGGGGAGCCGCTGCGCCGCGGCCTTGCCGCCCGCCCCGACCTGATCAAGCCCAACGCGGCCGAGCTGGCCGGGCTGACCGGCTTCTCCGAGCCCGCCCGCGCGGCCCACGACGCCAGGCGGCGGGGCGCCCGCGGGGTGGCCGCGTCGCTCGGCGCCGACGGGATGCTCGCTGTCACCGAGGACGGCGCCTGGCGGGCCCTGCCGCCGGGCCGGCTGGCGGGCAACCCCACCGGCGCCGGCGACTCGGCGGTCGCCGGACTGCTGTCCGGGCACGTGGAGGGGCTGCCGTGGCCGGACCGGCTGGCCCGCGCGGTCGCCCTGTCGGCGGCGACCGTGCTGGCACCGGCCGCCGGGGAGTACGACGAGGCCGGGTACGAGGAGCTGCTGCCGAAGGTGGAGGTCGTCCCGGCGGGGTAGGCGGCCGAGGCGGGCGGCAGGGCCGGGAGCGCCGGCCCTGCGGAGCGGTCCGCCTACTTCGTGACCGTGCCCTCCTTGAGCCACACCTGGTCGAGGTTGGCCCCGCAGTTGCTGTCGGCCGGGGTGCAGGACAGCGTCAGGACGTTGGCGCCCTTCTTCAGGTTCACGTAGTTGAAGGTCGTCATGTTCCACGCCTTCGCCCAGTCGGTGGCGTTGCCGTAGTTCTTGAGCTTCACCGGGTCGGTGCGCGGCTTGCCGTTCACGCCGAGGGTGAGGGTGGCGTCGGGGCCGGCGTTCGCGTAGCTGACGAAGTACGTGTAGGCGTCGTCCTTCGGCACGACCACCGTCCAGCTCACTGTGGCGCCCTGGGTGCCCATGCTGTCGACGTAGGTGCCGCCCGACGCGTTCGCGCCCGGGTGCTCGGTGCTCTTCGCGGCGCCGCCGGTCAGCGCGAGCGTGGACGCGTCGACCTTCTTCGAGTCGAACGGCGCCGGGGTCGCGGACGGCGACGCGGACTGGCTCGGCGCGGTGCTCGCGCTGGTCGCGCCGGTCGGCTTGTCGTCGGCCTGCTTCTTCTTGTCGCCCGAGCTGTTGGTCATCGCGAACGCGATGCCGATCGCGACGGCGGCGACCACCGCGACGGCCGCGATCAGCAGGCCCCTGCGGTTCGGGGCGCCGGAGCCGTCCTGGCCGCCCGGCCCACCGGCCCTGCGGCCCCCGGGCGGGCCCTGCTGCGGGTCGTACGGCGGCGGGCCGGACTGCTGCGGCTGGCCCTGCGCCTGCGGGTACTGCGCGGTCGGCCCGCCGTACTGGCCCGCGTACTGCTGCCGGCCCTGGTCGTAGCCGTACGGCGCCTGGGGCGGGTAGCCGTAACCGCCGCCGCCCTGCTGCTGGGGCGGGGCCTGCGGCGGGTAGCCGTAGCCACCGGTCGCCGGGCGCCGCTCACCGACCCGCTGCACCTGGTGGTACGAGGTGCGGGGCACGCCGGGCTGTCCGGCCGCCGGCTGGCCGCCGGCCGGGTCGGGCTGGTCGTCGCCCTCCGACCGGTAGAGATACGCGAACGGGTCGTCGTTCTCCGGCGTGCCGTCGTTTCCGGCAGTCATCCGCTGTCCACTCCCTCGACTGTGGTATGCCAGGCACCTTACCGGCCTCGGACGACACACCTCCCACGCTCTTCGACGCATGGGCAGGTCGGTAAGGTTCCCCTGTGAGCAGCGCCACGGGTTCCGGCCGCCCCGATCCGGGTCCGGGCCCGGATCAGGACCGCGTGCCCGGGTGGCTGCCCTGGCGGGACGCGATGGAGCTGGCACTCTACGGCCCCGGTGGATTCTTCCGCCGGGAGCGGCCCGCCGATCACTTCCGCACCTCCGTGCACGCGTCCTCGCTGTTCGCCGGCGCCGTGGCGGAACTCCTCGCCCGGGTGGACACCGCGCTCGGCCACCCCGCGGAGCTGGACTTCGTCGACATGGCGGCGGGCTCGGGCGAACTCGCCGCCGGTGTGCTGGCCGCCCTCCCGCCGTCGCTCGCGGCCCGCGTACGCGTGCACGCCGTCGAGCGCTCCGCCCGCCCGGCCGGGCTCGACCCCCGTGTCGCCTGGACCGCCGAGCCTCCCGCGGGCGCGCGCGGCCTGCTGTTCGCCAACGAATGGCTGGACAACGTTCCCCTGCCGGTCGCCGCGCCCGGCCCCGACGGCCACGCCCGCTACGTCGAGGTGCGGCGGGCGGACGGCGCGGAACGCCTGGGCGCCCGGGTGAGCGGCGAGGACGCGAGGTGGCTGGAGCGGTGGTGGCCGCTGGGCGCAGGCGGCGGGCCGGACCGGCGTGCGGAGATCGGCCGCGACCGTGAGGCGGCCTGGCGGCGGGCCGTCGCCGCGCTGGCCGCGGGCCTGGCGGTGGCGGTGGACTACGGCCACACCGCGGCGGCCCGCCCGGCGCTGGGCACCCTGACGGGGTATCGCGACGGCCGCCAGGCCGTCGCCGTGCCGGACGGCTCGATGGACCTGACCGCGCACGTGGCGATGGACGCGCTCCCGGGCACCCTGACCACGCAGCGCGAGGCACTGCACGCGCTGGGGGTGCGCGGGCAGCGGCCCCCGCTCGCCCTGGCCGCGCAGGACGCGCCCGCCTATCTGCGGGCGCTGGCCGCCGCCACGGAAGCGGCCGAGCTGACCGCGAAGGGCGGCCTCGGCGACTTCCTGTGGCTCGCCACGGCCGTCGGCGCCGGGTGCGCGGACCTGCTGCGGCCGCCGGCCGCGGACTGAGCGCCGCCCGGCCCGCCGACAGGCTTCCCTCCGCGGGTCGTTCACCCTTCCTCCCTTTCTCCTCCCCGCGTTCGTCCGCCCCGTCTGCAACCGCGCAGGGCGCGACCGTCGTGTCACCCAGGGACGCGGGACGGGTCAGCAGGGGCCAGGGGGAGGCGGGGGCATGGCCGGTATCGGCATCAGGCCGCTCGGCGAGGACGACCCGAGGCGGCTCGGACCGTACCGGCTGCTGTGGCGGCTGACCACCGGCGGCATGGGGCGGATCTACCTGGCCAGGCCCCAGCGGGAGGGCCCGCTCGTCGCGGTCAAGACGCTGCTGGCGGAGGGCGTGGTCAGCGAGCCCGACCGCAAGCGCTTCGCCCGCGAGGTGGATCTGGCCCGGCGGGTGGACAGCTCCTACACCGCCCGCCTGCTCGACGCCGACGCCCGGGCCGAACGGCCCTGGATGGCCATCGACTACGTGCCCGCGCCGTCGCTGGGCGACCTGGTCCGCGCGGCGGGCCCGCTGCCGCCCGAGGCGCTGCCCTGGCTGGCGGCCGGCACCGTACAGGCCCTGCTGGCCCTGCACGACAAGGGCGTCGTGCACCGCGACGTCAAACCCCAGAACATCCTGCTGCCGCTGACCGGGCCGCTGGTCATCGACTTCGGCATCTCGCACGCGATCGACAAGACCACCACCTCGCTGACGCTGGGCACCATCGACTACACCTCGCCCGAGCAGGCGCTCGGCCGGCGCTCCACCCAGGCGTCGGACGTGTTCTCGCTGGGCGCGACCCTCTTCCACCTCACGGTCGGCCGCGCGCCCTACCCGGAGACCGACGACGGCCCGCTGCAACGGCTGGCCCGGGTGCAGGCCGGCACCCTCGACCTGTCCGGTCTGCCGCCGGCGCTGGCCCCGCTGATCCACCCGACCCTGGCCGCGGAACCCGAGGCGCGCCCCACCCTCGGCGAACTCCTGGTGCGCTTCATCGACGAGGCCGACCGGGCGCCCGCGGCGCGCGGCGCGCAGCACCGGCTGCCGGTGCGCTGGACGGCGCTGATCGACGCGTACGAGGCGCACGGTCGGGCGCTGGACCTGGACGAGGGCGGCGCCGTCGCGATGGCCGACGAGCACACCCGCCCGCTGCCGCCGCCGGCGCCCACCCTCGTGGACACCCGGGAGCGGGCGGCCCGCCGGGAGCGGGAGGAGCAGGCCCGCCAGGCGCGCGAGCAGCGGGAGCGGGAGCTGCGCGAACTGGCCGCGGCGACACGGGCGAAGGCGGCCGAGGCCGAGCGGCAGCGGCGGGCCGAACAGGAGGCGGCGGAAGCGGCGGCCGCCGCGGAGGCGGCCCGGAAGAAGGCCGAGCGCGAGAAGGCGGAACGCGAGAAGGCCGAGCGGCGCGGAGCGGAACAGCGCCGGGCGGAGCAGCGCAGAGCCGAGGAACTGGCCGCCGAGCGGCGCGCAGCCGAGCAGAAGAAGGCCGAGCAGCGCAAGGCCGACCAGCGCGCGGCCGAACGCCGTGCCGCCGCGGCCAAGTCGAAGCAGGGGGAGTCCGTCAGCGGCATGCTGCTGGCCGTCGTGCTTCTGGTCGCGCTGGTGGCCTGGCATCCCTGGACCGGCCACCACGGCTCGGGCTCGACCGCCGGCGCGACGGGCAACGCGTCGGCGAACGCGTTCTCGTCCGGCGGGAGCGGCCTCTCGTCCGACGACCCGAACACCGGCAACGCCGGCGCCGCCTCGGACAGCACCGGCGGCGACGACGCCGGCACCGCGTCGGACGGCGGCTCGGACGACTCGGGCGGCTCCGTCGGCAGCTCGGACGGCTCGGACGGCGACACCGTCCCGGACACGACGCCTCCCGCACCCACCACCACGACCCCGCCGCCCGATCCGACCGAAGAGGCGTTCAAGGCCGTGCCGGTCGGCGACTGCCTGCCGGTCTACGACACCGGCCGCGGTGGCAGCACCATCGCGTGGAGCGCTTCCGTCCCGCCGAGCCCGGTGTCCTGCTCGGGCCAGTGGGGCGGCCTGGTCCAGGTCACCAGCCGCACCGGCGGCAGTTGCCCGAGCGGCACCGGCAAGTCGTCGTGGAGCTACTACTCCGCGTCCTCGGGCGACACCACGCGGCTGTGCCTCACCCGCGTCTTCCTCCCGCACTACTGCCTGCTCGGCACGCAGTCCGGCGACTCCATCAGCATCGGCCCGATGACGGCCGTGGACTGCACCGCGAAGCAGGTCCCGGTGCCGTACAACCAGGTCATGTGGATATCGGGCGTCTACCGGGCCCCGTCGGGCGCCTCCGCGAACAACTGCGTGCAGGGGGCGAGCGACCGGACCCGGTACTGGGCCTGGCTGGTGAACGACGGCAGCACGCTGCTGTGCACGACGATCTACCAGTCCGGCTGAGCGGAGCGGAGTGCGCCGGAGCGGACCGGCGCGGACCTGAGCGGACCGGATGCCGTGCGCCGGACGCCGTGCGCCGGATGCCGTGCGTCAGCCGGCGAGTTCGCCGAGCCCGTCGAGCACCCTGCGCTCCACCTCCGGGTCGAGCCCCACCGGCTCGCGGTCCGGCCGCTGGGGCGCCACCCCGCCGATGCCCTCCAGCCAGCGCCAGGTGTCCGCGACGGTCTCCCCGACCGGACGGCAGCGCAGGCCCGCGCCCAGCGCCTTCCGCACGTCGCCGCGGTGCAGCGTGTCGTGCAGCTCGCCCGGCGGCAGCCACACCGGCAGGTCCGTCCACGGCTCGATCCCGGCCGCCTCGACCACCTCCGGCGCCACCCAGCGCAGCGCCGCGTCCGAGCCGGTCACCCGCGCGCACGTCTCCAGCAGCTCGCCCATCGTGGTGTGCCCGGACGGGCTGACCAGGTTGTACGGCCCGCCGAGGCCCGCGGCCAGCGCGTCGAGCGTCCAGCCGGCCAGGTCCCGTACGTCGATGTACTGCAGGGCCAAATCCCGCGGCCCGGGCGCCAGTACCTCACCGCCGCGGGCGATCCGCCGCAGCCACCACGGCAGCCGCCCGATGTTCTCGTACGGCCCCAGGATCAGCCCGGCCCGCACCAGCAGCGCCGCGTCGCCGTACGCCTCCTGCGCCGCGATCTCGCCGGCCCGCTTCACGTCGGCGTAGTCGTCGCCCTTGCCGTCGACCAGCGCGCCGTGCTCGTCCAGGCCCGCGCCCGCCGGATACGCGTACACCGACCGGCTCGACACGTATCCGTACCGGCCGACCCGACCGCCCAGCACCCGGACCGCGTCCCGCACCGCCGCCGGGTCCCCCGACCACGTGTCCACCACCGCGTCCCACTCCCCCGCGGCCAGTTCCCCCAACTCCCCCTTCGCCCGGTCCCCGCGCAGGCCCCGCGCTCCCGGCGGCACCTCCCGGTTTCCCCGGTTGAACACCGTCACCCCCCACCCGCGCTCCACCGCGTCCTCGACCACGGCCCGCCCGACGAACTCCGTCCCACCCAGCACAAGTAGTTCCATCCCCCCACCCTCCCTCCACCCCGGTCCCCGTCCCAGCGAATCCGCCGACGGCGTAGCCGGTCGGGCGGCCTGAGAGGATGGGGGCATGACGGAGACGACGGTCGGGGTCGGTGGGGCGGCCGAGAGCACGGACATGGTGCTGAACATCGGGCCTCAGCATCCCTCGACGCATGGGGTGCTGCGGTTGCGGCTCGTGTTGGACGGGGAGCGGATCAGGACCGCGGAGCCGATCGTCGGGTACATGCACCGCGGCGCGGAGAAGCTCTTCGAGGCGCGGGACTACCGGCAGATCATCATGCTGGCGAACCGGCACGACTGGCTGTCGGCGTTCTCCAACGAGCTGGGCGTGGTGCTCGCGGTCGAGCGGATGCTCGGCATGGAGGTGCCCGAGCGCGCGGTGTGGCTCCGGACGCTGCTGGCCGAGCTGAACCGGGTGCTGAACCACCTGATGTTCCTCGGGTCGTATCCGCTGGAGCTGGGCGGGATCACGCCGATCTTCTACGCGTTCACCGAGCGCGAGGAGTTGCAGCGTGTGATGGAGGAGGTCTCCGGCGGCCGGATGCACTACATGTTCAACCGGGTCGGCGGCCTGAAGGAGGACCTGCCGAACGGCTGGACCGGGCGGGCGCGGGCCGCGGTGGCCGGCGTGCGGTCGCGGATGGGCCGCTTCGACGACCTGGTGGTCGGCAACGAGATCTTCCGCGGCCGCACCCGCGGCGTGGGGGTGCTGTCGGCGGCCGACGTGCACGCGTACGGGGTGAGCGGGCCGATCGCCCGCGCCTCCGGCGTCGACTTCGACCTGCGGCGCGACGAACCGTACCTCGGGTACGGGGAGTTGGGCGACGTCCTGAAGGTGGCCACCCGGACCGAAGGCGACTGCCTGGCCCGGTTCGAGGTGCTGCTGGAGCAGACCCACAACGCGCTGGCGCTGGCCGACGCCTGCCTGGACCGGCTCGCCGAACTGCCGCCCGGCCCGGTCAACCAGCGCCTGCCGAAGGTCCTCAAGGCGCCCGAGGGCCACACCTACGCCTGGACCGAGAACCCGCTCGGCCTCAACGGCTACTACCTGGTGTCCAAGGGCGAGAAGACCCCGTACCGGCTGAAGCTGCGCTCGGCGTCGTTCAACAACATCCAGGCGCTGAACGTGCTGCTGCCGGGCACGCTGGTGGCCGACATGGTCGCGATCCTCGGCTCGATGTTCTTCGTCGTCGGCGACATCGACAAGTAGCCGGTGCCCGGGCGCCGTTGCCGCCGTCCCGGCGGAGGCGGCCAGCGCGCCTCGGCGGTCAGCGCGCGGCGCCCCGCAGGTCGCTGACGTCGAGCTGCTCGGTGTCGTCGTGGGCGGTGAGGTCGATCACCTCGGCCGCGGCCGGCTCGTGGTCGGGCGTGGCGGCCGGCGCGGACGCGGGCGCGGTGACGGCCTCGGACGCGGTGACTGCCTCGGGCTCGGCGGCGGGCTCGGGCTCGGCGGCCGGCGCGGGGATCGCGGCGGGCGCGGCGAGCGGCACCGGGGCGGCCGCGGGAAGCGACTTGTGGGTACCGAAGAAGTCGAAGCCGCCGACCGCGCGATGGGCCTGGGCGGCGGTGGAGCGGCCCGGCTGGGCGTAGGGCAGGACGGCCGCCGCGGTGGCCGCGGGCACCAGGCGGTGCTCGCGGACCGGGAGCGCCTGCGACCCCGACGCGTGCTTGCCCTGCGGCTCGTCCGCGGCCGCGGCGTCCCGGCGCCGGGCGTCCTCGACGGTGCGCTGCGCCTGCTGGGTGGCGGAGTTGCGCGCGAGGTTGCGCAGCGCGTCCGCGGCCTTGAGGTAGGCGGCGGGGCCGACCGCGGCCACCCCGGTGCCCAGCGCGATCCGGGGCGGCGTGGCGCCCTCCCGCTGGAGCCGGCGCCGCGCCTCCAGGGCCCGGGCCCGCTCGCTCTCCGCGGTGGCGTAGCGCCGCAGCAGATCGGCGTGCTCCGAGCGCAGCCGCGCCAGCTCCGACCGCTTGCCGCGCAGCTTCTTCTCCAGCCGGCCGCGGATCTCCCTGGACTCCTCCAGGTCGGTCTCCAGCTCGGCCACCCGCTCGTCGGTCTTCCACTCGTCGCGGGTCCGCAGCGCGATCAGCTCCGCCACCTCGCGCCCGGCCGAACGGTCCCAGGTCCGCGCGAGCAGCGCCCCGGCCACCGCGACGAGCGCGATCGCCACCGCGAGCACCCGCAGCAGCTCCGTATCACCGGCGAAGATTGATATGACGGCCAGTACGGCCGCGGTGCCTGCGACGGTCAGCGGCGGCATCATCCGGTGCAGCGGCTGGGAATGGCGGTGACGTCCACGGGGCATGGCCAGAAATTTAGCGTGCGCAAGGCTTCCGTGGGGGCCCGGGGCCCTAATTTTCGGGGGGTTTGGCCGTACCGTTGCGCACGTTCGTCACCCACCGCGCACGATCGGACACGGCACGTGCGCACGGACATATTGGATCTTGGTCACCCGGGGCCCCACGCGTCAGGACCGCCGGTCGGGGGGTCACCGCGCGGGGTGGGCGCCCGGCGCGATCGGCGGGTGCGGAACGGTCGGACGGCCGTCCGGCGGGGTGACCGGCAGGCCCGCCGCGCGCCACGCCTGGAAGCCGCCGACGAGGTCGGTCGCGCGGTGCAGGCCGAGGTCCTGCAGGGAGGCGGCCGCCAGCGACGAGGCGTAACCCTCGTTGCAGAACACGATGACGGGCAGGTCGTGGCCGGTGGCGTGCGGGAGGCGGTGCGAGCCCTCCGGGTCGAGCCGCCACTCCAGTTCGTTGCGCTCCACGATGACCGCGCCGGGCACGGTGCCGTCGCGGTCGCGCAGCGCGCCGTAGCGGATGTCCACCAGCAGCGCGCCGCCGTCGCGGGCGGCCGCGGCGGCCTCGGCCGGGGAGAGCCGGGCCAACCGGGTGCGTATGGCGGCCAGATGGTCCGCTATCGAGCGGGGAACCCCGGAAGGACCGCCCTGTGCGCCGGTCATCCGTGTCACCACTCCTCGGGGCGCTCGACGAACTCCAGCCGCAGCGTGCTGTCCTTGCGGCTGTAGCGGCGCATCAGCGGCAGCGGCGGGTAGTACGCGTGCACGGACACCGCGTGGGTGGTCTCGGACACGTTCACCACCTGGTGCACGTGCTCGCGGCCGAACGCGCGGCCCTTGCCCTCGGGCAGGACGCGGCGCCGGTCCACGCCGTCGGCGAGTTCCAGCGACCGCCAGCCCTCGGTCGGCAGCGGGACCGCCAGCGAGTGCTCGGTCAACTCGCCCGCGGCGGTGACGAAGACGCCGTACGAGCCGCCGTGGTCGTGCCAGCCGGTCTCGGCGCCGGGCGGCCAGCCGATCAGCCACGCCTCGGCCCCGCCGGGTCCTTCCAGCCGCCGCCAGGTGCGGCCTTCGGCGTCCAGCGGGAGTTCGGCCACGACGGCGGCGTCGGCGGCGATCGAGCGGGCGAAGTCGAGGAGTTCGGCGGCGGTGGGCGCCGGGGACACGGCCGGCGCGGGGGCCTGAAGTCCCTCGGCGGGAGCCGCCGGAGCGGAAGTCGCCGGAGCGGAAGTCGCCGGAGCGACGGCCGTGGAGCCGGCGGAGGACACGGGAGAGGCAGCGGGAACGGCGGACATGGGTACCACCCGAAGGGAGGAATGCGCGGACGACGCGCGGGCGAACGGTGGGCCGAGGGCGCGCGTCAGCGCGCGGCCGTACACACGCAGCCCGCGTACCGGAGGAGGTCGAGATGGACCCTCCGGTGCAGAAGCAGGCGCGTGCCGTTCACGGAACGGACTGAACCATCTCCGGCCGAACCGGGCGGCGGCCCGGCGCACGCGGCTCGCCCGCACGGGACCGGCTCACTGGATCAGCCCAGCCGATCCACCACGAGAGTCCGCGCCGGGTCCGCCCCGCCGATCCACCGCCGAGGACTCCGCCCCGCCGGACCGCCTGCCGGGTCCGGCTCAGCGGGAGCGCTGCGCGGGCGTGCCGTGCTGCCGGTCGTCGTCCTCGGGAAGCCGGCAGACGCGTTCCAGGAACAGCGCCGCCGCCACCACCGCGATCCCGGCCAGCACCGCCAGCCCCGCGTAGATGGCCTGCTGCCGCCGGGGGTCCATGTCGAGCTTGTACATCACCAGGAAGATCCCGGTGCCGCCGTACATCCCCACCACGAGGGACGCGACCAGCGCGCTGGCCTGCCCGAAGACGACCGCGCGGGCGGCGGCGAGCGGATCGACGCCCTTCGCGCCGGGCTGCCGCTCACGCTGGGCCCGCAGCCGGGACCTTATCGACAGCGCGGTGGCGAAGAGCGCGGCGGCGATCAGCGCGAGCACGACGGGCGCGGCGAGCGGCACCCCCGGCAGCGTCCCGAAGGTGTCCCACAACTTCGCCGCCGCCCACGACAGCACACCCGCGACCACGAAGATGCCGGCCAGCGTCCTGATCCGCAGGGTCCTCACCGGGTGTCCGCCTCCACGTCTTTCCACACGTTCCGGTACGCGGATACGGGATTCGCGTACGTACTCGCCGAATATGCCGGCGCAGGTCCCAACGATTATTCGGGCAGCCGCAGTTCCACGTCGCCGCGCCGCCGTACGCCGCCGTCGCCGACCGCGGCCAGCAGTTCGGCGACCGGGCCGCGGCCGGGCAGCACGGCGGCCGGCTGCACGTCGTGCCACGGCACGAGGACGAAGGCCCGCTCGTGCGCCCGCGGGTGCGGAAGGGTCAGCACCGGGTCGTCGGACACGCAGGCGTCGTACGCCACGATGTCGACGTCGATGGTGCGCGGGCCCCAGTGCTCGGTGCGCACCCGCAGGTACGCCTCCTCGATGGCGTGGGCGCGCTCCAGCAGGGAGGCCGGCGGCAGCGTGGTGCGCACCACCACGACCGCGTTGAAGTACGCCGGCTGGCTGCCCTCGGGGACGCCCCACGGCTCGGTCTCGTACACCGGGGAGACTTCCTTGACCCGCACCCCCGGGGTGTCCTCCAGGGCGTCCACGGCGCCTTGCAGGGTCTCCAGGCGGTTGCCCAGGTTGCCGCCCAGCGCGATCACCGCGGTGCGCGGGTTCTGCAGGGTGCTGTCGGCGGCGTCGACCCGGGCGGTCACCTCGGCCGGCACGGGCTGCACGGTCGGATCGGCCACCCCGAACTCAGGGGCGTGTCCGGTGCTGTCGTCGGGATTCTCCGCACTCACGGGCGCCTCCGGGTGATCGTCACGGTCACGTCGTCGAACGGCACGGTGATCGGCGCGTCCGGCTTGTGCACGGTCACCTCCACCTCCTCCACCTGAGCGTGCCCCAGGCACGTGTCGGCAATGCGCTGGGCGAGGGTTTCGATGAGGTTGACCGGCTCGCCGGAGACGACGGCCGCGACCTGTTCGGCCAGCACACCGTAGTGCACGGTACGCGTCAGGTCGTCACCGGCCGCCGCCGCGGACGTGTCCAGGCCGAGCGCGAGATCGACCACGAAGGTCTGGCCGTCCGCCCGTTCGTGGTCGAACACGCCGTGGTTGCCGCGGATGCTCAGCCCGCGCAGTGTGACCCGGTCCACGCTGCTCACTCCTCCGTACCGTCGCCGGCGCCGCGCCGGCCGCGGCCGTCCTCGCCGCCGTCGTCGCCGTGGTCGCCGTCGTCCTTGCCGTCGTCGCCGTCATCGGCCTTGGTGGTGCCGTCGCCGGCCTCTTCGCCGTGCCCGTCGGTGGCGCCACCGTCGCCGCCGTCGTTGTCGCCGCCACCGTTGTCGTTGGCGCCGTCGTCGGCACCGTTGGCGCCGCCGTCCAGGTCCTCGTCGTCGGCCTTCGCGGCCTCCAGGACCTCGCCGAGCACGTCCTCTATGGCGGCGTCGACGTCGTCGGCCGCGATGTCGTCGTCCTCGTCGTCGTCATCCTCCTCCGCGAGCACCGGGGAGCCGTGGTGCGCCCACAGCCGCCAGCCCTCGGAGGTGCGCCGGAAGATGTTCGTGGCGACCACCAGGCCGCCGACCAGGGCGCCCGCGGAGCCGTCCTCCTCGGCGGGGCCGCCGGTGAGGATGTTCTCGGTGCAGGTCACCAGCGCGGCGTCGCCGTCGACCGCGACCTCCACGTCGGTGAGGAAGAACTGGATGTACTCCGTGTTCGCCATGATCAGCGCGTACGAGCGCATCACCTCGCGCCGCCCGCGCAGCACCGGCCAGCCGGGGTGCACCGTCGAGACGGACTCCGCGAGCGGGCCGGTCAGCACGACCGCCTCCAGCTCGTCGAGGTTGGAGTGCTCGATCGCGTCGTAGAACGCCTGGTTGGCCCGCTCGACCGCGCGCGACTCCGCGGTACGCCCCGTCACGCCTGTCCCTCGGGGGTCTCGGCGACCGCGCCGGAGCCGGCGGCCTCGATGGCGCGGGCCACCCGTACCGCGTCGGCGCTCGCCCGCACCTCGTGCACCCGCACCGCCCACGCGCCCTCGCGCGCGGCGATCGCGGTCACCGCGGCGGTCGCCGCGTCCCGTTCCCTGGCCGGCGGCGGCGCGGCCTGCGCGGTCCCGGCCAGCACCCGGCCGAGGAACCGCTTGCGGGAGGCGGCGACCAGCAGCGGGCGGCCCAGCGCGGCCAGTTCGGGCAGGTGCGCGAGCAGCGTCAGGTCGTGCTCGGCGGTCTTCGCGAAGCCCAGGCCCGGGTCGACCACGATCCGTTCGGGCGCGATGCCGCCCTCCAGCGCCCGGGTCAGCCCGGTCCGCAGCTCGGCGAGCACCTCGCCGAGCACGTCGCCGTAGACCGCGCGGTTGTTCATGTCGATGCTGCGGCCGCGCCAGTGCATCACCACGAACGGCACCGCGGCCGACGCGACCACCGGGACCATCGCCGGGTCGGCCAGGCCGCCGCTGACGTCGTTGACCAGCCGGGCGCCGGCCGCGACCGCCTGCTCGGCGACGGACGCGCGCATCGTGTCCACGCTCACCAGCACCCCGGAGGCCGCCAGCTCGCGCACCACCGGGATCACCCGGCGCAGCTCCTCCGCTTCGTCCACCCGCGCCGCTCCGGGCCGGGTGGACTCCCCACCCACGTCGACCAGGTCAGCGCCCTGCGCGACCAGGTCCAGGCCGTGCTTCACCGCCAGTTCCGGATCGAACCACTGCCCGCCGTCGGAGAACGAGTCGGGCGTGACGTTCACCACACCCATGACGGCGCAGCGATCCCACCGCGGCAGTCCGACCGGTCCGCTCCGCGCCTGTGACGTACTCATGCGCCCAGCGTACGGGTCTGTCCCTACGCCGCCGACTCGCCTCCGGGCGCCGGGCCGGGCGCTATGCCACGAACTTCCGCTCGGGGGCGTCCTCCAGGGAGGCGTAGCCGGGCTTGTGGCGGTGGGCGGGGCGGGCGGCGCGGCCGGGCAGGAAGCGCTGGAGGGCGTCGGGCAACGGCAGCGACAGGGTGACGAAGCCCTCGGCCTGCATGATGGCGAAGCCGATCCGGGGCAGGTCGCGCGAGTTGGGGAAGACCAGGAACCGCGGCACCCACTGGGGCTGGAACTTGGCGTTGAACTTGTACAGCGACTCGATCTGGAACCAGCGGGACAGGAACACCAGCAGCCCGCGCCATCCGCGCAGCACCGGCCCGGCGCCGATCCGCTCGCCGCGGGCCAGTGCCGAGCGGAACATCGCGAAGTTCAGCGAGACGTGCTTCACGCCCAGCTCGGGCGCCTTCTGCAGGGCGGCCACGATGAGGAGTTCGTTGAGCCCGGGGTCGGCGGCGCGGTCGCGCCGCATCAGCTCCAGGGACATGCCGTCCGCCCCCCAGGGCACGAAGTGCAGGACGGCCCGCAGGTCGCCGAGTTCGGGGTGCGCGGCGTCCGGCTCGCACTCCTTGTGGGCGGTGACGACCACGCAGTCCCCGTCGGTCTCCTCGCCGAACCGGCCGAGCGCCATGGAGAAGCCGCGCTCGGTGTCGGTGCCGCGCCAGGCGTCCGCGGCGAGCCGCACCCGCTGCTTCTCCTCCTCGGTCAGCTCGTGCACCCGCCGCACCCGGCAGACGTATCCGCACCGCTCGATCCGCTTGACCATCTGCCGTACGTTCCGCATCGCCCGCCCGGCCAGCGTGAAGTCCACGACGTCCACGATCGCCTCGTCGCCGAGTTCCAGGGCGTCCAGGCCGGTCTCCCGGGTCCACACCTCGCCGCCGGTCTCGCTGCACCCGACGACGGCGGGCAGCCAGGCGTGCGCGCGGGCGAGGTCCATGTAGGACTCGATGGCGCCGGGCCACGCCTCCACGTCACCGATCGGGTCGCCGCTGGCCAGCGCCACGCCGGAGACCACCCGGTAGCAGATCGCGGCCTTGCCGCTGGGCGAGAAGACCACGGACTTGTCGCGGCGCAGCGCGAAGTGGCCGAGGGAGTCGCGGGCGCCGTGCCGGGCGAGCAGGACCCGCAGCCGCTGCTCGTCGTCCTCGCTCAGCTCGGCGACCGGGCGGGCCGGCCGCAGCACCAGGTAGGCGGTGGAGCAGGCGATGAGCAGGCCGAGGCCGCCCAGCGAGTAGCCGACCACGTCGCCGACCCGGTCGCTGGTGTAGTGCACCGGGCCGGAGAAGCCGAAGAGCCCGTAGAGCACGTGCAGGCAGCGGTCGGTGATGCCGGGGTTGCCGCGCTCGGAGGCGGGGTGGGCGCTGGTGATGACCAGGCCGAGGCAGAACGCCAGCGTGCTGAGGCCGACCAGGTTCACCACGGCCCGCCAGCGGGTGCGCGGGTCGGAGAGCGCGGTGAACTCGCCGCGGTACCTGATCAGCAGGGTGAGCAGGCCCAGCGAGACCACGGCGCCGAAGATCGAGTGCCGGTAGACGATCTGGGTGGCGGCGCCGAGCGGCAGCAGCAGTACCGCCGCCCACCAGGCGCGCTGCTTGCCCCGCTTCAGGCCGTGCGCCAGCATCAGCAGCAGGATGCCGGTGACCACCGCCGTCGCCGCCGCGAGCGAGCTGACGGTGCCCGGGAAGACCGCGGCCAGCTCGTGCATCCGCCGGTTGCGGAAGGCGGGGAACACCGCGGAGACCACGTCGAGCAGGCCGATCACGGCCGCCGCCGTACCGAAGATCTTCGGTACGGACGAGGCGTGCGGCATCAGGCGGTGGTGCGTCATGCGGGCGCGGTCAGCGGACAAGGTGCTCACAGGTTCCGGTATGAGGGACGGTTGCGCCCACTAGGACGGAATCATCCGTCTACGGGTTGCGCGCGAGTCGTGTCAATCCGCGACGATCTCTCGGCTGGGCGCGCTCGACAGCCCGCCGGTACGACCGGAAACCTTCCCCCCGGGCTGCTTCCGGTTACCCGGGCAGATCCCCCGGATGCCTGGCTGCCCCGGTTCCCCCGAGCAGCTACCCGCGGCCGATGATCAGGCTCATCGCCTCGGAGCGCGTCGCGGGGTCCCTCAGCTGGCCGCGCACCGCCGACGTGATGGTCTTCGCCCCGGGCTTGCGCACCCCGCGCATCGTCATGCACATGTGCTCGCACTCGATGACGACGATCACCCCGCGCGGCTCCAGTATCCGCATCATCGCGTCGGCGACCTGCGTGGTCAGCCGCTCCTGCACCTGCGGGCGCCGCGCGTACACGTCCACCAGCCGCGCCAGCTTCGACAGTCCGGTGATCTTCCCGCTGCTCGCCGGGATGTACCCGATGTGGGCGACGCCGACGAAGGGCACCAGGTGGTGCTCGCAGGAGGACATCACCTCGATGTCCTTGACCAGCACCATCTCGTCGTGACCGAGGTCGAAGGTGGTGGTCAGTACGTCCTCGGGCTGCTGCCACAGCCCGGCGAATATCTCCCGGTAGGCGCGGGCCACCCGGCTCGGGGTCTCGCGCAGGCCCTCCCGGTCGGGGTCCTCGCCCACCGCGTAGAGCAGCTCACGGATCGCGGCCTCGGCCCGCTTCTCGTCGAACTCGCCGGGGATCTGGTCGCCGTCGAGCGTCACGGGGTCGGTCATGGGCCTCGCTCCTCCTGCCGGCGCCACCTGGCCGGTGCCGCCTCGCCGGTGCCGCCTTGCTGATGCGTCTTGCTGCTGCCATCGCGGCCGGTAGGGAAACGCAGCCGGTCGAAAACACGGCCGCGGCCCCAAGGCTAGAACCCTGGGGCCGCGAATCGCATTCCGGACAGTGCCCGAAACGGGGTGGATCGGTGTGATGTTCAGCTCTCCGGGCGGTCTTCCGGCAGGTCGACCGGCTCGGTGGGCTTGGTGGTGGAGACCGGCGAGGGGCCGCTTCCGTTGATCGCCTGGGCGCCGTTGGTCAGTGCCAGCTCCTTCGGGGAGAGCACCGGCGGCCGGGTGGACGGGGTCCGGCGAGCCGAACCGGTCCAGGCCGGGCGCGGCGGACGCTTGACCACCGGGGCGAAGATCTCGGCGATCTCCTCCTTGTTGAGCGTCTCCCGCTCCAGCAGCGCGAGCACGAGGTTGTCGAGGACGTCGCGGTTCTCGACGAGGATCTCCCACGCCTCGTTGTGCGCCGTCTCGATCAGCTTCTTGACCTCCTCGTCGACCAGCCCGGCGACCTCTTCCGAGTAGTCGCGCTGGTGACCCATCTCACGACCGAGGAACGGCTCCGAGTCGCTGGTGCCGAACTTGATCGCGCCGAGCCGCTCGGTCATGCCGTACTGCGTGACCATGGCGCGGGCGGTGGTGGTGGCCTTGTCGATGTCGTCCGAGGCGCCGGTGGTCGGGTCGTGGAAGACCAGTTCCTCCGCCGCCCGGCCGCCCATCATGTAGGCGAGCTGGTCGAGCATCTCGTTGCGCGACGTGGAGTACTTGTCCTCGTCGGGCAGCACCATCGTGTAGCCGAGGGCACGGCCGCGGGACAGGATGGTGATCTTGTGGACCGGGTCGGAGTTCGGTGAGGCCGCCGCGACCAGGGCGTGTCCGCCCTCGTGGTAAGCGGTGGTCTTCTTCTCCTTGTCCGACATGATCCGGGTGCGCTTCTGGGGGCCGGCCACCACACGGTCGATGGCCTCGTCCAGCACGCTGTTGTCGATCACCTTCTTGTCGCTGCGCGCGGTGAGCAGCGCCGCCTCGTTGAGCACGTTGCTCAGGTCGGCACCGGTGAAGCCGGGGGTGCGGCGGGCGACGGCCATGAGGTCGACGTCCGGCGCGATCGGCTTGCCCTTCTGGTGCACGGTGAGGATCTCCAGCCGGCCGTTGAGGTCCGGCGGGTCGACCGCGATCTGCCGGTCGAACCGGCCCGGGCGCAGCAGCGCCGGGTCGAGGATGTCCGGCCGGTTCGTCGCGGCGATGAGGATCACGCCGCCCTTGACGTCGAAGCCGTCCATCTCGACGAGCAGCTGGTTGAGGGTCTGCTCGCGCTCGTCGTGACCGCCGCCGAGGCCCGCACCGCGGTGCCGGCCGACAGCGTCGATCTCGTCGACGAAGACGATCGCCGGGGCGTTCGCCTTGGCCTGCTCGAACAGGTCGCGGACCCGGGAGGCGCCGACGCCGACGAACATCTCGACGAAGTCGGAACCCGAGATCGAGTAGAACGGCACGCCGGCCTCGCCGGCCACGGCTCGCGCCAGCAGCGTCTTACCGGTGCCGGGACGGCCGTAGAGCAGCACGCCCTTGGGGATCTTGGCGCCGACGGCCTGGAACTTCGCCGGCTCCTGCAGGAACTCCTTGATCTCCTGCAGTTCCTCCACCGCCTCGTCGCAGCCCGCGACGTCGGCGAAGGTGGTCTTGGGGGTGTCCTTGGTGATCAGCTTGGCCTTGGACTTCCCGAACTGCATGACGCGCGAACCGCCGCCCTGCATCTGGTTCATCAGGAAGAGGAAGACCACCACGATCAGGACGAAGGGCAGCAGCGACAGCAGGATGCTGACGAACGCGTTCTGCTTGGACGGCGAGACGGTGTAGCCGTCGGGCAGTGCGACGCCCTTGACCTGTCCGTCCTGGATCTTCTGCAGGTTTGCGGCGATCGAGGAGCCCTGGTTGCCGATGTAGCTGGCGCGGACCTTCGAGCTGCCCTTGATCTTGTAGCCGTCCTTGAGCTGGACCTTGATGGAGTTGTCGTCCCCAGTGGTCAGCTGTGCGGAACTGGCGTGGTTGGTGTTGATCGCGTGCAGTACCTGGCCTGTGTCGACTGTCTTGTAGCCGCCGCCGGAGCCGACGACTTCCATCAACACGACCACGGCAAGGACAGCCAGCACGATCCACATGACCGGCCCACGGAAATAGCGCTTCACGTCCATCCATGCGGGGCGTAAACGCCCCGTCCCTCCTGCCGCAGTGAGGCACAGCCGCTGGTGGGCGGCGTGTGCATCCGGTGTATGACCCGATCCTTCGGACGGTACCCCAGCATTGTGACCCGAGGTTGCCGCCGACCGTTAACAATCCGGCTTTCCCCTGCTCCAACGGCGGGAAACCGACAGGGGTTCCCCGGGCCGCCGTGAGGGTGGTCTCAGTGCGGCCTCAGCCCCCGTAGACGTGCGGTGCGAGGGTGCCGACGAACGGCAGGTTGCGGTACTTCTCGGAGTAGTCCAGGCCGTAACCGACCACGAACTCGTTGGGGATGTCGAAGCCAGTGTATTTGACATCGATGCGAACCTTCGCCGCCTCGGGCTTGCGCAGCAGCGTGCAGACCTCCAGGGAGGCCGGGCCGCGCGATCCGAGGTTGCTGATCAGCCAGGAGAGGGTCAGCCCGGAGTCGATGATGTCCTCGACGATCAGGACGTGCCGTCCGGCGATGTCGGTGTCGAGGTCCTTGAGGATGCGGACCACGCCGGAGGACTTGGTGCCGGCGCCGTAGGAGGACACCGCCATCCAGTCCATGGTCACGTTGCTCGACAGGGCTCGGGCCAGGTCGGCCATCACCATGACGGCGCCCTTGAGGACACCGACGATCAGCAGGTCCTTGCCCGCGTAGTCCCGATCGATCTCGGCGGCCAGCTCCCCCAGCTTCGCGTCGATGTCTGCCTTGGCGATGAGCACCTTCTCAAGGTCGGCGCCCATGTCGGTCTCGTTCACTACGCGGTACGTCCTCAGGTCTGCGGCTCTACGACGGCGAGAACACCAGTCTGCCATCCGCCCTTCGGACGGCGACGCCGCCCGGCAGGTTGAGCGCCTTCTGCCCGCGCCAGCCCGTCACCAGGCGGTCCACCTCTTCGATGTGGCGGGCGAAGAGGAAGCCGGGCGGGGACCCGGCGGCCACCGCCGCTCTGCGCAGCACCCGGCGCCGGACCGCCGCGGGCAGCCGGTGCAGCCGCGCCACGTCGAGGCTGCCGTCGTCGCCGGCCACGTCGGCCTGCGCGTCGGCGGCCCACTGGTCGAGGGCGTCGGCGTCGTCGCGCGAGAGCTGGGCGGTACGGGCCAGCGCCTGCACGACGCCCTTGCCGAGCGACTTCTCCAGCACCGGCAGCGCTTCGTGCCGGACCCGGGAGCGGGTGTACGCGGGGTCGTGGTTGTGCGGGTCCTCCCACACGGTGATGCCCTGGGCGAGGCAGCCCTGGCGGACGGTGTCGCGGTCGAGCAGCAGGAACGGCCGGCGGTAGCGGCCGCCGGTGCCGGAGACCGCGGCCATGCCGGACAGCGAGCGGGTGCCGGAGCCGCGGGCGAGGCCGAGCAGCACCGTCTCCGCCTGGTCGTCCCGGGTGTGGCCGAGCAACACCGCGGCGGCACCGCGGCGTTCGGCGACGGTGTCCAGCGCGGCGTACCGCGCGTCGCGCGCGGCGGCCTCGGGGCCGACCCGGCGACCGGTGCCGGTGCCCGCGGTGCCGACGTACGCGCCGCCGTGCGCGGCCGTGGTGGACTGCCGGCCGACGGTCACGCCGATCGCGTCGACCGGGTCGAGGCCGAGGGCACGCAGCCGCTCCACGACCTCCTGGGCGCGGCGGGCCGAGCCGCTTTGCAGGCCGTGGTCGACGGTGACGGCGCCGGCGCGCATGCCGAGCCGGGGCGCTTCGAAGGCGAGGGCGGCGGCCAGCGCCATCGAATCGGCGCCGCCGCTGCACGCGGCGAGTACGAGCGGGCCGGCGGCGCCCGCGGTGGCGGTGGACGGCGCGGCGGACGCGTCGGCGGAGGCTGCGAGCACGTCGTGCAGGACGCGGCGGACCGCCAGACGTATCGCCGCGACCGTGGGGTGGGGTCCCATGTCCGGTTCCCTCCTGGGGAGGCTGGGTGGGGCGGGCAGAGCGAGAAGCCCTGCGAGACAGGTTGACGCAGGGTATTCAGATGGTGACAGAAGCCCGGGCATAACCCGAGCATCGCACGCGGCACCCCACGCCAGCGGTCCCTCGGACGGGTGAACCGGGCGCAAAACCAGCGGCCGGACCACCCTCAGCGGGGCGGCACGGCCGGTACGGGTGAGGCGGAGGATGCGAACGGCCACGGCTCGCGGAGGCGCGGCCGGGGCTCGCGCTCCTGCGAACGAGCCCGCCCGCGTCCACGGCGGTACGGTACGGCGCCCGGCTCAGCCGTCGGTGCGGCCGTGCACCCGCGCCACCCACTCCGCGGGTTTGGCGATCTCCGCCTTGGTGGGCAGCGTGTTCGGCGAGGTCCACACGCGGTTGAAGCCGTCCATGCCGACGTCCTTGACCACGCCGCGCACGAACCGCTCGCCGTCGCGGTACTGCCGCAGCTTCGCGTCCAGGCCCAGCAGCCGGCGCAGCGCCTGGTCGAGCCGGCCCGCGCCGCTGGCGCGGCGCTGCCCGAACTTCTCCCGGATCTCCGCGACGCTCGGCACCACCTCGGGGCCCACGCCGTCCATCACGTAGTCGGCGTGCCCCTCCAGCAGCGACATCACGGCGGTCAGCCGGGTGAGGATCTCCTTCTGCGCGGGGGTCTGCACGAGGTCCACGAGGCTGCGGCCGTCGTCCGGCTCGCCGTCGGCCCCCTCCTCGCCCTCCTCGCGGTCCTTGCCCGCGCCGCTGAAGGTCTGCACCGCCTGCCGGACCCGCTCCACGACCGTGGAGGCGTCGAGTTCGGTCTCGCCGAGGAAGGACTGGATCTCGCCCTCGATGTGGTCGCGCAGCCAGGGCACGGCGGAGAACTGGGTGCGGTGGGTCTCCTCGTGCAGGCACACCCACAGCCGGAAGTCGTGCGGGTCGACGTCCAGCTCGCGCTCGACGTGCACGATGTTCGGGGCGACCAGCAGCAGTCGCCCGGCCCTGGGCTCCCCCGGGCCCGGCTGCACCGGTCCCGCGGGCATCTCCCGCGTGGCGGGGGCGAACGTCTCGTACTGGCCGAGCACCCGGGAGGACAGGAAGCTCAGCAGCATCCCGACCTCGACGCCGGTGACCTTGCCGCCCACGGTGCCCAGCATGACGCCGCCCGGGCCGCCCGGGCGGCGGGCCTGCATCTTGCCCAGCAGCGGTTTGAGCACCTCGCGGAAGCCCGCGACGTTGGCGCGGACCCAGCCGGGGCGGTCCACGATCAGCACGGGGGTGCCGTGCGGGCGGGCCCCGCCGTCGCCGTACATCCGCGTGAACGCGCTGACGTGGTTCTCCGACTCCTCCGCGTGGGTCCGCAACTCGGCCACGATCGCGCGTGCCTCGTCCCGGCTCACCTCCGGCCCGGGCCGCGTCAGCCGCTGCGCGGTCGCCACGGCGAGGTTCCAGTCGACCATCTCG
The DNA here is from genome assembly GCF_044744625.1 of Streptomyces sp. NPDC087270. NCBI lineage: Bacteria > Bacillati > Actinomycetota > Actinomycetes > Kitasatosporales > Streptomycetaceae > Streptomyces > Streptomyces sp. NPDC087270. The sequence continues at coordinate 144,666 of NZ_JBIUYR010000021.1, forward strand.
CTTCCACCGATGCTCGTCATACCTTCACGGTACGTTGCCGCTCCCGCTTTGGGGGTGCCTAACGCTTCTCCGCCCCCGTTCTCAGGGCTCCGATCCGTCCGCGGGCCCCTGCGGGGTGGCCGCCTCGTCCTCGTCCGCGGGCCCGTCGTGGCCGAGCGCGCAGTTCCCCGCGCCCCTGGGTGACGGCCCCTTGCTGTGGGCACCTACCTGCCCGCCGGACGTGGCTGGTCGCGCAGTTCCCCGCGCCCCTGAGTATGTGCGGCTGCTCCGCAGCGCACAGCAGGCCGCCGGCCGGCACTCGGGAGCCAACCGCCACCGCGACGGCGGCCCCCCGAAGGGGCGCGGGGAACTGCGCGACCAGCCACAACGAGCCCGCGGCCGGGAAGCAGACCGAACCCACAACGGCGCAAGCCCGAAGGGGCGCGGGGAACTGCGCGACCGGCCACAACGAGCCCGCAGACAAGAACGAGGCAGCCACCCCGCAGGGGGGCGCGGGGAACTGCGCGACCAACCACAACGAGCCCGCAGACGGGAAGCAGACCGAACCCACAACGGCGCAAGCCCGAAGGGGCGCGGGGAACTGCGCGACCAACCACAACGAGCCCGCAGACGAGGACGAGGCAGCCACCCCGCAGGGGGGCGCGGGGAACTGCGCGACCAACCACAACGGGCCCGCAGACGAGGACGAGGCAGCCACCCCGCAGGGGCCGGCTCTCACCGGGAGGTGGTCCCTGGGCCGACAGAACGGGGGAGCCCCGCAGGGTCAGGCGGTGGCTACGGCTGTCGCGAGGGCGTCGAGGGCGCGCTCGGTGGCGACGGGGTCGTATCCGCCCTGGGTCATGAACGAGAACGCGAGCAGCCGCCCGCCGGCGGTGACCACGGTCCCCGCGATCGTGTTGGTCCCCGTGAGCGTCCCCGTCTTCGCGTGCACCAGGCCCGCCGCAGGCGACCCGTGGAACCGCGCCGCCAGCGTCCCCGTGAAGTCCGCCACCGGCACCCCCGTGAGGATCGAGCGCAGCTCGGCGTGTTCAGGGCTCGCCGCAAGCGCCAGCAACCGCGCGAGGGTGACCGGCGCCAGCCGGTCGTCGTGGTCGAGCCCGCTCCCGTCGTGGAACGACGCCCGCGGCAGCGGCACCCCGTACCGCACCAGCGCCGCCCTGATCGCCGCCGCACCCCCCGCGAAGCTCGCCGGCCGCCCGCTCGCGATCGCGGCCTGCCGCGCCAGCGCCTCCGCGAGGTCGTTGTCGCTGTTGGTGAGCATGCGTTCCACGAGGTCGGCCAGCGGCGCCGACACGTGCGTGGCGAGCGTGGTGCCGGCCACGTTCCCCGCCGTCCCCGCGTGCTCGTGCGCGACGCCGGTCACGGTGATCCCCTGCTTGCCGAGCAGCTGCGCGAAGTCCCCCGCCGCGCTCGCCGCCGGGTCCCACGCGCGGGACGCGGGGCCGCTGCTGCTCCCGTCGAGCCGCCCCTCGTCGGCCATCAGCGCGGTGACCGGCGCGAGGTTCTCGTTGTGCCCGATGGGGTGCAGCGCCGGCCCGCTGTACAGCGACGTGTCGTACCCGAGCGCGATCTTCGTCCGCCCGGCCGCCTTCAGCGCCTTCGCGGTGTCCTCGGCGAGTTGCCCCAACTCCAGCGTGGGGTCACCGCCGCCGACCAGCACCACGTCACCCTTCCCGGTGGTCCCGGTCGCCACCACCCGCGTGGTCAGCCGCTTCTCCGGGCCGAGCAGGCCCAGCGCGGCCGTCGCGGTGGCGAGTTTGGTGGTGGACGCGGGGGTCGTCGCGGTGCCGTCCTGGTGGTCGTAGAGCACGCTGCCGCTGCTCACGTCGATCACGGCGCCGGTGCGGACCGGGCCCATGCCGTACGCCGTCAGCAGCGGGTCGAGCTTGCGGGCGAGCTCGACGGAGAGGCCGGCCGGCAGGGGCGCCGCGGAGCCGCCGACGGGCAGCAGGACGGGCGCCGCGGACGGCACGGCCGTCGATATGCCCCCGGGTCCGCCCGGGGAGGCGGCCGTGGATGCGGGGCCGGGCGTGGCCTTCGGCTTCCCGCCCGGTCCGGCCTCGGCGTCCCGCGTGGCGGCGAAGTTCCGTTCCGCAGTGCGCTGCCCGCCCTGCCACGGCCCGGCCGCGGCCGCCGCCCCCGCGGCGACGACCACGCCCATCCCGGCGGATACCGCCACGACCTGCCACGTCCTGCCGAGCGGCACAGCCGACCAGCCCCTTTCGCGACCACCCCGATGCGTGGGAGACACTTAACCACCCACACTGTGTGCTGATCATTGAGGAGTAGGGCCGTGGAGTTCGACGTCACGATCGAGATCCCGAAGGGTTCACGAAACAAGTACGAGGTGGACCACGAGTCCGGTCGTATCCGCCTGGACCGCAGGCTCTTCACGTCCACGAGTTACCCCGCGGACTACGGCTTCATCGAGAACACCCTCGGCCAGGACGGCGACCCGCTGGACGCGCTGGTCATCCTGGACGAGCCGACGTTCCCCGGGTGCCTGATCACCTGCCGCGCCATCGGCATGTTCCGGATGACCGACGAGGCCGGCGGCGACGACAAGGTGCTGTGCGTGCCCGCGTCCGACCCGCGCGTGGAGCACCTGCGGGACATCCACCACGTCTCGGAGTTCGACCGTCTGGAGATCCAGCACTTCTTCGAGGTCTACAAGGACCTGGAGCCCGGCAAGTCCGTCGAGGGCGCGAACTGGGTCGGCCGCACCGAGGCCGAGGCGGAGATCGAGGAGTCCTTCCGCCGCCTGAAGGAGCACAACGGCGGTCACTGACCCCCGGTCTCCCGCACTACGGGCCCGCGGCCGTCATCGGCCGCGGGCCCGAGCCGTGCGGGTGGAGGAGGGGGCGCACGGCGGAGCGGGTCGAGCGGGACGGATCAGGCGGGGTGGGTCAACGGGGCTGCGGCTGGCGCTTGTCGGTGTACGTGCCATCCGGCTGAGGGCCCGTGCCGTCCGGCATTGAGCCCGTGCTGCCCGGCATTGGGCCCGTGCCGTCCGGCATTGAGCCCGTACTGCCCGGCCGGGGAACGGCGCCGTCCGGCAGGGAAGCCGTCCCATCCGCCGCGCCGGCCTGCTCGCCGACCTGCTCACCGACCTGCTCGCCGCGCCCGGCGGAACGCGACCGCGTGCCCCGCAGCAGCAGGGCGACGACGACCGCCGCGAGCAGGGCCACGCCCGCGCCCGCCAGCAGCGTCTGGTGGATGCCGTCCACGAAGGCGTGCCGTGCTCCGTCGGCGACCGGGCCGCCGACGCCGCTCGCCCCGGCCAGCGAGGAGCGGGCCGCGTCCGCCGCCCGCGGCGGCAGCCCGGCCGGCAGGTGCAGGTGCGTGCGGTAGCCCGCGCTGAGCAGGCTCCCGAGGACCGCGATGCCGAGCGCCCCGCCCAGTTCGCGCGACAGGTCGTTCATCGCCGAGCCGACGTTCTGCAGCGCCCGCGGCAGCGCGTCCGTGATCTCGGTGGTCGCCGGCGTCATCGCCAGGCCCATCCCGGCCCCGAGCGGGACCAGTCCGGCGACGACCAGCCAGTACGGGCTGTCGGTGCCCAGCCGTGAGAGGACCGCCATCGCGACCGCCACCAGCACCAGCCCCACCACCCACGGCCGCCGCACGCCGACCCGGGCCACCAGCCGCGGGGTCAGCCGGGTGGCGGGCACCAGCGCGCCGGCCAGCGGCAGCACGCTCACCGCGGCCACCAACGGGCTGTCCCCACGGACCAGTTGCAGATACTGCATGGCCACGAAGATGAAGCCGAAGAAGACGAAGAACTGCAGCGTGACCGACACCGAGCCCGCCGAGAACCGCCGGTTGCGGAACAGCCTCGGGTCCAACAGCGGCTGCTCCCGGCGCAGTTCCCATCCGACGAAGGCGGCGAGCACCAGCACGCCGAGAGCGATGCCGCCGAGGGTGAGCGGGTCGGCCCAGCCGCGGGTGGGCGCCTCGATCACCGAGTAGACGAGGGCGAGCAGGCCGAGCACCGCGATCAGCGCGCCCACCGCGTCGAGCCGAGGCCGCTCCGCCTCCGCCGACTCCGGTACGAAGACCAGCGTGCCGACCGCGGCGACCGCCGCGAGCACCACGTTGAGCAGGAACACCGAGCGCCACGACCACTCCTGGAGCAGCAGGCCCGACGTCAGCAGGCCGACGACGGCGCTCGCGCCGGCCACCGCGGTCCACGCGCTCACCGCCTTCGTCCGCTGCTCACGCGGGAAGGTGCTGGTGATGGTGGACAGCGTCGCCGGCATCACCAGTGCCGCGCCCACCCCCAACAGGCCCCGCAGCGCGATCAGTTCGTTGGCGTCCTTGGTGAACACGGCCAGCACCGATCCCACGGCGAAGACCACGAGGCCGGCCACCAGTGCCCGCCGCCGCCCGAACCGGTCGCCCAACGCCCCCGCGGGCAGCAGCAACGAGGCGAACGCGAGGCTGTAGGCGTCCACGATCCACGACAACTGCGTCTGGCTCGCGTGGGTTTCGCGGGCCAGGCTGGGCAGCGCGACGTTCAGCGAGGCCATCGCCGAGACCACCGCGCCGAGCGCGAGGCACGTGACGAACAGGACCACACCGTGCCGGACGGCCGGGCCTGCCGGTGAGGCGGGGTGAGCGGGGCGGGCGGGTTCGGCGGGTGGGGTGCCGCTCCGCGAGTCCACGGTGCGCATGGGAGCCTCCTCCTACGGGATGTCGCTGTCCTGCTCACGGTCCCGCCCGGGGTCGGCCACTCGCCATGCTGATGAATTCCGGCCGCCGGTCGTACGGGGCTCCTGTCCGACGCACCGCCCGAATCCGCCGGCCCTGATGAATTCCCGAGGCCGGCCGCCCCGCTACCTGGACGACCGCCGCTTACGGGTGGGCGGGCCCTGAAGGGCGAGCCGCAGGGAGGGGCCGAAGTGCCGGACGATGTCGTCCACCGACATGGACGCGATCGGCTCCAGGCGCAGCACGTACCGCGTCATGATGATGCCCGCCATCTGCGCGCCGAACGCCATCGCCCGCGCCTGGGCGTGCGCCCCGCCGATACGTTCGGCGATCCGGCCGAACACCTCGCGTTCGAGCATCTCCCGCAGGAGCGCGGCGAGTGCCTCGTCGGCCGCCGCGCTGCGGACCATCGCCTCCAGGGCGGGCCGGGTGTCGGAGGAGTCCCAGATGGTCACCAAGGCGCGCAGCGCCCGCAGGCTGAACGTGGCGGGGTCGCCGTCGAGCACCCGCGTCAGCACGTCCGCCGGGTTCGCCACCAGTGCCATCGCCGCGCCGAACAGCCCCCGCTTGGAGCCGAAGTAGTAGCTGATCAGGGCGACGTCCACGCCGGCTTCGTCAGCGATCGCGCGCAGGGTCACCGCCTGGTAGCCGTGTTCGAGGAACTTCTGCCGCGCGACGGCGAGGATGGCGCCGCGCGTGTCCGAAGCCCCCGGCCGGCGCCCCCGCCGGGGCGGTTCATCTGTCACCGTCCCCACGCTAGCGCCGTGGCCCAGGCTCCGTAGCGACGCCGTACGGACGCCGTGCGGGGCGTCGTACGGGCGTCGTGCGGGCGCCTGCTGAACGGGCCTGCGCCGTACGGGTCTCAGCGGTCGCGGCGCAGCCTCAGCGCTTCCGCGGCGCGGGTCTTCACCTCGCCGGTGCCGGTCTTCTGCGCTGTGCGCAGGTGGCGTCGGGCCTGCTCGGCGTCGATGAGGATGATGCCGAGGTGGAAGTGGGCGAGGGCGCAGACCGCGGGGTCGGCGGCGGCGGTTCCCTCTTCGAGCAGCGGCACCGCCTCGTCGGCGCGCTCCTCTTCGAGCAGCGAGACAGCGAGGTCGACCGCGGCCTTGGGCGCGTACCCGGGGTGCCCGGAGGCGTGCACCTGTTCCAAGTAGTGCCGGGACTCGGCGAGTTGCTCGGGGCTGTCGCCGGTCTCCCGGAGCAGCCCGGCGAGGTTGAACGCGGCGTGCAGCGCGGTCTTCTGCTGCGGGCTGTCGATGGCGGCGCGGTAACGCTTGATGGCGGCTTCCTGGTTGCCGGATCGTTCGAGGAGCAGGGCGAGTTCGAGTTCGGCCCGGGCGGTGACGACCGGCACGCCGCATCCCATCGCGGCCTGGAGCATCCGGCCGGCCTCGTCGAGGTCGTCCGTGGCCAGGGCCATCCCGGCGAGCCGGATCGCGGCCAGGCCCGCGCTGATGGCCCGCGGCAGGCCCATCGCCAGCCGGTAGTTCGCGTCGGCGTCTCCCCGCTTGCCGCGCGCCTCCATGGCCATGCCGCGCACGAGGAAGACCTCGGCGGCGACGTCCAGGTCGGAGAAGCCGTCCAGCGGTTTGAGGCACTTGACCGCCTGCCGGGACTCGCCCTCGGCGAGGTGGATCAGCGCGGTGACGAGTTCGCCGGCCACCCGCACGTCGGCCTCGCCGGAGCCCCCGGCACGTACGGCGACGGCGGCGGCGTGCTCCCGGGCGTCCACGTCGAGGTAGGCGCGGGCGAGTTCCATCGCGCCGTCGAAGTCGAGCACCAGGTCCTGGCTGGTCAGGATGTCCACGGGGTCGGGGAGCCTCACCCACGAAGCGCCGCGCTGGCCCGGTTGCCGCGTGCCGTCCGCCATGTCCGCCTCCACGCTCGCCTCAACTCGGATTCAGACAGCCGAACTTAGCGAACCCCCTGCCGTTCCGGCTGCCCCGTCGCCGGTCGCCGGCTCCGCCGAATTCCGATGAACTCCGGCTCATTTGCCACCGTTTGAACCTCGCCAACCGACATCACGGGTGTTATCCGTCCGCACCACGAAAACCCGCACACCAGGAAAGGCACTTCCCGCCACAGGGGTTTCTCCCGTATCCGTACGACCAATTGGACCCACCCGACGCATGCCGCCGCGACTTGCTTACGGAGCAGGCGGCGGACCGCTAGTCTCAGCCGCCCGGAGTTCTTCGTTCACGCATGTCACCAGGGAGACAAGACACCATGACGCACGACGTGCCGCCGCCCCCCGGCTCGCCGGCCCCGCCGCCGCACGCGGGTGGACCGTCCGGGGGTTCATTCGACCCCGCTTCGGTCAACCGGCTCGACTGGGCGATTCTCGGGATCGGGTTCATCGTCCTCATCTTCTCGTTCTTCGACTACTACTCCTGGGATTTCGGCGCGTACGGCGTGCACCTCGGAAGTGTGAGTTGGAGCGCCTGGCACTTCGACCACGGGCTGTTCATAGCCTGGTTCGCGATGGTGCTGACCGTGCTCGGCGCCGGCGCGCTGGCCGCGAGCCTCTTCGCCCCGCAGATCCAACTGCCCACCCCGGCCAGGGCGCTGACCTTCCTGGGCTTCGGCATCGGCTTCGTGCTCTACGTGATCGCGATCTTCGCGCACTCCGACTTCGGCCCGGCCGGCGGCCACGGCTTCAGCTTCTGGGTCAGCCTGATCCTCGCGGGCGTCGGCGCGGTCATCGCGCTGCTGCGGGCGCAGCAGACCGGCACCGAGCTGCCCGGCCCGCTCGGCAACCTGCCGCGGATCGGCCAGTAGCCGGGCCCGGCCCGGCAGCGCTCTTCGCGAAAGTGCCGCCGCTCCCACCGTGCGGGTGGGGGCGGCGGCATTTTCGTGCCTACGGCGCACCGTTGACTGGATGGGAACCGCTCAACGGTGCACCAGGGAATTGAAGGCCGCCCGGATGTTCGCCTTGCTCGGGTCCACGTACGCGCCCGTGGCGGAAGGGACTTCGGGACAACACGCCGCTACGGCGCCGTGCTCGAAGCGGCGCCGTAGGGCGGTGGACGACCCGGCCGGCCGGATCTCGTCCGGTCGGCCGGTCCGGCCGACCGGGACACGTCTCCCCGGTGGACGTGTCCCCTCGGCCAGAGTGGGGCTCCCGCGCGGCCGCGGGCTAGCGAGTTTCCGCAGGAGGAAAACGTCCCGCGAGGAAGTCCTCGAACGTGCCCACGCCGACGTTCCGTTCCGGCGCCAGGTGCCCGCCCGCCCGGAAGGAACGGTACGTGCGGCCCGCCAGCGGGACCTTGAGCAGGGGGCGGCGGCGCCCGCTCGCGCGCAGGTAGGCGCGGGCCAGGTCGGCGAAGGTCCGCACCTCAGGTCCGCCCATGTCCGGTACCCGGCCGGCCGGTTCGCCCGCCGCGAGCTCGGCCAGCCGTACGGCGACCTCGCCGCTGTCGATCGGCTGGTCGACCAGGCCGACCGGGACCGGCATGACCGGCAGTTTCGCGAAGGCCGACAGCACCTGGAGCACCAGGTCGTGGAACTGCGTCGTACGCAGGACGGTCCAGCCGAGCCCCGATTCCTCGATCAGCCGCTCGACGGCGAGCTTGCTGCGGTAGTAGCCGAACTGCACCTGGTCGACGCCGACGATCGAGATGTACACCAGGTGCCGCACCTCGGCGCCCCGCGCCGCCTCGATCAGGTGGCCGGCCGCCTCCTCGTCGCCCCCGCGCGGGTTGGACGCGCAGTGCACCACGGTGTCCGCGCCCGTGAGCGCTTCGACCAGACCCGCGCCGCCCTTGCGCAGGTCGATGGCGTACGGCGGCGGCGCGTGCCGGCTGAGCACCCGCACCTCGCCGCCGCCGGCCCGCAGCCGCTCCACGACCAGCCGCCCGAGCGTCCCGGTGCCCCCGGTCACCATCGTCGTCTTCCCCGTCACCGTCATCCCGCTCGCCGTCCCTCCGCCGGGGGCGCCCCCTACCGGAGCGCCCGTCACCCCCTCAGAACCGCCCGGCCCCCGCAAACGTGACAACGCCCCCGGGCAGCTCGCAGGAGCACCAGTGCGGCCAACGGGCGTCGGATACGTTGAGGACCAGAGGGTGTCGCGTACACAGGGGCAGGGGGCTCGCGATGGTGAAACGCCGGTGGCGGGCCCTGGGCGTCGCCGCAGCGATCGCCGTGGTGCTGAGCGGATGCTCCTCCGGCGGCCACAAGGACAAACCGACACCCACACCACCCCGGAGCGAGGCCCAACTCCGCCAGCAGGCACAGGCGAAGCTCACAAAGTCGTCCCAGGTGAAAATGCACTGGACCGGCACCGTGAACAAGAACATGCGGATCATGAAGACGGAACCCCACTTCAAGGACGCCCACGCCTACGTCCTCGAAGCAGCCTGCGCCGGGACCGGGGCCGTGTGGTTCGCCTGGGAGATGAATGCCCCCGATCCCGCCATCATGCCGGACGTGTACTGCGACGGCGACGTCCTGCGGTTCCCCTTCACGGGCAACAAACTTGAGAACTTCTTCTTCGCCAAGGAGTTCACCGACGTCCCGACCGGCGTCCTCGCCTGGCAGGTCATCCCCGCCACCCACTGACCACGAGCCGGCCGCACCACCCGGAGCGACCTACGCCGTCGTTGCCAACTGGCGCTGCACGAAGGACAGTTTCTCCGGGTTCAGGACGGACCAGACGCCGGATATGGCGTCGTCGCGGACGTCCAGGGCGATGACCGTGTAGAGGTGGCCGCTGACCCGGACGACCAGGGCCGGCGCGCCGTTGGCCTCGACGATGTCGACCGCGAGGGCGCCGGTGAACTTGCGGACGGTGCCGGAGATGAAGCGGACGACCTTCTCCCGGCCCAGGATCGGGCGCCGTGCGGAGCTGACCTTGCCGCCGCCGTCGCTCCACCAGGTGACGTCCTCGGCGAGGAGCCGTTCGAGGCGGGCGAGGTCGCCCTCGCGTGCGGCCGTGACGAAGGACTCGACGAGTTCGCGCTGCCGCTCGACCGCGGGCGTGAAGCGGGTCTCCTGTGTGGCCACGCGCTTCACCGCCCTGCGGTACACCTGGCGGCAGTTGGCCTCGGTGAGTTCCAGCACGCCGGCGAGGTCCCGGTGGCTGTAGCCGAACGCCTCGCGCAGCACGTACACCGCGCGCTCGGTCGGGGTCAGCCGCTCCAGCAGCACCAGCATCGCGGTGGACACGGCGTCACGCTGCTCCGCGGACTCCAGCGGGCCGAGCGCGCCGTCCCGCGTCACCACGGGTTCCGGCAGCCACGGCCCGACGTACCGCTCGCGCAGGGCGCGGGCGGAGGTGAGCCGGTTCACGCAGAGGTTGGTGACGACCTTGGCCAGCCACGCCCCCGGCTGCTCGATCGCCTCCCGGTCCGCGCGGCTCCACCGCAGGTACGCGTCCTGCACCGCGTCCTCCGCCTCCTCGGCGGACCCGAGCAGCCGGTAGGCCAGCCCGAACATCCTCCGGCGGTGCTCCGTGAACTCCTCGGCGGTCCCTGACGTCACGCCGCCCAGCGTCCCACATCGCGCTCAACTCGCGGTGGGCCGCAGAACGGCGAGGAGGCCGGTGACGCGGTGGTCGGCGTCGGGGGCCTGCCATTCCGCGGTGAGGTGGGCGCGGAGGGCGGGGTCGGCCGGGGCGGCTGAGTTCGGGTCGAGGGCGCGGACGAGGTGGAGGGTGTGGGCGGCGTACGCCGGGATCTCGACGGCGAGTTCGGTGCCGTCGGGACCGTGGGAGACGGTGGTGGCGACGGCGTCCACGGGCAGCGCGGGGCCGTTGAGGGTCGGGACCACCGTGGGGTCGGGCGTGTCGGAGGCGGACTGCGCCTGCGGCTCGGCCCGGTCCTGGATCAACGCGAGCAACTGCGCCTGGAGCACCGGGTCGTGGGTTCCGTCGTACACCCAGCGGTGCCCGAGCACGCCGTGCTCGGTGGTGCCGATCAGCGCGTGGTCGGCACCGTCGAGCGATTCGGCGCGATACGTCAACGGTACGAGGTAGGCACGCGGTTCGTCCTCGCCCGAGGTGTCGGTGACCACCAGGAACTCGATGCCCACCTCGCCCTCGGGGTCGTCGAGCCGGAACCCGCCGGACTTGCCGAGTTCGGGCGCCCGCCCGGTACCGACGTACCACGGTTGCGCCGCCAGCCAGGGCGCGACGAGTTCCAGCTTGCCGGGGACCAGCGTGGTCTTGTGGATGACAGCCATTGCCTCAGCTCATCCGAAAACGCCCCAGCAGGTCAAGGCGGCGCACGCCGTGGCGCAAGCGGACACGCGGTGGTCCGCTTGCGCCACGGGGGACGAACCGGTTCGGCGGTTCAGACGGTGGGGAACTCGTCGGCGCGCACCGCGCCCACGAAGGACGCCCACGCGTCCGCGGAGAACGCCAGCGCGGGTCCGTGCGGGTCCTTCGAGTCGCGGACCGGCACCACGCCGGTGAAGCCGTCGGCGACCTCGACGCAGTCGCCCCCGTTGCCGTTGCTGTACGACGACTTGCGCCAGGCGGCGCCGCTCAGGTCCTTGGCAGCGATGAACATGACGTGTGCTCCTCCAGTACGGTGCGAAGCAGGTCCAGGGACCCCTCAGGAGTCATCGCGAGGTCCCTGAACTGATCGTAGGTCAACCGCAGTTGCTCCGCCTCCTCCGCGTCCTCGATGACTTCGCCGCTGAGACTGCCCTCCACGTAGGCGATGTTGCGCCCGCTGGGCAGCCACAGCATGCTCAGCGAGGCGCCGAACATGAAGTGCGGACCGGCGCTGAACGGCACGACGTGCAGCGAGACATGCCGCAGCCCGGCTGCCTCGATGAGCCGTTCGAGCTGCTCGGTCCACGCGTCGTGGTCCTTGAGCCCGCTGCGGAGCGCCGACTCGTGGATCTGCCCGCGGTAGTCGAGCAGGTTCGTCTTCCCGAACAGCCGGGCCTGCCGGGCCATCCGCTCCTGCACCCGCCGGTTCACCTCCGCCAGGGAAGCCGACAGGTCGGAACTCAGCAGCGATGCGGCGTACCGCTCGGTCTGCAACAGCCCGGGGATCAGGCCGGCCACGAACTGCTGCATGTTCCTGGCCTCGGCCTCGACGTCCATGAAGCCCTCGTACCGGCCCTGCTTCTTCTCCCGCTTGGCGAGCTTCCACAGGTCGGCGAGCAGGTCACCGGTGCCGTAGAACCTGTCGAGCACCTTGGGGACGTCCGACGAGCCCAGCCGCTCGCCGTTCTCCAGCCGGTGCAGATACGACTGCTCGTACCTGGTCTGCTCGCCGAGCTGTACCAACGTCAGACCCGCACGCTCCCGCAGCTTCGCCAGTTCCTTCGCGTAGATCCGCCGTGCCGAAGGCCCCTGCGCACCAGCCGCGTTGCTGTCGCTGTCATTCATGGGGGGTTCCATTCCCTTCCAGTTGTCGGAAAGCCATGTCAAGAGCCCGCCCGCGCACGGCAGTCGAGCCTCCGACCTGGCCTTCTTCCTCCGAGTCGATCCCTGACGGCTCGCCACATTGCCTGCGGGCATAGGCAAATAAGCCCCTTTGCCCGGACAAAGGCTCACCTGAAACCGATCGTAGGGTCTGACACCCACTCATGTTCACGGAATGTCAGTAATCGCTCACAAAGTGCTGAACTTCGATCATCTCTGCCCCCATCCGCCCCGCCCGTCGGGCACATGCACTCTCGGCCATCTCTTTCCGTGTGAGCTTCACAACGCCGCGTCACCATTGCCCCAGGCTTCGGACGTCCCTACGTTCTTGGCCATCTGACGCGAAACACGGGGGGCGTTCGAGATGTCCGGACAGATGGTCGACAACCCGCGGCGCGCCTGGCTCCAGACTTTGCTGTCCACCATGGACGCGACGCTTGAGGCCATGCGGCCCGTACTCGACAAGCCCGCCGCCGACTTCGGCAGCGGCAAGGCGTGGATCGGGACGGAGGCGGCGACCAAGTTCCAGGCCGAGATCACGGGTCGCAAGAGCTCCGTCCACACCCTGACCAACGGGCTACGGGACGTCGTCGCCGACGCGCTCCGTGCCGAGCCGCTGAAGGTCACGGAAAGCCAGGCCCGGCAGATGCAGATGGATCATCAGCACGACTGGTGACGCATCGCCGCGGCCCTCGCCTCAACACCACTCCCGGGGGGGAACATGACCAAGATCGCAGCCGTGGACGTTGCGGTACTCGCCCACGCCATCCAGCAGATGGACACGGGCGCACAGGCACTGTCCACCCACTGCGCCTCGCTCAGCGGCCAGTTCGCCAAGTACGGGCTCGACACCGAGAACCTGCGCAAGCTCAGCGCCATCGCCTCCTGGACCCGCGACCAACTCCCCGACCTACGCCGGCGACACGCGCTCGCCGTGCACATCGGCGCAGGGGGCGACCACGTCCAGGTCCCGGAACCGATCTCCGTCGCGGCGGCCGACGCCTACCTCTTCCAGCAGGCGACGAAGGACCACGACGCGGCCGGCCTCGCCCTGGTGAAGAGCGATCTGAGCGAGAACCTGAACGACCCCGCCTTCCTCACGGCGTACGCCGATGCGTCCCCGGACGACATCAGCGCGTTCCAGGGACTACCAGCCACTGATGCGGACAAGTTGAACCGGCTGCGACTGGCGGAGCGCCTCAAGGAGAAGGACTGCCCGGATTCGCTGAAGAAGCTGTCTGCGTACCTGGACAAGCAGACCGCCACCGACGTATATCTGCTCGGGTTCGACACCAAGGGCAACGGACACGTCGCAGCGTCGTTCGGCAACCCGGACACGGCTACCAGTACCGCGGTCTACGTACCCGGCACCGGCGCTGACCTGAATGGCGCGGAGGGAGACATGAACCGCGCCATGACGCTGTACACATCAGCGAATCAACAGAAGCCAGGCTCAACTGCCTCTGTTCTCTGGCTCGGCTACGACGCGCCCAGCCTCGGCGAGCTCCCCGGCGGCCCCACACTGCAGGGCTTCGCCAACGACGGCGCACCCAAGCTCACCGCGTTCGTGAAGTCCTTGCAGTCCAATCACACCGGCCGTGGCCACCTGACGGTGATCGGGCACAGCTACGGCAGCACGCTCGTAGGTGACGCATGCGCCCACTTCGGCATGCGGCCCAATGATGTGGTCTTCGTCGGCTCGCCGGGAGTCACGGCCGGGAAGGCATCACAGCTCGGCATCGGGGCCGACCACGTCTGGGCGAGCAAGAAGAAGTTCGATCCCGTCCCGCCGATCGGCCTGCCGCTCGACCCACTGCACTGGCTCGACGACCACAGCGACCGGTTCGGCAATGACCCGACCTCCACTGAGTTCGGAGCGAAGACCTTCGACTCCGGCCCCGGCAGCGCGGTGAAGCACGCGCACAGCGAGTACTGGGACGCGGGACCGTCCCTGGACAACATGACCGACATCGTGACCGGACAGACCGACAAGGTCAGCAAGATGCCGACCGAGGACAAGACTGGTCCGCTGCCGAATGTCGCCGACATCGTCACCGATCCGGTGGCGACCTTTCAGGAGTTCGCGGGCGCAGGTCTTCAGAACGCCGGTCATGCGATCGGCGGATACTGGGGACGACCGCTGGAAGACACCGGGGACGCGCTTCACGACGCGGGCCAGGCCCAGAACGACATCTTCGGCTCGGTCACCGACCTCGTCTCCGGCGATCCGGGCGGCACGTTGGACGACCTCAAGGACGCGGGCAGCTCGGTCGTGGACAGCGGCAAGAACGTCGTCGACACCGTGACCGACTTCTTCTAGTAGCAGGAGCGATGACCAGAACCACGCGCGCAGGAAGCATGGCCGCAACGCCGGTCGTCGCCCTGCTCCTCAGCCTCACCAGCGCCTGCGGGGCAGTGGACAAGGGCGACGTCCAACCCGACGCCGTCGAGAAGAAAGCCCACACCCTCACTCAGCAGACCCTCGACGCGATCCACCCTTCGACGGGCGCGGCACCGACCAGCGTTTACAGCGACAGGTGGAGCAAGTGCACGACCGAGACGCCCGGCCAGCACCGGTTCGAGTACGACTACATCCTGAAGCTGACCGTCGCGCCGAACCAGGTCAAGCCCGCTATCACCGCAGCTCACGCCTACTTCGCCAAAGAGGGCTACAAGTCCGACTACACGCCCTACCCTGACCGCCATGCCGGCGCAACGATCCCCAAGTCCACGTGGACCGTCGCACTCGGTCTCAGCACCTCCAAAGTGCTGCTCCTGGAAGTGGACTCCGACTGCGTTTTCACCCGGCACGACCCCAAGACGAAGGCTTGAGACGGCCGTTCGCAATTGCGTTCGGGGTGGTGAGCCAAAACGGCCCGCCGGGTAATTCCGGCGGGCCGTCGGGAACTTACGTCGATCAGTTGAGCGGAATGTCGAAGTTCTTCGCGGTGATGTTCGTGCCGTTCGACGCCTTCGCGGCGAGCCGCTTGTAGCGCAGCACCAGCTTCGTCGTGTCCTTGGTCGGAGTGAACACGACCCAGCCGGTGGTGGTCTTGCCGGTCTCGGCGTCGGGCAGCGGCGGGTAGCCGGCGGCCTTGATCTCGTCGTCGAGGATCGTGGTGCTCGCCTGGTCGATCCCGTTGGACATACCCGTGAGGTAGAAGGAGTCGGCGCCGAAGGTGTCGTAGTACTTGCTGCTGGCGGTCACCTTCACGTTGACCAGGACGACCTTCTCGTCCGCGAGGGCCGAGTACTTGCTCCTGGACGCGGCCGACGGCTGGTACCCGCTCACGTACTTGAGCACGGTCGCCTTCTCGCCCATCACGTCGTCGGTGAACGACTTGTTCACCGTGACCGGGCTGGCGGACGACCCGCCGTCGCCGCCGTCGGTCGTCGCGGACGCGCTCGTCGTGGGCGCGGCGCTGGTGGTGGTCGGCGCGGCGGCCGAGGTCGAGGGCGTGGAGCCCGCGTCGTCGGACGAGCTGGAGTCGTCGTTGCACGCAGTGAGCAGCGCGCCGCCGACGAGTATCGCGGCAATGACCGGAAGACTGGGATGAACCCGAACACGCATGATGTACTACCCCGTTTCGAATGCGCGCGCATCGAAATCGGCCCCCATTGCCTCCCCCGAAGTCGCCGCATTCACTTGAATACTGACAACAGCTGGCCACTATACACGGGGCCAACCGCCCCTTTAGCGACCGCGTTTATGCCGATTGGTACGGATTTCCCGGCCGCCGGTGACGGCCCGCTCCGCGGATAGCCGCGTGGCCGCCGCGTGCACCGAACGCAGGGCCAGCATCAGGAAACCGATGTCGTCCACGTAGATCGGATCGGGCAGCAGATCCACCGGCCAGATCAGATACGCGATCGAGCCCCAGAACATGGCCTTGGTCGACAGCGGCATCCCGGTCGCTTTCAACATCCGTCGCGCCCGCACCAGTTTGAGCAGCGTCCGCACCGCGATCACGGCCGTGACCACTCCCACGACCACCACGGCGGCGACCAGCCATCCCACTTCCGCCCGATCCACCACCCACCATCTCCCTCCACATTCGAGGCACCATTCCTCCCCCTCGCGTGCCCCGAATCTCCCCGAACCCGCTTTCGAAAGGCCCTAGTCGGCCGACGAGGCAGGGGTGACCGCGGGCTCGGGAAGGGCAGGCGCCGGAGCGAGCTCGATCGTGCGGGCGCCCTCGTGGAAGGCGGCGAAGGACTGCGTCCAGGGTTCGGTGTCGGGCCAGTGATAGCCGACTTCCCCGTCGGTGGGGCGATAGTCCGCGGTGTAGAGGGTGCCGAACCCCTCGTCGTACTCCCGCCGGTGCAGCGGCGGGCGCAGCATCGTGGCGACGGGGGTGTCAGGACCGGCGGCGCGGATCGCCGCGACCCGGGCGAGCGTGCGGCTGCCGGCCTCCTGCTCGGGCGAGACGGGCGCGGCGAGTTGGTGGTTGGCGGCGCACGCCACCGGGTCGGGGTCGACGGTGAGCGGGATGTCCGGGCCGACCTGGACGGTGACGGCGCGGTCCGGGTCCGTGAGCGTGACGTTCTGCGGGATGCAGATGGGCAGGGCGCGCAGGCGCTCGACGGCCTCGTCCACCGTGGTGCACGTCTCCAGCAGGTAGCGCAGCGCGATCAGGATGGACAGGCCAGGACCGTGCACGAAGCGACCGCCGAAGGTGAGGGAGACGGCGAGGCCCGCGTCGTTCATCCCGTCGAGCAGCCCCCACGCGCCATCCTGCATCCCGATCACCGGGCGCAGGAAGTGCGAGCGGACGATGGTGCCTTCGCACGCCTCGGGCGGGAAGTCGTAGTTGCGCAGCAGCCGTCCGGGGCGGGCGGTCTGCGTGCAGCCGCTCCAGAACGGTTTCGCCGCCGCGTGCGTCAACAGCGTCTCGCCGGCACGCATCTCCGGCACCTGCGCGGCCAACCGCTCCAGCACCGGCAGGAGTTCGGGCATGTGCCGTGCGAACAGCTCCTTCGCCCGCACCGCTCCCTCCGGCGTCCGGCCCTCGTCCGCAAGCCACTTGGCCGGGTCGCTCTCCTTCGCGACCTCCCGCACCCGCGCCGCCCAGCGCCCGTCCCCACCGTCACCGACGTCCACGGCCTTGAACGTCTTCTCGACCCGGCCCGCATGATCCAGCATGGCATCCCCCTGCCCTCGGCACTTCGCCAACGCCCCCCATGGTAGAGGGATTTCGCCATGTCGGCATTTGTTCGCCATTACGGGCACGCCTTGTGCCAGGAGCGCGCGAATCCCCCCTGGCCACTGGTGATTTGACAAGCAATTCACAGCCAAGCAGGATCGGAAGCCAATCACACGGGGAACATTTTTTCGTCGATCACGCTTGGCCTGCGCCGGCCCGCCACGGAATCAGCCATTCCGCTCAAGCGACGCGCTCTCGCATCGGTCCACGTGCGCTCTCGCGTCTCTTTCACGCGATCCCACTTCACGGGTCGAGTGAACGCCGGACCGCAGGCGTAGCGGTCGATCGCAGATGGAAACACTTCCCTTCGGATGCGGATCATCTCATTCCGGATGAAAGAAGACTGCTTTGCGAAGAAGCCATATCGGTCGTGCGGCCGTCGCCGCGGCAGGACTGCTCGTGGGCCTTGCGGCCCTGCTGCCCTCAGCACAGGCAGACGAGGCCCACGGCGGTCAGCCGGCCGCGGCCACCGACCCGACCGCGACCGCGACCGCGACCGCGACCACGACCGCGACGGGAAACTGGCAGGAAGTGAACGTCGGCACCACGCCGGCCAAGATGCACGCCTTCCACGACGTCGTGTCGACGGTGTCGGGCGATGTGCTGGCCACCGACCCGGGGCAGGACATCCGCTGCTGGAACGGCACGGGCTGGGAGGTCGTGCCCAAGCCCGGAATTCCGCAGATGCACAACAGCGACTACATCGCCTCCCTCGGCGGCATCTCCTGTTCGGATTTCTACATCTACGACCAGGAGTCCCTGAGCGCCGACACCGCTCCGGGGCGGTGGCACTGGGACGGCACCACGTGGCAGCACACCCTCACCGGTGACACCTATCCCTCCATGCGTTTCCAGGCATTCGCCGCGAACGACATGTGGGACTTCAGCTACCACTACGCGCACCACTTCGACGGCACCTCGTGGAACACCGTCGCCCTGCCCGACACGGTGTCGAGCCCGGATATCGTGACGGGCACCTCGGGCAAGGACCTGTGGCTCATGGGTTCGTCGAACACGTCGCCCTTCGGCCCGCTCGCCTACCACTGGAACGGCACCAAGTGGGTCCAGTCCACGCTGCCGTCGACCTGGACGTCGAAGAACAGCGAGCAGTCCGCGGTGACGGTGTCCTCAAACGAGGTATACGTCTTCGACTTCACGACGGCCAACGGCTACCTGCGCTGGGACGGCACGACCTGGCACAAGGAGAACACCGGCGTCTCCCTCCCCGCGGTCTCCGACTACACCAGCGGGGCCGCGTACTCCGGGGGAACCGTCTGGCTCAGCGTCGCCGAGACCGTCCTGCGCCTGGACAACGGCGTGTGGACGAAGTCGCCGCTGCCCGCGGTCTCCGACCCGTCGCCGATCGACGTCCGCGCGATCGCCGCGGACCCGCGCACCGACACGGTGATCGCCGGCGGTGGCGCGGGCGGCGAGCAGGCGCCCCGACCGGTCCTGCTCCAGTACCAGAACTGACGAACCGCACGCCCGCGCCGCGATTCCGCGACCGCGCGTCAGCACCACCCGGGGCCGTGCGTCCGCGACAGCGGGCACACGGCCCCTCCGGCGTCCAGCCCCCGCAGCTCTCCAACCGGCCGTGTTCTAGAGGGAGTTCACCCTGCTCCGAGCCGCCGCCGGGCGGAACCGCTCGACCGACCACAGCAGGAACGCCACCACCGTCAGGGCGGCGCCCATCACGGTGACGCCGGTCCAGCCCCACGCGGAGTGGACCGCGCCGGTCGCGGCGGACGCGGCGGCACCACCGAGGAAGACGGTGGTCATGTAGACGGAGTTGACGCGGGCGCGGGCGTCGGGCCGCAGGGCGTAGATGTCGCGCTGACTGAGCACTTGGTGGCCCTGGACGGCGAAGTCCAGCAGCACGCCGCCGATCGCGAGCAGCACGAGGTTGTCGACACCGAACCCCGCCACGACCATGGCCACCAGGCCGAGCAGGATCGCCACGGCCCGGCCGGGCACCCCGCGCCCGGCGTCGCCGAGCCGCCCGGCGACCGGTGCGGAGGCCGCCCCGGCCGCGCCGACCAGCGCGAAGACCGCGATGCCGTTCTGCGACATGTGATGCCGGTCGGCGAGTTCGTACGCCACCGCCGTCCAGTACGCGGTGAACGCGCCGAACATGCACGCCTGCGTCAACGCCCGCCGCACCAGCACCGGTTCGCTGCGTGCGAGGCCGGCCACCGAGGCGAGCAGGGTGCCGTAGCGGGCGGAGTGGTCGGGCTTGCGGACCGGCAGCACCTTCAGCAGCGCCAGCGAGGTGAGCAGCATGACGACGGCGGAGATGGCGTAGATACTGCGCCAACCCCACGCGGCGGCGGCGAAGCTGGCGACGGAGCGGGCCAGCATGATGCCCAGCAGCAGCCCGCTCATCACCTGCCCGACCAGCCGCCCGCGCGACTCGGCCGGCGCGAGGTGCGCCGCGAGCGGGATCAGGATCTGCGCCACCACGGAGGTGACGCCGATCAGCACCGACACCGCGAGGAAGACCCAGAAGTCCGGGGCGAACGCGGCCACCGCCAGCGCGACCGCGGTGATCAGCAGCGTGCGGGAGGCCAGCCGCCGGTTCTCCAGGAGGTCGCCGAGCGGAATCAGCAGGGCGAGGCCGAGCGCGTAACCGATCTGGGTGGCGGTCACCACGACGGTGGCGGTGCCCTTGCTCACGTCGAAGGAGTTGCTGAGCAGGCCGAGCAGGGGTTGCGCGTAGTAGAGGTTCGCGACGCTGGCGCCGCACGCGAAGGCGAGGGTGATGATCACCCAGCGCAGCGCCCGCCCCGGCTCGGCGGTGGCCCCGGCTATGGGCACCGGTTCGGGTTCGGGTTCGGACTCGGTCAGGGCTGCGTCGGCGGCGTGGGCGGCGTGGGCGGCAGACGGGGACGGGCCGCTGGTCGTCATACGGGGGCTCTCCGGTGCTCGGTTATTACTGAACGCTTCGTTCAGTTTGAGCCAACGGCGATCCGGAGCCGGCTATTCCCTCCCGCCGGCGGCGATCCCCGCGAACACCTGCCGCACGGTCCGCTCCGCGAACTCCTCGTCCAGCGGCTCATGGTCGAACAGCAGCCGGAAGTACACCGGCGCGAAGATCAGGTCGAGCGTCGCCGGGATGTCGAGGTCCGCCCGCAACTCCCCCGTACGCATGCCCTCCCGCAGGACCTCGGCCGTCACCGCGCGGCGCGGGGACAGCCACTGCTCGCGCAGCGCCTGCGCGATCTCCGGGTCGGACTGCGCGTCCGCGGCGAGCGCGCGCATCAGCGGGCCCGCCGGGCTCCGCGTGAACAGCCGCACCGCGGCCACCGCGATGACCCGCAGCGCCTCCGCGGCCGGGGCTCCCTCGGGAAGCGTCCACGAATCCGCCGCGCGGAGCATGAAGCCCTCCAGGGCCACCGCGCCGCGCGACGGCCACCACTTGTACACCGTCGCCTTGCCGACACCCGCGCGCGCGGCGATGGCCTCCATCGTCGCCGCCTTCAGCCCGCCTTCCATCATCAGGTCGCCCGCCGCCGCCAGGATCGCCGCTTTGCGCTTCTCGCTGCGAGGCCGGCCGGTCCGCCCCGGGTGCCCCAGCTCCTCCACGTCCATCCGGCCGCCCTCCACCCTTACTGAACGCCACGTTCACCGAGCGTACGGCAACCCGCCGCCACGGTTCCCGCCCGTGCGGAAGGAGCCGCACCTGCGCGGGGGCGCGGCCGAGCCACCACCGACAGGTGGCCCCCGAACCGACGGAACGCACCACCCCGGAGGGGCAGGGGCACCCTCAGAACCCGCGGGTACGTTTCGCGGCGCGGCGGGGGGCGGAAGCCCCGGGCGCACGGAGCGCGAGCCGGGCGACCTCGTTGCCGAGATTGACCCCGATCGCGAGGGCGAGCGCGAGCGCGGCCGCCTTCGTGAGCTGGCTGAGCGCGGCGGACTGGTGGTGCTGGGTGAGCGCGAGCAGCCCGAAGTAGGTCGCGGAACCGGGCAGGAGCGGCCCGATGGCGGCGGTGACGTAAGGAAGGACGGAGACGAAGCGGTAGCGGGCCATGAGCTGCCCGAAGAGCCCGACCAGCCCCGCGGCCGCGGCGGTCGCGGCGACCTGGTTGCCGCCCGCCCGCTGATGGAGCACCCCGAAGACGGTCCAGGCGACGCCCCCGTTGAGCGTGGCGACCAGCAGCACCTTCCGCTCGCACTGGAGCAGGACCGCGAACGCCAGCGTGAGCACCATCGCGGCGGGCAGCTGCACCCACGGCCGGTCGTACGCCCGCAGCGCCTGGTCCGGGTTGAGCCGCGCCCCGGAGTGGACCCCCGCGTAGAGGACGAGGGTGACCCCGATCACGATGCCGACGATGAGGTAGACCACTTCGAGCAGCCGGGCGGAGGCGGTGATGTAGAACCCGGTGAGGCCGTCCTGGACGGCGGCGACCAGCGCCCGCCCGGGCAGCAGCGCGAAGAGCCCACCGGTGATCACCGCCGAGGACTGCACGTTGGTCGCGCCCGGTATCCAGTGGCCGTACTGCCCGACCAGCACGCCCATCGCGGCGGCGGGCATCGCGGCGACCGCGAACTGGTAGAACTCCGGCAGCCCCCGCGCGGCCAGCAGCCACGCCAGCCGGTCGCCGAGCATCGCGGCGAGCGCGGCCAGTACGAAGATCAGCGGACCGCCGCCGACCAGCACGCTCGCCGCCCCCGCCAGCAGCCCGGCCGCGCCGGTGAGCACCCACGAGCTGTACGGGTGCCGGTTGCGGCGGATGTCGGCGAGGCTGCGGTACGCCTCCTCCAGCGTCACCTCGTGCGCGGTGATCCCGTCGACGAGGTGGAAGACGGCCGCCAGCCGGGTGTAGTCCGTGCCCCGCCGGCGCACCGTACGGCTCATCGTGTGCGGCGTCTCGGTCAGCGACGGCTGGTACGAGATGCCCAGCAGCGTGAAGGTGACGGTCGGCTCCACCCGGGCCAGCCCGTACGCGAAGGCCACCCCGAACATCGCCGCCTCGACGTCCTCGGCGCCCTCGCCGCCGGCCAGCAGCAGCTCCCCGATCCGCAGGGTGAGGTCGAGCACGCGCGGCACCGAACCGCCGCTCGCCGTGCCCGCCGCCCCCGGCCGGTCCGCGGGCGGCGCGGGCCGCTCGGTCGACGGCAGCCGCAGCATCGCCCGCATCCGGTCCTGCCACAGTCCGCCTTCGGGCGGCAGCGTGATCACGGGTATGCCGTCGGCGGGCGTCAGCGCGGCCCCGAGATCGACGGGGCCGGGGTCGGTCCCAGGGCCTTCCGGCCCTTCCGGCTGTCCCGGCCCTTCCGGCTGTCCCGGCCCTTCCGGCTGTCCCGGCCCTTCCGGTGACCCGCCGGACGGGCCCCGCTGCTCCTCGCCCAAGGCGTCAGCGCTTCGTCGCGCGGTGCCGCCCACCGCGGGAGGCGGTGGCGGCGATCGACTCGGCACCCAGGTCGGCGGCCGGCGCGGCCCCGTCGCCGGTCTCCAGGCCGGCACCCGTGCCCGTACCCGCCCCGGCACCCTCACCCGCAGCGGACTTCTTGCGCGAGCGCAGGAACTCGATGGCGACCGGGACCACGGATACGAGCACCACGAGGACGAGAATCGCCTCGATGTTGTCGCGGACGAACGCGATCTGTCCGAGCCAGTACCCCAGCAGGGTGACGCCGGCGCCCCACAGCGTCCCGCCGATGATGTTGAAAGTCGCGAAGGTGCGGTAGTTCATCCGGCTGACGCCGGCCACGATCGGGGTGAAGGTCCGCACGATGGGCACGAAGCAGGCCATCACGATCGCCTTCGGCCCGTGCCGCTCGAAGAAGGCGTGCGCCTTCTCGATGTTCTCCATCTTGAACAGCCGGGACTCCGGCCGGGAGAAGAGCGAGGGGCCGACCTTGCGGCCGAACCAGTACCCGGTCTGCTCCCCCACCACCGCCGCCACCGCGATCAGCGCCGCGACCACGGCCAGCGGCTGGTGCAGGGTGCCGGACGCGACGAGCAGCCCGGTGGTGAACAGCAGGGAGTCACCGGGCAGGAAGAAGCCGATCAGCAGTCCGGACTCGGCGAACACGACCAACAGCACGCCCCACAGGCCGTAGGTGTTGATCAGATGGTTCGGGTCGAGCCAGCTCGGGCCGAGCGCGAGGTTCGTCACGAGTCAAAAGTATCAATCCAGTGTTGATACAAGCGTTCCGCAACCTACGAGTAGTGCACTACCGTCTGCGCAGCGTCAACCACGCATCTTCGCAAGTCTGGCAAGTCACGCAGGCCACACACGTCACACCCAACCGGCACCTGTGTGGCGCCTGTGAGCAAAACCTCCCCCCACGTGCCCCGTCACCGTGCCCGAACTACCTGGCGGCTCCCGTTATGACTCGCGCCATCACTCTGCACGAAGTTTCCAAGTACTACCCGAAGCAGCCGTCGCCGGCCGTGGACCGGTTCTCGCTGGACATCGCACCTGGTGAGTTCCTGGTGCTGCTCGGCCCCTCGGGCTGCGGAAAATCGACCGTCCTGCGGATGATCGCCGGCCTGGAGGACATCACCACCGGCGAGCTGCTGCTCGACGGCGAGTACTCCAACGACCTGGCTCCGGGCGACCGGAAGATGGCCATGGTCTTCCAGAACTTCGCTCTCTACCCGAGCATGACCAGCCGGGAGAACATCGGCTTCCCGCTGCGCTTCGAGATGCCCGGCGAGGAGCCCGGGCCCCGGGTGGACGAGACCGCCCGCATCCTCGGGATCGAGGAGATCCTGGACCGCTACCCCGGGCAGCTGTCCGGCGGTGAGCGCCAGCGCGTCGCGATGGGCCGGGCGATCTCCCGGCACCCCTCGGTCTTCCTGATGGACGAGCCGCTGTCGAACCTCGACGCGAAGCTGCGCGCGCACCTGCGCGCCGAGATCGCCCGCCTCACCCACGGCATGGGCGTCACCACGGTCTACGTCACCCACGACCAGGCCGAGGCGATGTCGCTCGGCGACCGGGTGGCGATCATGCGCAGCGGGGTGCTCCAGCAGCTCAGCAGCCCCCGTGACGCGTATCACCTGCCGGAGAACGTGTTCGTGGCCGCGTTCGTCGGCACCCCCAGGATCAACCTGCTCCAGGCGACCGTGATCGCTCCACTCAGCGGAGGGATGTGGATCGACTTCGGCCGCCAGCGACTGGGCCTGCCCGAGCCGCTCAGCTACGACCACCAGATGCTGCGCATCCAGCAGGGCCGGCCGATCATCGTCGGCCTGCGCTCGGAGGCGGTACGGATCGCCCAGCCCAGCCAGGCGCACTCCGGCGAGGTCGTGATCAGCGGGATCGTCGAGCATGTGGAGTACCAGGGCCATGAGTCGCTGGTGCACCTCAACACGGGGTCGCGGCCCGCGGTGGTGCCCGAGCTGGAGGCGCCCCGGCCCGCACCCGCGCCCAGGACCGGCAGCCGCCGCGCCGCGAACGGTTCCGGCGGCGGGGGTGGCGGCATCGGCAAGCTGGCGCAGAAGGCGGCCCGGCGCATCCAGGCGTCGATACCGGCGCGCGACGGTGCGGGGGACGGGGTACCGCCCCGGCCCAGCCAAGCGCCGGCCGCCGTGATCGACCGGCCCGCGGGGTCTCCGGAGACCCAGACCGGCGATCTCGTGGTCCGCACCGGCCCTGACATCCGCGTACGCCGCGGGGACCGGGTGCCTCTCCTGGTCGACCTCGCGCACCTCTACGTCTTCGACCGCGACGGCAACCGCATCTGCCCGGCCCCGGCGCAGCAGCCGCGGCTGGAATAGGGCGGGCCCCTGCGGGGTGGCCGCCCCTGACCCCCCGGGGTGCCCCTCCCCTCCCCGTCCCGGGACCACCCCTCGGTGGGTGGGCGGATGGGGGTACCTCCCGGGCGAAACCCTGAGGGAGCGCACTTCCCCGCGCCCCTGGGTGGGTGCCCCCTGCGGTGCGTACTTGCCCGCCCGCCGGTGGTGGGCTTGTCGCGCAGTTCCCCGCGCCCCTGGATATGTGCGGCTCCTCCGCAGCACCCGGCCACCCCGGGAACGGGGCAACCCGCACCCAACAACGACGAGCAACCCCAACAGGGGCGCGGGGAACTGCGCGCCCCATCACAGACGGACCGACAGACAAACACGCACCGCAAGGGGCACCCACCCAGGGGCGCGGGGAACTGCGCGAGCAACCGGCCACCGGGCGGCAGACGGGGACGAAACGGCACCCTCGCGGCGGGGAGCCGAAGGGGCGCGGAGAACCGCGCGAGCAACCGGCCACCGGGGGCACCCGGGGACGAAACGGCACCCGTGCGGCGGGGGCGGGGGGACGTAAGGAGGGGTTCACCGGGGGTTCATGGGGGCGCCCTAACGTCCACATGGTGACGACGACCCGCGGGCATTGGTTCAAGCCACGTCATAAGGGCGCCCTGGGGCCGCAGGGAGGGGCCGTGGCGGCGAAGGGGAAGCCGGAACCGGCGCCGGAGAAAGCGGAATCCGCGGCCTCGGGAGTTCCGTGGGCCCCGGTCACCGTGGTGGAGTGCCTGCGGGCGTGCGCGCGGATGTGCGGCACGCTGACCGCGGTACGAGGCGGCAGCCCCCACCCGGAGCTGGCGAAGCACCTGATCCACCTGCCGTCACCCGATGAGCTGGGCCCGGACACCCCGGTGTCCCCCGCGGTGACGGACGACCTGCTCGACGCCCTCGTGGCGGCGGGCGAAGCCGCGGTGGCGGCCGGCGAGGAGGGCCACCGCCTCGCCCTGACCATCACGGAAACGGTCCTGCCGCTGCGTAAGGAATCCCGCCCGGCCTGGCGCCTGCGGGCCCACGCCCTCGAAGCGGTGGGCGACTCGGCGGCCGCCCTCACGGCGTACGACCGCTGCGTGGAACTCGCCGGCCACGACGCCCACGCCCGTACCCGCGCCGCGGCACTGCGCGCGGCGCTCCCCGAACAACGCGCGCTCGCCGCCCTCCTCCCGGGCGCCGACGGCACGGCCGGAAACGTACCGGCCCTGGAAGCCGCCGCGTTGCGCCACATCGACGAGCAACTCGCCGCCGTGCAAGCGGACTCGGCCACCCTCTCCCGGGTGATCGCCCTGTACGCGGACCAGCGCCGGCACCGCCTGCGCGCCCCGATTCCCGACCCGACCTACGGCGGCACCGGCTGGCTCGACCTCGGCGGCCTCCGCAACCGGATCAGCGGCCGCTCGATCTGCCTGGTCGCCAACTCCGGCACCGTCAAGGACGGTTCGCTGGGCGAGCTGATCGACTCCTACGACCTGGTGCTCCGCTTCACCTCCTACGTGATCGAGCCGGCCGCGACCGGCACCCGCACCGACATCCATGTCACCGGGCACCGGAAGGTCTTCAACTGGGACCGCCCGGTCACCACCCGGCTGGTCCTCGGCGACAACGCGGCGGCCTGGCGCACCGACATCCGCGCCCGCCTGGTGCCCGGCGCGCAGCGCCACACCGGCGACGAGTCGCTGCGCGCCCCCGTAAGGGGCATCGGCCGGCTCGGCGCGGACACCTGGCCGCACCCGCCGACCTGCTCGTTCGAGGCGATGTGGCTGATCGACTTCCTCGACGTCAGCCCGCGCCTGGACCTGATCGGCTTCGACTTCCACCAGACGTCCCCCTACCGCCTGCCGGACGCGATACCGATCCCGGTCGCCTCCGCCGAGGCGAACTCCAGCCAGAAAGCATGGGTCATGGAACGCGCCAGAAACGTCGCAGGCCCGGTGATCTCGCTGCGATGAGCACCACCCCCCACGACCGCGAACCGGCAGGACCCGAAGGACCCGCGGGGCCCGAAGCCCGTTCAGCCGCCGCACCCGAGGCCCCCGCGCCCGTCCCCTCCGCCGCCGCGCTCACCGGCAAGCGGCGGATCGCCTTCGCCGCGTGGGTGGACGCCGACCGGCTGCCCGGGCTGCTGTCGCTGCTGCGCAGCCTCGCGCTGACCAACCAGACCGTGTGCGAGGACTTCCTCGTCCTGCACGACGGGCTGCCCGAGGGCGCCGCCGCCCGCATCGCGGCCCTGCACCCGCGCGCCCAACTCCGTTGCGTGCAGCCCGAGTCGGCGGCCCGTCTCGCGTCGTACGCGAAGGCCGCGGGCGGCACGGCCGAGCCGGGCGAGTACGGCGTGCTGGAGGCGTTCCGGGTCCGCGACCACGACACCGTGATCGTGCTGGACACCGCGCGGGTGGCGTGCGGCCCGCTCGGCCGGCTGCTCACGCTGCGCCGCGGCCTGGCGGCGGCACCGTACCGGGCGGGCGAGGACGGGCCGGGCACGGATGTGCTGGTGCTCCAGCGAGAGCACCTGACGGACGCGTTCTGCGCCCGGCTGGACGCGGTGGCGCTCGACGGCGGCCACCCGCGCGGGCGGGCCGCGGCGGGGGTGCTGGCGGCAGCGCTGGACGGGGAGTTCGTGCCGCTGGACATCGACGGGGTGTTCACGACGGTGGACCAGGACCCGGGTGAACCAGGCGCCGTATCAAGGGAGTTCGGGGAACCCGAGGACGCGGACGAGGCGGACGCCGGTTTCCGGGCGGAGTTCATGGCGCTGCCGGGCGCCGCACACCACGACCTGCTCGTGCACTTCGGCACCCCGCACACCGCCAGGACCGGCGACGTCGGCTGCGCCCGCCGGGTCGCGGCCTCGCACATCGCCGCGGGCGAGTACCAGGACGCGGTGGACCTGCTCGGTTCGGTGCGCATCCCGGCGGACGACGCGTGGCCGCACGAGGTCTACGGCCAGGCGCTGATGAGCGTCTCCCGCGACGACGAGGCGCGGGCGCACCTGAGGCTGGCCACCGCCTCCCCCAACTGGGCGCCGCCCGCCTTCGCCCGGCTGGCCCAGATCGCCTGGGTGCGCGGAGACGACGACGCCGCACGGGAGTTGGCGCTCGCCGGGCTCGACGCGGACCCGACCCACCGGCCGTGCCGGCAGATGCTGCTGCGGACCGCCGCCGGCGACGGCCCCGCCGGGCAGTCCGACGCGCCCGAACCCGTCGACCGGCGCGAGCAGTTGGCGCATGTCGCGTTCTACATGCCGCAGCAGGGCAACGCGGGCGACAAGGTGCTGCCCGAGGCCGTACGGCTCGCGTTCGGCCCCGACGCGGGCCCGCGCCGCTGGCACTCCGTCCACGCCCACCGGCTCTTCGACGAGGCCGCGCTGGAACGGGTCAACTCCCGGCGCGGGCTGGTGATCGGCGGCGGTGGGCTGTTCCTGCCCGACACCATGCCCAACGGCAACAGCGCCTGGCAGTGGAACGTCCCCGACGACCTGCTGGAGCGGATCGAGGTGCCCATCGCGGTCTACGCGGTCGGCTTCAACGTCTTCGACGGCCAGTCCTACCGGCACGACCGGTTCCGCACGGCGCTGCGCCGGCTCGCCGAGCGGGCGGTCTTCTTCGGCCTGCGCAACCACGGCTCCATCGCGCAGGTGCGCCGCCTGCTGCCGCCCGAACTCCACGACAAGGTGCGCTTCCAGCCCTGCCCCACCACCGTCACCCGCCACCTGGTCCCCGGCTGGACCGACCCCGAGCGACGTGACGAGACCATCCTGCTCAACGCCGCGTACGACCGCGCGGGGCTGCGCTTCGGCCACGACTACGGCCACTTCCTCGCCGAACTCGCCTCCTCCATACGGACATTGAGCGCCCACGCCGAAGTACGCTGCGTCGCCCACACGGTGGAGGACGAGCGGATCGCGTACGACCTGCGGCGCGAGCACGGCGTCACGATGCCCGTCGTACCCATGTACGACTTCGACAACGACCAGATCCGCGCGACCTATGCCCGTACCAAGCTGGTGATCGGCATGCGCGGGCACGCCGGGATGGTCCCGTTCGGCTGCGGCACCCCCGTCATCAGCCTCATCTCCCACCCCAAGATGGCGTATTTCCTCGCGGACATCGAAC
Source organism: Streptomyces sp. NPDC087270 (assembly GCF_044744625.1). Classification (NCBI taxonomy): domain Bacteria; kingdom Bacillati; phylum Actinomycetota; class Actinomycetes; order Kitasatosporales; family Streptomycetaceae; genus Streptomyces; species Streptomyces sp. NPDC087270. Next base: position 173,808 of record NZ_JBIUYR010000021.1, read on the forward strand.
GCCCCGAGTGGGGTGTGTCCGTCCACGACCGCGACCTCTCCGCGCACCTCACCGACCGCGCGACCGCGCTCCTCCTCAACCACGATGCGGCTGTCGCCGACGTCCACGAACGCCAGCGCATGCTGTGGGGGGTCACCCAATCCAACGCGGCCACCCTCCGCACCCTCGGGTTCTAACCACCCCTAAGTGGGTGCCCCCTGCGGGGTGGCTGCCTCGCCCTCGCCTGACCGCCGGCAATCGCTGAGCGCGCAGTTCCCCGCGCCCCTAGGTGGGTGCCCCCTGCGGTGCGTACTTGCCTACCGGCCGGCTCTGGCTGAGCGCGCAGTTCCCCGCGCCCCTGGGTGGGTGCCCCCTGCGGTGCGTACTTGCCTACCGGCCGGCTCTGGCTGAGCGCGCAGTTCCCCGCGCCCCTGGGTGGGTGCCCCCTGCGGTGCGTACTTGCC
>NZ_JBIUYR010000022.1:0-96736 GCF_044744625.1 Streptomyces sp. NPDC087270
TGCAGGGGGGACCCTGTGGGAGAGTAGGACACCGCCGAACAATTTTTCAGCTCGGGTCCCCCGATTAATTCGGGGGACCCGAGCTTTTTTGCGTTGTATGGTCCGATCCATGGGGTACGAGATACGGCCGGTACTGTCGGCCGAGTGGCGGCAGAGCCGTGAGCTGCGGTTGGCGGCGCTCCAGGACGAGCTCGCCCCGGTGGCGTTCGCCCGGACCTACGCCGAAGAGGCGGCGATGACCGAGGACCGTTGGCGGCAGCGTGCGTCGGGGGCCGGCGCGCAGCAGTTCGTGGCCGTGGCCACGGAAGGCGGCGACGGGGAGGGCGGTGACCGTACCGCGGAGCGCTGGGTGGGGATGGCCGTGGTGGTCGTCGAACGTCCCGACTATCTCAGCGTCAACGCCGTCTACTTGGTGCCCGAGGCCCGCGGACACGGCGTGGCCGACCGGCTGTTCGCGACCGCCCTGGAGTGGGCCTGGCAGCGGGCCGACCGGGTCCACCTGTGGGTGCACGAGAAGAACCCGAGGGCCGAGGCGCTCTATCGGAGGCTGGGTTTCGAGCGGACCGGCAGGACGATGCGGTCGCCGTTGGACCCGTCCTTCACGGAGTACGAGCTGGCGCTCGACCGCCCGTGAGCCGGGCGAGCCGGGCGAGCCGGGCGAGCCGGGCGAGCCGAGTGCGCGGAACGGGCTGAGCGTTGCGGCGGTCGGCGGACCTGCGGCCGTATCGATACCCAGGCCGGCTCCGCAGAGCAGCTCCGAAGCGCCGCTCCGGACAACGTTCGGTGCGCGTTCAGTTCGCGTTCGGTTTCCGTGTTCGGGGGTCGGGCAGCCGGTTGGTGTATGAGCACGGGCCGGCGCCGTTCTTCGGGCCGCCGCGGGCTCTGCGGGAGTGGGCGCGGGGCCATTGCCGCGGGGGAGACGGTGCGGGAGGGTGGCGGTGCGGCCGGTGCCACAGAGGACACCGGTGCCAGAGGTAACGCGTTCCGGACGCGTCAACGAAGGGAAGCCGCGCATGGCCACAGATGCGTCGTCTGAGAGTTCGTTAGAGGGTGAGGAGCGTCCGTCGCGGGCCGATACGTCCGACGTGGTCGCGCCCCCGGCTCGCGCGCACGGGCGCGGGAGTGTCCGCGGGCGGGCGCTGCGGCGGGCGTCGATCCTGACGGTCGCGTCCGTGGTGGGCGTCCTGCACCTGACCGGAGGCGCGCTCGCCGATCCGTCCGACGCGAACGGCGGGGCGCAGGCGGGCTCGTACGGGAGTGACAGCAGCGGGAAGGCCGGGCTGGGCGGGACCGGCGGCGGCACCCAGTCCGGGGCGATCGGCCTCGGCACCGCCTTTGGGAACAGTTCCAACGGCGCTCCGGCATCGGCCGGGATGAGCGTCGGCGACGGGAAGACCGGGGCCGGCGCCTCGGCCTACGGCAGCGGAACGAATTCGGCCGGGGCGGGCGCGTCCAAGGCCGGGCCGGGCGGCGGGTTGTCGGTCGGCGACGCCTCGGCCACCGGCAGCGGGGCGGGAGCCAACTCCAACGCCTCGACCAGCAAGGGGACTTCGTCCGCCGAGGCGTCCGGCGGTTCGCAGAGCGCCAGTGCGACCAGCGGGTCCAGCCAGAACGGGGCCGCGTCCTCCGCGAGCACCAAGGGTGGCGGTTTCTCGGGCGCCAACGCGGATTCCGGTCCGGCCGGTTCCTCCGCCGCGGCCTCCAGCCCCAGCGGCAACACCTCCGCGAGCGCCGCCTCCGGGCCGCTCGGGAGCGCAGGCAAGGCCGGGGTCGGTGTGTCCGGCTCGTCCGCGAGCACGTCGGCGGCCGGTACGTCCGCGGCCGGCACCGACGCCGGCGGCAGCCAGGCACAGGCGTCCGCCACCAGCATCTCCGGGCCGACCTCCGCCACCTCCACCGGTGTCGGCAGCCCGCTCGGTGGTGTCTCCTCGGCGACCGCTTCGGCGCCCAACGGTGGTACGGCCACCGCGCAGGCGCCCGGCGCGGCGCCGGCCAGCATCTCGGGGCCGCCCGGGACGAGCGTCTCCGCGAGCGCCTACAGCGGGGCGATAGCCGGTACGCCCGGGGCCATGCTCGGATCGCCCTGGGGGGCGACCACGACGACGAGTTCGGCTCCGGCGGACTCCGCGCCCGCGTCGGCTCCGGCCGACTCGGCACCTGCCTCGGCTCCGGCGGCCTCGGCCCCGGCCGACTCCGCACCGGCCTCGGCCCCGGCCGACTCGGCTCCCGCCGACTCCGCTCCTGCGGCGGCGGCCGCTCCGGCTGGGGACGCGGCAGCCGCGTCCGCACCCGGTGACGACGGTACGTCCGACGCTGCTTCGGCCGACGCCGGTGACGCGGGGGACGACGGTTCCTCTGCTGCCGCCGGGGATGCCGGTGACGCCGGCGACAACGGAGCTTCCGCCGACGGAGCTTCGTCCGACGGGTCCTCCGCCGACGGTTCCTCTGCCGATGGAGCGTCCGCCGGGGACTCCGGTGCCTCGGGCGCCTCCGCGGCCGGCGGTGACGGGGGTTCCTCCGACGGCGGCTACGGCGGCGGTGACGGCGGTTCCTCGGCGTCCGGCGGCAACAGCGGTTCCTCCGACGGCGGTTACGGCGGGGGCGACGGCGGTGGCGAAGGGTCCGGCGGATACGGCGGTGGTTCCGGCAGCGGCGGTGACGGCGGTGGCGGTGACGGCGGTGGTTCCGGCGGCGGCGACGGTGGTGGCGGCTCCGGCGGTGGGGACGGTGGCGGTTCCGGCGGCGGCGGTGGTGACTAGCACGCGTCCGACGCGTCACCGGCCCCGGGGATCTCTCCGTACGGGCTGAAGCGTGCGACCGGCCACGGCACGATCGTGGCCGGTCGCACGGCTTTCGCCACGGCTTTCGGCGCCGCATTCGGCGCCGTTTGCGGGGCCGGGTCGTGCGGGGTGGGGTCGTGCGGGGTGGGGTCGGTCAGGCGGCGAACCAGTGGGCGAGGGACGTGCGCAGGGCGGTCAGGTCCTCAGGGGTCGGGGTGGGGGAGGCACAGGCCCAGGCGGTGTAGCCGTCGGGGCGGACGAGCAGGCCGGTGAGGTCGCCGGCCGGGTCGGCGCTTCGGGCGGTGACCAGGTCGACGGCTGACAGGCCGGCCGGGAGGGCGGCCGACAGTGACCGGTCCTCGGTCAGGTCGAGGAGCAAGGGACGTGCGGTGCGGGCGAGTTCGGCGAGCCGGACCTTTCCCGTCCCGGTGATCAGCGTCAACTCCGGGGCGAAGTAGCCGACCGCGGGGTGGGGGTCGGCGAGGCCCATGTCGTAGCGGACGTCGGTGCCGGCGGTGAGGTCGGCGAGGTGCTGGACGACCTGCTTGCGGGTGAGCAGTTCGGTGAAGAGTTCGCGCAGGGCGGTGGTGTCGCTACCCGGTGCCGTGAGTGCGGACTGGGCCTCGGCATTGAGCACCATGCGCCGGGCGGCTTGGCGGCGCTCGGTGTCGTAGCTGTCGAGCAGGCCGGAGGGGGCGGTGCCGTGCAGCGCGGCGGCGAGCTTCCAGCCGAGGTTCGCGGCGTCCTGGAGGCCGAGGTTGAGGCCGGGGCCGCCGCCGGAGGTATAGACGTGGGCGGCGTCGCCGACGAGGAAGATCCGGCGGTCGCGGAACCGGTCGGCGACGCGGGTGTTGCCGCCGTTCAGCCGCCGCAGCACGTGGGGGCCCGTGCCGTCCGGCGCGCCGAGCGGCAGGGCGACGCCGAGCACCCGCCGGATGCTCGACTCCATCTCGGCCAGGGTCATCGGCTCGTCCGTCGCGGGCTGGTCCCACTCGGTGGTGCTGACCAGCGGCGGCTGCCCGGGGAACGGCGCGTAGGAGAAGCCGCCCTGGTCGGTGCGGTGGGGCAGGAAGGGCAGGACCGGCGGGTGGCCGGGGACGGTGAGGGCGCCGTTGGCCGGGTCGACCCACCCGGCGGGGAGAGTGGCGTGGGCGGTGCGGTTGGTGCGGCGGTCGTAGCTGACGCCGGGGAACCCGATCCCGGACAGCTTGCGGATCACGCTGTGCGCGCCGTCCGCGCCGACCACGTAGCGGGCGCGGAGCTGCTGGTCGCCGTCGGGGCCGGTGACGTCGAGGGCGACGGCCGCGTCGTCCTGGGCGACGGCGCCGACCCGGTGTCCGCGCCGCAGGTCGACGCCGAGCTCGCGGGCGCGCTCCTCCAGGACTTGGACGATGCGGTGCTGCGGGGCGGCCAGCCCGAAGACCGGGCTGGCGTCCAGCAGGCCGAGATCGAGGCCCATCGCGGCGAACATGAAGTACGCGGAGTTCGGCCGCGGGGGTTCCGGGCTGCCGCTGAGCGGTTCGTGCAGGCCGCGGTGGTCGGCCAGGCGTACCACCTGGCCGAGCAGGCCGTTGGCCTTGGGTTCGGTGCCGGGCTGCGGGAGTTGCTCCAGTACGGTCGGGCGGATGCCGGCCAGGGCCAGTTCGCAGGCGAGCATCAGCCCGTTCGGCCCGCCCCCGACGATGATCACATCGGCTGTCACGGTCATGTCTCCTTGGTGCGGACGGGAAAGGGGCGGCACCGCAGTGGAGCGGGCCGGTCGCCGCTTCCGGCTACGGGACCGGCAGGCCGGCGGCCAACTGCTCGAAGACCTCGGCGAGGACCGCGCTGAGCCGTACGGGTTCGGGCGCGCGCAGGCTGTGTTCGACGGCTGTCGCGCTGCCGGCCGCGACCACGGCGGCGACCAGCTGCGGGTAGACGTCCCGCTCGGGATCGGTGCCGGTGCGCCGGGCGACGGCCGTGGCCAGCTCCCGCTGGGCCGCCGCGTTCGCCTTCACGATCTCGCCGGCCAGCGCGGGCTCGGCCAGCATCAGCCGTACGCCCTCACGCCACCGCTCGTTCTGGGGCGCGGAGTCGTCCGAGGGCACGAACCGGCCCACCACGGCGTGGAACAGCGCGTCCCACAGCGGTTCGCCGGCCGGGCGGGCGAGCAGGTCGTCGGCGACCCGCTGCATCCGTTCCAGGTGGCTGGCGGCGATCGCCTCCGCCTTGCCGGAGAAGTAGTTGCGGAACGTGCGGACCGAGACGTTCGCCTCCGCGGCGATCCGGTCGACCGTCACGTCGGCCCAGCCGTGGATGACGCACAGGCGGATCGCCGCCTGGCTCAAGGCGACCCGGGTCTCCCGCTTCTTGCGTTCGCGGAGGCCGGGTTCGGGGTGCGCGGTCGTCGGCGGCTCATCATCTGCGGGTGCCATGCGGGCAGCCTAGAATAACCTTGCCGTCGCGGCAAGATTGCCGGTGCGGCAATTATTGACGAAGCTGCGTCGCCCCCGCTGCGGAGCGGGACGGACGGGGGCGCCCGGGGCGTCCCGTCAGGCGATCCGCGACAGATCGGCGGCCTGGACGCCGCCGAGCAGCGGCTCCCCCTTGAGCCAGCGCTCGACCTCGTCGACCGCGTAGGCGCCGAGCCGCTGCACCTCGCTGCCCTGGCATCCCGCGATATGCGGGGTGACCAGCACGTTCCGCATGAGCAGAAGCGGGTGGCCGTCGGGGAGCGGCTCGGGCTCGGTGACGTCGAGGTACGCGTCGATCCGGCCCGTCCCGCACTCGCGCGTGAGCGCGTCCGTGTCGACGATCCGCCCCCGCGCGCTGTTGATGACGGACGCGCCGTCCCGGAGGAGGGCGAGCCGCTCCGCGCTGAGCAGGTGGTGGGTCTCCGGCAGGTCGGGCGCGTGCACGGTGACGATGTCGCTCTGCGCGCAGAGGTCGTCGAGGTCGACGAGGGTGACCCCGAGCGCGTCGGCCTCGGCCGCGGTCACGTAGGGGTCGGCGAGCAGCACCCGGAAGCCCGCGGTGGCGGTGAGCAGGCGCGCGATGACGCCCCGGCCGATCCGGGACGCGCCGATCACGCCGACGGTCGCGCCGTCGGAGCCCTGCCTGCGGCGGAAGGCGGGCTGGCACCCGGCGACGTACTCCGCGGCGGTGCCGAGCGCGCGGTGCGACGCGAGCCAGATCGTGGCCATGGTGTACTCGATCACCGGCGCCGCGTTGGCGTCGGCCGCCGAGGAGACCGCGATGCCGCGGGCCCAGACCTCGCGAGTGGTGTGGCTGCGTACGCTGCCGGCCGCGTGGATGGCGGCGGCCAGCCGCGGCATGCGGTCGAGCGTCGGGGCGTCGAGGACCGGGCAGCCCCAACCGGTCAGCAGCACCTGGGCGTTGGCGAGGGCGTCGGCCGCGTCGGGGTCGGCCGGGTCGGTGACCAGGCCGGGGTGGACGTCGGCGAGCGAGTCGAGCCGGGCGCGCAGCGAGGCGGGCAGGACCAGGTCCAGGACGTCCGGCTTCATCGCCAGCACCAGCTTCGGCCGCTCCGCCATGTCTGCTCCTCGCGTGTGGTGGTCGTGCTCGTGGTTCCGCCGGTGCCTGTCGTCCCCGTCGTGCGCGCGGGCCGTGTGGCGCCCCCGGTTGCGACGTGCCCGACGTGCTGCCGACCGAACCGCCGAGTCGCCGCGTCGGTCGGGCCGCCCGGTCTGCCGGTCGGTCGTGTCGCCGACGGGCCACCCGCTCGCCCGCCGGTTCGTGTAATCGGTTACTTCACAACGATCAAAGCCTAGGTCGGCGCTCATGTGGCGTCAACGCCCGTTGCTGCGCCTGGCGCGCCGAGCAACGCGATTCGGCCGTGGTGTGCGCGAAGTTCAGCCATTCGCGGCGGCTGTGCTCAGCTGCGAGGCTGGCGGGCAGAGGGGTTGATCTGTCGTAGTAACCGGTTTAGATTCAGTGTCACCCTGAGCGCCGCAGGGCTCGTGGCGCCCGCCGTAAACGGTTGCGGCGGGACCTGGTCCTGCTGGTGCTGACGGGGCCGGGGCCGGTCTGCTTCCCGGTCTTCCGGTACGGCGCGATGGCCGGAAACGTCATCGCGTTCAAGGACCGCGTGCCCTTTCCCCCGCGATCGTGGCCGACCGCCGGGCCGGCCGGCCATGGAGCGTCCCCGCCCGGTGGGGCACCAGTACGCTGGGCGGCGGCGCGGCGGTGCGCGGCGGCTGCGACGGGACTTCGGATGGCGGGGATGGCGGAGAGTTCACCAGGGCCGGGCGCCGGGTCGGGCGCCAGGGCGGGAACGGGTGCCGGCGCGGGTGCGGGGCAGGGCGCGACCGGGCGCGGCAGCGGCAGGCGGACCATCCGTGACGTCGCCGACCGCGCGGGCGTGTCCGTCGCCACCGTCTCCCGGGTGCTGGCCGGCAACTACCCGACGTCCGCCGCGGCCCGCGCGAAGGTGCTGCGGGCCGTGAAGGACCTCGACTACGTCATCGACGGCCGGGCCCGGGCGCTGGCCGGCACCGGCCCGAAGACCGTCGCGGTGATCGTCTCCTCGGTGGACAGCGCGTTCTACGCCCGAGTCGCGCAGGGCGTGGAGCAGGAGGCGGCGGCCCGGGGCCGGCTGTGCATGGTGTGCAGCCACAGCGGGGACGAGGCTCGTGAGCTGGCGCTGGTGCAGATGATGCGGGAGCAGCGCGCCGAGTTCGTGGTGCTGGTCGGCGGCGCCGTCGAGGACGACCGCTACCGGGCCCGGCTGACCGAGTACGCGCACGGCCTGGCCGCCGCCGACTCCCGGCTGGTGCTGTGCGGGCGGCCCGCGCCCGGCCCCGACATGCCGGTGCTGGTGGTCGAGTACGACAACGAGGCCGGCGCGTACGCGGCGGTCAGCCATCTGCTGGCGGCCGGGCACCGCGACATCCTCTACCTCGGCATCATCCCGGGCCACTCGACCGTCGAGCCGCGGATCGCCGGCTACCGCAGGGCGCTGGCCGACCACGGCCTCGGCCCGGCCGCCGAGCGGATCGACGGGATGGGCCTGGGCCGCGCGCGCGGCTACGCGGAGATGCGGCGTATCCTCGCCGGCTGCGGCGGCCGCCCGGAGTTCACCGCGGTCTTCGCCGGCGACGACCAGCTCGCGGCGGGCGCGATGGCGGCGATGCGCGAGTACGGCCTGCGCACCCCGCAGGACGTCTCCGTCGTCGGCTACAACAACGACGACCTCGCCCAGGACCTCAACCCGCCGCTGACCACGGTCAACATCCCCGCGTACGAGCTGGGCCGGGAGTCGGTGCGGCTGGCGCTCGCCGAGAAGGCGGCCCGCGGCGAGGGCGGCGGCTCGGGCGCCCTCGCGCAGAGCCGGCACCTGCTCGGCACGCACACGGTGCTGCGCGGGTCGGTGGCCCCGCCCCGGCCGCGGGTCTGAGCCCGCCACCGGGGAACCGGGTGCGGCCCCGGGCCGCGTGCGCGGCCGGCCGGCTCAGCGGATGCGGACCGCGTCCGGCACGGCCGGCGGCAGCGCGTCGGCGGTCGCGTCGCCGAGCGCCAGCCGCATGTCCGCCTGCTGCCACAGCGGTGACTGCCAGCGCGCGGTGCCCTGTTCGGGCGAGCGCAGCACCGCGAGGGTCGGCAGCCCGGCGGCGTGCCCCTCGGCGAGGAGCACGGGCAGGTCGGGGGTCGGGGCGAGCGCGCCCACGTCGTCGAGGACGAACGTCATTGGTGGGTCGAGCCGACCGGCGGGTGACCCTGCGGCCATGCGCCGGCCGTGCTCGACCACGCTGGAGACGAGTGCGGTCAGCAGGGGCATCGCACCCGGATGGGAACGCGGGTCCTCGATCCGTTCGCCCACCACATAGAGCGTTCCCCGTTCGGAGGTGAATGACTCCAGGTCGAGGCCACCGGACTTGGCGGGTGTGCACGCGTCGCGGATGTGCACCGAGTTGAGCGGTTCGAGGGTGTGCCGGATCAACGCCTGTGCCGCGTCCCGGCGTTCGGGGTGGGCGTGCAGCACCGACTCCAGCTCGCCGCTCCAGCCGGACGCGGCGTCGCGGTCGCTGCGCAGCACCCGCACCGCCTCCCCGGCGCTCGCCCCGCCCGCGGCCCAGCGCTGCACCTGCCGGAAGGGCCGCCCGTCCACGGCGGCCGCGTGCAGCCAGCAGCGCAGCAGCGTCACCGCCGCGTCGTGCACGATCGCCTCGTCGGCGCGGGCGGTACGCAGCGGCGCGAGCAGCGCGGCGGCGCGTATCCGGGCGGTGTCCGGACGCTCGCACCCGCCGTGCGGCGCCCACCGCAGCCGCCCGGGCACGTCCACCAGGTGCGCCGGGTCGAAGACGTGCACCGGCCCGAGCTTCGCCCGGTTCCCGGCCGTCTGGTGGTAGGTGTCGGGGTCCGCGGTGGTCACCACGACCGGTCCGGCCGCGGCCAGCACGGCGGGCTGCACCACGCGCTTGGCCTTGTCGCCGCGCGGCTCGGCGAACAGCGCGTAGGTGCGGGTGACCTCGCCGTCGGCGAGCGCGGCCAGCGGGGTGGCGGCCGTCACCGGTGGCGGGGGAGCGGCCGCCGGCGAGGCACCGGCGGGCACCAGGTCCTCGGCGCGCACCGGCGGGAACTGCGTGGTGGGCGCGTCCTCGGGCGCAGGGGCGCCGGGCGGCACCGCCCGCGGCACCGTACGGAACCAGGCGTCCAGGCTCTCCTCGCCGGAGCGGGCGTACGGCTGCGGGGCGGCGTGGTGGCGCGGCTCGGGGACGTCCGCGGGATCGCCGCCGTCCTCGCCCGCCGGCGTCCGCGCCCCCTTGCCGGCCGCGAGCGCCGCGTCCTGCTCGGCGCCGTCCTCGTCCTCTTCGTCGTACGTGTACGCGTCGTCGGCCGCGGCGGGTCGCGGTACGCGTGCGGCCCTGGCGCGGCGGGGAGTCCGGGTGCGCGGCGGGCGCTTGCCGCGCAGCCGGGCCACCGCGTTGAGCACCCACATCGCGAAGGAGAAGAGCGCCACGATCTCCCCGATGAGCACCCACCAGAACAGCCCGGCCCCCGGCAACTGCCCGCGGGGCACCTGCGGCCATGCGGCGGCCATGTCGTGCGGCTGGGTGACCAGGTACCGCATCGCGCGGGGGGTGCGGGTGAAGTGCACGCCCTGCGGCCAGCCGCCGTGCGCGAGCACCCCGGAGATCCCGGTCGCCGTCCACACCAGCAGGGTCACGCCGAGCAGCAGGCCGATGATCCCGACGATCAGGCCGTCGGGCAGGCCCCCCGAACTCTCCTTCGTGCGCGCCGCCATGACCTCACGCCACCGCGTCGTCTGCCATGTGCTTGGCGAGGGCGACCTGCGCCGCGTGCGCCTCGGCCCTGGCCTCGGCCTCCGCTTCCGCCTCGGCCTCGATCCCGGCCATGTGGTCCTGCGAGGACTCCGTCATCGCCCGGTCGGTGAAGACCAGGGGCCGCTCCGCCTCGGTGATCAGGTGCTTGACCACCTGTACGTTGCCGTTGACGTCCCAGACCGCGATGCCGGGGGTGAGGGTCGGGATGATCTCCACCGCCCAGCGCGGCAGGCCCAGGACGCGGCCGGTGGCTCTCGCCTCGTCGGCCTTCTGGGCGTAGATGGTGCGGGTGGAGGCCATCTTGAGGATCGCCGCCGCCTCCTTGGCGGCGGCGCCGTCGACCACGTCGGACAGGTGGTGCACCACCGCCACGAACGACAGGCCGAGCCGCCGGCCGAACTTCAGCAGCCGCTGGAAGAGCTGCGCCACGAACGGCGAGTTGATGATGTGCCATGCCTCCTCGACCAGGAAGATCCGTTTCTTCCGGTCCGGCCTGATCCAGGTGTGCTCCAGCCACACACCCACGATCGCCATCAGGATCGGCATCGCGATCGAGTTCCGGTCGATGTGCGAGAGGTCGAAGACGATCAGCGGCGAGTCCAGGTCGATGCCCGCGCTCGTCGGCCCGTCGAACATCCCGCGCAGGTCGCCGTCGACCAGCCGGTCCAGCACCAGCGCCACGTCCAGGCCCCACGCGCGTACGTCGTCCAGGTCGACGTTCATCGCCTCGGCGGACTCCGGCACCGGGTGCCGCAGCCGTTCCACGATGTCGGTGAGGATCGGCTGGCGGTCTGTCACCGACTCGGCGACGTAGGTGTGCGCGACCTTCAGCGCGAAGCCGGACCGCTCGTCCAGGCCGCGCCCCAGCGCCACCTCGATGATGGTGCGAAGCAGCGCGAGCTGCCCGGTGACGGTGATCGCCGGGTCCAGCGGGTTGAGCTTGATCCCGCCGTCCAGCGCCGCCATCGGGTCCAGCCGGATCGGGGTCAGGCCCAGCGACTGGGCGATCAGGTTCCACTCGCCGACGCCGTCCTCGCCCTGCGCGTCCAGGACCACGACCTGCCGGTCCTTGAACCGCAACTGCCGCATCACATAGGTCTTCTCCAGCGCCGACTTGCCGTTGCCGGACTCGCCGAGCACCAGCCAGTGCGGGGCCGGCAGTTGCTGGCCGTAGAGCTGGAACGGGTCGTAGATGTACCCCTTCCCGGAGTACACCTCGCGTCCGATGATCACACCGGAGTCGCCGAGGCCGGGCGCGGCGGTCGGCAGGTACACCGCCTGCGCCTGGCCGGTGGACGTGCGGACGGGCAGCCGGGTGGTCTCCACCCGGCCGAACAGGAAGCTGGTGAACGCGTCCGTGATCGCAGCCAGAGGGTCCAGCATGGGCATCGGTGGCCTCCTCCTCCGGGCGGGCTAGCGGCGGATGCCGGTAGCGAACGGCAACGTGTTGACGAATGCCCGGTGGTGCTCACGATCGCACCATTCGAGCTTCAAATACGACTTACCGGCGGAAGCGCGGATGGTGCGCTTGTCGCGCGCCAGCGCTTCCGGGGAGCGCGCGGACACCGTGATGTAGCCGACCAGGTTCACCCCGGCCGCGCCACTGGCCAGGTCCTCGCCGCGCTGGTCGATCCGGCCGTGGTGGGCCACGTCCCGCGGGTCCACCACCCGGTTCATCTTCGCGGCCCGGCTCGCCTCGGCGTCGTCGTTGGTCTTCTCCGTCAGCATCCGCTCGATCGCCACGTCGGTGGGCTCCAGGTCCATGCAGACCGCGACGGTGCGGATCACGTCCGGGGTGTGCACCAGCAGCGGCGCGAGGAAGTTGACGCCCACCGGCGTCATCGGCCACTCCTTCACCCACGCCGTGGCGTGGTGCCAGGGCGCGCGCGTGCTCGACTCCCGGGTCTTCGCCTGGAGGAACGTCGGCTCGGTGGCGTCCAGTTCGGCCGGCCACGCGTTGCGGCGGGTCATCGCCTGGATGTGGTCGATCGGGTGGTCCGGGTCGTACATCGAGTGCACCAGCGACGACAGCCGGGCCTGGCCGAGCGGCTGCCGGACCCGGATGTCGGCCTCGGCGAGGCGGGCGCAGATGTCGTTGAGCTCGCGGGCCATCACCGCGGCCAGGCCGGCGTCCTTGTCCACCCGGGTGCCGCGGGCGACGGTCGCGCGGGCCATCGCGTTGCCCTCGGCGGCCAGTTCGCGGGTGAAGTGCATGCACGCCACCAGGTAGGCGCGGTGCTGCTCGGAGGAGGTCGACACCATCGACTGGAGCTGGTCGTAGGAGTCCTGCAGCCAGCGTGGCGCGTCCGGTTCGCCGCGCTGCGCCACGTCCTTGGCGTGCGCGTCCGGGTCGGCGGGCAGCGTGCGGGCGAGCATCTGGAGCCGCGTCACGAAGCCGTCGCCGTTGGCCACGTGCTTCAGCAGGGTGCCGAAGCGTTCCACCAGGGCTTCCTGGTCCTCGCTGTCGCGCAGGCCCACGCCCGGGCCCTCGATCTCGATCGCCGCGGTGACCGTACGGCGGTCCACGTGCAGCAGCACCGCGATCTCGTCCGGCCCGAACGGCGCGGCCAGCCAGGTGATCCGGCCGATCCCCGGCGGCGGCCCGACCTCGATCTCCCGCCCGTCCATCCGGGTGCCGGCCTCCTGCGCCGAGGAGCGGTACGCCGGCGCGACCCGCAGCATCCGCCGGTAGGCCCGGTTGATCTCGAACCAGCGGTAGAACGTACGCCGCCGGTAGGGCATGTACACCGCGGCCAGCGCCAGCACCGGCCAGCCGACCAGGCCGACGATGCGCAGCAGCAGCACAGGGATCAGCAGGCCGGACATCATGCCCAGCGCCGCCCCGACGATGATCAGCGCGATCTCGCCGGTCTCCCGGTTCTTGCCGACGATGGCGTTCGGCCGCGCCTTTCCGATCAGATACGTGCGGCGCGGCTGGGTGAACGGCTGGGTCGTCACCGGCGCTCACCTCCTTGGGAAGAGCCCTTGTTCGAACCCGACGCCGGGCCGGAGCCGGACCGGTACGGGGAGCCGCTGAGCGGGCCGCTGCCGCCGGAGCCGCCGCTGGAGCCGCTGCCGGAACCGCCCGAGCCGCCCGCACCGCCGCGGGTGCTGTGCGCGGCCATGCCGCCGGCCACCGGGTTGGCGGGCTGGCCGCCGCCCTGGGCCTGCTCCTGCGGGCCGCCGCGGGCGCTGTGCGTGGTGATGCCCTGGCGGACCAGCGCGGCCGGCGAGGAGATCACCGCGGCCGCGGAACTCTGGCCGCTGGCCTTGCGGTTGTTGCGCAGGCTCACCACGTCGTCGCCGAAGCCGGGCACGAACCGGTAGATCATCGCGCTGGCGAAGATCGCCAGCAGGATGATCGCCAGACCCGACACGACCGCGGAGAACGAGTTCGGGCCGTTCTTCGACCCCGACAGCGCGCCGGCCAGCCCCAGCACGATCACGACCACGGGTTTCACCAGGATCACCGCGATCATGATGCCCGCCCAGCGCCTGACGTGGTGCCACATGTTCTTGTCCACCAGGCCCGCGTAGACCGCGGTGCCCAGCAGCGCGCCGACGTACAGCAGCGCGGCGCGGATCACCAGTTCCAGCCAGAGCACACCCGCGGCCAGCACCGACACCAGGGAGACCACGATCAGCATGACCGGGCCGCCGCCGATGTCGTTGCCCTTCTTCAGGGCGCCGGAGAACGAGCCGAAGAACACGTCGGTGTTCGACTTGGTGCCCGACGAGATCACGTCCGTGACCGCGTCGGTCGCCGAGACCACGGTGTAGAGCACCAGCGGGGTGAAGGCGGAGGCCAGCACCGTCAGCCACAGGAAGCCGACCGCCTCGGTGAGCGCCTCGGTCATCGGCACCCCGCGCACCGCGCGCTTGGCCACCGCCAGCAGCCACAGGATCAGGGTCAGGATCGTGGAGGCGGCGAACACCACGGCGTACTGCCGCAGGAACTCGGTGTTCGTGAAGTCCACCTCGGTCGTCTTCGTCACCGCGGTGGAGAGCTTGTCGATCGTCCAGGAGGCGGCTTCGGCGCAGCCCTTGCCGAGGGAGGCGAGGGGATCGAGGCTGCTGGTGCCGCTGTCTCCCTTCGGCGCGACGGGGGTCGTGCCGCTGTTGCAGTAGTCCTTCGTGGGCCCCGACAGCAGACTGCAGGTGTCGTTGGACGCCGACGTCGTCGGCGTCGGCGTGGCCGAAGGGCCCGCCATCGCGCGCGTCGCGAGGGTCCACAGCGCCGTCTGCAGCGTGACGACGACTGCCGACAGGGGGAGGAGCCGGGCGCGGCCGCTACCTCGCATAGGTGAACCCTCCGTACTGCTGTACGGCACCCGCGATCTGGTCCGCCGTGGCGATCTGCTGGTCTCCGCTGACCGGCGCGGGCCCGTCCTGCTGGCTGGAGGAGGCGATCTTCCAGTCCCCGCCGCTGCCGCCCGACGTGCCCGAGGTGTCCCACACCAGCTTCTCGGTGATGGTGAACCAGGAGGCCGTGACGGGCTTGGTGGAGTCCTTGCCGGCCAGGCCGGCCAGCGCGGTGCACCAGACCTCGACGGTGGCCGCGTCCGCGGTGCCGGCGGTGGTCTTCGTGCCGACCGGGATCGTCCGGGAGACGAGGGTCAGTCCCTGGGGCGCGGAGCCGTCGGGGTTGAGGCCGAGGGCCTTTATCGCGCCCGTGGAGTACGCCTGGTCGAGCGAGCCCTGCAGGGTCCCGGTGGCCGAGGGGGCGTACACGGTCGCCACGATCCGGTGCCGGGCGGTCGTGTTGAACATGTCGACGCCGCCCAGCGCGACCGCGTAGTTGGCCGCCGCGGACTGGGCGCCCTGCTGGGTGTGGGCGAACCCGGCGGGGATGCCGCCGGACTTGCCGGTGACGGGGCTCTCGCCGGTGGGCGCGGTGGCGGAGGTGGAGCTCTTCGCGGAGGAGCCCGCGCCGCCGCTCCCGCCGGAGCCGGAGCCGGCGTCGTCGGTGGAGGACGAGGACCCGCCGCCGCGGGTGGCGAACGCCAGCGCCGCGACGAGCACGACGACGACGCCGACCACCGTGGCCAGCGCGCGCCGCGGCTGCGGGCGTCGCCCGGCCTGGCCGTGCGTGCCGTGGCCCTCGGGCATCCGGGTCCGGGTCGGGGGGCCGTCCTGGCCGAGGCTCATCGTGCGGTCGCCCCCCGGGATGCCGCGGGCACGCCGCGGCGGCGCGTGTCACGGCGGAGCGTGTCGCGGAGGACGACAGCGCTGCTTGGTTGAGTGGGCATCAGCACGCAGCCTCGGTCGGGACGGTGGAGCCTGGGACGGGCTCCGTAAGGGGAACAGTGGCACCCGGGGGTGCCGGGAGGACGGTCCGGCGGTTCCGGTCGGGCCGGGCTAGATCGCCATCCCGTAGACGATGGTGAACAGCGTGCCGAGGGAACCGATGATGAACACGCCGGTCAGACCGGCGATGATCAGTCCCTTGCCCTGCTCCGCGCTGAAGGTGTCGCGCAGCGCGGTCGCGCCGATCCGCTGCTTGGCCGCGCCCCAGATGGCCAGGGCCAGGCACAGCAGGATCGCCACCGCCATGACCACCTCGACCATCACACGCGCTTCGTTGCCGAGGGAACCGAAGGGTCCCCAGTCCGGGGCGATGCCACCGATGATGGTGTTGATGTCGCCCTTCGCCGCTGCCAGAAACATGTAACTCACCACCCCGCTCGATCAGTTGACTCCCTCGCCGGGGCGCAAGGGGCCATCATCTATCTTGACGGAGGAATCCGCTGTTGGATGTCGACTGGGCGACTTTCTCGGCGGATCGTCCGTGTGATCCGGCCCGCACCCGTCAGACTGGGGACGGACCGGTGTTCGAGGGACACAGACGACTACTGTGTGTATCACGAGCATCACCGTAGGGCAACGAAGAGGGCGGGATCGTACAAGGATCGGAAGGGTGGGGACCTCGTGCGCCGGATCTGGCTCATCGTCATCATCGCTCTGGGCCTGTGCTTTTCGTTCCTCGCGCTGCTCGTGGTGGGCACGTTCTCGGCCGCCGCGGGGCTGTCGGACGGTGAGAACGGGCAGGCGGTGACGTTGGCCAAGGGTTCGGTGCCGGCCGAGTACGAGCCGATCGTGGCGAAGTGGGGCGACTTGTGCCCGTCGCTCAACCCGTCGCTGCTGGCCGCGCAGCTCTACCAGGAGAGCGGGTGGAACGCCCACGCGCAGAGCGGGGCGGACGCGCAGGGCATCGCGCAGTTCATCCCGGGCACCTGGGCCACCCACGGCATCGACGGCAACGGCGACGGCAAGGCCGACGTGTGGGACCCGCAGGACGCGATCCCCTCGGCCGCCACGTACGACTGCCAGCTCGCCGCCTACGTGAAGGACGTGCCGGGCGACAACACCGACAACATGCTCGCCTCCTACAACGCCGGCGCCTACGCGGTGATCAAGGCCGGCGGTGTCCCGCCGTACGCCGAGACGCAGAACTACGTGAAGACCATCCGCTCCCTGGCGCAGAGCTTCGCGGCGCCGGTCGCGCGGCTGGAGCCGACCGAGCAGGCCGCGGGCGCGATCACCTACGCGCAGTCGAAGCTCGGCACCAAGTACCTGTGGGGCGGGGAGGGGACGGCGGCGCAGGGCGGCCGGTTCGACTGCTCGGGGCTGACGCAGGCGTCGTACCACGCGGTCGGGGTGACCTTGCCGCGGGTGGCCAACGACCAGTGGAACGCCGGGCCGCACCCGAGCCGCGCCGAACTGCTCCCGGGCGACCTGGTCTTCTTCGCCTACGATCTGAGTGACCCGCGCTCCATCCACCACGTCGGGATCTACGTGGGCGGTGGCTACATGATCGACGCGCCGCACACCGGCGCGGTGATCCGGTTCGACCCGATCGACTCGCCCGACTACATCGGGGCGACCCGGGTCACCGAGAGCGGGGCGCAGGCGCTGCCCACCTCGTCGCCGGCGTCGTCCCCGTCCTGACGGACCGTCGCCTCCGGGGCCTGTGACGGGTGACACCCGTGTGGCGAGTGCGCAGGGTGATGCTCGGCCCCAAGGCTGGGGGGTTTCCGGCCGTTCGACCGTTCCCCCTGGTCACCCTTGCATAACAGCATGGTGATCATCTGGCGAAGACCGGAACGCTACGTAGTGTGCCGACCGTTGTACGGGGGAGAATGGCGCGAGACGCAAGCGACGGGGGTTGCGCACGAGCCGACCGTGAACGCACGTTCCAGTTGCGTTGCCCGACGAGGGGTGGACCCGATGGCGAAGGTCACAGGCGACACCGTGAACCCCGACGTCAGCCTGCTGCGCGGGATCAACGGCCTGTCCGGGCACGCCTCGCACGGCGTCGACCGGGCCGTGGCGTGGGCCGGCGGATACGGCCTGGTCGCCCTGGCCCTGGTGCTGGCCGTCTGGTGCTGGTGGCGGGTGGCCCGGCGGGCCGAGGACGCGCCGGCCGCGGTCGCCGGCGTGCTGTGGTCGGGACTCGCGGCCGGGATCGCGACGCTGCTCGACCTGCCGATCCGGGCCTTCGTCCAGCGGCCCCGCCCCTACGCCGACCACGACGGCCTCCATGTGCTGGTCCACGACGGCGGCTACTCCTTCGTCAGCGTGCGCAGCGCCGTCATCGCCGCCATCGCGGTCGGGCTGTTCACCGTCGACCGCAGGTTCGGCGTGATCGCGCTGCTGGCCGCGCTCGCCGAGGGCTTCTGCGACATCTACGTCGGCACGCACTACCCGACCGACGTGATCGGCGGGTTCGCGCTCGGCGCCGCCACCGTGCTGCTGCTGACCGCGCCCGCCCTCGCGCTGCTCACCCGGCTCACCACCGGGGTGGCCCGCGGCCGGGCCGCGGTCCTGGTCCGTTCCTCACCGCGCGCCGCCCCCGCGGCCAG
The DNA here is from genome assembly GCF_044744625.1 of Streptomyces sp. NPDC087270. Classification (NCBI taxonomy): domain Bacteria; kingdom Bacillati; phylum Actinomycetota; class Actinomycetes; order Kitasatosporales; family Streptomycetaceae; genus Streptomyces; species Streptomyces sp. NPDC087270. The sequence continues at coordinate 17,926 of NZ_JBIUYR010000022.1, forward strand.
GCGGCTGGGCCCACGCAAGGTCCGGCACAGCTCCACCGACAAGGACCTGGCGGCGTAAGGACGGTGTGGCGGCGGGGTCGCACGGTCGGGGCCGGCGGCTACAGCGCCTGCGGGAAGTCGAAGAGGCGGTGCGGGTCGAGCTGCTTCTTCAGGGCGGTCAGCCGGTCGGCGTTCGGTCCGTAGTACGCGGTGCGCCAGTCGGTCAGCGACGGGTCGGTGTAGTTCTGGTAGGCGGCGCCGGACGCGTAGCGGCGCAGGGCCGTGTGGGTGTCGTCCAGCCATGAGGTGGCGGACAGTTCGTGGGAGGCGAGGTACTGCGCCAGGAAGCGCGAGCCGCGGTGGGAGAAGGCGGTGGCCGTGGCGGAGGGGCGGTTGACCGCGCCGCCCAGCGCGGTGAGGGCGATGCTGCCGGCGCCGCCGCCGGACTGGCCGGCGAGCTGCTGCAACCGGCCGATCAGCGCCTGGACGCCGCCGGCCGGCAGGTTCACGTCGTAGAAGTCGGAGCGCGCGGTGTACGTGTCCCGCTCCAGGCTGCCGACCGGGGCGAGATGGCACTGGGCGGCGCTGCGGCCCTCGCAGCCGGCGTAGGAGAACATCGCGTCGACGTAGGTGTGCGGGCGCAGGGACACCGAGGTGGCGGGGGCGCCGACCGCGGTGGCCAGCCGGTCCGCGGCGGCGGCGAGGTCGTCGCGCGAACCGGTGGAGGTCATCGCGACCGAGACGGTGGGGCTCTGGCCGACCGTGCAGTTCAGGTCGAGCGCGGACCAGATGTGGTCGGGCAGGTCGGGACCCCAGCTCTGCCAGCCGCCGACCAGGTCGGCGGCGCGGCTCCACGGCCAGGTCAGATAGCCGGTGACCACGGCCGGCACCGGGTGGGTGGCGAACGTCAGGGACGTCACCACGCCGAAGTTGCCGTTGCCCGCGCCGCGCAGCGCCCAGAAGACGTCCGGCTCGGCGTCGGCGGACACCGCGTGGCTACGGCCGTCCGCGGTGATCAGCGTCGCGCCGATGAGGTTGTCGCAGGTCAGCCCCATCGAACGGCTCATCACGCCATGACCGCCGCCGAGCGTGAGCCCCGAGACGCCCACCGACGGGCACGACCCGCCCGGGATCGTCCGGCCGTACCGCGCAAGGGTGTTGTAGACGTCGATGAGTTTGGCGCCCGCGCCGATCGTGGCGGTCGTGCCGTTCACCCGGATCGAGTCGAGCTTCGAGACGTCCACGATCAGCCGGCCGGTGCCGCTGGACCAGCCCGCGTACGAGTGGCCGCCGCTGCGGACGACGGGCGTGATGCCGGTACGGCGGGCGAACTCCAGGCAGGTGCGGATGTCGTCGGCGCCGGTGACATACGCGAGCGCGGCCGGCCGGAGCGAGTCGAAACGGGTGTTGTAGAGGCGGCGGTCCACGTCGTACCCGCTGTCCTGCGGGCGCACCAGCGACCCGTCCAGCGACCTCGCCAGCGCCGGCCAGTCCGGCTTCACCGGTGACGGGGTGCCCGACGCGGTCGGCTTCGCGGACGAGGGCGTCCCCGAACCCGAGGCGGGCGCGGGCGCTTTCGCGTCGTCCCCGCCGCCGTCGCCGCACCCGCTCAGCGCCGTCGCGGCCAGCACCCCGCCGCCCGCCTTCAGCGCGGTCCGCCGCTTTACCCTGCGGGGGCTTTTGCCGACAATCCGGCTCCGGTTTTCTCCCCGGCCCATGCGTTCCACCGTCGCATCCACGCGTGTGGCCCGAACCCGGGCCTGGAGGCGGGTGCGTTCCGCCACACCCGCACCTTCAGAAACCCAAGACGCCGCATCACCTCTGCCGGTTGCGATCACTTGCTGGGCGGCCCCCATGTGCCGGTGGCCCCACCGAACCCGCCGCGGGTGCCCGGCCGGCGGGCCCGGTGCGCCACGGAGGTTGGCTGGTCGCGCAGTTCCCCGCGCCCCTGAGTATGTGCGCCTGCTCCGCAGCGCACCAGCCCGTAGCGGGTACGGAAAGCCGGCAACGGCGCGCTCAGCCACTTACGGACGGGGGGTCCGGGGACCGTCCGGACGAGGCACCCCCGGGCGGGGGGTAAGCGCGGTGGAGCCGCACAAGTCCGGGGGCGTGGGGAACTGCGCGCGCAAGTGGCCACCGGCGGGGGGTCCGGGAACCGTCCGGACAAGGCACCCCGGGCGGGGGTAAGCGCGGAGGAGCCGCACAAGTCCGGGGGCGCGGGGAACCGCGCGCAAGGGGCCACCGGCGGGGGGTCCGGGGACCGTTCGGACGGGGCAGGGCGGGCGGACAGGGGCGCCCTCAGTTTGGGTGGTCTTCCGCGTCGCGGCGAGCACGGTCCCGCGCCCGGCGAGCCGGCCCCTTCCACCCGCACGAGCACCGCGCCACCGCGAAGGCACCCCGTTCGACGACGGCCACGTCATGACGGCCATCACCGCCGGAGGCACACCCCGTTGTTCCGACATCGGACACGACTCCACCGTAACGGGCGTGACGGCCCGCTCAAGACCGTCGTTATCCCGGTGAGACCCAGCCGGTAGGGCGGGTGCAGGGATGGACGGGCGATGGTGGCAACGGTGACCCCAGAGGCGGGCACGACGAGTGCGACAGCAGACGGCGGGCCGACGGACGCCCACCGCCCGGACCGCGGGCAGCTCGGGCGGAACGGGCAGCTCGGGCGGAACGGGCACCGCGGCCGCGCGACACCGCGGAGGTCCGCGGCCGCGGCCGCCGCGCTGGTGTGCGCGGCCGCACTGGCATCGGGCTGCGGCGGCCCGGCCGCGGGCACCTCCGCCGGCTCGACCCCCGCGGACGCGGCCCAGACCCGCGCCGTCACCAACGCCGCCGACACCCTGGTCAAAGCGGGCAGCTCGAAGGTGGTCACCGCGATGCGGATGGCCAGCGGCGGCACCTGGGTCACCATCACCGGCACCGGCGGCTTCGACTACGCCGAGCAGCGGGGCGAGGTGGTGGTGCTGCTGCCCAAGGACGCGGTCGGCAAGGAGGAGCACAAGCCGATCACCGAACTGATGACGCCCGGCGCCCTCTACATGAAGAACCGCGGCGCGGGCGTCCCCGCCGGCAAGTGGGTCCGGGTGGACACCACCCGCCTCCCCGACGGGAACCTGGTCACCGGCGGCGCCACCGAACCGCTGGCCGCCGCCGAACTGCTGCGCGGTGCCGAGGACGTGACGTACTCCGGCACCGAGCAGCTGCAAGGCGTCCAGGTGCGGCACTTCCGGGGCACCACCGACATCGCGAGGGCCGCCCGGATCGCCTCGCCCGCGGTGCGCGGCCCGCTGAGCGCCGCGGCGGCGGGCTTCACGGTGACCCGGGTGCCGTTCGACGCGTGGCTGGACGCGCAGGGGCGGCTTCGCAAGCTCACCGAGCGGTTCACGATGAGCACCACGGCCGACGGCAAGAGCACCGACCGCAAGGGCACCGCCGGGGGCGCCAAGGGCACCGGCACCCCGAAAAGCACCGGGGCCGCCGGCCAGGATGTGACAGTTGTCTCCACCACGACCTACGACGCGTTCGGCACCCCGGTCGCGGTGACCACGCCCGGCGGTACCGACATCTGGACCGGCAAGATCGTTTCTGCCCAGCCGTAGACCGGGGCACCGCCGGATCGGGCCTACTGGAAATGGTCCATCCGTGCCATGCGCCGGGTCACGTATGGTCCCTACGCTTGATGACGGCCGTTCGCAGGCGTACGGGGATGCGTAGAGGAGGTGGTGCGGGTATGGCGCCGTCGCCCATGACATCGGTGCAGGACGATCCAGTGGCGCTGGCCGAGATCGATCTGTGCGGCGAGCTGATGATCGCCGCTTCCGCCGCCGTCGAGGAGCGGTTGAGCTTCGACCGGATCGACGAGGTGCTGGAGGTCGCCCGGGTCCCGCTGGCCCAGGCGAACTAGCCCACCCCTACCCCCGCCCGCGCGCGACCCCGCCTCCGCCCGCGCCGCGCCCTGCCGCCACCCGGCACCGCGCCCGCGCCGCGACCCCGCTTCCGCGCGCGCCGCGACTACGTGCGCAGCAGTCGCGCTATCGCCGCCGTCGCCTCGGCGACCTTCTCGTCGATCTCCGGGCCCCCGCCGACCGCGGCCGCGGCCACGCAGTGCCGCAGGTGCTCCTCCAGCAGCTGGAGCGCGAAGGACTGCAGCCCCTTGGTGCTCGCCGAGACCTGGGTGAGGATGTCGATGCAGTACACGTCCTCCTCGACCATCCGCTGCAGTCCGCGCAGCTGACCCTCGATCCTGCGCAGCCGTTTCAGATGGGACTCTTTGTCATGGCTGTAGCCATGCGGCCCGTGCGGCTTCACAATCTCCCCGGCGACGCCTTCCGTGGCCATCCGCATGCCCGCCCTTCTGTCCCGTTATACCCCCGATGGGTATAGCTTACCGAATCGATACCCTGTGCGAGGCATCCCCTGTCAGGGGGACTTCGTCCGATGGGCGACACTGGTGGACGCCGGTTAGCCGCGGCCGGATGATGCACCTAGCATCAACGAGACCGAAACTCATGCACCCCGAGGACCTCACGTGCGCTTTCGTCTGACCCCCAGGGAGACGAGCTTCTATGACATGTTCGCCGCATCCGCGGACAACATCGTCACCGGTTCGAAGCTTCTGATGGAACTGCTCGGGGCCGATTCGCCGACCCGGACCGAGATCGCAGAACGCATGAGGGCGGCCGAGCACGCCGGGGACGACGCGACCCACGCGATCTTCCACCAGCTCAACTCCTCCTTCATCACGCCGTTCGACCGGGAGGACATCTACACCCTCGCCGGTTCGCTGGACGACATCATGGACTTCATGGAGGAGGCCGTCGACCTGGTCGTCCTCTACCAGGTCGAGGAGCTGCCCAAGGGCGTCGAGCAGCAGATCGAGGTGCTGGCCAGAGCCGCCGAGCTGACCGCCGAGGCGATGCCCAACCTGCGCACCATGTCGAACCTGACCGAGTACTGGATCGAGGTCAACCGGCTGGAGAACCAGGCCGACCAGATCCACCGCAAGCTGCTCGCGCACCTGTTCAACGGCAAGTACGACGCGATCGAGGTGCTCAAGCTCAAGCAGATCGTCGACGTGCTGGAAGAGGCGGCCGACGCGTTCGAGCACGTCGCCAACACGGTGGAGACCATCGCGGTCAAGGAGTCCTGACCTTCGTGGACACCTTCGTTCTGATCGTGACCATCGGGGTCGCGCTCTTCTTCACGTACACCAACGGCTTCCACGACTCGGCGAACGCCATCGCCACCTCGGTCTCCACCCGCGCGCTGACCCCCAAGGCGGCGCTGGCGATGGCCGCGGTGATGAACCTGCTCGGCGCCTTCCTCGGCTCCAAGGTGGCCTCCACCGTGAGCAAGGGCCTGATCGCCACGCCGCACGGCCGCAACGGGATGGCCATCCTGTTCGCCGCGCTCGCCGGAGCCATTGTATGGAACCTGGTCACCTGGTACTTCGGGCTGCCGTCGAGTTCAAGCCACGCGCTGTTCGGCGGTCTGGTCGGCGCGGCGCTCGCCGGCGGCACCCAGGTGCACTGGAACGGCGTGGTCGACAAGGTCATCGTGCCGATGTTCCTCTCGCCGGTGGTCGGCCTGCTCGTGGGCTACCTGGTGATGATGGCGATCCTGTGGTTCTTCCGCCGTTCCAACCCGCACAAGGCCAAGCGCGGCTTCCGGATGGCGCAGACCGTCTCCGCGGCCGCGATGGCGCTCGGCCACGGTCTGCAGGATGCCCAGAAGACGATGGGTGTGGTGGTGCTGGCGCTGGTGATCCACGACCCGAGCCGCGGATTCGGCATCCCGATCTGGGTGAAGCTGATCTGCGCGGCGATGATGTCGCTGGGCACCTACGCGGGCGGCTGGCGGATCATGCGGACCCTCGGCCGCCGGATCATCGACCTCGACCCGCCGCAGGGCTTCGCCGCCGAGACCACCTCCGCGGCGATCCTCTACACCACCTCGTACGTCTTCGCGGCGCCGGTCTCCACCACGCACGTCATCACCTCGGCGATCATGGGCGTGGGGGCGACGAAGCGGGTCAAGGCGGTCCGCTGGGGCGTGGCGAAGAACATCGTCGGCGGCTGGTTCATCACGATGCCGGCCGCGGCGGTCGTCGCCGCCGTCTGCTTCTACCTGGTCCGGCTGGTCTTCGGCTGACCCCCGGCCGGCTGCTCCGCCGGCGCGGCCACCTGGCGAACGGCCTCGCTGAACGGTCATGCGAAGGGCCCCGGCCCCCGCAAGGGGAACCGGGGCCCGCGCGCCCTGCGGTGGCACCGCCATGCAGCACCGCACGGCGGTCTGGGATCAGCCGAAGCGGCCGGAAATGTAGTCCTCGGTCGCCTGGACCGACGGGTTGGAGAAGATCCGCTGGGTCTCGTCGATCTCGATCAGCTTGCCGGGCTGCCCGACGGCGGCCAGGTTGAAGAACGCGGTACGGTCCGACACCCGCGCGGCCTGCTGCATGTTGTGGGTGACGATCACGATGGTGAAGCGTTCCTTCAGCTCCCCGACCAGGTCCTCGATGGCGAGGGTGGAGATCGGGTCGAGCGCGGAGCACGGCTCGTCCATCAGCAGCACCTGCGGCTCGACCGCGATGGCGCGGGCGATGCACAGCCGCTGCTGCTGGCCGCCGGAGAGCCCGGAGCCGGGCTTGTTCAGCCGGTCCTTGACCTCGTTCCAGAGGTTGGCGCCCTTGAGGGACTTCTCGACGATGGTGTCGAGCTCGCCCTTCTTGCGGACGCCGTTGAGCCGCAGGCCGGCCGCCACGTTGTCGTAGATCGACATGGTGGGGAACGGGTTCGGCCGCTGGAAGACCATGCCGACGGTGCGCCGCACCGTCACCGGGTCCACGCCGCCGGCGTACAGGTTCTCGTCGTCCAGCATCACCTTGCCCTCGACGCGGCCGCCGGGGGTGACCTCGTGCATGCGGTTCAAGGTGCGCAGGAAGGTGGACTTGCCGCAGCCGGACGGGCCGATGAAGGCGGTCACGGAGCCGGGCTCGACGGTCATCGAGATGTCGTCGATGGCCTTGTGGCTGCCGTAGTAGGCGGACAGGCCGCTGACGTCGATGCGTTTGGCCATGGTGGGGATCACTTCATTTCTCTAGGTCTGCTGATGGCCGCGTCAGCGACCTGAGTGCTGCGGCGCCTTCCAGCGCGCGATGAGCCGGGCCACGAGGTTCAGGATCATCACGAAGCCGATCAGGACCAGGGCCGCGCCCCAAGCACGGGCGTAGCTCGCCGGGTTGCCGTTCACGTACTGCTGGTAGATGTAGAACGGCAGCGATTCCTGCGGGCCCTTGAAGGGGTTGTTGTTGATGTACTGGGCGCCGTAGATCAGCAGGGCGACCGGGGCGCTCTCGCCGGCGATCCGGGCCAGCGCCAGCATCACGCCGGTGGTGATGCCGCCGATGGCGGTGGGGACGACCACCTTGGTGATGGTCCGCCACTTCGGCACGCCCAGCGCGAAGGACGCCTCGCGCAGCTCGTTCGGCACGAGCTTGAGCATCTCCTCGGTGGAGCGGACCACGATCGGCGTCATCAGGATCGCCAGTGCCAGCGAGCCGGCGAAGCCGGACTGCGGCGCCTTGTCGAAGGCCACGAACCACAGCGACAGGATGAACAGGCCCGCCACGATCGAGGGGATGCCGGTCATCACGTCGACGAAGAAGGTGACCACCTTGGCGAGCCAGCCCCGGCCGTACTCGACGAGGTAGACCGCGGTGAGGATGCCGATCGGGGTGGCGATGGCGGCGGAGATCGCGACCTGCTCCACGGTGCCGATGATGGCGTGGTAGATGCCGCCGCCGGGCTCGATGGTGAGCACGTTCTTCATCGAGTGGGTCAGGAAGGTGCCGTCGATCACGCCGGCGCCCTGCTTGATCGTGGTCTCGATCAGCGAGTACAGCGGCAGGACGGCCAGGATGAACGCGGACCAGACCAGGCTGGTGGCCACCCGGTCCTTGGCCTGGCGACGGCCCTCGACCTGGGCGGTGATCACGTACGACCCGGCGACGAAGAGCAGCAGCGCGATCAGGCCCCACTGGATGTGGCTGTGCAGGCCCGCGCCGGCGCCGATGGCGACGGCCACCACGATCGCGCCGAGCGCGATCGCCGGCGGTGTCCAGCGCGGCAGCCGCCGGGTCGCCAGCCGCGGGGAGGCGGGGAGGGCGGGGGACGGCGTCGCGTCGACAGCGGTCTCGGTCATGCGTTGGCCCCCGAGTACTCCTTGCGCCGGGCGATGATCAGCCGGGCGGCTCCGTTGACCAGCAGCGTGATGACGAAGAGCACCAGGCCGGACGCGATCAGGGCGTCCCGGCCGTACTGGGTGGCCTCACCGAACTTGGCGACGATGTTCTGCGAGAAGGTGCCGCCGGCCGGGTCCAGCAGGTGCGCGCTCAGGGTCGGCGAGGCGGACAGCACGGTTGCCACCGCCATGGTCTCGCCGAGCGCGCGGCCCAGGCCCAGCATCGAGGCGGAGATGATGCCGGAGCGGGCGAAGGGGAGCACCGACATGCGGATGACCTCCCAGCGGGTCGCGCCGAGCGCGAGCGCCGCCTCCTCGTGCATCTTCGGCACCTGCCGGATCACCTCGCGGCTGACGTTGGTGATGATCGGCAGGATCATGATCGCCAGCAGGATGCCCACCGTGAACAGCGAGCGCGGGGTGGAGTTCGGGTCGTCCTTGTGGAAGAGGACGGTCCAGCCCAGGTAGTCGTTGAGCCAGAGGTTGAGGCCGCGCAGGTGCGGCACCAGGAAGAGCGCGCCCCACAGGCCGTAGATGATGCTGGGCACCGCGGCGAGCAGGTCGATGACGTACGCGATCACGTCGCCGAGCCGGCGCGGCGCGTAGTGCGTGATGAACAGCGCGATGCCGACCGCGATGGGCACGGCGATGGCCATCGCGATCACGGCGCTGACCACGGTGCCGTAGGCGAGGACGGCGATGCCGAACTTCGGCGGGGTCAGGGCGGCGTTCCACTCGAAGGTGGTGAAGAAGTTCGCGTGGTCCTTGGAGATGGCGCTGACCGCGCGGACGGTCAGGAAGAGCGCGATGGCGCCCATGATCACGAGGACGAAGATGCCCGAGCCGCGGGAGAGTCCGGCGAAGATCCGGTCGCCCGGGCGGGTGACCGTCTTCGCCTGGGGCGGCGGCGGGGCGGTGGGGGGTGGTGCGGTGGTTGTCATGGGGAACTCCGGTCTGGGGTGGGGGAGGACTGCTCCCCCGGCGGCGGTGCACCGGATGTACGGCGGGCCCCGCGGTGGTCGTGTCGACCGCGGGGCCCGCCGCGTGGGTCAGGAGAGAGCGGTGACGGCGGAGCGGACCTTCGTGGCGATCGCGTCGGGCAGCGGGGCGTAGCCGGCGCTGGACAGCTGGCCCTGGCCGTCGGCGCTCGCGATGTAGTTCAGGAAGGACTTCGTCAGCGGCAGGGTGTCGGACTTGTTGCCCTTGTCGCAGGCGATCTCGTACGTCACCAGGACGATCGGGTAGGCGTTGTCCGCCTTGGTGATGTACGCGGCGCTCAGGTCGAGCGCCAGGTCGGAGCCGGTGCCGACGACCTTGGCCTGCGCGATGCCCGCGGAGGCGTTGGCGCTGCTGGCCTCGACCGGCTGCGAGGCGCCGGTGGCGATCTTGACGGTCGGGATCTGGTCGGCGGTCGCGTAGGACAGCTCGAAGTAACCGATCGCGCCCTCGGTCTGCTTGACCTGCGAGGCCACTCCGGAGGACTGGGCGACGGCCTGGCCGCCGTGACCCGCCCACGCCTTGGCGTGCGGGTACGGCCAGTCGGCCTTGGCCGCGCCACCGAGGTACTTGGTGAGGTTGTCGGTGGTGCCGGAGTCGTCCTGGCGGTGGAAGCTCTGGATCTTGGTGCTCGGCAGGCTGGCGCTCGGGTTGAGCTTCTTGATCGCCGGGTCGTTCCACTTGGTGATCTTGCTGTTGAAGATCTTCGCCAGGGTGGGGGCGTCCAGCACCAGGTCGTTCACGCCGGGCAGGTTGTAGCCGATGGCGATCGGGCCGCCGACCATCGGGATGCTGATGCCCTCGCCGCCGGTGCACACCTTCTTGGAGGAGGTGATCTCGTCGGGGGCGAGCGGGGAGTCGGAACCGGCGAAGGCGTCCGTGCCCTGGTTGAAGTCGATGATGCCCTGGCCGGACGACGACGGCTTGTAGTTGATCGTCGCGCCGGAGCACGCCTGCTGGTAGTTCTTCACCCAGGCTTCCATCGCGTTCTGCTGAGCGGTGGAGCCGGAGGACAGGATCTGTCCCTTGGCGCAGGAGATCGACGACGCGTTCGTCGACGAGCTGGCCGAACCGCTGGGCGCCGACGAGCTGTTGTCGCTGCTGTCGTTGTTGTCCGAACCGCAGGCGGTCAGGACCAGCGCGCCGGTAATCGCGACCGCGCCGACGGTCAAGGCCCGCAGTCCGCTCTTACGCTGAAGCTTCACCTTCGTGTGTTCCTTCCAAAAGCCCGCCGGTGGACGGCGAAGCAGAGGGTTTGGTGATCTGCATCCACCCGGCGCCTTGCTGCTCACCGGTAAGGCCGAAATTAGGCAGATCAGATGAAGCGGCCAACGGGGGAGAGTGAACGCGAGGTGAACCTCATCCGTCGGTGTGGTGGCCCGGCGTGGGGAGGCTGCTCGGATGAGCCGGGTGGGGTGCGCGAGGAGCGCGTGACCTGGGCATGGAACCGGCGCACGGATGCCCGCGGGCGCCGGCCGGAGGGCACGGCGGGACCGGGCGGCGGGGGCGCGCCGACGGTACGGGGGCACGCGCTGCGGTGCTTCGCCGCGACAGGGCGTGCGAGGGCGCTACGGCGACGGGCGCGCGACGGCGCTACGGCGGGACCGCGCCACGGCGCCCGCGAGGCCGGTCAGTCCGCCAGGGTGCCCAGCAGCGCGGTGATCAGCTCGCGGTCCCGGTCGTGGGTGAGCCGGCGCCGGGCCGCCTCCGGGGCGAGCCAGGCCACCCGGTCGACCTCGTCGTTGGGCGAGAAGGGCGGCGCGGCGGGCCCGGAGGGTGCCTCGGCGGCCCAGTACCTGACCTCCTTGGGGCGCCCGGCGGTCCAGTAGTGCGCGGCCGGCAGCGGCGTGCCGAGCACGCACTCCACGCCGGTCTCCTCCCGGGTCTCGCGCACCGCGGCCGCCGCGTGGTCCTCGCCCCGCTTCAACTTGCCCTTGGGCAGGCTCCAGTCGTCGTACCGCGGCCGGTGGATGAGCGCGACCTCGATCCCGCCGCCGTCCGCGGCGCGTCGCCACAGCACGGTGCCGGCCGCCCTGACCGTGGTGCTCATGACTGCCACAACCGGGAGAACGAGAAGCGGGCGGCCTCCACCTCATGCCGCTGGTCGGCGTGCAGCACCCCCAGCGCGTACGCGGTGGCCGGGGCGATCCGGGGGGTGCGGGCCGCGGCGGACACCGCGGCGGCCGACTCGGCGGCCTCGTGGTGCCGCTGGAGGACGAGCGCGGCCTCGGCCAGCCGCGGGTCGCCGTGGCCGCCGGCCCCGGGCACCTCGGCGGCGTACCGGCTCAGCCGCAGCAGGATGCGCACCTGGTGCCAGGGCGCGTCCTGGAGGTCCGCGGTGAGTTCGGCGCCGAGCGCGGCCTGCACCGCCTCGGCGTTGTACGGGTGCGCGGCCCGGCGCAGCGGCAGCGTGCCGGCCGCCTCGGCGAGCCGGGAGTGCGCCTGCTCGGCCAGCGGCGGCAGCACCGCCGCCGCGGGCCGGCCGGCCCGCGCGGTCAGCGGCACCTCGGAGGCGAGCACCGCGATGGAGTCGGCCAGCGCGTGGAAGCGGGCCGAGCCCATCGCCTGCAAGGTCGCCGAGTGCGCCCGGGTACGGGCCAAGGTGAGCTGCCGCTCCAGCAGCGCGGCGGCCCGCGCCGCCCCGACCGCCAGCGGCGCGCCGGCCTGCGTGGGAACCGGGCCGCGCGCGGCGACCGCCGCGACGCCGCCGGCTCCGCCCGACCGCGGCCCCGGGGCCCGGCCGCTCCCGCCCGGCTCCCTGCCGAGAGCGGCTCCGGCCGCCGCGTCCGTACGCCGGCCGTACGCCGGTCCGGCCGCGGGCGCGGGGCCGGGACCGGTCGCCGGGTCGGTGTCCCGCCAGGCGCCCTGGGGGAGCGGCGGAGGCGGGAGCGGGTCCTCGGGCGGGGTGAGGGCGGACAGCCGGCGCAGGGCGTCCAGGAGGCGGCCGAGCCGCACCGCGTACTGCGGCTCGCGGCCGAGGGTGGCGCCCAGCCAGCCCAACTCGGCCCGCATCGGCTCCGCCCAGGCCGGGTCGGTCAGCTCGCCGTAGGTGTGCAGCACGCCGGCGATCCGCCGGGAGCTGCCGCGCAGCAGCGAGTCCGCCACGGCCTCGTCGTCGCCGCGCACGCCGAGCCCGCGCAGGAACGCGGTCGCCTGCGTGCGCAGATAGGACGACAGCGCCTCGCCCGCGCTCCTGCCGTCGGCCCCCGTGCTGACGCCCACCGCGCTGCTCCCCGTGTCCGTGCCGTCGCCCGGTCGACCGGGGATCTCCTGTGCGAGCAGGTCGCTATGTTGCTGCTGACGGGCCACGCCGGCGCCTCCGGGCGTCGATGAGCATTTCCTGGACGTTGCGCAGCGGGCGGCCGTCGGAGTCGGTGCTGTGCCGGGTCCAGTCGCCGTCGGCCGCCAGGTGCCAGGACGCCGTGGCGTCCGACATCCCGGTCTCCAGCAACCCGTTGAGCGTGGCGCGGTGGCCCGGGTCGGTGACCCGTACCAGCGCCTCGATCCGGCGGTCGAGGTTGCGGTGCATCATGTCGGCGCTGCCCAGCCACACCTCGGGCTCGCCGCCGTTGCCGAAGACGAACACCCGGGAGTGCTCCAGGAACCGGCCGAGCACGCTGCGTACCCGGATGTTCTCCGACAGGCCGTCCACGCCTGGTCTGACCGCGCAGATGCCGCGCACCCAGATGTCGACCGGCACGCCGGCCTGCGAGGCGCGGTAGAGCGCGTCGATCACCACCTCGTCGACGATCGAGTTCACCTTCACCCGCACGTAGGCGGGGCGCCCGGCGCGGTGGTGGCCGATCTCGGCGAGGATGCGCTGGATCAGCCCGTCGCGCAGGCTGCGCGGGGCGACCAGCAGCCGGTTGTACGTCTCGCGGCGCGAGTAGCCGGACAGCCGGTTGAACAGGTGGGAGAGGTCCGCGCCGACCTTGGGGTCGGCGGTGAGCAGGCCCAGGTCCTCGTAGAGCCGGGCGGTCTTCGGGTGGTAGTTGCCGGTGCCGACGTGGCTGTAGCGGCGCAGGGTGTCGCCTTCCTGGCGGACCACCAGCGACAGCTTGCAGTGCGTCTTGAGGCCGACCAGGCCGTAGACGACGTGGCAGCCGGCCTCCTCCAGCTTGCGGGCCCACTTGATGTTGGCCTGCTCGTCGAAGCGGGCCTTGATCTCGACCAGCACCAGCACCTGCTTGCCCGCCTCGGCCGCGTCGATCAGCGCGTCCACGATCGGCGAGTCGCCGGAGGTGCGGTAGAGCGTCTGCTTGATGGCCAGCACGTCGGGGTCGGCGGCGGCCTGGTCGAGGAAGGACTGCACGGAGGTGGAGAACGAGTCGTACGGGTGGTGCAGCAGGACGTCCCGCTCGCGCATCGCGGCGAAGATGTCCGGCGGCGAGGCGGACTCGACCTCGGCGAGGTCGCGGTGGGTGCCGGCCACGTAGGGCGGGAACTTCAGCTCCTCGCGGTCCAGGGCGGCGATCGCGAAGAGCCCGGTCAGGTCGAGCGGGCCGGGCAGCGGATAGACCTCGGTGTGCTTCATCTTCAGCTCGTGGACGAGCAGGTCGAGCACCCGCGGCGCGATCGACTCCTCGACCTCCAGCCGCACCGGCGGCCCGAAGCGGCGCCGCATCAGCTCCTTCTCCAGGGCCTGGAGCAGGTTCTCCGCGTCGTCCTCCTCGACCTCCAGGTCCTCGTTGCGGGTGACGCGGAACATGTGGTGGTCGAGGACCTCCATGCCCGGGAACAGCTCGTCGAGGTGGGCGGCGATCACGTCCTCCAGCGGGACGTACCGCTGCGGGCTCGCCTCCAGCAGCCGGGACAGGATCGGCGGCACCTTCACCCGGGCGAAGTGCTCGTGCCCGGAGACCGGGTTGCGGACCACCACCGCGAGGTTCAGCGACAGGCCGGAGATGTACGGGAAGGGGTGCGCCGGGTCGACCGCGAGCGGGGTCAGCACCGGGAAGATCTGCTTGCGGAAGAGCGTGGCCAGCCGGGCCTGCTCCTGGCCGGTCAGATCGCCCCAGCGGATGACGTGGATGCCCTCGTCGGCCAGCTGCGGGCCGACGTCGTTCTGGAAGCAGGCGGCGTGCCGGGCCATCAGCTCGCGGGACCGGGTCAGGATCAGGTCCAGCACGTCGCGCGGCTGGAGACCGGACGCGGAGCGGGTGGCGACACCGGTGGCCATCCTGCGCTTCAGGCCGGCCACCCGGACCATGAAGAACTCGTCGAGGTTGCTCGCGAATATGGCCAGGAAGTTCGCGCGTTCCAGGAGCGGGGTGGACGGGTCCTCGGCGAGTTCCAGGACCCGCTCGTTGAACGCCAGCCAGCTGCGCTCGCGGTCCAGGAAACGGCCCTGCGGGAGTTCCTCGCCGAATTCCTCGCCCGCCTCGGCCAGCCCGGGCGGCTCCGGGTCGAGATCGGGGACCACTCGCGGCCGGAAAGCGCCGTCGGGGGTGCTGAAGGTGCCGTTCGCGGCGTGCCCGCCCGTGCCTCCGGCAGTCTGAGCCGCCTGGGCGGTCTGCGCGGGTACATTCGGGTGGTTTGTCTGGGCCATGGGTTTCGAGCCCTCCTCCGGTTCCGGCACATCCGCCACATGGGCGGCCCCCGTACGGCGGCCGACGGCCGTCGCTCCATTGTCCCGTGTACCTGCGGGTTTCGGCAGGTCGGGCGGGGGTGTGGGGGGCGGGGCAGCGTGCTGCACCCAGCGATGTTCGCAAGCGCGGTTGAATGACCGGTAAAGAGAGCATTGCCGTCAGGCAAGCGGGGTGCTTCCAGCAAGGGTGCGCTCACCCTCCGGGGTGCCCCCACGCGCCCCTGAGTATGCGCGGCTCTTCGCGAGGTGCCCAGAACTTTCTCCGCGGCGAGCACCTCCCACAAGGGGCGCGGGGAACTGCGCGCCCAGCAGTCCACCCACAGAAGTTCCGGCGACCCCCGCAGCAGCAGCCCGGGCGGTCGTCCGGTGCGACAAAGCACCCGGCGGAGCAAGTGCGCCAGGGCCGCTGGAAAGAAGCGACGTTCCTTTCGCGGAGGAGCCGCGCATACCCAGGGGCGCGGGGAACGGCGCGACAAGCCCCCCACCGGGGGGCCCGGAACCGACAGGACACATCACCCCGGGGGTCGGCGGACCCTAGTTCTCCGTGCGGTACATGAGGTCGGTTTCGTGGGTGGTGAAGCCGAGGCGTTCGTAGACGGCGAGGGCGGGCGCGTTGTCGGCGTCGACGTAGAGCATGGCGGTGGCGAGGCCGCGATCCAGGGCGAGGTGGCGCAAGCCGATCGCGGTGAGCGCGCGGCCGAGACCGCTGCCCTGTTCGCCCGGGGCGACCCCGACGACGTAGACCTCGCCCAGCCCCTCGGCCGCGTGCACCTTGGTCCAGTGGAAGCCGACCGGTTCGGAGCCGCGGAAGGCGAGGAAGAACCCGGCCGGGTCGAACCAGGACTCGGCGATGCGGTCGTCGAGGTCGGCGCGGGTGATACCGCCCTGCTCGGGGTGGTGCGCGAAGGCCGCCGCGTTGACCGCGAGCCAGGCGCTCTCGTCCTGCCCGGGCACGAAGGTGCGGACGGTGACGCCGTCGGGCAGCCGGGGCTCGGGCACCCCGGCGGGCTCGGCGTCGAGCGGGCGGCGCATCTGCCGCAGCTCGCGGAAGAGTTTCATGCCGAGCCGCTGTGCGAGGTGCCGGGCGGCGGGGTGCCCGCCGTGCGCCCACACCCGCAGCCGCCGGTCGGTGGCGGCGAGCAGCTCCGCCGCCAGCGCCTGCCCGTGGCCTTGCGAGCGGCGCTGGGGGTGCACCACGAACTCGGCGGACGGCGCCTCCACCGGGTCGGTGCCGTCGATCTGCCCGTAGCCGGTCAGCTCCTCGGCCGTCGTGCCGTCCGGTCCCGGCCGCGGCGTCGGTGTCCACAGCAGCAGGTGCCGTACGCCGGGGCGGCCGGCCTTGCGGATGTGCAGCCGGCCCTGTTCCGACACGGCCGGCTGGCCGTCCTCGGCGGCGGCGGCCTCGATCAGGTCGAGGACGGCCCGGGCGGCATCGTCGGGCAGATCGGTGCGGGTCTCGATGCGGCGGTCGCTCATGCCGTGATCGTACGGCGCGGCTCCGTGCCGTCCCGCGGTGCCACCTGGGGTCGTACCGGGATGATCGCGGCCGACACGCAGGCGGTCGCGGCGGCCAGGACGAAGCCCGGCCAGTAGGCGGTCGCCGAGATCAGCGCGGCCATCGCCGGGGGCACCACGGCGGCGGTCAGGTTCTGTCCGGTGTTGTGCACGCCCAGCGCCCGGCCGGACCAGGCCGCACCGGCCCGCTCGGCGGTGGAGGTGAAGGACAGCCCGTTGGTACTGGCCGAGATCGCGATGGCGACGACCAGCAGGACCGGCGTCAGCGGGGACGGGAAGGCGGTGGTCAGCGCGGTGGCGCCGATCACGACGGCGGTGACCGCGGCGAGCTGCCGCATCGGGCGCATCCGCTCGCCGACCGCGTCGGACCAGCGCCCGACCAGGATGCGGGAGACCGCGCCGAGCCCCTGGGCGACCGCGATGAGCTGTCCGGCGTGCACCGACGACCAGCCGCGCACGTCGACCAGCAGCACCAGCGCGAACGCCCCCGCGGTGAACTGCGGGATCACCAGCAGCGCCGCCGAGCCGTGGATGCGCCACAGCACGTTGGAGCCGCGGTACGGGTTCGGCGCGGGCGCGGCCGCCGCCTTCCGCGTCCGCGCCGGGTCGGCGGCGAACAGCGCGATCAGCACGGCGATCACCCCGCAGGCCACCGCGAGGAAGCCGATCGCGCCGGGCAGGCCGTGCGCGTCCGACAGCGGCGGCATCGCCAGCGCGGCCACGCCCATGCCCAGCGGCGTGGACGTCTGCCGGATGCCCATCGCCAGGCCGCGTTCCTTCGCGGCGAACCAGCCCATCACCAGCCGGCCGCTGGCGGAGTAGACCGAGGCGCCCGCCGCGCCGGCCAGCACCAGCAGCAGTCCGAGGGCGAGCATGCCGTGCGCGGCCCACGCGGCCAGCGCGAGGGCGCCCGCCGCCAGCCCCAGCCCGCAGGCGATCACCACCCGCTCGCCCCATCGGTCGGCCGCGGCGCCCCACAGGTACAGGGCGAGCACGAGACCGGTGGTGGGCGCCGCGACGAGCAGCCCGACCTCGGTCAGCGACAGGTGCTCCTGCTTGCGCAGGGTGTCGGCGAGGTACGGGATGCCGTAGACGAACGCGCAGGCGGCCGTCTGGGCCGCGGTTCCCAGGGCCAGCATCAGCCAGCGACGCATGGGTGCACCTCCTCGGTAGGTGGTGCACCCAACTATGTCGGCTCACCGAAGGGTGAGACAGACTATTCCGAATAGTGAGACGGATTCCGGCGGTGCCGTGAACCGCGGGTGCCTCAACTCCCGCTGGGCGGAGGGAAGTCGGAGGGCGGGACGTCGGACGGCTGGGTGTCGGGCGGGAGGTCCGGCGGAGCCGTCGGCGCGCCCGGCAGCCGTAGCGCCGCCAGCGTGCCGCCGCCCGGCGCCGGGGAGAGCGACACCTCGCCGCCGGCCTGCTGCGCGGTGCGGGCCACGATCGACAGCCCCAGGCCGCTGCCCGGCAGCGACCGCGCCGACGGCGAGCGCCAGAACCGCTCGAACACGTGCGGCAGGTCCTCCGCCGGAATGCCCGGGCCGTGGTCCCGCACCGTCAGCAGCCCGCCGCGCAGCCGCACCTCGATCTCCCCGCCGGGCGGGGAGAACTTCACCGCGTTGTCCATCAGGTTCACGATCGCCCGCTCCAGCGCGGCCGCCTCCGAGCGGACGAACCACGGCGCCACGTCCGCGACGATCTTCAGGTCGGGGCCGCGCAGCCGGGCCCGGGCCAGCGCCGTCTCCGTCACCTCGTGCAGCGCCACCACCTGGAGCGTCGGCCCCGCGTCCGGCCGGGACAGCTCCTGGAGGTCCCCGATCAGCGAGGCCAGCTCCGTCATCTGCGCCTTCACCGACGCCAGCAGCGCCTTGCGGTCCTCCGGCGGGATCGCCCGCCCGGTCGCCTCGCTGCGCTCCAGCAGCTCGATGTTCGTCCGCAGGCTGGTCAGCGGCGTCCGCAGCTCGTGCCCCGCGTCCGCGATGAGCTGCTGCTGGCGGTCCCGGGACGACGCCAGCGCGGCCGTCATCGAGTTGAACGACGCGGACAGCCGGGCGATCTCGTCCTGCCCCTCGACCGGGATGCGGACGTTCAGGTCCTCGGTCCGCGCGATGTGCTCCACGGTCTGGGTGAGGGTGTCCACGGGCCGCAGTCCGGTCTGCGCGATGAGCAGGCCCGCGCTGGCCGCGCCGACCGCGCCGATCCCGGTGACGGCGAGCAGCACCCAGGCGAGGGTGGTGAGCGGATCGGTGACGACGCTCAGCGGGCGGGCCACGGACAAGGCGACCGGTTGTGTCTGGTCCTGCAGGATCAGCCGCACGTTGGTGTTCACGGTGTACACGCGCAGCGCGGTGCCGTCGCTGTGCACGGTGTGGGTCACGGAGACCCGCTGCGGTCCCGAGGTCGCGATGCTGCGGTCGGCCGCCGTCGTCGCGAACGTCTTGGTGCCCGTGATCAGGCAGGTCTTGCCGTCGGGCAGCACGATCTGGGCGGACACGCTCGACGGGTTGATGTTGTACTGGCCGTTGTCGGGCGCCGCGGACTGGCAGGAGAAGGGACCGAGACGGCTGGCGCGCGAGAGTTGCTGCGTCGCGTCCTCCACGCCCTGGCTGAGGGACCTGTCCAGCTGCGAGTTCAGCTCGTTCCGCGTGATCAGCCAGCAGGCCAGCGCGGCCAGCGCGACCGCGATGAGCACCGCGGCCGCCGTGAGGATGGTGAGCCGGGAACGCAGGGGAAGGCGGTTCACGCGTGCCCGCCGTCGGGGGCGCGCAGCACGTAGCCGACGCCGCGCACGGTGTGCACCAGCCGCGGCATGCCGCCGGCCTCGGTCTTGCGGCGCAGGTACATCACGTACACGTCGAGCGAGTTGGAGGACGGCTCGAAGTCGAAGCCCCACACCGACTTGAGGATCTGCTCCCGGGTCAGCACCTGGCGCGGGTGGGTCAGGAACAGCTCCAGCAGGGTGTACTCGGTGCGGGTCAGCTCCACCTGCTGCCCGGCCCGGGTGACCTCGCGGGTGGCCGTGTCCATCCGCAGGTCGGCGAAGGTGAGCGCGTGCGCGTCGTCGGTCCGGCCGGGCGGGGTCGCGTACGAGCTGCGGCGCAGCAGCGCGCGCAGCCGGGCGAGCAACTCGTCCAGTTCGAAGGGCTTGACGAGGTAGTCGTCGGCGCCGGCGTCCAGGCCCGTGACGCGGTCGCCGACGGTGTCCCGGGCGGTGAGCATCAGGATCGGCGTGGTCACTCCGCTCGACCGCAGCCGGCGCGCCGTGGTCAGGCCGTCCATCCGCGGCATCAGCACGTCCAGCACGATCGCGTCGGGGCGGTAGCTGTCCGCCTGCTCCAGCGCGGCGAGTCCGTCGGCGGCGAGTGCGGTGTCGTACCCCTCGAACGCCAGGCTGCGGCGCAGCGCTTCCCGTACGGCCGGCTCGTCGTCCACGATCAGCACCCGCGCGGGCGCCTCGCCGCTCTCCCCGTTGCTCATCCGTTCCCTACCTCATGACCCGTCTGTGGTGTCCCCAGCGTCGCACGTCATCCTCGGCGGATGGCGTCGTTGCGCGTGCGCGGCTCGTCCCCGGCGTGCGGCCGTACGACCGGCCACCCGCCGGGGGACGTTCCGGCGACCACCGCGGGCACCTCCTAGTTGCTGTCCCCGCCGGCCCTCAGGTGCGCGAGGTCGGACGTGACGGTGTTGATCGGGATGGCGAACCCGAGCCCCACGCTGCCCGCGCTCGACGAGGAGGAGCTGCTGTCGGAGGAGCTGGAGTACATCGCCGAGTTGATGCCGACGATCTGCCCGCTCATGTTGATCAGCGCGCCACCGGAGTTGCCCGGGTTGAGCGACGCGTCGGTCTGGATCGCCTTGTACGTGGTCGTGGTGCTGCCGGTGCTGCCGTTGTACTGGTTGCCGCCGAAGGAGAACGGCCACTGGTCGCCGCTGCCGCCTCCGCTGCCCCCGCCGTAGCCGTAGCCCTGCTGGCCCTGGCTCTGGTCCTGGCCCTGGCTCTCCTCGACCGGCACGGTCACATCGCGGTTGAGCGCGGAGACGATGCCGCTGGTCACGGTGTCGCTGAGGCCCTCGGGCGAGCCGATCGCCACGACCTGGTCGCCGACCGCGAGCCCGGAGGAGTTGCCGAGGACCGCCGCGGGCAGTCCGCTCGCGCCGTTCACCTTGATCAGCGCGAGGTCCTTCTTCGCGTCGGTGCCGACCACCGACGCGGACGAGGTCTTGCCGCTGCTGTAGGTGACGGAGATGCTCTGGGCGCCCGCGATCACGTGGTTGTTGGTGATGATCTGGCCGTTGGAGGTGATGATGACGCCCGCGCCGGTGGACTTGCCGTCGCTGAGGGTCGCGTTGATCTCCACCACGCTGGGGTTGACCGCCTTGTACACGCCGGCCACGGAGCCGTCCACGGCGGAGGCGTTGACCGCGGCGGCGGACGCCACGCTGTTGCCGGAGTTGTCGGTCGCGTGCCCGATCAGCGCGCCGGCGCCGCCGCCGATCACACCCGCGGCCAGGGCCACCGCCGCGGCGAGCGCGAACGGCCGGCTCATCCGGCGGCGCCGGTGCGGGACGGGCGCGGCACCCAGGGGCGCGGCACCCACGGCCGCGTAGCCGGCCTGGTAGGCGGGCGGCGGCGGGTAGCCGCCGGAGCCGGTCGCGGTCTCGGGGGCCGGGGGAACCACCGACCCCTGGATCACGGTGTGCCCGGGCTCGCCGCCGCCGTAGTACGGGTCCTGGTAGCCGCCCCCGGAGTGCGGGTGGGGCTGCACGGGCGGAGCCGCGGGGGTGGGCGACTCGGAGTACGGCGCCTGCGGGTCGGGCTGGAGCGGAAGCTGCGGGTCGTACGGAAACTGGGGTTCGCCGTTGCGGCTGCTCTCGCTGGTCATGCCTACGACTGTGTGCTCGGTTCATGAGAGCTTCCTGAGTGCACGCTGAGAAGCCCGACAGAAGTAGGTATGCCCGATATAAGGAAGAGCGGTCGGCGGTGCACGCGGCCCTTATCCGGCCCGTACGGACGTGGTGCGCGGGCCGGTTTTCAGGCCGGTTTCGAGGCTGCTCCACGGCCCTCGCGGCGGCCGGTCGCGGACCGCCCGCGCGGGCCGGTGCGCCGCGTGCTCAGGCGCAGCCGCACGAACCCCGGACGACCAGCCGGGACGGGAACTGCCGGACCCGCTCGCGGCGCGAACCGGGCACCCGCAGCGAGTCGTCGAGCACCGCGTCCACCGCGGCGCGGGCCATCGCCTGCCGGTCGGAGGCGACCGTGGTCAGCGGCGGGTCGGCGAGCGCGGCCTCCTTGACGTCGTCGAAGCCGGCCACCGCCAGCTTGCCGGGCACGTCGATCCGCAGCTCGCGGGCGGCCCGCAGCACGCCGATCGCCTGGTCGTCGGTCGCGCAGAAGATGGCCGGCGGCCGGTCCGGCCCGGCGAGCAGGCCGAGCGCGACCTGGTAGGCGTCGTAGCGGTTGTACGGCGCCTGGAAGAGCCGGCCCTCGGTGGGCTTCCCGGCCTCCGCCATGGCCCGCCGCCAGCCGACCACGTGGTCGGTGACGGGGTCGCCGACCTCCGGCGTGACCTCGGTGCCGCCGAGGCAGGCGACGTAGTCGTAGCCGTGCTCCAGCAGGTGCCGGGTGGCCAGTTGGGCGCCGCCGATGTCGTCGGTGACCACCGCGATGTCGTCGATCGCCTCGGGACGCTCGTGCAGCAGCACCACCCGGGCGTCCCAGGCGTCGATCTCTATGGCGGCGTTCTCGCTGGGACCCTGGCTGATCAGGATCAGCCCGGACACCCGCATGCCGAGGAAGGCCCGCAGGTAGTGCACCTCGCGGTCGTCGAGGTAGTCGGAGTTGCCGACCAGCACCATCTTTCCGCGCTCGGACGCGGCCTGTTCGACCGCGTGCGCCATCTCCGCGAAGAACGGCTGGCGCGCGTCCGGGACGATCAGCCCGATCAGGTCGGTACGGCGGCTGGCCATCGCCTGCGCGACCCGGTCCGGGCGGTAGCCGAGCTGCTTGATGGCCGCGAGCACGCGCTCGCGGGTGGCCGGGGCTACCGGCCGGGGTCCGTTGTTGATGACGTAGCTGACGACCGCGGTCGAGGTCCCCGCCAGCCTGGCCACATCGTCACGCGTCACCTTGGGCACGTCGCGCAGTCTACGCGTGTCCAACCTGCCGTCATATAAAAGTTCAGACGGTCTGCTCGGCCGAACTGCGCTTGTCCACATACTGGTCGGCGGACCGCTCGACCGAGCCCTCCGCCGGGTACCGGCGGCTTCCCTCGCGGTCGGGCTCCTCGGCGGTCCGGTCGCCCGCGCTCGCCTTGTCGGCCTTCTCGGTCCGGTCGCCCTTCTCGGGCTTCTCCGGCGTGACGAAGCGGTAGCCGACGTTGCGCACGGTGCCGATCAGCGACTCGTGCTCCACGCCGAGCTTGGCCCGCAGGCGTCGCACGTGCACGTCCACGGTGCGGGTGCCGCCGAAGTAGTCGTAGCCCCACACCTCCTGGAGCAACTGGGCGCGGGTGAAGACCCGGCCGGGGTGCTGCGCGAGGTACTTCAGCAGCTCGAACTCCTTGAAGGTCAGGTCGAGCACCCGGCCCTTGAGCTTCGCGCTGTACGTCGCCTCGTCGACCGACAGGTCGCCGTTGCGGATCTCCATCGGGCTGTCGTCGTTGCTGATCTGCTGGCGGCCCATGGCCAGCCGCAGCCGCGCCTCGACCTCGGCCGGGCCGGCGGTGTCCAGCAGCACGTCGTCGATGCCCCAGTCCGCCGTGACGGCGGCCAGGCCGCCTTCGGTGACCACCAGCATCAGCGGGCAGCCGGGGCCGGTGGAGCGCAGCAGCTGGCACAGGCTGCGCACCTGCGGCAGGTCCCGCCGGCCGTCGATCAGGATCACGTCGGCACCGGGGGTGTCGACCAGAGCCGGGCCCTCGGCGGGTGCCACGCGCACGCTGTGCAGCAGCAGACCGAGTGCGGGCAGCACTTCGGTGGAGGGTTGAAGGGCGTTGGTCAGAAGCAGGAGTGAACTCACCGGGCGCTCCCGTAGGTCGTCGTCCGGCCGCGGTACGCCGTCACGGACGAGGGCGGTGGTGCCAGGACACGTCTCACGACCTGTCTCAAAACCGAACCCTCCTCGATTTCCGCGAGGCGACACGCATGCCGGAAAGCACGAAAGGACCCGGGGGCGACATTGCCCAGGTCCTCTTCCAGGGAACAATAGCCCACATGGACAGCCCTGCCGAGAGCGACGACAGCCTTTCGCGTGTTTCGGTGGTCACTTCGAGTGGCCGCCGGGCGGTGTTGTTGACATCCGATCGGGTGCCCGTCGAGGCGGAGCACATCCCGGCACCGGCGGGTTCCGGCCGACTGGCGATCGTGGTCGCGCACGGCTTCACCGGCGCCCTGGAGCGGCCCGCGCTGCGCCGCGCGGCCGGGCGGCTGGCGGCCTACGGCGGCGTGGTGGCCTTCTCCTTCCGCGGCCACGGCGGCTCCGGCGGACGCTCCACGGTCGGCGACCGGGAAGTGCTCGACCTGGAAGCGGCGGTGCGCTGGGCACGGCAGTTGGGATACCCGGACGTGGCCACCGTCGGCTTCTCGATGGGCGGTTCGGTGGTGCTGCGGCACGCCGCGCTGTTCGGCGTGGACGCGGTGGTGTCGGTCAGCTCACCGGCCCGCTGGTACTACCGCGGCACCCCGCCGATGCGCCGGCTGCACTGGGTGGTGACCCGGCCGGTGGGGCGGCTGGTCTCGCGCTACGGACTGCACACCCGTGTCCACACCCGCGACTGGGACCCGGTGCCGCTCTCCCCGGTGCAGGCGGTGCCGCTGATCCCGCCGGCGCCGCTGCTGATCGTGCACGGCGACCGGGACGCGTACTTCCCGCTGGACCACCCGCGCTCGCTCGCCGAGGCGGCCGGTCCCGGCGGCGCGGAGCTGTGGATCGAACCCGGCTTCGGGCACGCGGAGAACGCGGCCGCGCCGGAACTGCTGGACCGGATCGGCACGTGGCTGACCGCCCGCTTTCCCGCGAGCTGACGCCGACGGGCCATGATGGACCCGCACGACGCACTGACCTGAGGACGGAGCGATGGCAGCACCTGACACGGCGGGGCCCGCGGCGGGCACGATCCGCTACTGGGCCGCGGCGAAGGCCGCCGCGGGCACGACGGAGGAGCCGTACCGCGCGGCGACCCTCGCCGACGCCCTGGCCGCGGCCCGCGCACGGCACGCCCGCGAACCGGAGTTCGCCCGGGTGCTGCTGCGCTGCTCCTTCCTGATCGACGGCACGCCCGTCGGCACCCGCGACCACTCCGCGGTCCCCCTGCCAGACGGCGGCACGGTGGAGGTCCTTCCGCCGTTCGCGGGAGGATGAGATGAACGACTTCCACGGCCCCGACGGGCCGCACGGCACCCCTGCCGCCGACGGCGCCCCCGGGCAGACGCCCCCCGGGCAGGCCCCGGCCGAGGGCTACCCCCAGCAGCCGGCCGACGGTCACGGGCAGCCCTACGGCCACTCCTACGGTTACGCGCCGCCGGCCCCCGGCGGCTGGAGCGACGGTGCCCCCGGCTACCCCGACGGCGCCCCCGGCCCGCAGGCATACGGCCCCGGTCCCGGCCAGGACGCCCACCCGCAGGCCGGGTACGACCCGTCCGGGTACGACCAGGGCGGATACGCCCGGCCCGGGTACGGCACCGGCTACGAGCAGGCCGGCCACGAGCAGACCGGTCACGGCCACGGCGGCTACGCGGAAGGCGGCTACACACAGGGCGGCTACGTCCAGCCCGGTTACGTACAGCCCGGCGCCCCGCCGGCAGGCGGCGGGCAGGGTGCGTACGCCGGACCGGGCGACCCCTACGGCGCGGCCGACCCTGGCCACTTCCACCCGCCCGCCGACGGGACCACCTACGTACCGGAGCCGATCGGCGTGCAGTTGCCCTCCGACGCGGAACCCGGCAACGGATTCGGGGGGCCCGCGGCCGGCGGCACGTGGAACGGTCAGGCGGCCGCCGGACAGGGGCAGGCGGCGCCGCCCGCCGCGGACACCTGGGCCGCGGCGCCCGCACCCGCGCCCGCCTGGGGCACCACCCCCGGCGGCGCCCCCGGATACGCGCCCGGCCAGGACGCCGGCTACGGGTCCGGCTACGGGCGGCAGCCCGCCCCCGCCCCCCGGCACGCCCCGGACGTACCCGTCGCCGCGGCCGCGCCCGCCGGGTACGCCCCGGCCGGAGACGAGCAGGAACCCGAACTGGAGCGGACCGCCGCGCTTCCCGTCATCGAACCTGAAGCAGCCGTGCCGCCGCACCGGACCGGCTCGCCGATCATCCCGCCCGGCATCCAGCCCGCCGGGCTGACCGCGGTGCTCGGCCTGCTCCTGGCCGGCGGGGCGGCGGTCGGCAAGCCCGCCCTCGCGGTGGTGCTGGTGCTGCTCCAGGCGGTCACCGCGGCCGGCTGGTTCCGGCTGAACGGCATGTGGCCCGCCCGGCAGGGCATCGTGCTGGCCTTCCTGTCCGGCGTCACCGTGGACATCGCGGTGCTCGCGGTCAGCGGCGGCCACGGCCCGGTCGCGCTGCTCGGCACCCTCGGGGTGTGGCTGCTGCTCGTCCTGGTGCTCCAACTGCGCCACCACGGCTCGGCCGACGAACGCCTCTCGTCGCTCACCGCGACCTCCGCCTCCACCCTGCTCACCGTGGTCGCGGGCGGCTACCTCCTCGCCGCCACCTCGCACGCGGGCAGCGACCCGGTCGTGGTCGGGGCGGTCGCGGTGGCCGCCGCCACGCTGGTGCGCGCGGTGCGGCTGCCGGGCGGGGAGCCCGTCTCGCTGGTCGCCGCGCTCGTGGTGGCCGCCGCGACCGGGGCGCTCACCGGCCCGGCCACCGGCTTCGGCTCGGGGCACTCGGTGCTGCTCGCCGCCGCGGCCGGCGCCTGCGCGCTGATCGGCCTGCGGGTGGCCAGTTACGACTGGCCGTCCCGTTTCGTGCACTTCACCGCCGGGGTCGCGCTGCCGCTGACCGCGGCCGCCCCGGTCGTCTACGCCCTCGGTGCCGCACTGACCTGATCACGAGCGTGAGATAAATGATCGGCCCGGCGGGAACCGTACGGGCCCCGCCGCCCGTCAGGCGTTGCGAGCGAGTCGAACGGTAGAACGGTCAACAGCCGGGGAGAACCCATGCGCGCGGCGCGAATAACACTGATCGTGGTCCTGGTCCTGGGCGCGATCTTCGTCGGGCTGGACCGGATCGCCGTGTACGTGGCCCAGAACAAGGCCGCCAGCCAGGCCCAGACCTCGGAGGGCCTGACCGACAAGCCGAAGGTGGGCATCAAGGGCTTCCCGTTCCTCACCCAGGCCCTGTCCGGCAAGCTGCACCACGTGACGATCAACGCCGACGGCGTCGCGGCGTCCAGCGGCGGCCAGAGCGTCCAGGTCGAGGACTTCCACGCCGACCTGTACGACGTGAAGCTCTCCAACGGCTACAGCGAGGCCAAGGCCGACCGCGCCACCGGCGAGGCGAAGATCAGCTACGAGGAACTGACGAAGGCCGCGCCGGACGGGATCACCGTCTCGTACCCGGGCGACGGCACCGACACCGTGCGGATCACCGGCTCCTACCTCGGCACCAACCTCAGCGTGCTGAGCAAGCTCAGCGTCGTGGACCCGAAGTCCGGGGCCGCGCCCAACACGATCCAGCTGCACGCCGAGGGGCTGCCGAAGGAGTTCACCGCGCTCGGGCTGGAGACCAAGCTCCGCAACCAGATCGACTTCACCCCCGAGCTGACCCACCTGCCCGCGGGGCTGGGCCTGACCTCGGTCACCACCGGTCCGGACGGCATCACCATCAAGTTCGGCGGGCATGGCGTGGTTCTCGCAGGCTGAGACGCCGCTGTCCACCACGGCGGCCTAGGCCGCCCCGGCACCCCTCGCGCACCGCTCGAACGCGCGCGCGAGGGGTGCCCGTGCGTGCGGCGCCCGCAGCTCGTCTTGTTATATGGACAGTCTCGTCTCGTCATGCGATACACCGGTGACACTTCGCGCTTTATTTCCCTACGATCGGGACTCATGAAGCGACAGGCGGACCTCACAAAGCGGCGGGCAGTGGACCTGTGCCGCGTGGCCGCCATGCTCTGTCGACTTTCCTGAAGGGCGCCCGCCCCGCCGCGAAGCCGCGGCCCCATGGCCCTCCGCGGCCGGCCCGCCGCCCTCCCCGCTGCCGCCAGGCACCCCCGACGCGCCCGCGCGCTTCGACGCAAGTGACCGCGCCACCGCACATTCCGTACTGCCCCGGAGGAGATCAGCATGAGCCGCAGTGACGTCCTCGTGGACGCCGACTGGGTCGAGGCCCACATCGACGACCCGAAGGTGGTCATCGTCGAGGTGGACGAGGACACCTCGGCCTACGAGAAGAACCACATCAAGAACGCGGTCCGCATCGACTGGAAGTCCGACCTCCAGGACCCGGTCCGCCGCGACTTCGTCGACCAGGCCGGCTTCGAGGCGCTGCTGTCGGCCAAGGGCATCGCCAACGACGACACCGTCGTGCTGTACGGCGGCAACAACAACTGGTTCGCGTCCTACGCGTACTGGTACTTCAAGCTCTACGGCCACGACGCGGTGAAGCTGCTCGACGGCGGCCGCAAGAAGTGGGAGCTGGACGCCCGCGAGCTGGTCGACGAGGTGCCCGAGCGCGCCGCGACGACGTACCAGGCCAAGGCCCAGGACACCTCGATCCGCGCCTACCGCGACGACGTGGTGGCCGCGATCGGCGCGCAGAACCTGGTCGACGTGCGTTCGCCCGACGAGTTCTCCGGGAAGCTGCTCGCCCCCGCGCACCTGCCGCAGGAGCAGTCGCAGCGCCCCGGCCACGTGCCGAGCGCGCGCAACATCCCGTGGTCGAAGAACGCCAACGACGACGGCACCTTCAAGTCGGACGACGAGCTGAAGGCGCTCTACGCCGAGGAGCAGGTCGACCTCGCCACGGACACCATCGCCTACTGCCGGATCGGCGAGCGCTCCGCGCTCACCTGGTTCGTGCTGCACGAGTTGCTCGGCGTGAGCAACGTCAAGAACTACGACGGCTCGTGGACCGAGTACGGGTCCCTGGTCGGCGTGCCGATCGAACTCGGCTCGAACTGACGTCGAGCAGGACCCAGACGAGGCGAGGACTGAACCTTATGTGTGGAGCGAAGGCCGGCGGCCCGGACCTGGCAGGAGTTGACGTGGCGAACGAGACGATCATCCAGGGGTCCGTGACCCGCGACGGCGAGCCGGTCAGCGGCTATGTGCGGCTGCTGGACGGCGGCGGCGAGTTCACGGCGGAGGTGCCGACCTCGGCCACCGGGCAGTTCCGCTTCTTCGCCGCCCCCGGCACCTGGACCCTGCGCGCCCTCGTCCCGGGCGCCACGGTCGACCGCACGGTGGTGGCCCAGCAGGGCGCCGCGGCAGAGGTCGCCATCGCCGTCTGACCCGGTCCCGGAAACCCGGACGGGCCGCACCCCGCGCAAGGGGGTGCGGCCCGTCCGCATGCTCTGAGCCGTGGGGCCGTGGGGCCGGGTCAGTCGCGGTGGCGCTTGCGGTTGCGGTTCCCCTCGTCCAACTCCGCCCACCACGCGTCCGACTGCGGGTCGCCGCAGCCGCCTCGCATCCGCTTGTCCGGCTCGGGCGCGGCCTCGTCGGCTTTCCGCTCGGCTTCCTTGCCGCCGCGTGGGCCCTTCTCGTCCCACCACCGGTCCTCGGGGCCTTTCCGGTTCGCCACGATCGCCGCGACGGGCGGGATCACCATGGCGAACAGGCACATGCCGATGGCCGCCTGCACCGACCAGAGGCGCACGACGGACCACGCCAGGACGAAGAGCACTACGCAGGTGCCCATCATGGCGAAATACCAGTGACGACGACGCGCGTACACACTTCAACGGTACGACCGGTACCCCCGAATGGCACCTGCCCGAACGGGTCGACGGGCCGGGGCCCAGCCGGGGCAGGGAAGGCACCGTACCCCCCGCGCGGCGCGTCGGCCGCGCATCGGGCGGCTCAGCCCGCGGCGGCGTCAAGCAGGATGCGGACCAGCTCGTCGGGCTGCGAGAACATCGGCCAGTGCCCGGTGTCCATCTCGACCAGTTCCCAGGTGTCGCCGGTGAGCAGCTCCGCGACGGTCCCGCTCGGCTCCGGCCAGTCCAGCAGGCACTTGACGTACGTCGCCGGCAGGGCTTCCAGCGGGCGGGGGAGCGCCGCCGGCTCGGTGAGGCTCGCACCCGGGTGGGGCGTGGCGCCGGCCAGCAGCCGGGCGGTCTGCTCGGGGGTGAGCCCCTGGCCGTCGAGGTCCTCCGGCCCGGGCGGCGCCCAGAAGCCGCCGCCCGCGGTGACCGCCTCGGCCACCTCGCCGCCGCCCGGGAAACTCGTCACGAACGACCCGCCCTCGACCGGCACGTTGGCGTCCACGAACACCACGCGGGTCAGCCGGTCCCCGATCCGCCCCGCGGCCTGGCCGACCGGGATGCCCGAGTAGCTGTGCCCGACCAGGACCACATCGCGCAGGTCGGCGTCCTCGACCGCGCTGACGATGTCCCGCACGTGGGCCTGCTGCCCGGCCGGCTCCTCGCCGCCGCGCTCCGCGACCCCGGTGAGCGTCAGCGGGTGGGCGCCGTGGCCCGCCGCCCGCAGCCGCTCCGCCACCTCGTCCCACGCCGACGAACCGAGCCAGGCGCCTGGCACCAGTACGAATTCCGTCATGCCCGCAACCTAGTGCCGTGACCGGAAAGGCGCTCCGGTTCGCGGCGCCCGGCACGCGGACCTTTCCGGCCACGGCACTGGCGGAGGGGGCCGACAACGGCCGTGCGGGCCGCGCTCCGGCCGTCATACGCCCAGGTCAGGCGGGGGCCGCACGGGGAGGCCGCACAGGGAAGCCGCGCGCCGGGGGTTCAGTAGACGAGCGCCTGCACGCCGTCCTTGGTGATCTCGCTGACGAACACCTGCGCGCCCGCGATCCGTACACCATCCATGACGTCGCGCTCGGTGATGTCACGGCGGGCCGCGCACTGCGTGCACAGGGTGACCTGGCCGCCGGCCAGCACGGCGTCGAGCAGGTCGGGCAGCGGCGCGGAGTGCGGGAGTTCGAACTCCGCGGCCCGCCCGGGCAGGGCGAACCACGCGGACTCGCCGGTGAGCCAGAGCGACACGTCCACCCCGCTGGCCACGGCGACCGCCGCCACGGTGAACGCCTGCGAGCACCGCTCGGGCGCGTCCGCGCCTGCCGTCACCTTGATCACGACTTTATTTGTCATACGAGCACCCTAAGCGGTGATATAAAGCAGATCCGCGTGGATCGTACGCGCGTACACATACGTGCCCGGGGGGGCTTGGGTGGGAATCAGGGACGGCAAAGGCCGTCGTGGGGGGCTTGCCGCCGCGGTGACCGGACTGGTCGCGCTGGCGGCGGTGACGGCCGGCGCGGTGATCGCGTTCGGCTCGTCCCCGGGGGGAGCGGACGCCGCCGCCACGCCCTCGGCCACGGCTTCGAGGACCGGCGCCGGCGCACCGTCCGGTTCCGCCTCCGCCTCGTCCCCCGCGCCGAGCGCGTCGCCCACGGCGAAGAAGCCCGCCGGACAGGTGGCGCACGGCACCCACACCGGCGACCTGCGGTACTTCCTGATCCCCCCGCCCGACGGCGCCGACGTCTACGGTGACCCGGCGGGCAGCGCCGACTCGGCCGCCGACGTGGCCGCGGGCTCGGCGGACGGCAGCCAGGCCGCGCGGGCTCTTTCCACCTACGGATTCCGCAACGCCGCGAGCCGTACGTATCTGACGGCCGACGGCGGGTCCGAGGTGTCCGTCGAACTGGTCCGCTTCCGCGGGCCGAGCCAGGCGGCGGCGTACTACTCCTCCTCCGGCTACCAGGCCACCACGCTTCCGCTGCAAGGGAGTTACCCCGCCCGCGGGTACGACCTGGCGTCCGGGTCGGCCGAGTCGTCGGACACGCTGCTGGCGATCTCCTACCAGGGTGACGTGCACATCACCATCTCGGTGACCGGTGGGAAGACGCCCTCCCGCGCCCTGCTGCAGCACCTGCTCGACGCGCAGTACCAGAGGCTGAGGACGGGTCGCTGACCCGCTCTCCCCATCCCGTGGAGTGACCCCTTGACGCAGGACACCCCTGTCCAGGAACCGGACCCCGTCCCGGTTCCGGAACAGGTTCCAGAACCCGTTCCCGTTCAGGACGCGGAGCCGATCGCGGCACCGGCCACGGAGCCGGTCGCAGAGTCTGCGGCGGAGCCGGCTGCCGAGTCCGCGGCGGAGCTCGTCGCAGAGTCTGCGGCGGAACCTGCCGCCGAGCCGCTCGCCGAACCCTTTCCGGGGCCCTTCCCCGAGCCCCCGACGTACAAGCCGCGGCGGCGCGGGCGGACCACGCTGCTGATCGCCGCGGCCGCGGTGCTCGGCGTGCTCGCGGGCGGCGGCCTCGGCTACCACATCCAGCAGAAGCGCTCGCCGACGCCGCTGCCGCCGCTCACCGGGCCGGTGCTCGCCCAGCCCAAGGGGGCCGGCCCGGCGGCGCCGAAGCTGCCCGCCGCCCAGGACGGCGGCCTGGTCTACCAGGGCGACCTGCTCAAGCTGCTCGTGCCGACGCCCAAGGGCGCCAAGGAGGAGACCCGGGACTGGGTGTCGCTGCTGGAGTACGCCGACGGCTACACCCACGCCGGGAGCATGTTCAGCACGTTCGCGAGCGAGTCCTTCCAGCGCAGCGTCGAGGCGGACTGGACCGACAAGCAGGGCGACTACTACGAGGTGCACCTCACGCAGTTCCGGGACGAGGGCTACGCCGGGACGCCGTCGCTCTTCCAGGACCAGCGGAACATCGCCGACAGCTCGCCGAACAGCGGCCCCGGGACGGACCTCGCGGGCGTCACGGACGGCAGGGCATGGGGTTCGGCGAAGCCGTACCAGGAGGCCGGATACCTGAGCGACTACCTCGCTCGCGGCCTCGGGCGGGTCGGCAACATCTACGTCGAGGTCTACATCGACTCGCTGCACCCGGTGAAGTCCGGGCGGATCAAGCCCATTCTCGAGAAGCAACTGGAGCGGCTGTGAGCGACGAGACCCCTCCGCGGAGACCGGAGGACCTTCCGGCCGCTGCCCCTGACCTGCCTCCGGCGGTACCCCCGGCCGAGCCTCCGGCCGTGTCCTCGGACGTAGCCGCCGGCACGCCGCCGGTGCCGATGCTCCCCGCGGCACCCCTGCTTCCGCCGGAGACGGCCGGGCCCGCTGCCGTACGGTCCAGGCGCGGGCTCGCGCTCGGGCTCGCCGCCGTGCTGGTCGCGGTCGTGGCGGGCGGCGGCGTCGGGTACGCCGTGCTGCACGGCAAGGACGGCAGGACGGACGCGAAGCCCGCCGCCACCCCGTGGACCGAGCCGACCCCGACCGCCACCAAGGCGTTCGGCACGCGGTCCGGCGGCAGCCACTACGGCAGCCCGCGACTGCTGCTCCTGCCGATTCCCGGCGGCTACCTGCCCGGCCCCGACGTGGACGAGTACGGCAACGACGTCGCGCTCGACGCCGAGCAGGCGCAGCGACTGGTCAAGGGCGACTCCCGGGACATGTCCGCGAAGGAGCGCAAGGAGCTGAACGAAGCGGTGGACAGCCTCCACATCGAGAGCGCGGGGATGCGGACCTACACCCAGACCGGCGGCGGGCTGGTGGTCCAGATACGCATCGTGCAGATGAGGAACAAGCAGGCGGCGAGGGCGGAGACCGACTACTTCACCGCCTTCACCAAGGCCATGGGCGTCTTCCGTACCGGCCCGAAGGTGAAGGGCTACCCGAAGGCGACCTGCGTCCTGCCGCCCGCCGAGCCGGGCGACGCCCTGGACGAGATGACCTGCCAGGCCACCGAGGGCGACCTGATGGTGACGATGACCGCCGACGGCCCGCGGCCGCTGGCGAAGTCCGACGCGGTCGACCTGCTGCGCGACCAGCTGGACCGGATCAAGGACCCGGGGATGACGGTCTGATGACGGAGACGACGACACCTGAGACGCCGGCCGAGACGGCAGCAGAGACGCCGGCCGAGCCGGCAGCAGATACCCCGGCCGAGCCGGCACCCGTGACGGCCGCCCCCCAACCGTCCGAACCGCCCGCGCCGCCCATGCCGCCCGTGCCGCCGCTCGCCCCGCCGTTCGCGCCGCGGCCGCCCAGGCGGAAGCTGCGGGCCGCGATCCGGTGGACCGCCGCCGTGCTGGTCTTCGCCGCGCTCGGCGGGGCGGCGACGTACGCCGTGACCCAGCCGGAGCGGACCGAGATCCCGGGGCTCAAGACACCCGACGACGGCCGCTGGGCGTATCCGCCGATCGCGCTGCCGAAGCTTCCCTCGGGCAGGCCGCGCCCGCTGGTCTCGGCCAACCCCTCCGGCGTGCACTACACCGACGAGCGGTCGCTCCTGCTGCCGCTGCCCGAACAGGCCGTGCCGGACCGCTCCTTCCCCGGCACGACCGGGTGGCTGCCGACCGCGGCCTACCAGAAGCGGTACGACTTCGGGCTCCCGGACGTCGCGCGCGACGCCGACCTCGCGCTGCGCGCCGACGCGGTGCGGCACATCGCCGCCCGCGCCTGGACCATGCCCGACGGCACCAGGACCGAGGTCTACCTGGTGCAGTTCCTCACCACCGGGTACCGCGTCGTCTACTTCGACGGCATGGCGGGCGTCTCGGTCAGGGGCGCTCTCGACACCGTCGAGGACCCCAAGGTGCAGTCCCCGTCGATCCCGCGGACGGTCGCCGTGACCGCCCAGGCCGAGCTGAAGTCGAGCGGGGACACCTCGACCCGTTTCGCGATGCTCAACGCGGGCGACACGTTCGCCCTGGTGGTGCAGACCCGCAAGGGCTCGCTGCCCGCGGTGCCCTTCCACCAGACGGTCCGCCTGCAGGCCCAGTTGCTGGGCTGAGCCGCCACGGGCGCGGCCTGGCCGCGCCCGTGGCAGGGCCGCGCACTAGACTTGCCCGCGGTTCGTGCCGTACCCGCGCGCGGACCTGCACCGTCTGCCGCCCGAGGAGCCCCTCCGTGGAAATCCAGTACTACTTCGACGCCCTGCTCGTCCTGGTCTGCCTGGGCGTCGCCGCGTTCGCGCTCTACGCGGTGAAGAAGCTGTACCAGGGCCAGCGCTGACATGATCGAGATCCCCTCCGACCTGCACCCGACACTGGTCCCGCTCGCCTTCCTGCTGGGGCGCTGGACCGGGGCGGGCGTGCACGACTTCCCCGGCGCCGAGAAGTGCAACTTCGGGCAGGAGGTCGCCTTCACCCACGACGGCCGGCCGTTCCTGGAGTACACCTCGCACACCTGGGTGCTGGACGAGGAGGGCCGCAAGGTCAGGCCGCTGGAGTCCGAGACCGGCTACTGGCGGATCGACGCCGAGCGCAAGGTGGACGTGACCACCACCCGCGACGAGGGCGTGGTCGAGATCTGGACCGGCGAGCTGGCCGACGGCAAGCCGCAGATCGACCTGGTCACGGACGCGGTGGCGCGGCTGCCGGTCGCCCCCGCGTACAGCGGCGGCAAGCGGCTCTACGGGTACGTCAACAGCGACCTGATGTGGGTCGGCGAGAAGGCCACCCCCGAGGTGCCGCTGCGCGCGTACATGTCGGCGCACCTGAAGAAGGTGGTGGACCCCAAGGAGTGGGCCGCCGATGTGAAGGACCTCCCCGACGACGGAATCGCCTTCTTCAAGTAGGCGTACCTACACTGGCCCTGTGGCGAGCACTGACTGGAAGAGCGATCTGCGGCAGCGCGGGTACCGGCTGACCCCGCAGCGCGAGCTTGTGCTGGAGGCCGTCGACGCCCTCGACCACGCGACGCCCGACGGCATCCTGTGCGAGGTGCGCAAGACCGCCTCCGGGATCAACATCTCCACGGTCTACCGGACCCTGGAGCTGCTGGAGGAACTGGGCCTGGTCAACCACGCCCACCTCGGCCACGGCGCCCCCACGTACCACCTCGCCGACCGGTACGACCACATGCACCTGGTCTGCCGGGACTGCGACCGGGTGACCGAGGCCGACGTGAGCTTCGCGGCCCCGCTCAAGGACGGGCTGCGCGCGGAGTTCGGCTTCGAGACGGACATGAAGCACTTCGCGATCTTCGGCCGCTGCCGGGACTGCGCCCGCAAGGCCGCGCGGGAAAGCTAGCGCCGTACGCTTGACCGCATGAACAAGAGCCCTTTGCTGTCGCTGCCCGGCGCCGTCCCCGCAGAAGGCCCTGACGAAGGCGTCGCCGCCCACTACGGCGACCTCTTCCGCGAGCAGCGCGCGCTCGCGGACGGCACCGGTTTCGTGGACCTGTCGCACCGCGGAGTCGTCACCGTCAGCGGGGCGGACCGGCTCTCCTGGCTGCACCTGCTGCTCACCCAGCACGTCGAGCAGCTCCCGCCGCACCAGGCCACCGAGGCGCTGATCCTGTCCGCGCACGGCCACATCGAGCACGCCCTGTACCTGGTCGACGACGGCACCACCACCTGGATGCACGTCGAACCCGGCAGCCAGGAGGCGCTGATCGCCTACCTGGAGAGCATGAAGTTCTTCTACCGGGTCGACGTCGCCGACGCCGCCGACCAGTACGCGGTGGTGTACCTGCCGGCCGGTTCGATCGCCCAGGTGCCCACCGAGTGGGCGGTGCGCGAGACGCCGTACGGCCGCGACGTGTTCGTGCCGCGCGACAAGCTGGAGGGCTTCACGGCCACGGCGGGTCCCCCGGCCGGCGTGCTCGCCCACGAGGCGCTGCGGATCGAGGCGCACCGGCCGCGGGTGGGCCTGGAGACCGATCACCGTACGATCCCGCACGAGCTGGGGTGGCTGGAGAGCGCGGTGCACCTGCAGAAGGGGTGCTACCGGGGCCAGGAGACCGTCGCCCGCGTGCACAACCTGGGGCGGCCGCCGCGCCGCCTCGTCTTCCTCCACCTCGACGGCAGCGAGGTGCGGCTGCCGGCCCACGGCGCTCCCGTGCGCGTGGCCGTCGAAGGCGCCGACCCCGCCGAGGGCCGCGCGATCGGCTTCGTCACCTCTTCCGCCCGGCACTGGGAGCTGGGCCCCATCGCCCTCGCCCTGGTCAAGCGGAACACCCCGGAGCACGCGACGCTGATCGCCGACGAGAACACCGCGGCGGCCCAGGAGACGGTGGTCGCGCCGTAGCCGCGCCGGCAGTGCGGTCCACGGCCCGCCCGCGCACCGCGAGGTCCGGGGGCGGGCCG
This sequence comes from Streptomyces sp. NPDC087270, assembly GCF_044744625.1. Lineage (NCBI taxonomy): Bacteria > Bacillati > Actinomycetota > Actinomycetes > Kitasatosporales > Streptomycetaceae > Streptomyces > Streptomyces sp. NPDC087270. The sequence goes on from NZ_JBIUYR010000022.1 coordinate 54,464, forward strand.
TGGATCTCCGGGCGGACGGTCAGAGGTCGAGGACGACCGTGAAGGGCCCGTCGTTGGTGAGGGAGAGCTTCATGTCGGCGCCGAAGACCCCGGTGGCGACGGTCGCGCCGAGCCCGCGCAGTTGCGCGACCACCTCGTCGACGAGGGGCTCGGCGACGGCGCCGGGCGCGGCCGCGTTCCAGGTGGGCCGGCGCCCCTTCCGGGCGTCACCGTAAAGCGTGAACTGGCTCACCACGAGCAGCGGCCCGTCGACGTCGGAGCAGGACCGCTCCTCGGGCAGAATCCGCAGGCTCCACAGCTTGCGGGCGAGTGCCGCCGCCTTCTCCTTCGTGTCGTCGTGCGTCACACCGACCAGGACGCACAGTCCCGGTCCCTGGATGGCGCCGACGGTCTCCCCGTCGACGACGACCTTCGCTTCGCTCACCCGTTGGGCCACCGCTCGCATGCCCCCATTGTCGCGGGTCGCGGCGGCCGTACCCCACACGGGTGAGAGCCACCCGACGAGGCGGCGGCGTACGCCCGGTCGGCGGGGTCGCACAACTGTTGTGACGGCCGTTCGGGTGCAGAGTCGCTGCGGGGTGCCAGCGGCAGATGGCAGCATCAAAGCCGGGAGGGGCGTGTGGCACGCCCGGAGGGGACGAAAGGTATGACCAGATCCGGCGCCGGAGAGACATCCGGCACCGCGCGACGGGCGCTGTCCGTGGCACCCGGCTCCGCAGTATCGAGGGCCGCCGCGTCCGCGGCGCATCGCACAGCAGGAAGGGCCAACCCATGCTGAAGGCCGACGCTACCGGCCCACTGCGACCGCCCGCACCGCGCGGTCCGCTCGCCGATCCGCCCGCGCCCGACCTGGGCGGGATGGACCTGGCGGCGCTGCGCACCCTGCGCCGTGAGGCGCAGCGGGAGGAGGCGGACCTGTCGTACCTGCGGCGGATGCTGCACGGGCGGATCGACATCCTGCGTGCCGAACTGGCCCGGCGCGGCGGCCCGGAGGCGCCTGCCGCGGACGCGGAGGAGGGCGCCGCGGGCGGTGGCGGCTCCGCCGGGGGCAGGTCGGCCGAGGGCAGAGCGGCCGCCGGCGGGGTGGCCGGCGCGGGCGGGCCCGTGGTGGACCGGCTCTCGGAGATCCTGGCCGACGGGCCGTCGCGGGTGCGCTCCTCCGCACGGCACGTCACGCTCGGCACGCCGTTGACCGAGCGGGTGCGGCTGCTCGCCGAGGAGATGCTCTCCGAGGTGGAGCTGTCCGACCTCGACGCCCGTACCGACCCCGAACTGCACGCGGCGATGGCCCGGTTGGCCGGTCACGAGCAGCAGGTCTCGCGCCGCCGCCACACGCTTCAGCAGACCGTGGACGGCTGCTCGGCGGAGATCACCCGGCGCTATCGGGCGGGCGAGGCGCATGTGGAGGACCTGCTGGCGGAGGGCTGACGTACCGGCGCCCGGGCGGTCCGCGCCGGTACGGTCCGGGGCCTGCCGGTCCGGGGCCTGCCGGTCCGCACGGGTCGGTCCGGGGCCTGCCGGTCCGCGCCGGTGCAGGCCGGCCCGTCCGGGCGGATATTCGTGTGCGGGGCGCGGAGCGGCGCGCATATGGTGCCGGGCATGACTGCTGAGATCCGCACCCTCGAAGAGTCCGATGTCGCCGACTGGGTGCGGGCGCAGTACGCGGGCTTCCACCTCGGGCCGTCGGTCGACGCGGAGGTGGTGGCGACCCGCCGCTCGCTGATCGACCTGAGCCGGTCCCGGGGGGCGTTCGACCGGGGCCGCTGCGTGGCGACCTTCCGCAGCATGCCCCGGGAGCTGACGGTGCCGGGCGGCGCGGCGGTGCCCGCGTCGGCGGTCACCAACGTCTCGGTGACCGCCACCCACCGCCGGCGCGGGCTGGCCGGGCGGATGATGGCCGCGGACATCGCCGACGCCAAGGAGCGCGGGGACGCGGTGTCGATCCTGATCGCCGCCGAGTACCCGATCTACGGCCGGTTCGGCTTCGGCCCGGCGACCTGGGTGACGAACTGGGAGGTCGATGTGGCGCGGGCCGCGCTCGATCACCGCTACGCCGGGCCGGACGACGGCGGCCGGGTGGACATGGCCACCCTGGCGGAGTTGGGCGAAGCCGGTCCCGCGCTGCACGACCGGGTCAGGGCGGCCACCCCGGGCGCGATCGACCGGCCGCCGCTGTGGTGGCGGCGGACCACCGGCGAGGTGCGGCTGCCGGAGTGGAAGGAGCGGTACTGCGCGCTCTACCGCGGCCCGGACGGCGAGGTCGACGGGTTCGTCCTCTGGGACGTGCAGGACCATCACTGGCCGGGGAAGCTGCCGCGGGCGGAGCTCACGGTCGGGGACCTGATCGCGGCCACCCCGGCCGCCGAGCAGGCGCTGTGGCGGTTCCTGTTCTCGATGGACTGGATCACCCGGATCACGTCCGGGTACCGCGCGCCCGACGACATCATGCCGCTGCTGCTGGGCGACCCGCGCGCGGCCCGCCCCGAGGCGTACGCCGACTTCATGTGGCTGCGGGTGCTGGACACCCCGGCCGCGCTCACCGCCCGCCGCTACGAGGGCGCCGCCACCGGCCTGGTCCTCCAGGTCCACGACGAGGTGCGCGACGGCGACCGGACCGTGGCGGGCCCCGCCGCCGGCCGCTTCCTGCTGGAGACCGACGACAAGGGGGCCGCCTCCTGCACCCCCTCGACGGCGCCGGCCGACCTGTCGCTGTCGGCCGCCGACCTCGGCTGCCTGTACCTCGGCGACGAGTCCGCGGTCCGGCTGGCCGTGCTCGGCCGGATCACCGAGCACCGCGCGCAGGCGGCCCGAGTCGCGGACACCCTCTTCCGCACCGCGCGCCGCCCCTGGTGCCCGGACGTCTTCTGACCGCCTGGCGCGGAACCTTCCGACCCGCCGGCGGCGCCGCGCCGGCGGCCTGGGCGTCGCGGCGCGGCTGCCGGCGGGCTGGTGCCGGCGGGCTACTGGCGGTGGGCTACTGGCGGCCGAGGGACATCCACTTCGACGGGTCGGCGAGCGGTTCGAAGCCGAGCTTCGCGTAGACGCCGTGCGCGTCGGCGGTCGCCAGCATGACGCGGCGTATGTCGTACGGCGCGAGGTGGTCGCGGACGGCGGCGACCAGGGCGGTGCCGAGGCCGTTGCCGCGGGCGGCTGGGTCGACGAACACGTCGCAGAGCCAGGCGAACGTGGCGAGGTCGGTGACGACGCGGGCGTATCCGTGCTGCTCGCCGGTGGTCTCGTGGTACGCCCCGAAGTTGAGGGAGCCGGCCATCGCGGCCTGCTGCTTGTCGAGGGAACGTCCCTTCGCCCAATACGAGTCGACGGACAGCCACTGGTGGATGCGGGGGACGTCGAGGCGGGCCGGATCGGCGGAGATCTCATACATGGCCGGAAGCGTAGAGCTGCTTAAGAGTTCCGTGCACGACATTTAACTGGACCTTGCGACGACCGGCGGCGCAGACTCGCAGACATGATCCACGTACCGCTGATCACGCCGTTCGGGCCGGACGGCCGGGTCGACCTCGCCGCGCTGGAGCGCCTCGGCCACGATCTGCTGGAGGCGGGGGCCGGCGGGCTGGTCGCCCTCGGCACCACCGCGGAGGCCGCCGCGCTCGAACCGGACGAGCGGGCCGCGGTCACCGCCGCCGTCGGCCGGATCTGCCGCGCGCACGGCGCCCGCTTCACTGTGGGGGTGGGCGGTGCCGGCTCCACCCGGCGTGCCGCCCGCGAGGTGGCCGCCCTCGCCGGGCTGCCCGAGGCGCCCGACGCCGCGCTCGTCACCGTCCCCTCCTTCACCCGGCCGGGCGAGGCCGGGGTGCTCGCCCACTTCCGCGAGGTCGCCGCCGCGAGCCCGGTGCCGGTGCTGATCTACCACGTCCCCTACCGCACCGGGCAGCCGCTCTCCGCCGCCACCCTCGTCGCCCTCGCGGCGATCCCCGGGGTGGCGGGCGTGAAGTACGCGGCGGGCGAGGTCACCGCGGAGACCGTCGCGCTTCTCCGGTCGGCGCCCGAGGGCTTCGAGGTGCTGGCCGGCGACGACGTCTTCGCCCCCGCGCTGCTGGCGCTCGGGGCCCATGGCGCCATCCTGGCCTCGGCGCACCTGGCGACCCGGGAGTGGGCGGCGCTCGCGGCGGCGGGCCCCGGCGCCGGTGACGTGTCCGGCGGGCGCGGGCTGTCGGCGCTGGCCGCCGCCGTCTTCAGCGAGCCGAACCCGGCCGTGGTGAAGGCCGTCCTGCACGCGCAGGGCCGCATCCCGACCCCGGACGTACGGCTGCCGCTGCTCCCGGCGAGCCCGTCGGCGGTGGCCGCGGTGCTCACGGCCCTCGCGGCGGTGGAGGGCGCCCCGCGGGAAGCCGGAGTCGCGGCCGCCGCCGGCCCCGGCCGTCTCGCCCCGTGAAATCGCGCGGCGCCCCACGCCCGGGCCGGGGGATACTCGAAACGGACGGGCACCCCCAGACAGGCATGATCGGAGAGATACCGCAATGAGGATCGGAATCGTCGGAGCGACCGGACAGGTCGGCGGGGTCGTCCGCAAGGTGCTGGCCGAGCGGAAGTTCCCCGTCACGCAGCTCCGCCTCTTCGCCTCGGCCCGTTCGGCGGGCCGCACCCTTCCGTGGGAGGGCGGCCCGGACGGCGCCACCGTCACCGTCGAGGACGCGGCGAGTGCCGACTACTCCGGTCTGGACATCGTCATCTTCTCCGCGGGCGGCGGCACCTCCCGCGCGCTGGCGGAGAAGGTCGCCGCACAGGGCGCCGTCGTGATCGACAACTCCTCCGCGTGGCGACGCGACCCGGACGTCCCGCTGGTGGTCTCCGAGGTCAATCCGCACGCGATCGCGACCCGCCCGAAGGGCATCATCGCCAACCCGAACTGCACCACGATGGCCTTCATGCCGGTGATGCGCCCGCTGCACGAGGAGGCCGGGCTGGTCGCGCTGGTCGTCGCCACCTACCAGGCCGTCTCCGGCTCGGGCCTGGCCGGCGTGGCCGAACTGCACGGCCAGGCGGTGAAGGTCACCGAGCAGGCCGACGGCCTCACCTTCGACGGGTCGGCCGTCGAGTTCCCCGCCCCGGCGGTCTACCAGCGGCCCATCGCCTACAACGTGGTGCCGCTCGCCGGGAACCTGGTGGACGACGGCAGCTTCGAGACCGACGAGGAGCAGAAGCTGCGCCACGAGTCCCGCAAGATCCTGGAGATCCCCGAGCTGAAGGTGTCCGGCACCTGCGTACGGGTCCCGGTCTTCTCCGGCCACTCGCTGCAGATCAACGCCCGCTTCGCCCGCCCGATCAGCGTCGCGCGGGCGTACGAACTGCTCGCCGCCGCGCCCGGGGTGGAGATCTCGGAGATCCCCACCCCGTTGCAGGCCGCGGGCGCCGACCCCTCCTACGTGGGCCGCATCCGGCAGGACGAGACGGTCGAGAACGGCCTCGCGCTGTTCGTCTCCAACGACAACCTGCGCAAGGGCGCCGCGCTCAACGCGGTGCAGCTCGCGGAGCTGGTGGCGGCGGAGCTCGGAGCGGTCACGGTCTGAGGGGTCACCGTCTGAGCGGTCACGGTCTGCCAGGTCACCGCCTGAGCGGTCATGGTCTGCCAGGTCACCGCCTGGCGTCGGGACGGTGCCCGGTCGACGTCACCCGTGGGCCACGGCCAGCCGGAAGGCCGCCAGCACCGCCTCGGACTGGACCCGCACCTGCTCGTCGACCGGCACCCAGACCGGGTCGTGGCCGAGGGTCAACTCGTCTGCCCATCGGGCGAGTTGGCGCTCGCATGCGACCTTGACCTCGGCGGTGGCCGGGCCCGGGCGGCCGTCGAGGAGCCGTAGCAGCGTGCCGGCGGCCCGCAGGGGAATCCTGCGGGCCGCGATGTCGAGAGCCGCGAGGTGCGCGGCGGTCAGCGGGACCGCGTCCGGGGGCATGCGCTCCCACTCCGCGGCGACCTGCGGGCAGGCCGCGGCCAGTTCCGTCGCGACCCGCAGCAGGTGGGCGCGGTCCGGGGCCGTGGCCGGCAGCACCGCCCGCACCTCCGCGATCAGCACCTCGACCCGGCGCGCGTGAGCCCGCAACTGCCGTCCCAGCCGGGCCAGTTCGCCGGCCGCCTCCGGATGCGGAGCGGGGTCGGTGACCGTACGGGCCGACCACATCGGCACCTCGAACAGTGCGGTCATCCCGCCGTGGCGGTGCGGCCGGGTCCAGGTCGAACGGTCGACGTCCGCCGGCAGCCGGTCCGACCTGGCCCGCGCGCCCGGCTCGGGCAGCACGTAGACACCGGGCCCCGACACCGTCCACCGCAGCGCGTCATAGGTGCCGGTCTGCACCGGCACGTCGTGCTCGGCCGCCAACTTGCCCAGCGGCTCGGCGAGTCCGGGTATGTCGCGGGTCAACTGCACCCAGCAGCCGCCGAGGTCGTTGCCGTGCAGCGAGCACTGGAGGACCGGCCGCAGCTCGTCGATCAGGTCCAGCAGCACCTGGGACTCCGGGAGTTGGTCGTCCGGCGGCCGGATCGACGGGGCCCACTCCGGTTGCTCGTCAGGCGGCGGGCGGTACGCGTGCCGGAAGTGCGCGGCGGGGGTGCGGCGTATCGGCGGCCCGGCTTCGTGGCGCACCGCGCCGTCGGGGTCCAGGCACAGCAGCAGGTGCCAGGTCGCGTCGGCGCCGGCGTGCAGCAGCGGGTCGTGCGCGACGCGTTCGGCCAGCCGCAGCGCGGTCGCCGCCCCCACCCGCTCATCGGAGTGCGGCCCCGCCACCACCAGGACGTTCCGCCGTCCGTGCCCCACGGTCAGTACGTGCAGCGGGCGCCCGGCCCGCGATCGGCCGACCGCCCGCAACTCGCACAGGCCGGGATGGAAACCGGCGAACGCCGCCGCCGTCGCCACCACCCCCGCGACACTCGGATAGGCGTCGGCCATCGCCGAAGTCACGCTCCGCCGGTCGTCGTTGCCACGGGATCTCCTCGCTGTCCAAATCAACGGCCCCACGATGAAGTTGACGGGGTAATCGCCGATTTGCCCGATGCCCCGCCAAGGTTCCGACCCCTTCGTCCCCCTGTCAAGACCGCCTCGCGCCCGGAAGCGGACCGGCACTCCCACGGCGTCTCGTGCCGCCTCACCCGCCTCACCCGAGCCCCGCGGCGGCGGCCAGCACCGTCCGCGCCTGCAATTCCATCTGCTCGGAGATCGGCACCCACACCGCGTCCATCGCCGCGATCAGGTCCCCCGCACCCGCGTCGAGGCGCCGCTCCAGCCGGGCCCGCAGCCGGGCGGGCGGGCTGTCCGGGTCCTCGTCCAGCCGCGCCTCGTCGAGCAGCCGCAGCAGCGTCCCCGCCGCCCGCAGCGGCGCCCGCCGCGCGGCGATGTCGAACGCGGCGACGTGCGCCATGGTCAGCGGCACCGGCGACTCCCGCCCGATCGCGTCGAAGTCCTCCGCGAGCGCCGCCCACCCGTTGACCGCCTGCCGTGCGGCCCGCAGCACCGGCCCGTCCGCGGCGTCCCCGAGCAGTTCCAGCGCCTGCTCGAACGCCTCCTCCCCGGTGGTCCCCTCGTTCCGCAGCCGCGCCGCCAGCACGGCCAGCGCGTACGCCGGGTCCGGGTGCGGCTCGGCGTAGGCCACCCGCCGGGTCGCCCACATCGGCACCTCGACCCGCAGTTCCGGTCCGTACTGCCGCCCCGGCCCCGCCGGCCGGACGAAGACACCGGGCCCGGCGCCGTGCGAGGACAGCGCTTCGTACGTGCCGGTCTGCACGGGGATGTCGAGTTCGGCGGCGATCTTCCCGAACGGCTCGGCCAGCCCCGCCACTTCGGCGGAGAGCCGGACCCAGGCGCCCCCCACGTCGGTGCCGTGCAGCGAGCAGCGCAGCACCGGCCGCAGCTCGTCGACGAGGGCGGACAGCGCCAGCGTCTCGGGGAGGCGGCCGGCGGCTGCGGGCAACGAGGCGGCGGCGTAAGGGCGTTCGGAGGAGGCGGGGCGGTAGGCGTGCCGGAAGTGCACCGCGGGCGGGCGGGGACCGGCCGGGCCCGTCTCGTTGAGGAGCGCGCCGTCGGGGTCGAGGCAGAGCAGGAAGTCCCAGGTCAGGCCGGCTTCCTTGAGCCGTCGCCGGTCGTGGACGGCCTGCTCGGCCAGCCACAGCACGGTGCCGCCGCCCGCCTGCTCGTCGCAGTTCGCGCCGGCCACCACGAGGATGTGCCGGCCGCTGTCCCGCGGGTGCCCGACGGACAGCAGCCACAGGGGCCGCCCGGACCGGGACTCGCCGGCCAACCGCATCCGGCACAGGTCCGGGTGGCGCAGCGTGAGCATCCGGGCCGCCGCGGCGACACCCGCCACCGTCGGAAACGCGTCTGGCCCGCGCATGACCGCTCCTTCGCTGCCGTCGCCCGCCGTCCGGCCGTACAGCCGTGCCTGCACGTGCGGGGGCGGTGCCTTGCCTGCTGTGCGTTGCGTGCTGTGCCTGCTGTGCGTGCTGTGCAACGGAGTTGGCGGCGCGGCTCGATCGGCGGTGGCGCGCCCCGCCCCAGCGTCGGCGGGCGGCCCGCGGGTGTCAAGAGTGCCCAGCAGCCACTCCGGCGGCGTGCGAACGGGCGATGTCGGGCCCGCGGTACATGTCCTCGGGGATGCTCGCCAGCGCGGACTCCCGCAACCGGCCGCCGAGTCCGTACAGTTCCTGGAAACTCATCAGCAGCGGCCGCCAGCGGTCGGGGTCGATCCGGTCGCGCGTGCCGGGCATCCGGATCGCGTCGTGCACGAGCACTCGCTGCACCCGCACCTCGAACACCACGATGCCGCCGCGCTGTTGGGGGTCGTCGTCGGCGAGCGGATGGGTGGCCTCGACCACCGCCTCCATGGCCACCGGGCACTGCGCGGCGCGCGGCGGCCGTACGGTTTCCGAGTCGACCGGGGTGAGCCCGGCGCGGGCGAACTTCTCCTTGTGGAAGCGGTATCCGCGCTTCTGCTTGCCCTCGGGCACGGGGTCGCGGCCGGTGGTCAGGGCGAGCGCGTCCACGGCCGCGGCGAGCGAGTCGTCCGGCAGGTTCAGCACGCATTCGCCGGTCCTGAGCAGGTTCAGCGTGGTCTGCGACCTCGCGCCGAGCCCGAGCATCGCCCGCCAGCCGAGCCAGAACGCGGACGACATCGGCGCGAGGTTCGCGCTGCCGTCCTCGTTCTCGGTGGAGAGCAGCACCACGGGGGTGCCGAAGTAGAGGATGCCGGGCTCGATCCGGGTGTGCTGGGCGGCGGGGCCGCCGGTCCGGCCGTCGGCGTGGTTCTGGGCGTTTCGCGTGGTCATACGGCCAGTCTTGTCACGGGCGCGGGGCGGTGCTGGCGGGAATCGGACGTCGCGCGGGCCGTACGGGCCGTACGCGGTTGCACGCGTCGCACGAGGTTGTGCCGTCCGGACCGGCCCGCGCGGGGGAGCACCGGCCGGCACGGATCAGGGTGCGGCGTTCCCCGGTGCCCCGCCGACCGTCCAGCCCGTGTCAGCCGCCCACCGTTCGGCACCGGCCATCAGCACCTCCGTGGCCGTCGCCTTGATCTGGCCGTAGTCGAAGATGTCGGGCACGCTCGCGGCCAGCCGCCGCTTGAACGCGCCCCAGCCCGCGCGGGCGGCCTCGTCCGCGCGCAGGTAGTCGCGGAAGAGCAGCGCGAAGCGGGAGTTGGGGCCGTCGGCCCGCCGCAGGTGCACGTTGCAGGAGCGCGCCCCGGGCGGCGGCGCGAAGACGAGCTTGCGGCACTCCCGCCCGCCCGACACCTCCGTCCGGTTCCACGGCTCGGGCCGGCACCGGAAGCCGATCGCGGCGAGCAGCGGCTCCAGCCGTGCCTCGTCCACGTCGCCCACCCGCACCTGCACGTCCACGCAGTCCTTCGCCGCCAGGCCCGGCACGGACGTCGAGCCCACATGGTCGATCGCGACCGCCTCCGCGCCCAGCGCCCCACCCAGCACCCGCGCCAGCTCCACGAAGTCCGCCCGCCACGTGCTCTGGTACGGCACGACCCGCACCGGCTTCAACTCGTCCTCGAAGGGCATGGTTCGGCACGTTATCAAGCCCGGGCGCCGGGGCCGTCGTAGGATCTTCACCCGCTGCCGGAGGGAGCCGCGCGATGTTCACGGTCGAGGAGCGGGACCGCCTGCGAGAGCGGCTGGTCGCGCGCGCGGAGGCCGATGCCGCCGTGGTGGGGGCCGCGTTCACGGGCTCGTACGCGGTCGGCGCCGGCGACCGCTGGTCGGACACCGACCTGGTGCTGTCCGTACGCGGGGAGGTCGCGGACACGGTGGCGCGCTGGACGCGGTGGCTCACCGCCGAACTCGGCGCCCTGCACCACTGGGACCTGCCGGTCGGCACCGGCACCGTCCGGGCGTTCCTGCTGCCCGGCTGGCTGGAGGCCGACGTCACCTTCGCACCCGAGGCCGAGTTCGGCCCGCGCGGACCCAACTGGCGCCTGCTGTTCGGTACTTCGCAGCCGCTGCGGCCCTACCGGGACCCGGACCCCGACCTGCTGACGGGCCTGCTGTGGCATCACGCCCTGCACGTCCGGATCTGCCTGGCGCGTGGCCGCCTGTGGCAGGCCGAGCACTGGATCGGCGCGATGCGCGAGCACCTCCTCACCCTCGCCTGCCTGCGCCTCGGGCTGCCCACGGCCCACGCCAAGGGCGCCCACCTCCTGCCCGACGAGGTCACCGACCCGCTCGCCGCGACCCTCGTCCGCGCCCTCGACGCCGCCGAGATCCACCGCGCGCTGCGCGCGGCTGTCAGCGCGGCGAGCGGCGAACTCGCCCGCGCCGCACCGCGGACCGCGGCTGCTGCCTCGGCCGCCCGACTGGCGCCGCTGCTCGCCGAGTTGGCGGCTCCCGACCTCCCCCTCTGACCCGTCTGACCCTTCTGACCGCGGCCACCGGCGGGCCGAGCACGCCGCGGACCGGCTCAGACCGGCTCAGACCGGCTCAGACCGTCGCCTCGTCGAGGAGGAAGGTCCCGCCGGCCGCCTCGGCCAGTTCGGGGCCGAAGAGCGCGCCGGGCGTGTACGCGCCGGGCTTCCCTTCGCCCCGCGCGAGGCGGCTCGCGACCTCCGAGGCCACCCCGGCCGTGAACGACATGCCGTCGCCCGCCCGCAGCCACCCTTCGCGGTGGCCGCCGTCGGCGTCCTGGACCAGGGCGCGCGCCCAGGAGAACTCCCGGTTCCGTTCGCCGGGGCCGACCTGGACCCGGGCGAAGCGGCGCTTCACCGCGTTGCCGAGCGGGCGGCGCGCCAGCAGGACGGCCGCCGCCGGCAGCACCGCGCGGATCGCCCGCCCGGCCGGCATCGCGCCCGACGCGGCGACCACGAAGGGCGCCCCGCTGGCCCGGTGGGCCGCCTCCAGCTCGCCGGACGGGCCGCCGGCGCTGTGGGCCGCCGAACCGTCGGGCAGGGCGAACCGCTCGAAGTCGCCGCCGAGCCGGGCGGACACCAGTCGCCCCCGCTCGTAACGGCGCCCGCCGACCGAGATCGCGTCGACGATGCTCGCCGCCAGCGCGGCCCCGATCGCGCCGGGCTCGTTCTCGACCGCCGCCAGCGCGTCGACCCGCACCCGCGCCGGCGCCGGCCGGCCCGCGCACAGCTTCAGCACGACGCTCTCGGTGGCGAGCACGCCGAACCCGGCGCCGGTCACCAGGCAGCGGCCGTCGGCGGCGGCTTCGTCGTGCAACCCGAGCAACCCGGTGACCGCGAGGAGTTCGTTGGCGAGATCGAGGTAGTGGGTGCCGGGCGGGCACGCGCGGGCGATCGGCAGCGCCGTCTCCGTGAACGGGCCGATTGTGTTGACGACCACGGCGGGCGCGGCCGCCGCGAGCTGCGCGGTGATCGCGGCGACGGTGGCGGCGGAACCGTTGGTACGTCCCCGGCGGGCATCGCCTGTGCCATTGGTACGGGCTGAACCACGGTTGCCGGCTGTGCCATTGGCATCAGCCGATCCATGGGTATCGGCTGTGCCATGGGGCCCGGCTGCCCCTTCGGTTCCGGCGGCCGGGCCGATCACCACGGTCCGCGAGGTGCCGCCGATCGTCCCGGCCAGCTCGCGCAGCCGCACGGCATCGCGTCCCACCAGGACCAGCGGGGCGTCACCCGCCGCCAGCAGCGCGGCGATCGCGCGTCCGGTCCGGCCGGTCGCTCCCAGAATCCAGATCTCGTTCATGGTCGGCTCGTTCCGCTCGTTCCGCTTGTCCGCTCGTGCCGGTCGCGTTGCCACGGGCCGGGCCGTCCGCGACGTGCCCGGGACGGCCGTACGGTGGCGCCCGGCCCGTGCTGCCACCTTGCGGGCGAGCGGCGCCACGGGTCCAATGAATGTTCCGGAATGCGCATCCCGATATTCGCAACATCGCAGGTCAGGCCGTAGGCAAGCGGTGAAGCGGCCAGGTGTGGCCGCTACGCTGAAGTCATGACAGACCCGCCCGTGCCCCGCGAGGACCTCGACCTGCGGCTCGTGCGCTCCTTCGCCGCCGTCGCCGAGCACCGGCACTTCGGGCGGGCCGCCGCGGCCCTCCACCTCACCCAGTCCTCGCTGAGCCGCCAGATCAGCCGCCTGGAGGAGCAGGTCGGCGCCCGCCTGCTGGACCGCACCCCGCAGGGCAGCCGGCTCACCGGGGCCGGCGAGGTCTTCCTCCCGCTCGCGCGGGCGCTGCTGCGCTCCGCCGCCCAGGCTTCAGCGCGGGCCCGCGCCGCCGCCGAGCCCAGCCGTATCACCATCGGCTACATCACGAACATCATCATCACCCCGGCCGTGCGCGAGCTGCGTCGCAAGCACCCGGACGCCGACGTGCGCACCCACCACCTGCTCTGGCACGAAGCGGGTGAGGCCCTGCGCGACCACCGGGTGGACGCGGTGGTCACCCGGCTGCCGTTCGCCACCGGCCGGCTGCACGTGACGGTCCTCTACGACGAGCCGCGCGTCCTGCTGGTGCCCTACGACCACCGCCTCGCCGGGCGGGAGTCGGTCACCCTCGACGACGTCGCCGACGAACCCATGCCCCGCGTCGCCGACCCCGCCTGGAACGCCTTCTGGCGGATCGACCCCCGCCCCGACGGCAGCTCCGCGCCCGGCGGTCCCGTGGTGGACTCCGTCGAGGACAAGATCGAGCTGATCGCCGCCGGGCAGGCCGTAGCGATCGTGCCGCTCGGCTCCGGCACGATCGGCCCCCGCCCCGACCTGGCCTTGATCCCGCTCGAAGGCGTCGAACCGAGCCACGTGGTGCTGGCCACCCGCGCCGGCGACCGCAGCCGGCTGGTGACCGCCTTCCGCAAGCACGCCGAGGCCCTCCTCACCGGCCCGGGCGGCGCACCCGGTGGGTCCGCGGGCCGGCCGTAGACTGGCCGGGTGACGATCGAGGACCTCGTCCGGCTCCGCAAGGCCAGAGACGCGATGGACCGCGACTACGCACAGCCCCTCGACGTGCCGGCGCTGGCGCGGGTCGCGCTGATGTCTCCCGGGCACTTCTCCCGCAGCTTCCGCGCCGCCTTCGGCGAGACCCCGTACAGCTACCTGATGACCCGCAGGATCGAACGGGCCAAGGCGCTGCTGCGGCGGGGCGACCTGAGCGTGACGGACGTCTGCTTCGCGGTCGGCTGTACGTCGCTGGGGTCGTTCAGCTCGCGCTTCACCGAACTGGTCGGCGAGAGCCCGAGCGCGTACCGGGCCCGCAGCCATGACCCGGGCGCGGCCATCCCGGCGTGCGTTGCCAAGATCCTCACCCGGCCGGTGCGCAACGGTCCGGGCGGGCGCGGAGGCGCGGATTCCGCCGCCCGCCCGTAGCGTGATTTCCATGGACATCAGGCTTTCGCAGTGCTTCATCGCCGTCGACGACCACGACAAGGCGCTTGCGTTCTACCGCGATGTGCTCGGTCTCGAGGTGCGCAACGACGTCGGGTTCGAGGGGATGCGCTGGGTGACGGTCGGCTCGCCGTCGCAGCCGGACGTGGAGATCGTGCTCGAACCGCCGCTCGCGAACCCGAACGCCTCGCCCGCCGACAAGGACGCGATGGCCGAACTGCTCGCCAAGGGGATGCTGCGCGGCGTGATCTTCGCCACCGACGACGTGGACGCGACCTTCGAGCGCATCCGCGCGGCGGGCGCCGAGGTGCTCCAGGAGCCGGTCGACCAGCCGTACGGCGTCCGCGACTGCGCCTTCCGCGACCCGGCCGGCAACCTCCTGCGCTTCAACCAGCCGCGCAAGCGCTGACGGAGAGCGAGGGCCGACGGCCCCCACCACCCCGGTGAGGTGTGTGTGGCGACGGTGCGGCTCATCGGCGCGGCCGCGGTCCGGATCGAGCTCGACGGCGAGCCGGCCGCGGTGAGCCTCGTGGTGGCGGACGGGCGGATCACCCGGATCTACGTGGTGCGGAACCCGCGGAAGCTGACGCGGATCGCGGAACCGGCCGAACTCGGCAGGTAGCGGGCGTGGTTGGGGCGCGGTTCGGGCGGTGCGCGCCGTCCGGACCGCGTTGCGGGTGCGTGCCCGTACCCGCGCGGGCGAACTCCCCGCGGTGCGTGGTGCGAAGCGCGGACTGGCCCTCGACCGACTTGAGGGCCCTACGGTCGGCGGCCATGGCCTCACTCGACACCACCGACCCGGTCGTCCCCCCTCCCGCGCGGACGGCGCTTCCCCGGTCGTACCTGCTCTGGCTCGCGGGGACCCGGGCCTCGCTGGCAGGTGACGCGGCTCTCGCCTTCGCCCTGGGGTGGGCGGCCAGTGCGCACGGCGGCCGGACGGCCGCGCTGGTGCTGACGGCGATCACGCTGCCCCGGACCGTGTTCCTGCTGGTGGGCGGGGCGGTCGGGGACCGCTTCGGGGCGCGCCGGGTGATGATCGCCGGGGACGTGGTGATGCTCGCGGCCGTACTCGCTCTCGCCGTGGCGGGCCGGGCGTGGGGCGCGCCGCCGGCGATGCTGCTCGGGTTCGCCGCGGTCGTCGGGACGGTGGACGCGTTCTATCTGCCCGCGACGGGGTCCATGCCGCGCCGCCTGGTGGGCAAGGAGCAACTGCCCCGGGCGCTGGCCGTGCGGCAGGCCGGCGGCCAGGTCGCCGCCCTGCTCGGGGCTCCGCTGGGGGCGGTGCTGGTCGCGGTGGCGGGCCTGAGCGGCACCGCGCTGGTCGACGCGGCCACGTTCGCGGCGGTCCTCGCCGTCATGGCGTGGGTGCGGCCGGCCGCCGAGGCGCGACGGTCGCCGCGTCGGGAGGACCCGGGCGGGGAAGTCCCGGGCGGGGACGTTCCGGGTCGGGAAGCCCTGGGCCGGGAAGACCAGCGTCGGGACGTTCCGGGTCGGGAAGTCCCTTGTACGGAAAGCCTGTTCGCGGGGATCGCCGGCGGGGTGCGGCTGGCCGCGGCCGATCCCGTGCTGCGTCCCGCGCTGCTCCTCACGGCCGTTGCCGCCGCCGGAGTGCTCCCCGTGGTCGGCCTGCTCGCGCCGCTGCTGGCGCGGTCCGACGGCTGGGGGCCGGGTACGGCGGGCCTGGTCGCCGCCGGTCAGGGCGCCGGCGTACTCCTGGCCGCGCTGGTGGCCGCCCGTCGCGGACCGCTGCGGCGGATCGGCGCGGGCGCGGGCCTGGGGCTGGTGTCCGCGGCGGTGGGAGCCGCCGCGCTCGCGGCCGTTCCGGCGTCCGCCCCGGCCGCCGCCGTCGCCGCGGCAGTCCTCGTCGGCACCGGCTCGGGCGTGTTCGCCTGCCACCTGGGCCCCCTGGTCCTCGCGGGCGCCCCCGACACGCACCTGTCCCGCGTCCAGTCGCTCCTCGCACTCGTCCAGAGCCTCGCCCTGGTGGTCGGCAACAACGCCCTCGGCTGGCTCGCACACGCCTCCGGCCCCAGACCCGCGATCGCCCTCTGCGCCACCCTCGCCTGCCTGGCCGGCCTCGCCGCCCTCACCACCCCACCCCCGCGATCCCTGCGCCACGAAGGTCCGTAGCACCGGCGCGTCCACTGGCGCGTCCACGGGCGGAGCCATGTCGGTCCGCCAGCGAACTCACCTTCCGTGGAAGGGGAGTTCGCGAGCCAGGAAGTCGCCGACCGCGGCGCGGAACGCGTGGGGCCGCTCCACCCAGGGGAGGTGGCCGGCGCCGTCGAGCAGCGTCCGGGAGACCCGGGGGAGGGCCCGTTCCAACGAGTCGAGCGCCCAGTCCGGCCGGATGTCCTCGGCGCCGTGCACGATCAGCACGGGCACCTCCAACTCCTGGCAGGCCGCGAGCAGTTCGGGTGTGCCCGAGGTGCGGTTCACGTCGGCGTTGACGGTCGTGTTGCAGGCGAAGTTGACGCCGAACCAGGGTGTGGCCGATTCCTCGGCCTGTTCCCGCGCCTTCTCCCGGTCGGCGTAGTCGGCCGACCACTGCAGCACGCACCACTCCCGGATCTCCGCCTCGGTGCGCTGCTCGCGGTCGCCGAGCGCCTCCCAACGGTCCACGTCCGCACCGAGGTTGGCGCGCAGGTTCCGGTGGTAGGCCGACCGCCAGGTGTCGCGCGCGTCGATCCCGCTGCCGGAGACGTAGACCAGCGCGCTGACCCGCTCGGGGTGGTCCAGCGCGTATTGAAGGGCCAGTTGGGCCCCGTACGAATGCCCCAGGAGCGCCATCCGCTCCAGCCCGAAATGGCGCCGTACGGCATCCAGGTCGGCCACCGACCGGGCGACCGAGTACGGCCCGCGCCGCTGCGACCGCCCGCATCCGCGCTGGTCCCAGCGGTACACGGTGGCCCGGTCCGCCAGCAGCCCGGCCAGGTCCCCCAGGAAGTCCCACAACCCGGGCCCACCGTGGCAGCACACCACCGGGGCCCCCTCGCCGCCCCGGGTCGCCCACAACCGCGTCCCGTCCTCCGCCGTGACCACCTCATCCGCACCCATCCGCCCTACGGTGCCACCCCCACCGACCCCTGTCACCACCCCCCGCGGCTGGAGGGAAACAGTTGCAAGCGGGTTGCTTGCAAAAGTTAGCAGGGTGGGGCACGCTGGGGACATGGGTGCGTTGAAGGTGGGCGAGCTGGGGGAGTTCCTGCGGGAGCAGCGGCGCAGCGCGCAGTTGAGCCTGCGGCAGCTCGCTGATGCCGCGGGGGTGTCGAACCCCTATCTGAGTCAGATCGAGCGCGGGCTGCGGAAGCCGAGCGCGGAGATCCTGCAGCAGCTGGCGAAGGCGCTGCGGATATCGGCGGAGACCCTCTACGTGCAGGCGGGAATGCTCGACGCGCGGGAGCGGGACGAGCTGGAGGTGCCGGCGGCGATCCTGGCCGACCCGTCGATCAACGAACGGCAGAAGCAGGTGCTGATCCAGATCTACGAGTCCTTCCGCAAGGAGAACGCCGCGGCCCCTGAGGGGGCGGACGGCACGGGCGCCGCATGGGAAGCGGGTCGGGACGGGGCAGCCGCTTCGGTGGTGGCGGGCCGGGCAGCACCCGGCAGGACCGGCGGGCAACCGCCGAACGAGTGACAAAGCAAGCGATGAGCAAGCGACGTGCAAGCGACGAAGCAAGGAAGAAGAGGGACGAGAGCAATGACGATCACCGATGACATCGTGAAGGGCCTGCGCAACCCGACCCCGCTCTACGCGGTCGCGGGCACCGCGGACCTGGCCGCGGAGAAGCTGCGGGAGGTCCCGGGCCTGCTGGAGAAGCTGCGCGAGCAGGCGCCCGAGCGGTTCGAGAAGCTGCGGGCGACGGACCCGAAGGACGTGCAGCAGCGCGTCACCGAGGGAGCCAAGGACGCCCAGAGCAAGCTCAACGAGACCTTCTCCGACCTGGACCTGAAGGAACTGCGGCCGGACCTCCGCAAGATCGGCGAGTCCGTGCAGGGCTTCGCGCTCCAGGGCGTCGGCCGCGCCGCGGAGTACGCGGTGCGCACCCGCGAGACGTACGACGAGCTGGCCGTGCGCGGCAAGGACGCCGTGGCGAAGTGGCGTGGCGAGCCGGCCGACGAGGTCGTGGACTTTCCCGCCGTGGGGCACACGTCGAAGTCCGGCTCGGCATCCGGATCGGCCTCGGCGTCCGCCGCCAAGCCGAAGCCGCAGTCGGGCAAGGCCGCGACGGAGTCCCCCAAGCCCGCCGCCCCGAAGAAGCCGGCCGCCCAGCGCCGTACCACCCCGCGCAAGCCGGCGGAGTGACCCGCCCGCCTCGGCGCGGCCGACCGGGACCGACCGGGGCAGCACGAGGTGAAGACCGACCGATGGACCGGGCACCGGATGCGCGCCCGGTCCGTTAGGTGGGTAGGACCGGTACGGTGGCCATGACCAGACAGTGACTGAGAGGCGGTGGACGACTTGCTGATCACAGCGTTCTTTTCGGTGGTCGGCCTGATCTCGTTGGCGCTTTTCCTCTTCGCGCTCTTCGCGTTCGTCGACGCGGCGATCCGTCGTGAGGACGCCTATCGGGCAGCGGACAAGAACACCAAGGCGTTCTGGCTGATCATCCTCGGCATCGCGGCCGCGGTGATGAAGCTGTTCAGCATCATGTCGTTCCTGCCGGTCATCGGCCTGATCGCCGTGATCGTGTACATGGTCGACGTCCGCCCGGCGGTCCGCGCCGTCAGCGGCCGTGGGCGTAGCGCCGGTGGCGGCGGTGGTCGCTTCGGTCGCCGTGGCGGCAGCCGCAGCGGGGGCAGCAGCAGCGACGGCCCGTACGGCCCGTACAACGGCCGCCGCTGAGAGTCCGTACCGGGTCCTACGCCTGCCGCTCCAGCAGCACCACGGCCACGTCGTCCGTCAGCTCACCACCGTTGAGTTCGCGCACCTTCGCCATGGTCGCGTCCAGCAGTTCCTCACCGCCGAGGCCCGCGGCCATCAGCTGCCCGGCGAGCCCGATCATGCCCTCCTGGCCCAGCCGCTGCGTGCCCTTGCCGATCCGGCCCTCGATCAGGCCGTCGGTGTAGAGCATCAGCGACCACTCGCCGTCCAGCCGGACCCCGATCCGGTCCCAGGAGGCGTCCGGCAGCAGCCCGAGCGCCGGCCCGCCCGCCTCGAACGGCAGCAACGCCGGCGGCCGGTCGGGGGCGGCGAGCATCGGGGCCGGGTGCCCGGCCAGGTGCAGCTCGGCCGAGCGGCCGTCCGGCGCGATGTCGACCGCGCACAACGTGGCGAAGATCTCCTCGTCGGCCCGCTCGTGCACCAGCACGTCCTGCATGGTGCGCAGCAGTTCCTCGCCGCCCAGCCCGGCGAAGGTCAGCGCCCGCCAGGCGATCCGCAGTTCCACGCCGAGCGCGGCAGCGTCCGGGCCGTGCCCGCACACGTCGCCGATCATCGCGTGCACGGTCCCGTCGGGGGTGCGCACCGTGTCGTAGAAGTCGCCGCCGAGCAGGGCCCGGCTGCGGCCCGGCCGGTAGCGCGAGGCGAACCGCAGCCCGGTCGCGCCCTCCAGCAGCGGGGTGGGCAGCAGCCCGCGCTCCAACCGCCGGTTCTCCTGGGCGAGCAGCCGGGTCTGGGTGAGCTGGCGCTGCGCGAGGTCGGCGCGTTTGCGCTCCACCGCGTAGCGCACGGCGCGGGTGACGGTCCCACCGTCCACGCTGTCCCGTACGAGGTGGTCCTGCGCGCCGACCCGGACCGCCTCGGCGGCGGTCTCCCCGTCGTCCGTGCCGTCGGTGAGGACGAGGACCGCGGTGCCCGGCGCCAGCCGCAGCACCTGCTGGAGGCCGCCGAGCACGTCCGGCAGATCGAGCAGGATGCAGTGCACGTCGTCGGTGAGCAGCCGCCCCGCCGCGGTCAGGTTGCGCGCCCGCAGCACGCGGATACGGGGGCCGCCCGACTCGTGGAAGTAGGGCGCGGTGAACGCGCCGGCCGGGTCGTCGCCGATCACCAGCAGGGTCAGTACGAGCGGGTCCGGGACGGTGTCCTGGCGCTGCCGGGGCAGCGCCAGCGTCTGACCGGTGGCGGTGGAGCCGGCGGCGCCGGTGGCGATGGAGCCGGTGGCGGTCGCGCCTGCGGGCGCCGGATCGGACGAGGAGGCCGGTGCCGGTTCCGGCGCCGGGGGCTCCTGGGGAGCGTCGTGCCGCGTCGAGGCGTCCGCGGGCACGCCTGCACGGCCCTGGGCACCGCGGTGGGTGTCCGAGGGCCGTTCGGTGCCGCGCCTGGCAGCGGACATCACTCGGCTCCTTCCCTCCCCCTGAGGTCTCGGTCTGGCGACCCTAGTGGTTCAAGCGGACGGGACGGGAGTGCCGAAAGTGAATCCCCCGTGCCATATGCCGGTACGGGCGGGCGGTTTGGGAGCCAATGGGGGTATCCGCCCATGACCAAGGTCACGCGTGACGGGTGCAACCGTGTGGCGTACGCGACCCTCTTCCGGGTCCGGGGTCCTTCTCGGGGTGCCCCGGACCCCGCGAGGCGCGGCCTCTCACGGCGCGACGGACTCCCACGCCAGCGTGATCTCGCCCTGGCGCCAGCGGGTGGGGCCGTCGAGCACCGGCCAGCCCTGGTCGCGCAGGTCGCGTACCGCCCTGATCCAGCGCTGCCGCGCGCCGAGCGAGGAGAGGGGCGCCGCGGACGCCCAGGCGCGGTCGAACGCCGTGAGGAAGGTGTGGACGGGTTCGCCCGGCACGTTGTGGTGGATGAGCGCCTTGGGGAGGCGCTCCGCGAGGTCGGACGGGCGGTGGAGCGAGCCGAGCCGGGTCGCGAAGGTGATGCTGCGCGGACCCTCCGGGCCGAGCGCGACCCAGACGTGCCGGCGCCCGATCTCGTCGCAGGTGCCCTCGACCAGCAGGCCGCCGGGTGCCAGCCGGGCCCGTAGCGCGGCCCAGACGCCGGCTACCTCGGCCTCGTCGTACTGGCGCAGCACGTTCGCCGCGCGGATCAGCAGGGGGCGGCGGCCGCCGGGCAGCGGGAGTTCGAAGCCGCCGTGCAGGAAGGTCAGGCCGTCGCGGGTATAGGGGAGTGCCGCGGCGACCCGGGCGGGCTCGATCTCGACGCCGGCCACCTCGGCCTGCGGCCGTACCCGGCGCAGCCGCGTCAGCAGCTCGACGGCCGTCCAGGGCGCGGCGCCGTATCCGAGGTCGACGGCGAGCGGGTCGGCGGCGCCGCGCAGCTCCCGGGCGAGGGTGGCGGCGATCCAGCGGTCCATCCGGCGCAGGCGGTTGGGGTTGGTGGTGCCCCTGGTCACCGTGCCCACCGCGCCCACCGCGCGCCCGCTGCTCATGGGCACGAGGGTAGACGAGCGTGAACGGGCGGACCGGACGAGCGTGAACGGGCGGACCGGGGGCATGCGCCCCGCGAAGGGTCCGGCCGCGCGATACACCGGGCGCCGGCCGCCGGGCACGGGGCTTCGCACGAGGGAGCGCACGGTCACGCCGTCGTCGTACCGGCACGGGTACGGTCATGGCCGGTCACGCGGGTCATGCCGATCGTGGCCCCGGGCGCCGTGGTAACGACCTGACATCGGTGCGGAAGATCGGAAATGGAATCGCACATTCCGGTGTTGTGCGAGGTTGACGACGGGGGTACGGCTGCCGGAAGGATCGCATGGTGACCACGTACACGTCCCGGCTCGGCGCGCGCCGCGGAACCCCGCACAAGAGGTGGACGGTCGGGCGCCGGGTACGGCGGGTGGCGATGCTGAGCGTGCACACCTCTCCTCTGCACCAGCCGGGCACCGGCGACGCCGGCGGCATGAACGTGTACATCGTGGAGCTGGCCAGACGGCTGGCCGAGCGGGACATCGAGGTGGAGATCTTCACCCGGGCCACCACCGGCGGCGCGCCCCCCGCGGTCGAGCTGGCCCCCGGCGTGCTGGTGCGGCACGTGGACGCCGGCCCGTACGAAGGGCTCGCCAAGGAGGACCTGCCGGCCCAGCTCTGCGCGTTCACGCACGGCGTGATGCAGGCGTGGGCCGGTCACCGCCCGGGGCACTACGACCTGGTGCACTCCCACTACTGGCTCTCCGGCCATGTCGGCTGGCTGGCCGCCGAGCGCTGGGGCGTACCCCTGGTGCACGCCATGCACACCATGGCCAAGGTGAAGAACGCCGCGCTCGCCGCCGACGACTGCCCCGAGCCGACCGCCCGGGTGATCGGCGAGACGCAGGTGGTGGCGGCCGCTGACCGGCTGATCGCGAACACCGACGAGGAGGCCGCCGAGCTGGCGCGGCACTACGGCGCGGCGCCCGGCAAGGTCGCCGTCGTCCACCCCGGTGTGAACCTCGACCGCTTCCGGCCCGACGCCGGCGGGCGGTCCGCCGCCCGGGCTCGGCTCGGGCTGCCGCAGGACGCGGTGATCCCGCTCTTCGCCGGGCGGATACAGCCGCTGAAGGCGCCCGACGTGCTGGTCCGCGCCGTGGCGGTGCTGCTGGAGCGCGACCCGGCGCTGCGCGAGCGGCTGGTCGTGCCGATCGTCGGCGGCCCCAGCGGCAGCGGGCTGGCCAAGCCCGAGGCGCTGCACAAGCTGGCCGCGCGGCTCGGCGTGTGCGACGTCATCCGGTTCCAGCCGCCGGTGGACCAGGCGCGGCTCGCGGACTGGTACCGCGCGGCGACGGTCCTGGTCATGCCGTCCTACAGCGAGTCCTTCGGGCTGGTCGCGATCGAGGCGCAGGCGTGCGGCACCCCGGTGGTCGCCGCCGCGGTCGGCGGGCTGCCGGTCGCGGTCGCCGACGGCCGCACCGGCTTCCTCGTCCCCGGGCACGACCCGCGCGACTACGCCGAGGCGCTGCGGCGCTTCGTCGACCACCCGCACCTCGCGGACGACCTCGGCGCGGCCGCGGCCCGGCACGCCCGCGGCTTCGGCTGGGGCGCCGCGGCGGCGGACACGGCCGAGGTGTACGCGGCGGCGCAGCAGGAGCACCGGCGTCACCTACGATCGGCCCATGGCTGACGCTTCCCCGGAGCACCCCGAGTCCACGGAGCCCCCGAAGTCCACGGAGCCCTCCGCGCCGGGCGGGCCGTCCGCGCCGTCCGCGTCCTCCGCGTCCTCCGCGCCGGAGGGGTCTGCCGAGCCGCCGGAGCCCGCGGACGCCGGCCGTGCGCCGTCGCCGGCCGCCGCCCGCGCCCGGGCGGCGGTGGAGCAGGCGCTGCGCGAGGCCGAACTCCCGTGGGAGTCACCCCGCGTGGGCACGTACGTCACCCAACTCCCGGGCACCCGCAAGCTGTCCACCACCACCCAGCTCATCGTCGGCGAGCACACCCTCTCCCTCAACGCCTTCGTGATCCGCCACCCCGACGAGAACCACGACGCCTTCCACCGCTGGCTGCTCGAACGCAACCTCCGTACGTACGGCGTCGGTTACGCCATCGACCGGCTCGGCGACGTCTACCTCGCCGGCCGGCTCCCGCTGGCCGCCGTCACCCCGGCGGAGGTCGACCGGCTCCTGGGCGCGGTCCTGGAGAACGCGGACGGCTCCTTCAACGTGCTGCTCGAACTCGGCTTCGCGTCCGCGATCCGCAAGGAGTACGCCTGGCGGGTGGCCCGCGGCGAGTCCACCCGAAACCTGGACGCGTTCACCCACCTGACCAGGCCGTCCTCCGAGGAGTAGCGGGCCGCCGCCCACCCCGGCGCCCGCCCTCTCCGCAGACGCCTACGTCTGCTGGAGGAATCCGCGGCAGGCGGGTCTTCCCCGTTCCCGTCGGAAGCCATCCCGCGTATCGTACCGGCGGACGCATGAGTGAATCGTATTCAGATTCATGAACTCGGTGGAAGGGCGGGGTCATGGCGGAGCACCCGGGCGGCGGGATGTGGGCGGAGTTCGCGGCGAATCCCTACGCGCACCCGCAGATCCCCTACGTGGCGCAGGCCGGCTGCGCGGACGGTGCCACCGACTTCCCCCGGCGCCAACTCCGGGCGCGCGTCGAGGAGTTCGGTGCGCGGGCGGGCGGCACGGCGGACGCGGCGCCCGCGATCAACCGGGCGCTGCGTGAGGTGGGGGAGTCCGGCGGCGGGGAGGTGCTGCTGGGCCCCGGCACGTACCGGATCGACGACGTGGTGCAGGTCGGCTGGAGCGGCACCACGCTGCGGGGCGCGGGCAGCGGGCGGACCACGCTGTACGCGACCCGCCCGCTGGAGGAGATCGTCGGTGGCTACGGCAGCAGGTACGGCGGCGACAAGTCCAGCTGGTCGTGGGCGGGCGGCCTGGTCTGGATGTGTCCGGCGGCCCGCTACCGCGAGTTGACCGGCGCGATCCGCGAGCGGGACTGGCCGTTCGAGGGCTGGACCGGCAACCGCCGAACGGACTTCGAGCCGCTGGCCCGGGTCACCACGCAGTCCCGGCAGGGCAGTTGGAGCGTGCGGGTGGACGACCCCTCGTCGCTGCGGGCCGGCGACCGGGTCCTGCTCCAGTACGCCGACACCCCGTCCCATGGCCTGCTGCGGCACATGGCCGGCGACGTGCCGGGCGCGGCGGCGTACGACTGGTCGGACAAGACGAAGCTGCTGTCGTACCTGCCGTACGAGTGGCCGGTGCGGATCGTGTCCGTCGACGGGGACGAGATCGGCCTCGACCGGCCGCTGCCGCTGGACACCCGCTCGGAGTGGCAACCGACGTTCACCACCTGCGTGCGGCCGCTGACCGGCTCCGGGGTGGAGGGCCTGACGATCGCGACGGCGGCCGGCGAGCAGGGCCCGCACCTGCGGGACCGGGGCTGGAACGGCCTTGCCGCGCAATGCACTTGGGACTGCTGGGTGGACGATGTGCACGCGGTCGACGTCGACAACGGCTTTCTGATGGTCGCGGCGAAGGCCACCACCTTCCGGCGCACCCGCGTGGCCGGCCGCGGCTGCCACCACGCGTACGCCTGCCGCGAGGGCTCGCACGACAACCTCGTCACCGACTTCGCCGTCGAGCGCCGCACCACCCCGGCCCCGCCCGACGCCCAACTGCACGGCATCAACGTGGAGGGGCTGTCGTCCTACAACGTCTGGGCGGGCGGGCGGATGGAGATGGGGACCTTCGACACCCACCGCGGGCTGCCGTTCGCCTGCGTGCGTACCGACATCAGCTGCGAGAACGACGGCCGGCACGGTGGCGACCTGACCGCGGGGCCGCTCTACGGCGCCCGGTTCACCCACTGGAACATCACCGTCACCAACGGCCGGGCGGGCTGCGTCCGCATCGACGAGGTCGCCCCGCGCAGCGCGACGGTCGCGGTCTCCGAGGTCACCGAGTTCGCCCAGACCGACACCCCCGACTTCGCCGGCCCGCTCGACACCAGGCTCCAGTCCTACGGTGCCCCCGGTCCGGCCGCGGACGTCCCCGCGGATCTGTACCGGGCGCAGCGCGAACTGCTGCGGTGACGGGGGTGCGTGATGGGGGTGCGTGGCGGGGCGGGTGGAGGCGGTGCGAGGGCGGTGCGGAGGCGGGTGCGGTCAGACCGGGTCGAGGTCGTTCCCGGTCGGCGCGACGGGTGTTGGCGTCTGTGCGGCGAGCGGCGCCGCCGGAGCGGGCACCTCCGCGAGAAGCGGCGACGTACGCGTACGGAGCAGGCCGTAGTAGCCCGCGCCCGCCACGGTGCCGACGGCCGCGCATCCCCACCAGACGGCGCCCCGCCCGAGGTGGTCCAGGGTGACGCCGCCCGCGAGCGGCCCGGCGAAGGCGGCGGCGGACCAGGACAGCGAGAACATGCCCTGGTAGCGGCCGCGCGCGGAGGCGGGGGCGAGGTCGGCGACCACCGACATGGACGCGGGGGCGTGCACGATCTCGCCGACCGTCCAGATCACGACGGTCAGCGCGTAGACCGCCACGGACCCGGCGAAGGCGGTGGCCCCGAACCCCCAGGCCATCAGCAGGGACCCCGTGGCCAGCAGGCCGGCCGCGCTGCGCGAACGCAGTGCCCGGGTGAGCGGGATCTGGAGCAGCACGATCACCAGGCCGTTCAGCGCGATCACCAGGCCGTACTGCCGCGCGGAGTAGCCGTCGGCGCCCATGTCGACCGCGAGGGTGGAGGAGCCCTGCTGCATCACCGCGCCGACCAGGAAGGTCAGGCCGACCACGGCCATGAAGCGGCGGTCGCGGGCGACGTCGGCGAGGGTGATCGGGCGCGCGGGGCCGGTGGTGGTGCGCGGATCGCGCTTCCCGGCCGCGGCGGTGCGTGCGGCCCTGCGGCCGGGCGCGGCACCCGACGTGGCGTGCGGCGCGGCACGTGGCGCGGTGCTCGGCGCGGCATTCGGCGCGGCGCTCGGCACGTCGTTCGGCAGCGTCTCCCGGACCTTGGCGAAGACCACCAGCGCACACAGCAGCGTGGTGACCGCGTCGCCGAGGAACAGCCAGAGGTAGCCCTCGGCGGCGACGAAGCCCGCGACGGCCGCCGAGACGCCGAACCCTATGTTGATCGCCCAGTAGTTGAGGGAGAACGCGCGCACCCGGTCCTCCGGCGGCACCAGGTCGGAGATCATCGCGGAGAGCGCGGGGCGGGAGGCGTTGCCGACGAGGCCGAGGAGCGCGGCGACCGCGGCGACGGCGAGCGGTGCGGTGACCAGGCCGAGCACGGCGGTGGCCGCGGCGGCGCCGACCTGCGCGGTGAGCAGGGTGATCCGGCGCCCGATCCGGTCGGCCAGCACCCCGCCGAGCACGGCGCCGCCGGCCCCGCCCAGGCCGTAGAGCGCGGCCACCAGCCCGGCGTACGAAGGGGAGTAGCCGCGCTGCGCCGTCAGGTACAGCGCGAGGAAGGTCGCGACGAAGCCGCCCAGCCGGTTGACCAGGGTGCTTGTCCACAACCACCAGAACTGCCGGGGCAGCCCCGACATGGTCTCCCGCACCGTCGATGTAATAGTCGCTCTCACGATGCGCAGATTACATAGGCCGGTCGCGGGGCGCCACTCGATTTCCATTACGCTCAGAGGCATGGCTGCTGCTGCGTACAAGCTGATCCTGCTCCGCCACGGCGAGAGTGAGTGGAACGCGAAGAACCTCTTCACCGGCTGGGTGGACGTCAACCTCAACGACAAGGGTGAGAAGGAGGCGGTCCGGGGCGGCGAGCTGCTCAAGGACGCCGGCCTGCTCCCCGACGTGCTGCACACCTCCGTACTCAAGCGCGCGATCCGCACCTCCCAGCTCGCCCTGGAGGCGGCCGACCGGCTGTGGGTCCCGGTGCGGCGCTCCTGGCGGCTGAACGAGCGGCACTACGGTGCCCTCCAGGGCAAGGACAAGGCGCAGACCCTCGCGGAGTTCGGCGAGGAGCAGTTCATGCTCTGGCGCCGTTCCTACGACACCCCGCCGCCGGTGCTCGCCGACGGCGCCGAGTACTCCCAGTCCGACGACCCGCGCTACGCCACGATCCCGCCGGAGCTGCGTCCCCGCACCGAGTGCCTCAAGGACGTCGTCGAGCGGATGCTCCCGTACTGGTACGACGGCATCGTGCCCGACCTGCTCACCGGCCGCACCGTGCTCGTGGTCGCCCACGGCAACTCGCTGCGGGCCCTCGTCAAGCACCTCGACGGCATCTCCGACGCCGACATCGCCGGCCTGAACATCCCCACCGGCATCCCCCTCGCCTACGACCTCGACACCGACTTCCGCCCGGTCACCCCCGGCGGCACCTACCTCGACCCCGACGCCGCGGCCGCCGCGATCGAAGCGGTCAAGAACCAGGGCAAGAAGTAGCCCGTCCAGCCCGACCATGCCCCCGACCTGCGGGTTCGTCCGCGGGAAGGGGGCATGCGTGCGTTCGGGGCCGTCTGTGGGCCGTCAGGCGTGGCGGTGCCGGCGACGGACGCGGGGAACCTCCCTTTCCTGAGGCTTGGTTGTGGCGTAGGCAGGGGAGCCAGTAGGCAGGTGCCTGCGCCGGCGTGCGTTCGGGGAGGGGTCTCGCGCGGGTCGGGCGGTGGGGGATGGGATGGGCGAGCGAAGGCGTTGGCGTCTGCTGGTCATTGCGTTGTGCGCCTGGGCTGTTTTCTGTGTCGCCGTGGATCGGTGGGTCTTTGGCGAGTCGTGGCGGCAAGTCGCCTGCATTCCCCTGCTCGTGGCACTTCCGATCCCCGCCGGGGAGTTCAGGCGACGGCGGCAGCGGAAGCGTTGCGCGCCGCCACCGCCGTTGTGAGTTCCCCTGTCGGAGCTGGGTGGCGGGGTGGGGTCAGGCGTGGAGCGCGTCGTGGAGGGTGGTGGCGGCGAGGGTGATCGCGGCCTGGGCGGCGTGGGTTTCGCGGAGGGCGTCGACCATTACGGAGTCGGGGATGATGCCGCTGGTAGCGGACAGTGGTGACCGGTACGCCCGCGGTGCGCAGCACGTCCGCCTTGCCGGTGAGCACCAGGGCCGGGGGCAGGTCGGCCGGTTGCTCGGTGGCGGCCCGCAGTGGCGAGGCGGCGATCTCGGCGCGCTCCGCCTCGCTGGTCGTGTGCTGGCCCCAGATCCACCTCATGCCCTCGCGGGCGACAGCTCACCGCCGACGTGACGGCTGGTTGGCTCCCGCGCGGACGTACGCCGGCGCGGCTGCACCGGCCCGCTGGGCTGCCGGCCCCGGCATGCGCGGGCTCCGCCCGGTCGACCGGGCGGAGCCTGGATACGCGTGCTGGTGGGAGGACCTAGTGGGAGCAGCCGCTGCACTGGCAGGGGCTGCCGGACTGGCAGCCGCAGCCGCAGCCCGAGCCGCAGCCGCAGGCGGCGACCAGGGGGAGCGGGGTGCGCAGGGGGGACGCGTTCTCTGGCGCGGGGCGGTCGCGGTCGCGGACGGGCGGTGGGGTGGGGGACTGCGGCATCGGTGACACCCTCCTCAGGCTTGCCTGACCACCAGTGAACCCCGGCGTGTTCCGGTGTTCAAGGGCGCACGAGCGCATCCCGGGCAGGCGCCGCCGCCGCGCGCGCCCCCCTCCGCCTGGCCGTCGCGCGCGCCCCCCTCCGCCTGGCCGGGGCGCGCCCCACGCCGCCGGCCCCGGGCCGCGACCGTCGACCGGTGACGCGGACCCGGATACCCGGAACCGGCGGCCCTGCCGTGCGCCGCCGCCGGCCCGCAGCCGCTGACCGGCCCGCCGTAGGACGCGCCTCACCGTAAGACGCGCGCCCCCGCCGTTACGCGCCCTCGACCGACGTCGGGGTCGGGCTCAGCTCGTCCGCGTGCTCGCCCGTCACCAGGTAGACCACCCGCTTGGCGACCGAGACCGCGTGGTCGGCGAAGCGCTCGTAGTACCGGCCGACCAGTGTGACGTCGACCGCGGTCTCGATGCCGTGCTTCCAGCGGTCGTCGAGGAGGTGCTGGAAGAGCGTGCGGTGCAACTCGTCCATGCGGTCGTCGTCCGCTTCGAGCTGGAGCGCGTCGTCGACGTCCTTGGTGATGATCACCTCGGCGGCCTTCGCCATCAGCCGCTGCGCGAGCTGGCCCATCTCCAGGATGGTGCTGTGCAGGTCGCGCGGCACGGCCGACTCCGGGAAGCGCAGCCGGGCGAGCTTGGCCACGTGCCGGGCCAGGTCGCCGGAGCGCTCCAGGTCGGCGCTCATCCGCAGGCTCGTCACGACGATCCGCAGATCGGTGGCGACCGGCTGCTGCCGGGCCAGCAGCGTGATCGCGCGGTTCTCCAGCTCGCGCTGGAGGTCGTCGACCTTCTCGTCCGCGGCGATCACGCTCTCCGCGACCTTGAGGTCCGCGTCCAGCATCGCGGTGGTGGCACGGCCGATCGCGGACCCGACCAGCCGGGCCATCTCGACCAGCCCGTCACCGATCGAGTCAAGCTCCTCGTGGTATGCGTCCCGCATCGCTTTCCTTCCGTACAGGCCGAGGGCACACATGCCGTGGCCGAAACGTGTGCTCAGAAACTGTGCTCAAAAGAGAGGCTTCTCCTCCACGCTCACACGCTGATGGGTGTACGCGTACCGATCGCGCCTCGCAGATGAATCAGGACCTTCCTCAAGGTGAACTCTTGGCAACGTACATCCGAGAGCTCGCTCCCGGGGTTGTAAAGCAATTGAGCAGGCCACCTAACCTGTAGGTGTGGACGTGAACGCGGCAGTAGCCGCCGCCAGCGCGATAGCCGGTCTCCTGACCGGCGCCAGCGCCGTACTCGCGTTCCGGTGGAGCGAGCGGGAACAGGCCCGGCCCACCCGCAAAGCGCAACGGACCGACAACATGACCGCTGTACTACCGCCGGGCGTGGACACCGTCCTGTCCGTGCTCCGTTCCTCCGCCGTCGTCCTCGACGAAGGCGACACCGTGGTCAAGGCCAGCTCGGCGGCGTACGCCCTCGGGCTGGTCCGCGGCGGCCGGCTGGCCGTCGACCAGATGCTCCAGATGGCCCGCGAGACCCGCAGGGACGGTGAGATACGCCAGGTCGAGCTGGACCTGCCACGCCGCGGTGCCGGGCGGGGCGAGGGGCTGGCGGTCTCCGCCCGGGTCGCCCCGCTGGGCTCCCGGCTGGTGCTGCTGCTGGTGGAGGACCTGACCGAGGCCCGCCGGATCGAGGCGGTGCGCCGCGACTTCGTGGCGAATGTCAGCCACGAGCTGAAGACCCCGGTCGGCGCCCTCTCGCTGCTCTCCGAAGCGGTGATGGACGCGTCCGACGACCCCGAGGCGGTCAACCGCTTCGCCGGCCGCATGCAGATCGAGGCCACCCGGCTGACCAGCCTGGTGCAGGAGATCATCGACCTGTCCCGGGTCCAGGACGACGACGCCCTCGTCGACGCCGAGCCGGTCGCCGTGGACGACCTCGTCGCCGAGGCCGTCGACCGCTGCCGGCAGCCCGCCAACTCCAAGCAGATCACCATGGCCACCGGCACCACCCCCGATCTCTTCATCTGGGGCAACCGGGGCCAGCTCGCCGCCGCCCTCGGCAATCTCGTCGAGAACGCCGTCAACTACAGTCCGGCCCGCACCCGGGTCGGCATCGCCGGCCGCCGGATCAGCGCGGCCGGCGGGGATCTGATCGAGATCTCCGTGACCGACCAGGGCATCGGCATCTCCGAGCGGGACCGCGAACGGGTCTTCGAGCGCTTCTACCGGGTCGACCCGGCGCGCTCGCGGGCCACCGGCGGCACCGGTCTCGGACTGTCCATCGTCAAACACGTGGCTGCCTCGCACGGCGGGGAGGTCACGGTGTGGAGCGCCGAGGGACAGGGCTCCACCTTCACGCTGCGCCTGCCCGAGGCAGCCCGCGGCCGTCCCCCGGAACCGGGCTCCGGATCGGACCGATCCGACCGCTCCGACCTGCCCCACCAGCCGGAACGGTCCCACCCGTCCGCCCGTTCCGACCCGGACGAGCAGTACGACGACGCCGTCGACGAGCCGACGGACGACAAGCTCTTCCAGACCCTCCCCGAACACATCCCCGCCCCGGAGGTCCTCCCGTGACCCGCGTACTCGTCGTAGAGGACGAAGAGTCCTTCAGCGACGCGCTGTCGTACATGCTCCGCAAGGAGGGCTTCGAGGTCGCGATCTCCGCGACCGGGCCCGACGCGCTGGACGAGTTCGAGCGCAACGGCGCCGACCTGGTACTGCTCGACCTGATGCTGCCGGGCCTGCCCGGCACCGAGGTCTGCCGCCAGCTTCGGCTCAAGTCCAATGTCCCGGTGATCATGGTGACCGCCAAGGACAGCGAGATCGACAAGGTGGTCGGCCTGGAAATAGGTGCCGACGACTATGTGACCAAGCCCTTCTCCTCCCGGGAGCTGGTCGCCCGTATCCGTGCGGTGCTGCGCCGCCGGGGCGAGCCGGAGGAGATCTCGCCGGCCGCCCTGGAGGCCGGTCCGGTCCGGATGGACGTGGACCGGCACGTGGTCACCGTCGGCGGCGGCAAGGTGGACCTCCCGCTGAAGGAGTTCGACCTGCTGGAGATGCTGCTGCGCAACGCCGGGCGCGTGCTCACCCGGATGCAGCTCATCGACCGGGTCTGGGGCGCGGACTACGTCGGCGACACCAAGACCCTCGACGTCCACGTCAAGCGACTGCGGGCGAAGATCGAGCCGGACCCGGGCGCGCCGCGCTACCTGGTGACGGTCCGCGGCCTCGGGTACAAGTTCGAGCCGTAGGCCGGCCCGGCGCGCCGCGAACGGTAAGGGGCTCGACACCTGGTGTCGAGCCCCTTACGTCGTCTACCTGCGCGTGCCTACGCCTTGGGCGTCTCCGTGCCGGTCGGCGTGCCCGTCGACGTGCTCGACGAGGTGCCGGACGTCTTGTCCGAGGACTTGCCGGACGACTTGCCTGACGTCTTGTCCGAGGTCTTGCCGGAGGTCTTGTCGGACGACCCGGGCGAGCCGGTCGGCGTGGAACCCGTCGTCGGCGTCGTCGGCGCGGTCGTCGTGGGCAGCGAACCCGGCCCGTACGGCGCGAAGTAACTGCTCGCCGGCGTCACGTTGACTTCCATCTTCACCGCGCCGGACGAGCTGAAGGAGAAGACCGCGTTCTGGACGTCGCCGTCGCGCAGCGCCTCGTTCCGCCCGGGCAGGACCGCCGCGGGGTTGCCCTTGCCGCCGATCAGCACGCTGCCGTGCGCCGGCACGCTGATCGTCGACCCGCCGTGCGCGCCCTTGAGCGTGGCCATCGTGGTCCCGCCGATCTGCACGGACTGCAGGCTCTGGGCGGAGGAGCCGTTGTTGAACAGGCGGGCGGTGAGGGTCGCCGGTCCGCTCGGGTCGGTGAGCACGAAGGCGTTCTGCACCTTCACGTTCCCCGTCGACCCCGAGTCGCTGTCCGGGTGAACCTCCAGCGTCGCCGCGTCGTTGCCGGCCGAACAGGCGGCGGCGAGAGGCGCGAGCGAGAGCGCGAGTACGGCGGCGAGAGCGCCGCGACGGATGCTGCGGACCACGGCGGCGGCATCTCCTTGGGCAGGGTACGGAAGATCTTCCAGCGGCCTTACATTACCGACGCCACGCCCTCGGCCGCGCACCGGCCCCGCCATTAGGGCGCGTTGATTACCGGCGCGCCCCAAGATCGGTCACGGGGCCTTTTCCATGATCGGGCAAAATTCGATCTTCGGACGGCCGGTAACCGGCCACCGGCCCGAACGGCGTAGCGATGGTGCACTCCAGTGGAAGCGACAAATCGGGACGTATCGCCCGTTGTTCGGGGCCGTTCGGGGCTGTAACGGGTACGTTTCGGGCCCGGCGTATACCGGCTCCGACCTGCGAATACCCCGTCGCGGGCGCCCCCTCCAGCACGTTCCGGGGGCGGTTGTCAAGCCCCGAGATATGCCCTGACCTGCGGAAACGCCATTCAGAAGACGCCGTTCCCGTGTTACCCTGGATAGCCACGGAAGGGGTACCTGTCACATGACGTTCAAGGTTGGCGACACCGTGGTCTATCCCCATCACGGGGCCGCGCTGATCGAAGCGATCGAAATTCGCCAGATCAAAGGCGTGGACAAGACCTACTTGGTGCTCAAGGTCGCCCAGGGCGACTTGACGGTACGCGTGCCCGCGGACAATGCGGAGTTCGTCGGCGTACGCGACGTGGTCGGTCAGGACGGTTTGGACCGGGTCTTCGAGGTGCTGCGCGCGCCGTACACCGAGGAGCCCACCAACTGGTCCCGCCGCTACAAGGCAAATCTGGAGAAGCTCGCGTCCGGCGACGTCATCAAGGTCGCGGAGGTCGTGCGCGACTTGTGGCGGCGCGAGCGCGAGCGCGGCCTGTCGGCGGGTGAGAAGCGCATGCTCGCCAAGGCGCGACAGATCCTGGTCAGCGAACTCGCACTGGCCGAGAACACCAACGAGGACAAGGCCGAGACGCTGCTCGACGAGGTCCTCGCGTCGTAAGACCGTCCCTTTTCGGACGTTCTCGTGTCGCGTCCTTGCCGGTGTGAGACCCCACGCCGCCCCATGTGACGTACCGACTTACGCAGACGCACCCCCGGCCACCCCCGGGGGACCTGCCGCGGCACCCGGTTGAGCAGGATGACCGGGTGCTGCGGCATGCTGATGCCACGGCATGCCCCTCGTGCCGGGCGAGCGAAGGTCCTCCGGAGGTCACGGAAGGGGTCCGGAGGAACACCGCGCCAGGCACTCTGAGTGCGATACCCATCTGACACAAGGACACAAACCTGCGTACCGCCGCTGTCATTCCCGCCGCCGGACGTGGCGTCCGGCTCGGCCCCGGCGCGCCCAAGGCGCTGCGCACCCTTGGCGGGGTGCCGATCCTCGTCCACGCGGTCCGCGCGATGGCCGCGGCCCGGGCCGTCCAGGTCATTGTCGTGGTCGCCCCGCCCGACGGCGCGGCCGAGGTCAGGGCGCTGCTCGACGCCCACGAACTGCCCGAGGCGACCGCCGTCACCGTCGTCCCCGGCGGCGAGTCCCGGCAGGACTCGGTACGGCTCGGCCTGGCCGCGCTGCCCGACGACGTCGACGTGGTGCTGGTCCACGACGCGGCCCGCCCGCTGGTGCCGGTGGAGACCGTCGAGGGCGTGGTCGAGGCGGTGCGCGCCGGCGCGCCGGCCGTCGTCCCCGGCCTCCCGCTCGCCGACACCGTCAAGAGCGTGGAACCGGAGACCGGCGCGGTCACCGGCACCCCGCAGCGCGCTCTGCTGCGCGCCGTGCAGACCCCGCAGGGCTTCGACCGGGCCGTACTCGCCAAGGCGCACGCCACCGTCACCCAGGACGTCACGGACGACGCGAGCATGGTCGAGCAGCTCGGCGTGCCGGTCCGGGTGGTGCCCGGACACGAAGAGGCGTTCAAGGTGACCCGTCCGCTGGACCTCGTGCTCGCCGAGGCCGTACTCGCCCGCAGGAGGGCCCATGGCCACTGAGGAGCACAGCACAGGACCGTACGACGGCGGGCTGCCGGGGCTGCCGCAGGTCGGCATCGGCACCGACATCCACGCCTTCGAGGAGGGCCGTGAGCTGTGGTGCGCGGGCCTGAAGTGGGAGGGCGAGGGGACCGGCCTCGCCGGGCACTCCGACGCCGACGTGGTCGCGCACGCCGCGTGCAACGCGCTGTTCTCCGCGGCCGGGCTCGGCGACCTCGGCGCGCACTTCGGCACCGGGCGGCCCGAGTGGGCGGGGGCGTCGGGGCTGACGCTCCTCGCCGAGGCCGCCCGGATCGTCCGGGACGCGGGGTTCGTGGTCGGGAACGTGGCCGTCCAGGTGGTCGGGCAGCGGCCCAAGATCGGGAAGCGGCGCGACGAGGCGCAGCGGGTACTGGCCACCGCCGTGGGGGCGCCGGTCTTCGTCAGCGCCGCCACCACGGACGGGCTGGGCTTCACCGGCCGCGGTGAAGGGCTCGCCGCGATCGCCACGGCGCTGGTGGTACGGACCGCGCGCACGACCGCGTCCTGACGGTTCCCGGACCGTCCGTGCGGGGCCGGCCGGCCGTGGTGTGTCGAGGAGATGTCAGGATCGGGCAGAGGGGGCGGGCCGCTCACGTGGAGCCACTACCCTTGTCCCCGTGACTATTCGCCTGTACGACACCAACGCGCGCCAGGTTCGTGATTTCGCCCCGCTCACGCCGGGCCGCGTCTCGATCTACCTGTGTGGCGCCACCGTGCAGGCGGCCCCGCACATCGGCCATATCCGGTCCGGTCTGAACTTCGACATCATGCGCCGGTGGTTCGGCTACCGCGGCTACGAAGTGACCTTCGTGCGCAACGTGACGGACATCGACGACAAGATCATCAGGAAGGCGGCCGAGCAGGACCGCCCCTGGTGGGCGATCGGGTACGAGAACGAGCGCGCCTTCACCAGTGGTTACGACGCGCTCGGCTGCCTCCCGCCGACGTACGAGCCGCGGGCCACCGGCCACGTGCCGGAGATGATCGCGATGATGCGCGGCCTGATCGAGCGCGGCCACGCCTACGAGGCCGACGGGAACGTCTACTTCGACGTGCGCTCGTTCCCCGACTACCTGGAGCTGTCCAACCAGGAGCTGGACAACCTGCGGCAGCCGGAGGGCGACGGCGAGACCGGCAAGCGCGACCAGCGGGACTTCGCGATGTGGAAGGCCGCCAAGCCCGGCGAGCCGTCGTGGGAGACCCCGTGGGGCCGCGGCCGGCCCGGCTGGCACCTGGAGTGCTCGGCGATGGCCCACAAGTACCTGGGCCGCGTCTTCGACATCCACGGCGGCGGCATCGACCTGATCTTCCCGCACCACGAGAACGAGATCGCCCAGGCGAAGGCGTACGGCGACGAGTTCGCCCGGTACTGGGTGCACAACGCGTGGGTCACCATGAGCGGCGAGAAGATGAGCAAGTCGCTCGGCAACTCGGTGCTGGTCTCCGAGATGGTGCGGCGCTGGCGGCCGATCGTGCTGCGCTACTACCTGGGCACCCCGCACTACCGCTCGATGATCGAGTACAGCGAGGAGGCCCTGCGCGAGGCCGAGTCGGCGTTCGCCCGGATCGAGGGCTTCGCGCAGCGCGTGGTGGAGAAGGCGGGTGTGGTCGAGCCGGCCGCCGAGGTCCCGCCGGCCTTCGCCGAGGCGATGGACGACGACATGGGCGTCCCGCAGGCGCTGGCCGTGGTGCACACCACGGTCCGGCAGGGCAACAGCGCGCTCACCGCCGACGACAAGGAGACGGCGGTCGCGCGTCTGGCCGAGGTCCGTGCGATGCTCGGAGTACTGGGTCTCGACCCTCTCGACCCGCACTGGAGCGGCTCCGAGGGCGGCGACGACCTGCACGGCGTCGTCGACTCCCTGGTGCAGCTGGTCCTGGAGCAGCGGCAGTCCGCGCGGTCCCGCAAGGACTACGGCACCGCCGACGCCATCCGCGACCAGCTCGTCCAGGCGGGTCTGGAGATCGAGGACACCCCGACCGGCTCGCGCTGGACGCTCAGGGGCTGACCTCGGCGACCGGCCCGCAGGGGCCGGTCTTCCGGGGGTTGGCCTCCGGGGTCGGCCTCCGGTGTTCACCGGCTCGCGGGACCCGTGGAGCTTTGCAGCGTTCGACCGAAGAAGTGAGAGTGTCCCATGGCCGGGAACAGCCAGCGCAGGAACCGCCGTACGTCCAACAAGAAGGGCGCCACGGTCGGCAGTGGCGGGCAGCGCCGCAAGGCCCTCGAGGGCAAGGGCCCCACGCCGCCGGCCGAGGTGCGCAAGGGGCACAAGAAGAACCGGGTCGCCAACGCGCAGGCCCGCAGGACCGTCTCGTCGCAGTCCCGCCGGCCCTCGGGCCGCGGTGCCAAGTCGACCTCGGAGATGGTGGTCGGGCGCAACCCGGTGGTCGAGGCGCTGCGCGCCGACATCCCCGCGACGGCCGTCTACGTCCAGCAGTACATCGAGAACGACGAACGGGTGCGCGAGGCCGTGACGCTCGCCACCGACCGCGGGGTGCCGCTGCTGGAGGCGCCGCGGCCGGAGCTCGACCGGATCACCGCGGGGCTGAACCACCAGGGGCTGGTGCTCCAGATCCCGCCCTACGAGTACGCCCACCCCGAGGACCTGGTGGCGTCCGCCGCCGGCCGCGGCGAGGACCCGCTGATCGTGGCGCTCGACGGCGTCACCGACCCGCGCAACCTCGGCGCCGTGGTGCGCTCGGTCGCCGCGTTCGGCGGGCACGGCGTGGTGGTGCCCGAGCGGCGCGCGGCGGGTATGACCGCGGGCGCCTGGAAGACCTCCGCGGGCACCGCCGCCCGGGTGCCGGTGGCCCGTGCCACCAACCTCACCCGCACCCTTGAGGCGTACCAGAAGGCCGGGCTGACCGTGGTCGGGCTGGCCGCCGACGGGGAACTGGAACTCCAGGACCTGGAACTGCTGGACGGCCCGGTGGTCGTGGTGGCCGGCAGCGAGGGCAAGGGGCTGTCCCGGCTGGTCGGCGAGACGTGCGACGTGCGGGTGCGGATTCCGATGCCGGGCGGCGCCGAGTCGCTCAACGCGGGTGTCGCGGCCGGCGTGGTGCTGTACGAGGCGTCCCGCCGCCGCGCGTCACGCTGACGCCGCCAGGGGAGCACGGGGTGAACGGAGTGCCAGCGGGGTACGGGTGCGGGGTGCCAGGGGTGTAAGGGGCGCCAGGGGTGTAAGGGCTGCCGCCCAGGCGCGGCGCCCTTACCGGCCGGGCGAACCCGGGGCGGCCCACCGGGTTCCTAGCAGGGGTACTCCCACTTGCGGGTGATCGCGCGCAGCGGCTCCGGGACGTCCTCCGGGCTCGGCAGCGGGCGCGGTGCCTGGACCCGCCCCGACTTGATCTTGTCGCTCCAGTCGCCCATCGCGACCTGGAACGGACCGTGGTCCTGGCGCCCGTAACGCACCATCTTCGGCGTCCAGTCGACGCCCAGGAACGTACACAGCCGGCGGCACTCCGCCTCGGGGTCGGCGGTCAGGTCCTCGTAGCGGACGGTGAGGCCGTCGAGCGCGCCGCGGGCGGCGTCGACCTGCTCGACGTAGCGCCGGATGTGCCGGACCGTCCAGTCGATGCCCTTGTCCGGCCGGGAGTCCATCTGGGAGGCGACCACCGAGGCGGGGTGGCGCAGCAGGAAGATGAACCGGGCCCGGGGCCACGCCTCGTGCAGCCGCTGCCACTGGTCGGCGTTGCCCGGCGTCTTGTCGACGATGACCTTCTTCTCGCTGCGCACCAGCTCGCGGTGGAGCACCCGGTCCCACAGCAGGTGCTCCAACTCCCGCTGGTCCAGGTCGAGCAGGCCCATCGCCTTCTCGGTGTAGGGCTCGGCGTAGGTCAGGGTGAGGGTGCGCAGGTGCATCTCGTGCGGGGCGCGGACGTCGGGATGGCTGTTGAGCAGCACCCGCAGCAGCGTGGAGCCCGAGCGGATCGAGGAGATGACGAACACCGGGTCGGGCACCAGGCGGGTCGCCTCGGGCCCGAGCACCGGGGGAGGCGCGGTGATCACCCGCCGGGCCTTGAGGCGGACCCGCCGGGCGAGCCGGCGCACTCGGGGGTCGTGCAGGATCATCGCACCGCTCCTGGACCGGGACTTGGGCTGACCACCGCATCCTGCTGGCGGTTTCTTGGTGCCGCCTTGGTGACACCATGGGAGGGGGATGAGATTTCGGTGAGATCCGCCGACGGGTGGAACGGATCGGCCGGTTCCTCCCTCGGGGTCCGACGGCCCGAGGGCTCGACGGGTCCGCGGCGCGGGTGGTCTGACGGGGGACCGTCAGGCAGTGTCCTAAACGACCGTCACTCGGTTAGATGAGTGTGGACACCAGAACACCCCGCACCTCCACGGGGGGAGGGGCGCCCGGGTTTGATGAGCGCGTGATGACCATGGCACGGGTGCCGAGCGATCCCGCCCAGGTCATCGTCAACCACGCGAGCTTCCGGGTGCAGCTCGGCGCCGCCTCGACCCGCGCCCTCGGCGTCGCGGACACGGTACGGATGCCGTCCGCGCGTCGCGGCAAGCCCGTTGTGTGGTCCGGCCACACCTCGCCCGAGTTGACGCAGGCGGTGCGCCGGCAGGCCGGCGCCGCGGCCGGTCCGGGGAGCTCCGGAGCCGCGACGCAGGTGCTGCCGCGGATCGACGACACGTCCGTACTGCCTGCCGCGGCTCCCACGGTGATCGGCCAACGCGCCCCCTTCGACGAGCCGTTGATCGGCAGGAGCGGTCGCGGTTACGACGACGACGGTTACGACGACCGCGACGGCGACGGGCCCGACAGCGGCGACCGCGGCCGCGCGCGCGGGCGCCGCGGTGACGCGGTCAGGCACGCGTACTACCCGCACCGGCGGATGAACCTCGGCATCGTGCTGCTGCCGCTGCGGGTCTTCCTCGGCTTCGTGTCGATCTACGCGGGCATGGGAAAGCTGTGCGACCGGGTCTACTTCGACGGCGGCCACCGCGGCTCGATGGTCAAGTGGCTCTCCTCGCTGCACCCTTGGGGCGCCGCCGAGCCGCTGCGCGACGCCGCGCTCAACCACCCGGTGGGCGCGGGCCTGTCCATCGCCTTCCTGCAGGTCGTGGTGGGCGTGCTCACCGTCTTCGGTCTCTGGCAGCGGATCGCCGCGGCGTTCGGTGCCGCCGTGTCGATCGCCCTGCTGGTCACGGTGAGCTGGCGGACCGTCCCGGTCTACGACGCGCCCGACTTCATCTACCTGGCCGCCTGGAGCCCGCTGGTGATCGCCGGTGCCCCGGTCTACTCGATCGACGGCCACCTCGCGAGCGACGCCTGGCGCCGGCTCGGTCCCCGCGTCACCCTGTGGGACCTGCGCCGCCGCGTGCTGCGCAGGGGCGCCGTGCTCGCCACGGTCACCATCGGCCTGACGCTGCTGGTCGGTTCGGTGCTGGGCGCGGCCGTCCGCTCCAGCAGCACGGAGCACGGCCACTCCGGCCCCGCGTCGACTCCCGTGAACAACCTGCCCGGTTCGCCGCTGCCCGAGGTCTCCGGCGGTGACAGCGACGGGGGTTCGACCGGTGCCTCGGCCGACCCGACGCGGTCGTCCGGCGCCGGCAAGCACGGGAAGGGCGGCGCCGACGGGGCGCAGCCCGGCGCGGAGCCGAGCCACACGCACTCGTCGGTCGGCAGCACCGCGCCGCAGAGCACCCACACCACCATCGGTACGGGAGGCGGCTCCACGGGGTCCGGCACCGGTACCGGGTCCGGGTCCGGCGGCTCGTCCGGGGGCTCCTCCGGCAGTTCCCCGGTGACGCACGCGCCGCCGCCCGCCGAGACGCAGGCTCCGCCGCCGCCCGCACCGCCGGCGAAGCCCTCGCAGGGCGCGATCGGCGGGCTGCTCGGCAGCGGGCCGCTGCTGGGTCTTTCGGCGGGGCCCGCGGGCCACTCGGAAGCCCCGCAGAACATGGCCTGACCGTCTGGCACACCGCGCAGGGGCGCCCCCTTTCGAAGGGGGCGCCCCTGCGCGTTCGTTCTGCCTGCCGCGAGGGGGGAGGGGCGGCCTGGGCCGGCTCCGCGGAACGGGCCCTGAGGACGCCTTCCGGGGTGCGGGGCTCCGGGATGGCCGTGGGAGGGCCCTGGCGCGGTCCCGACGCGGCTCTGGAAGGGCCCTGGGACGGCTGCCGGGGTGCGGCGCCAGGGACATCACCCCTGGTGCGAACCCAGCTCCTTGGCGGCCTCGTTGAGGTCCTTGGCGGTGTCGATGGCCCGCCAGTACGCACCGTGGGGGATCGGGAACCCGGCGAGCCGGCGTTCGCGGGCGAGCCGGGGGAAGGTGGTCCGCTCGTGGTCCCCGAGGTCGGGCAGCATCGCGGTGAACTCGGGCGCGAAGACGTACACACCGGCGTTGATCAGGTAAGGCGACGGGGGCGCCTCGATGAAGTCCAGCACCTGCCCGAACTCGTTGGTCTCCACGGCGCCCCAGGGGATACGGGGGCGGGCCAGCGCGAGCGTCGCGACGGCGCCGCGCTCCTCGTGGAACTCGGCCATCTCGTGCAGCGGGAAGCGGGTCCAGATGTCGCCGTTGGTGGCGTACCAGGACTCGTCGGGGCGGGGCAGCGAGGCGGCCGCGTACTTCAACCCGCCGCCGCGGCCCAGCGGTTCGCGTTCGATGACGGTGGTGACGTTGAGCGGGAGCGGGGTCCCGTCCAGCCACTCCTGCAGTACCTCGGCGAGGTGGCCGCAGGAGATCACGGCGTCCGTGACGCCTTCCGCGGCCAGCCAGGCCAGTTGGTGGCCGATGATCGGCGTCCCGGTGCCGGGGATCTCCACCATCGGCTTGGGCCGGTCGTCGGTGTACGGCCGCAGCCGTGACCCCTGGCCGCCGGCGAGCAGTACCGCCTGGGTGACCGGGGTGGAAGCTCCGCCACCGGTGTCCCGGGCGGCGGTGGATGAGGCGGTGGTACGGGGTCGTTGGTCGGCGCGCTTCATGGAGCGCACCCTATGCGACGAGGGGCGTACGGCCCGTGTGGTGCGGGCCGTACGCCTGTCCGCGTGCCGTCAGGGCGGGGGACCGTTCAGCCGACGGACGCCACGCCCGTCGCGAACGAGGTGTCGCACACCGGTCGCGACCACGCCTGGGCGCGGTGGGCGGCACCGTCGTACTTGGCGACGGCCGCGCGGCCCAGCGAGCGGGCGATGTCGACGCAGTAGCGCGCCAGGCTGGGCTGCTTGGCCATGGCCACCTGGAGGTCGGTCAGGGCGGCGCCCGGGTCCTTCTCCTGGAGTTCGGCCAGCAGTTTCTGGCGCAGCGCCTCCTGGGGCGCGAGGGCCGCTTGCTTCTTCGACGACGCCGCGGTCAGCACCTGTCCGTCCGAGGACGAACCGGCCCACGGCACGCGGGTGACGGCGAGCGTCCCCGACAGCACGAGGACGACCGGAAGAACGAGCGCGAATGTCTTGCCGAGACGGCGAGCTACCTGGTTCACGCATCGGATCGTAGCGACTGGTGATGATTTGGCGACATTTAGTCACTCTGACGAGGGAGGTGAAACAGGGCAGGCGCAGTCACCGTGTTGACGAACCCACCCGAAAGGCCGGATTTGCGGATTTATGTCGGGTGGTGGGGCGGGCCGGGGTGAACGGTGCCGAGCGGAGCGGGCATACGCATACGGCGGCGGGGGGGGGGGCCCCCCCCCGGCGGAACCCCCCCCCCCCCCCCCCACCCCAAGCACCGACCAGGGGGCACCCGATC
>NZ_JBIUYR010000022.1:96746-170903 GCF_044744625.1 Streptomyces sp. NPDC087270
TTTGGGGGGGGGGGGGGGGGGGGGGGGGTTTGGGGGGCGGGGGGGGGCGGCCCCCCCCCGGGGGGGGGGGCGGCCCCGCCGCCCCCGCCCCCCCCCCCCCCCCGCCGAATCGCTCGTGTCAGCGCTGGTGTCAGCCGCTGAGGCGCTCGGTCGCTCAGTCGCTGAGGCGCTCGCCCGTGGAGGTGGCGAACACGTGGCTCTCACCCGGGCGCGGCACGACGTGCAGCACGGCGCCCTTCTCCGGGATCTCGCGGCCGCCGACGCGGAGCACCAGGTCCTTGTGCTCGCCGCCGACCTCGGCGGAGCCGTACACGTAACCGTCGGCGCCGAGTTCCTCGACGACGTTGACGGTCACGGCCAGGCCCTCCGGGCCCTCCTTCGACAGGCCGCCGGCGCCGGAGGTGATGTCGAAGTGCTCGGGGCGGACGCCGACGGTGACCGTCTTGTCACCCTTGTCGGCCGCGGCCTTCACCGCGTCGCGCGCCACGTTCACCACGGTGTTGCCGAACTTCACGCCACCGTCGGTGATCGGCACCTCGACCAGGTTCATCGCCGGGGAGCCGATGAAGCCCGCGACGAAGAGGTTGGCCGGGCGGTCGTACATGTTGCGGGGGCTGTCGACCTGCTGGAGCAGACCGTCCTTGAGCACCGCCACGCGGTCGCCCATCGTCATGGCCTCGACCTGGTCGTGGGTGACGTAGACGGTGGTGACGCCCAGCCGGCGCTGGAGGCTGGCGATCTGGGTACGGGTCTGCACACGCAGCTTCGCGTCGAGGTTCGACAGCGGCTCGTCCATGAGGAAGACCTGCGGCTCACGCACGATCGCGCGGCCCATCGCGACACGCTGCCGCTGACCACCGGAGAGCGCCTTCGGCTTGCGCGCGAGGTACTCGGTGAGGTCGAGGATCTTCGCGGCCTCTTCCACCCGCTTGCGGATGTCGGCCTTGTTGACGCCCGCGATCTTCAGGGCGAAGCCCATGTTGTCCGCGACGGTCATGTGCGGGTACAGCGCGTAGTTCTGGAACACCATCGCGATGTCCCGGTCCTTCGGCGGCAGGTGCGTGACGTCGCGCTCACCGATGCGGATGGCGCCGGCGTTGACGTCCTCCAGCCCCGCGAGCATGCGGAGCGAGGTCGACTTGCCGCAGCCGGACGGGCCGACCAGCACCAGGAACTCGCCGTCCCCGACCTCG
Organism: Streptomyces sp. NPDC087270; assembly: GCF_044744625.1. NCBI lineage: Bacteria > Bacillati > Actinomycetota > Actinomycetes > Kitasatosporales > Streptomycetaceae > Streptomyces > Streptomyces sp. NPDC087270. The sequence continues at coordinate 97,940 of NZ_JBIUYR010000022.1, forward strand.
ATCTCGAGCCCGTCCACCGCGGGCTTGTCGCCGCCCGGGTAGATCCGGGTCGCCTTGTCGAACGTGACAGTTGCCATGACTGTTCACAGTCCCTTCACCGGCAGGAACGTGCCGGACGATCCGAGTAAAGGAAGCTTCCGGAGTGGCTCCGGAGGTGTTCCGCGAAATCGAACAGCCCGCCTCACCAGCGGGCTCACCGTGACGCTACCTGCCGATTTCCGTCTTGTCACCAGCCCCCGGGGCAAGATTTTCGCCACACCCCCACACCCCTGGCCCGGTACACTGGCCCCCGCGCCTCCTTAGCTCAGTTGGCCAGAGCGACGCTCTTGTAAAGCGTAGGTCGTCGGTTCGAACCCGACAGGGGGCTCCACATTTGTCCCTTTCGCGGCTTTCCTGACGGCGGGCCGCCGCCGCGAGGGGTGCCGATGGCCGGCGGTGACGAGGTGGCCGCGGGCAGCGGGCCGCTTCCCCGGACGGGTCGACCGCGTGGGGATCGTATGCGGACCGCCGAGACCGAGACCGAGTGGGCGCGGCACGGGCTGCCCGCCGCCCGCCACCTGCTGCCCGCTGCCTGTTTCGGTTGGGGACGGCGGTGCGGTGGTGCCTGCGGTGCCGGCGGGTGTCCGGCCCGGGCCGGGCGGTAGGGGCAGCGTGACCGGTCGGGCTGCTGTCGGGGCCGAGGGTGGGGCCGATCGGGCTGGGAAAAGGCCGGGCCCGTCGAATGAGCGCTTTGTTCGGTCCTCGCACCGGGTGTCCCCGTATCTGCCTGTATGACGCGGCAACGGATCTGGGCCGTTCAGGGGGGAGTTGTCGACCTACGGTTTTCCCGTAACCGCCCGCCGGCCGGCTTGCGAGGGAGCTGCCGTCGGGAACGCCCCTCTGTTCCGCATGAGTTGAGGAGAAAACTGGTGTCATCGCCTTGCAGCCCCGAGTTCGCCCCGGTGGGCGACGTGGGTACGGCCCTCATGATGATCGACTCCCGGCTCAAGGCCGTCCACGCCAACAGGACCGGGGTCGATCCTGAACAGCAGCTCCTGATCGACCAGTTCACCGCGTCGATGAGCCCCAAGGAAGCCGATGCCGTGCTGGACGGCGCCTGCACGCTCGTCTACATGTTCATGCGGTGGCTTCAGGCGGCCTACGACGACCACGGCAAGGACGCCATCGAACACGTGGTGCCCGACCTCGTGGGCACGATGCGCAAGATGCCCAATAGCGTCCGCCCGGAGACCATTCCCACCATGGCCGGCCTGGTGATCGCCGCGGCCACCGGCCTGGGCCCCGGCCTGTGGCGCAAGCAGTACGGCTACTGGACCGAGAGCGAGATGACCCCGCTGGAAGCCACCGCCTTCCTCCTCGCGGAGCACATCAACCAGCTCACCGAAGACCCCGAGTTCGCCACCCGCCTGATCGGCAACGCCCTGGCCGGCGTGGACATGGATTGACGGCCGGATGCGTGGGGCCGGCTGCGACGTCCACGGTCCGGCCGGCCCGCCGGGGCGCCCTTGCTGAGCGCTGAGCGCTGAGCGCTGGCCGCCGAACGCAGGCCGCTGGCCGCCAACTGTTGCCGCCGCGTACGACGACCGGCGTCGTGCCTGCGAGCAGCGGAAGTTCCGGCCCGAAGTACCGAGTCTGCCTATGCTGTTGAAGCCTCTCAGGGGGCTCTCTTTCTTGATCGGCGAGGCCATGGGGGTTCGGGATGCGGGTCGGGCTGTCGCGTTGGCGGGTGGCGGTCACCGCCGTGCTGGTGGCCGCGGTGGTCGCGGCGTGCGGGGGCGGGGACGGGGGGAGCAAGGCCGATCCGACGCCGACCCCCGATCCGCCGGTGTCCCTCAAGCTGCAAGCGCTCGACACCTACGCGCGGGGCACCGACGGCCTGCTGGCCCTGTCGATGCACACCAACGGAGCGCACCCTCCGAAGGTGAAGGTCGCGCTGCGGTTCGACGTCCCGGCCGGCAAGTCGCTGAAGACCCAGTACGAGCCGGTGGGGTCCACCGGCTGGGACGGCTGGCCCACCCTGAAGCTCGCCAGGTCCGCGGGACCCAAGGCCGGGCTCGACACCCTGTCCGGCAGCTACACCGTGCCCATCAAGGACGAGGACATCTGGCGCCTCTACCTCAACCCGCAGTACGGGCCGTCCGGCGCGGACGACGCCGTGGCCGTGCACGCGACGCTCAGTTCGGCCGGCCGCACCCTGGCGAGCGACAGCGTGAAGGCGCCGCTCGCGGCCCTCACCGTCAGCGTGCTCGACATGAAGGGCACCACGCTGCACCGCGACGGGCGCTGGACCGAGGCGACGTATGCCGTCCACAACGTGTCCACCCGGGACATCGCGCAGGTGGACGCCGGGCTCAACATCTCCCCGTGCAGCGCGGACGACGTCGTCGGCTGCGACCCGACCGGCGCCGATGTGGCCGATGGCTTCACCATGCAGCAGTACGACGGCCACCGGTGGGTCGCGGTGACGCGGTCCGCCAACGCGGTCGGCCATGTGCTGAGCACGTCGCTCAAGGCGGGTGCCAGCGCGCGGGTCCGCGTCCGGGTGGCCGCGGCGGCCGGACTCGGCAAGGACGTGACGCGGGTCGACATCAGCCTCGCGGCCGGGGGGAAGATGCCCGGCGCGAAGACCTCCTCCTACGACTCCGCCGCCCGGACGTTCGACATCGCCCGGTAACGCTGACGGCGCCGCGGTCTTTGGCCCGCACCGCCGTCTTTGAGGCGCGCCGCCGACGACGCGCAGGGCGCCCACGGCGCAGCGCACCACGCTCGGACGTACCGCCGCCGGTCCGGCCGGACGTACCGCTGGCCCTAACGCCGGACGTACCGCCGGTCCGGGGACTTCCGCGACGTTCACCGACTTCCGCGGACGAGGACCGCCATGCCCGGCAAGGGCCGGACGAGCGCCATGAACAACGGTGTCCGGATGCCCGCGCCGGGCCTCCGCGTCTGCCAGAGCGCGCCCGGGGGACCGGCCGGGAGACCGCCTGGCCGTACCACCCGGTTCCGGAGCGAAGCGCTCCGCATTGAATACCGTTCAATGACGGAGGGGTTCGTAAAACGTATTGACAAACTCGGCGGGCGGTTCGTAGGTTCGAACGGCACTACACCGACACCTGCCGTGCGGAGGACCTGATCGCCATGACCTGGCGCCAGGACGGCTGGTGGCCGATGCCGTAAGAACCCGACCGCTGCGCTCTGCCGCGCAGCGCCGATGGGAGCGTGCAACCACGTTGACCACCGACACCCGGCGGGCGCTCGTCGTCCGCGGCGGCTGGGCCGGTCGTCATCCCCTGGTGAGCCGCGGCGGGTTCGTCCCGTCGCCCAAGGGGCACGAATCGACCGTCCGGAATGTTCGTCATATGCGGAACGCCGAGAATGTCTCGGTCGCCGAAGGTGGACCTCGTGCCGGACGTACGCTGCCCGTTCCCCCGTAGACGTCAAAGGTCGAACCCCATCTGCGAGCGCCCGGACCCGGGCGCCGCAACCGGCCTCTGACCGGCACCCCGCCCTGTCGAGCCCAGCTATCAGGAGACCGTCCTCATGCATGACGACCGCAAACTGGTCGAGGCACGCTTGGAGCGCGTCCTGCGGGAGCGCATCCGTCCGGCGATCCACCCGGAGACGACGCCGCTGACCGTGGAGATCTGGTCCACCTCCGGCGAGCCCGTGCCCGTAGCGGAGGGGCTGTCGGCGACGACGCAGCCCATCTCCGCCGGCACGCCGTGGGGTTCGCCCTGGGGGACGAGCTGGTTCAAGGTCAGCGGCACCGTGCCCGCCGAGTGGGCCGGCCGGACCGTCGAGGCCGTGCTCGACCTCGGATTCACCCCGCGCACCCCCGGATTCCAATGCGAGGGCCTCGTCTACCGGCCCGACGGCACCCCGGTGAAGGGGCTCCACCCGCGCAACTCCGCCGTACGCGTCGGCTCGCCGGTCGCGGGCGGCGAGACGGTCCGCTGGCACATCGAGGCCGCGTCCAACCCCGACATCGACGGCGAGGTGCCGTTCCAGCCCACCGTGCTCGGTGACCGCGCGACCGCCGGCGACGCGCCGCAGTACGTGCTCGGGCAGATGGTGCTGGCGGTCTTCGACGAGACGGTGTGGAACCTGGTCCTGGACCTGGAGGTGCTCGGCGAGCTGATGGCGGAGCTGCCCCTGGAGGGGGCGCGCCGCTGGGAGATCCTCCGCGCGGTCAGCCGCGCGCTGGACGCCGTGGACCTGCAGCACGTGAACGCCACCGCGCAGGCCGCGCGGGACGAGTTGGCGGGAGTGCTCGCCGCGCCCGCGGTTCCGGCCGCGCACCGGATCAGCGCGGTCGGCCACGCGCACATCGACTCGGCCTGGCTGTGGCCGCTGCGGGAGACGGTCCGCAAGGTCGCGCGCACCGCGTCCAACATGACGGCCCTGCTGGACGACGATCCCGACTTCATCTTCACGATGTCGCAGGCCCAGCAGTTCGCGTGGATCAAGGAACACCGGCCCGAGGTGTTCGCCCGGGTCAAGCAGGCGGTCACGGACGGCAGGTTCGTGCCCACCGGCGGGATGTGGGTGGAGTCCGACACCAACATGCCCGGGTCCGAGGCCATGGCCCGCCAGTTCGTGCACGGCAAGCGCTTCTTCATCGAAGAGTTCGGCGTGGACAACGAGGAGGTCTGGCTCCCCGACACCTTCGGCTTCGCCGCCGGCCTGCCGCAGATCATCAAGGCCGCCGGCTCCAAGTGGCTGCTCACCCAGAAGATCTCGTGGAGCCGCACCAACACCTTCCCGCACCACACCTTCGCGTGGGAGGGCATCGACGGCACCCGGGTCTTCACCCACTTCCCGCCCGTCGACAGCTACAACTGCGAGATGGCCGGCCGCCAGATCGCCCATGCGGCACGCAACTTCAAGGAGAAGGGCGTCGCCAGCCGCTCCCTCGCGCCGACCGGATACGGCGACGGAGGCGGGGGCACCACCCGGGAGATGGTCGCCAAGGCCGCTCGGCTGCGCAGCCTCGAAGGGTCGGCGACCGTCGAGTGGGAGGCGCCCGCGGACTTCTTCGCCAAGGCGGAGGCGGAGTACCCCGACCCGCCGGTGTGGGTCGGCGAGCTCTACCTGGAACTGCACCGCGCCACGCTGACCAGCCAGGCGCAGACCAAGCGCGGCAACCGGCGCAGCGAGCACCTGCTGTACGAGGCCGAGCTGTGGGCCACCACCGCGGCCGTACGCACCGGGGCGCCGTACCCCTACGAGGCGCTGGACCGGATCTGGAAGACGGTGCTGCTGCACCAGTTCCACGACATCCTGCCCGGTTCGTCGATCGCCTGGGTGCACAGTGAGGCGCGGCGGACCTATGCGCTCGTGGCCGAGGAGCTCGAAGGGATCATCGGCGAGGCGCAGCGCGCGCTCGCGGGGACCGGAGAGGGCGCGGGGAGCTCGGGGGAGCGGGCCGGCGTCGGCGACGTGGTCTTCAACTCGGCTCCGCACGGGCGCGGAGGCGTTCCGGCCGGTGGCGCGGGTGTCGCCGGCTCGCCGGAGACGGTGACCCCGGCCGTGCGCGAGGGCGGCGGCTACATCCTGGACAACGGTCTGCTGCGGGTCGAGATCGACGCGCGCGGACTGGTGGTGTCGGCCTACGACATCGCGGCCGGACGCGAGTCCATCGCCCCCGGGCAGGCGGGCAACCTGCTCCAGCTCCACCCCGACCTGCCCAACCAGTGGGACGCGTGGGACGTCGACGCCTTCTACCGGAACGTCGGCGCCGACCTCACGGACGTCGCGGACCTCCGTGTCGACGGCGCCTCGGTCCGCGTCGAACGTGCCTTCGGCGACTCCCGGGTCGTCCAGTTGCTGTCGCTTCCGGCGGACGCCAAGCGGATCGACATCGACACCGAGGTGGACTGGCACGAGACCGAGCGGTTCCTCAAGCTCGCCTTCCCCCTGGACGTACGCGCCGACCGGTACGCGTCCGAGACCCAGTTCGGCCATGTCTACCGGCCCACCCACCAGAACACGAGCTGGGAGTGGGCCAAGTTCGAGGCGTGCAACCACCGGTTCGTGCACCTCGACGAGCCGGGCTGGGGCGTCGCGCTCGTCAACGACGCGACATACGGCCACGACGTCACCCGTGCGGTGCGCGCCGGAGCCGACGCCGGTACGACGACCACGGTGCGCGCCTCGCTGCTGCGGGCCCCGCGCTTCCCCGACCCGGAGACCGACCAGGGCGTCCACCGCTTCCGCCACGCGCTGGTGCCGGGCGCCACCATCGCCGACGCCGTCCGCGAGGGCTACCGGGCGAACCTCCCCGAGCGCCGCACCTCCGGCGCGAACGCCGTGGCCCCCCTGGTGACCGTGGACGACGACGCGATCGTGGTGAGCGCGGTGAAGCTCGCCGACGACCGCAGCGGCGACCTTGTCGTCCGCCTCTACGAGGCGAACGGCGGCCGCGCCCGCGCCACACTCCGCGCCGACGGCTTCGCCGCCGACCGTGCCGGGCTGACCGACCTGCTGGAGCGGCCGCTCACCGACACCGCGGGCCTCGAAACGGCGGACGGCGGGGCGGTCCTCACCCTGCGGCCCTTCCAGATGGTGACCCTGCGCCTTCCCCGCGCCTGACCGCGACCACACCCAGCGAACGGAGCGAACGATGTCGGCCGCCGGCACGGGAAGCGACCCCGGACCGGCGGCTCGGCGGACCGGTCCGGACGGAGAATCCGGTGGCGTACCATGCCACCCATCAACGCCGTCGAAGGGGCGGTGGCCTGGTGCCGCGTCCGCCATCCGAGGCTGGGAGAGGCACGGTTGACGACCATCGACAGCGCCGGCAACGACAGACCGCCGATCCGCCGCGGCACCAACCTGCCGCGGATGGGCGACTACAACGAGTCCGTCGTCCTCGATGCCATCCGCCGACACCCGTCCGGGCTGAGCCGGGTCGAACTCGCCCAGGCCACCGGCCTGTCCGCCCAAACCGTCTCGAACATCACCCGCCGACTGCTCGACCAGGGCGTGGCGCGGGAGTCCGGGAAGCGGAGCACGGGTCCTGGCAAGCCGCGCACCCTCCTGGAGGTCGTCCCCACGGCCCGGCACGCTGTGGGGGTGCACCTCGACCCGGCGGTCATCACCTATGTCCTGGTCGACCTGCTGGGCGCGGTGGTGGCGCAGTACAGCGAGCGGACGCCGAGAGGTGGCGGCTCCGACCAGATCGTGTCGGGCATGGCGGCCTCGGTGGCCGCCCTGGTCGGCGAGTCCGGCGTCGACGCCGAACGGATACTGGGCCTCGGCGTTGCCGCACCCGGTCCCGTCGACACCGTGGCCGGCCAGGTACTCGACCCTCCTGAACTGCACGGGTGGGGCAGCTTCCCCCTCCGTGACCGGCTCAGTGAGGCCACCGGCTACCCGGTACTCCTCGACAAGGACGTCACCGCCGCAGTCGTCGCCGAACGCTGGGCCGGCGCGGCCACCGCGAGTCGCAACCTCCTCTTCTTCTATTTCGGTACTGGCTCGGGCATGGGACTGGTGGTGCAGGACACCGTGCTGCGCGGTGTCTCCGGCAACGCGGGCGAGGTCGGCGGCCTCGGCGCGGGCTGCTCGATCCGGACCCTCGTCGACGAGGCCATCTCACTCGGCGTGCTCGGTGCGGAGTTCACCGTGCTGGACCCGGCCGACGCCCCGCGCGGTGTGGAACGGCTGGCCTCACTCACCGCCGAGGGCGACGAGGCGGCGAAGTCCATCATCGATCAACTTGCTGTCCGTATCGGCCGTGGTGTCTGCGCTGCCGCGACCCTGCTGGACGTCGACACCATCGTCTTCGGTGGTACGACCTGGCAGGTGCTTGCCGATCATCTCCTTCCTGTCATAGAACCGATGGTTGCGCGCTCGCCGTTCGTCAAGGCGACCCACCCGACTGCGGTCGTCACCACCACCCTCGGCGAGAACGTGGCCGCCGTGGGAGCGGCGTCCCTGGTACTGGACCAGGCGCTCTCGGCTCAGCCCACATCGCTGCTGCTGGGCTGAACCCGTCGTCGGACCCTCTCTTGGCCGTGTTCTTTGCTGGACCTGGGCCGTCATATCCCGCTCTGTCCTGGCTTGCCCGGGTGCGGGTGCGGGTGCGGGCGGGCGTGGCCGGGCGTGGCCGAGTCGGGAGCACGGCGGGACCGAGACCGGGACCGGGACCGGGAGCGGGACCGGGACCGGGACCGGGTCAGACGATCCCGCTGATGGTGACGCTGACCGTGACCGGCGGCGGTGACTGGCCATTCACCGAGGTCACGGCCAGAGCGGCCGTGGCCGCTTCCCGTATCGCGCGGGCGACGTCGAGCGCGCGATGGCCGCGCCGGGCGACGACGTGGACGCTCACCGTCCACGACGGCCGGCCCTCACCGGGGGTGAGGCGGACACCCTCGGTAGATTGGCGCGATGCTCCCTGTGTCGTGGAGCGTATGGACGCTCTCAGCAGTCCGCTGAGACTGGGCTTGAGGAATGCGACGCCGGGCACTTCGCAGACAGCGGTGGCGACCTGGGCGGTGAGTACCTCGCGGGCGGCGGGTTGGGTCATCGGGTCCGTCCTTCGCTGACCGCCTCATCGAGGAGATCGGTGAGGCGTACGTCGACCGCCGCCACGCGCAGGCCCAGTTGGCGGTCTGCGGCTGCGAAGACCTCCTGGCGTACCTGGTCGGCGAGTTCGTTGAGGTCGGGGGCGAACGGGAACGTCACTTCCAGGCGCACCCGGACCGGCTCCCGGCCGGGCAGCCCGGGGCGAGCCGGTAGGAGCGGATCGTTCAGCTCGTCCATCGCCACGGGCGCGATTCGGCATGACCCGGCCCGTACTCCCGGCAGCGACTCGGCTGCGGCGCGGAGAACCCTGGCCGCCGTGGCCTCGGTGATCCACGCGTCCTCCTCGGGTTCGCCGAGAGGCAGTGTGCGACCGGGCCGCAGCTCCAAGCGGACCACGTCCATGACGCGTTCGGAGAGGGAGGCGGTGTCCATCGGTGGAGGCGTGCTGGAGCGCAACTCCCTGATCGCGCCGCCGAGCAGATCGAGGTCGGCCAACGCGGCCGAGCAATAAGGGCAGCGGAGGGCGTGCTGGTCGCTCTCACCGCTGTCGGTGGACTCCCACACCTCGGAGAGCATGCGGCCGCAGAGCAGTTGCTCGTCGTCGGGGAGTGGCTCCGGTGTCTGGCCGGGCAGGCGGCCGGCTCCGCCCGGGTTGCTGGTCATCGCCATGCGCCCATCGCCTCCGTCAGGCCGCGTCGTGCACGGAAGATGCGCCCGCGAACCGCCTGAGGGCTGATTCCGACCAGTTCGGCGATCTCCTCGTACGTCTGTCCGTTTAACTCTCTGAGCACCCAGCAGGCTCTCTGTTCCGGCGAGAGCAGAGACATCGCCTCGGCCAGGGCGCGCGTGGCCGCTCGGGACTCGGTCACGCGCTCGGGTGAGGTCTGGTGGTCCGGCGCCGGGAGCTCGGGGGTGCCGTCGAGCGGGACGAGCGGGCGGCGCGAGCGCAGGACGTTCAGAGAGCGGTTGGTGACGATTCGGTACATCCAGGTCTTGAACCGTGCCTCGCCACGGAACTCGGGCAGTCTGCGCCAGGCGCTGACGAAGCCGTCCTGAACGGCGTCCTCGGCCTCCACGCGGTTGCCCAGCAGCCGCTCGGCGAGTTGCAGCAGCGGTCCGGCATGCCGTTGTACGAGTGTCGCGAAGGCATCCTCGTCCCCTTCTCCCGCGCGTACGGCCAGCAATTCGTCGGTCAGTAATTCCTCGGTCAGCAATCCGTCGACCGGCGGGTCGGACAACGGTGGCTCGGACAAAGACAGATCGGCCGGTGCTGCCGCCGGCGGCAGTTCTACCTTGGCCGCGGGCGCGGCGACGGCTTTCGAGGCGCCGGGCGGCGCTGTGCTGCCGGTGTCTGCGCTGCCCGGCCTGGTGATTTTGCGGTACCCCGACACGCGGCGGCTCCTTTCGTTCGCTCATTGTCTTCGACACGCGAGATCGCCGGATGTCACGCCGTGCGGGCGGATCAGCTCGGAAAAAATCTTCGCCGCGGATGCGTGACGAATCTCCGCCGGCCGGGTCCAACTCATTAACCGCACGTCACGACAACGCACGATCAAGGAGACAGCGATGGTTGCACAGCAGGTTGAGGCGCCCGTACGAAAGATGGTGGAGAGCGGCGTGAAGCCCGGTCAGGGCTCCACGACGGTCAGCGGTGGCAGTGCCGGCGCGAGCGAGCCGGCTGCGAACAGGGGGAAGACGTCCATCGCCGATGTCGTGGTCGTCAAGATCGCGGGCATGGCTGCGCGCGAGATCCCCGGTGTCTACGACATGGGTGGTGGCCTGTCCCGCACGATTGGTGCTGTCCGCGACCGTGTGCCCGGCTCCCGTCCCAATGTGGGGCGGGGAGTGAAGGTCGAGGTCGGCGAGCGCCAGGCCGCGGTGGACCTGGATGTGATCGTCGAGTACGGCGTCCCGATCGCCGACGTCGCCCGTGACGTCCGCGAGAACGTCATAGTGGCCGTGGAGCGCATTACCGGCCTCGAAGTGGTCGAAGTCAACGTCGCTGTCAACGACGTGCATCTGCTCGACGGCGACGAGCCGGTCTCTGACTCGCGCGTCGAGTGACGCAAGCCTCGGGCCTCGGAGCCGAAGCGCGCAATCCAGAGGCCCAGGTCGGCATCGGTCCCGAGATTCAGACTCAGACTCAGATCCGAGTTCGCCATGAGGTTCGGTTCCTCGTCCAAGTCCGGAGTTGGCACATCATGTGAGGTGAAGTATGAGCAGGGCAGTTATCGGGTTGCTGGTGGGCATGGCGCTGGCCTTTGCCGGGTGGTTCGGGGGATTCGGCGCGTTCATACTCGTGGCCGCGCTCGGGGCGGTCGGCTTCGCCGTCGGCCGACTGATCGAGGGCGACGTCGAGTGGAAGGCGGCGAGGCGTAGTCCGACCTCGATCAGCGGCTGCGCGGGCCTGGGCTGAAGCCTTCTGCCCTGCGACCGCGCCGACTTGGGCGACGTGTGTGGGCAGCGCGACGTCTGCCTGCGGCCGTCGTGTCGCTGCTGATCGCAGTCCGCTTTGCCCTTCTGTTGTCCGATCCCTTGCCCGATGTCGTCGCCGTCCACGCCGCCGGGCACTCTCCTGCACTCCCGCCCCCCGCGCCCCCCGCGCCCCCCGCGCCAGACATCGGATGACGCGCCCCCGACCCCGAACAACCCGCCCCAACACTCCCAAGCGTCGCACCAACCACCTACGTTGCCGCACTCTGCGCCGATACCCCCAAGCCGCACCATCCCCGCCCGCGTCCCTCGGCGCCCCCAACTCCGCCGCGAATCCCGCCGCGAATCCCCACCCCCTCATTGGTCCGACCGCTTGCACGGGTCATTGACGTGTTCCTGCCGCGTGGCTAACTTCGCCGAGAGCGCTCTCCTCTCGTCGGCGTCCTTGGGCGCCCCTGAGCCCCGGAGTCCCCCCATGTACGCACTCGCATCAGTACGCGTTCCATCTCCGTATGGCCTGACAACGTTGTCGGATCTCGCTTATCACTCCGGAGTCGCGCTCCTGTGGAGCCAGACAACGATGTCGAACTCACGAGCAGAGGAGAAGTACCCGCGATGACACGACTGTCGAGACCACCCGGAGCGGCCGTGATCGGCGTGCTCGCGGCTGCGGCGCTGGCCGTGGCCGGGATGTGTACTCCCGCGTCGGCGGCCGGGAAGGCCGCGCTCGTCACGTCGCCGGCCACCCTGGTCAACCCGTTCATCGGGACTTCGAACCAGGCCGACGACTTCCCGGGCGCGGACGTGCCGTTCGGCATGGTGCAGTGGAGCCCGGACACGCCGTCGCGTCCGTCCGGTGGTGGTTACGAGTACAACGACTCGACGATCACCGGTTTCAGCCTCACCCATATCGCCGGGCCCGGCTGCGGTGCGGCCGGTGACATACCGGTGCTGCCCACGGTGGGTGCGGTGAACACGGGCGCGACGGACGCGTTCTCGCACTCCAACGAGTCGGCGTCCGCTGGGTCGTACAAGGTCACGCTCAACAATCAGGTGACCACCGAGCTGACCGCTACGACGCGCAGCGGGATGGCGCGCTTCACGTTCCCGTCCAGCACCCAGTCCAACCTGGTCTTCAAGCTGAACGGCAGCCAGAACGGCGACACGTCGACGCAGTTCACCAAGGTCTCGGACACCGAGGTGAGCGGTCAGGTCACCAGCGGGCACTTCTGCGGCGCGGGCAACACGTACACCGTGTACTTCGACATGGTCTTCGACCAGCCGTTCGCGTCGCAGGGCAGCTCGGTCGTGAAGCCGTCGGCGACCGCCCCCGCGACGTCGGGCAAGGCCTCCAAGAACGCCGCCGAGAAGCCCAACAAGCCGGTGCTGCACGGCAAGGCGCCGAAGGCCGCGACATCGAAGTCGCCGGACGCCGCCGCGTCGAACGGCTACGTCACGTTCAACACCACGTCCAACCCGGTCGTGCAGGCCAAGGTGGGCGTGTCGTACGTGTCGGTCGCCAACGCGGTCGCCAACCGCACGGCGGAGAACGGCGGCTGGGACTTCGACGCGACCCGCACCGCCGCGCAGGGCTCCTGGAACAGCGCGCTCGGCAAGGTGCAGATCGCGGGCGGGACCTCCGCGCAGCAGCAGAGTTTCTACACCGCGCTCTACCACTCGCTGCTGCACCCGAACGTGATCAGTGACACCAACGGCCAGTACTACGGCTTCGACGGCAAGACGCACACCGTGGACTCCGGCCACAGCGCGGCGTACGCCAACTACTCCGGCTGGGACATCTACCGTTCCCAGGCCCAACTCGAGGCGCTGGTCGACCCGCAGGCCGCTTCGGACACCGCGCAGTCGATGGTCGACGACTACGCGCAGACCGGGATCTTCCCCAAGTGGTCCGAGGACAACGGCGAGTCGTACGTCATGGTCGGGGACCCCGCGGACGCCATCCTCGCGGACTACCACGCCTTCGGCGCCACGAAGTTCGACACCGCCACCGCGCTGGCGGACATGGTCGCTCAGGCGAGCAAGACCAACAACGACCGGCCGGGCCTGAACTACCTGAACTCGCCCGGATACATGCCGCACGACGGCAGCTACGGCTGCTGCAACTTCTACGGCCCGGTGGCCACGACGCTGGAGTACAACACCGCCGACTTCGCGCTCTCGGCCTTCGCCGGTGCGCTCGGCGACACCGGCAACCAGAAGACGTACGCCAACCGCGCGCAGGACTGGCGCAACGTGCTCAACCCGGCGTCCGGCTTCGTCGAGCCGCGCAACGCGGACGGCTCCTGGACCGGCGGCTTCGACCCCACCAGCGGCACCGACATGGTCGAGGCCGACTCCTGGATCTACACCGGGATGGTGCCGTTCGACATCGGCGGCCTGGCGAAGGCCAAGGGCGGCAACGCGGCCATGAACGACTACCTGGACACCACGCTGCGCAGCTTCACCGGTGACGACGGCTACGCCTGGGTCGGCAACGAGCCCAGCATCGAACTGCCCTGGGAGTACGACTACACCGGCGCGCCCTACAAGACGCAGGGCACCGTGCGGGCGATCCAGGACCAGATCTGGGCGAACACCCCCGGCGGGCTGGCCGACGGCAACGACGACCTGGGTGCGATGAGCGCCTGGTACGTCTGGGCCGCGCTCGGCATGTACCCCGAGACCCCGGGCACGTCCGATCTGGCCCTCGGCTCACCGCTGTTCACCCAGGCCGTGGTCACGCTGCCGTCCGGCAACACGCTCACGATCAACGGTAACGGCGCCGCCGACAACGCCCCTTACGTGCAGTCCGCGACGTGGAACGGTACGGCCTGGAACAACGCCTACGCCCCCACCACGGCGATCACCGCGGGTGGCACGCTCGACTACACCCTCGGCACCACCGCCAACACTTCCTGGGCGACGGCGGCGTCCGCGGCCCCGCCGTCGTACGCCGGTGACACCACGGCGCCGGCCTCGCCGAAGATCGGCCCGATCGCCGCCGGGGTGGGGTCGAACCTGTGCGTGGACGACGCGACCTCCGGTACCGCCGACGGCACCCACGTCCAGATCTGGGGCTGCGACGGCACCTACGCGCAGGACTGGATCGTCGCCGCCGACGGCACGCTCCGGACCCTCGGCAAGTGCCTGGACGCCGACCACAGCGGGACCACCAACGGCACGCTGATCCAGTTGTGGACCTGCAACGGCAGCGGCGCCCAGCAGTGGACCGCGGGCTCGAACGGATCGCTGGTCAACCCGGAGTCCGGGCTGTGCCTCGACGACCCGAACTCGTCCACGGCCAACGGTACCCAGCTCCAGTTGTACGGCTGCAACGGCTCGGCGGCGCAGAACTGGAAGGTGCCGAGCTGAGCCGCACGCCCGCACCCGCACCCGCACCCGTATAGCGCCGTCCGCTCGCCCGGTACGTCGGACGGGCACGACGTGCATCGCGCCCCCGTGCGTCCCGTCCCACCGGTCGGGTCGCACGGGGGCGTTCTCGCGCGCCCGCGGGATACGCGGTCGGCTGGGGCCGGCGCGCCGAGGAGGTCGATGCCGACCACCTACGGCTGGCACTGGCGTACGTCGGCGGCGCCCGCCCGGGGGTGCCACCGAGCGGGCCCGACCGTGATAGGGATGCAGTTCGCCCTGCCCGAAAAACCAGGAGTGTCCCGGTATGACAATCGCTACGACGCGGGCCGCGCTGCCCGGCCAAACGGGTCCCGGCCAAACGGGTCCCGGGCAACCGGGGTTCGGGCGGCCGGAACCGGAGCGACCTGACCGCGAACTGCCCGACCGCGAACTGCCCGACCGCGAACCGTCCGACCGTGAACCGTCCGACCGCGAAGCATCCGGGTGCGTCGGCCACCGCGGGGTCGAGGAACGCGAACTCAGCGCCGACGGCTTCCGTTTCGTCTCCCGGGTCGCCTGGTGCGAGCACCCGAGCACCGAACCGTTCCTGATCCTCGGCGGCTCCTCCCAGGACCGGTTGTCCTGGACCCGGTTCGAGCGCGCGCTGCTCCCGCTGGGCCATGTGATCACCGTCGACCTGCCCGGATACGGCGGCGCCGCCTTCCTGCCCGCCCGGCACGGCATCGACTTCCTCGCCGACGCGGTGCTCGGGACCCTCGACGACCTCGGGGTCTCCCGGGCGAACCTGCTGGGCGCCTGCTTCGGCGGCGCGATCGGGCTGCGCTTCGCCCAGCGCCACCCCGATCGGGTACGGCGGCTGATGCTGGTCGGCATGACCAGGGACCTGCCGAAGGACTACACCGACTGCGTGCCGCGCTGGATGGCGATGCTCGCCGAGGGCCGCAGCGACGACATCGCCCGCGAGCTGGTGGACCGCTTCATGTCCCCGCCCGGCACCGGGACCGTACGGCGGTACGCCGCCGTGTCCCGGCTGCTGTACCGGCAGTTCGCCGGGCGCAGCGCCGAGGAGGTGCGGATGGACGTGGAGCACAACCACCGTCTGATGTCCCACGACTGGTACGTGCCGCGGCCGGCGCCCCGCGTGCCCGCACTCGTGCTGACGGGTGAGCACGACACGCTGACGCCGCCCGCCATGGGCCTGGCCGCCGCGCGTTGCCTGGAGGGTGCCTGGTTCACCACCGTCAAGGAGGCCGACCACCTCCTGCCGGTGGAGCGCAGCGACGAACTCGGCGACCTGATCGCGCGGTTCTGCACCGACCGGGCGATCGACCCGCTGCCCTACTGCCACCCGGCGACGTTCGTTCCCGCGGCGGGTCAGGAACTGCCGGGGAACGGGGCGCCGTTGGGCATGCCCGCCGCGACGTAGGCGTCGTAGCGCCGCTGCCAGGTGGGCGGCGGGCCGCTGGGCCGATGCCGCGCGGGCCGCTCGCCGGATCGTCGGTTCACCGCCGCGCCGGCCGCTTCACCTGCTGCTTCACCTGCTGCTTCGCCCGCTACCGAGCCCGCTACCGAGCCCGCGGTTTCGCTCGCCGCTCGGGCGTCGAGGGCGGCCAGGCACAGGTCCCAGCCGGCCGCGTTGCGCGCCGCCGCGTCCGGGCTCTCCAGGAAGTCGGTGAGGGTGAGGCGGGTACGGGCGCCGTCCAGCCGGGTCAGTTCGAACCGCAACTCGTCGCCGCCCCAGGTGAAGGCGAACAGGTGCGGCGGGTCGACCGCGGTGACCTCGCCGGTCAGCACCATGTCCGGCATGTTGGGGTCGCCGGCGAAGGTGATCTCGCCGCCCACCGCCAGGTCGACGGTGATCCGGGGGAACGGGAACCAGTGCGCCAGTTCGGTCGGTTCGCTCACCAGCGCCCACACCCGGTCGATCGGGTGGTCGTAGACCCGTTCGAAGCGGACCGCGGACCGTCCGCCGTCCAGTTCGAGGTAGCTGCCGGGGTCGATGACGTTCATGGCTGCTTCCTGTCTCTCGGTTGCCTCGGTTGCCTCGGCGGTGTCGGGCGTGCCGGTCGCGTCGGTGGCGCGAGCGAAGCCCGCTCCTCGGGATCGGCCGCAGCCAACGCAGCCGGCTCGGCTGACGTGGCCGACGCGGCTTGCTCGGACGGCTCGGCCGGCGCGGACCGCTCGACGGAACCCGCGTGCGCCTCGTCCAAGCGGCGGCCGAGCGCGTCCAGACTCCGGTTCCACAGCCGCCGGTACGGTGCCAGCCACGCGTCCAGCTCCGCCATCGGCGCGGGCTCCAGGGCGTACACCCGGCGCTGCGCGTCGACCTGCACGCGGACCAGTCCGGCCTCGCGCAGCACCCGCAGGTGCTTGGACATGCTGGGCTGGCTCAGCCCGCACCGTTCGGCCAGTTCGCCGACGGGCTGCGGGCCGGTCAGCAGCCGGCCGAGTATCGCCCGCCGGTTCTCGTCGGCGAGCGCGCCCCACACCGCGGTGTCCATGCGACCTAATATTCCCCACCGGGAATATAACCGTCAAGGCATACGCGAACCTGGGCGCGCCGCCCCACCGCTGGATCGCCTGTCCGCGCGCCTGACCGCCCGCCCGGCCAGCCGTCCGCCCGACCGCCCGCCCGCCCGGCAGGGCGTTACGGCGCCGCGCAGTCCCTGGTGTCGGTGCCGCCGTTCTTCCCCGGCGTGACCGCCATCGCGGCCAGGTAGGTCCCCTTCTTCGGCAACTGGCCCTTGGGAACCTTGAGCACGTGGCCGTGCCCTGACCAGTGCCGTCCGGCCAGCGGGTCGACCAGGGTGACGGTGGTGGCGGTCGTGGGGCCGACCACCGTCAGCCCGCCCGCATCGGTGACGCAGCCGATGGAGACCGCGGGGGCGTAGCGACCGGAAGTGTCGTAGTTCGAGCCGAGGTCGGTGTAGACCGACGCCTTGTCGATGCCGACCTCCAGCAGTCCACTGCGGGAGTCCTCGCCGTAGTCACCGCCGGAGGGATACGAGACCTTCTGCTGGACCACTGCCACCTCACCGTCGGGGGAGGTGGTGCCGTGCCACTCCTGGGTCCACTCGACCTCCGAGGCCGGGGGATCTCCCTCGTCCATGCCGGACGTCCCGCACAGCAGATCTCCGGCCATCCGGCGGATGTAGGGCTGGTCGAGCGGCGCCGGCCCGGCGGGTCCGGGCAGATCGGCGTTGGACGGCGCGTACGTGAGGCTGACCGCGTACGGCCAGCCCGGGGCGTAGACGAAGGTGACCTTGCGGGGCTTGCCCAACGACGTGTCATCGGCCTGGATCAGCGCACCGATCCCGCAGTCGCTGTGCATGTCGACGATGTGCTGGCCCCCGACGGTGGTCGACCGGTAGCCGAACGGGGGGACAGGGGCGCTGAGTCCGTCGGTGACCTTCAGGGGCCGCCAGCCGAGATCCTTGCCGTCGAAGCCCTCGACCTGGACGTGGGTCAGCCACGGCGGTATGGCCAGCGGGGAAGGCGCGCCCGACTGGTGTTCCCAGTTGAGCGCGAGCGGTGGACTGAACAAGGGAGTGTCGTCCCAGGGCGCGGGCGCGCGGTAGACGATCTTCTCCGACCCTGCTCCGGGGCCGCTTTCGTACTGCAGCAGTTCGCCGCCGGTCGACACCAGGGTCACGTGGGGGAGATGCGGCACCGTGCCGGAGAACAGGATCTCGCCGCTCGGGTGGTGGTTGTCGTAGACGAGGGGGGTCTGTGAATCGGGCCTGAAGTCGGGGTAGTTGACCCAGGAGTGCGGGCCGAAGCCGTTGGAGAGCAGGATCTCCATGGCCGCGTGCCCCGGGCCGCGGTCGTTCGGCCGGTTGCCGAGCGTCGGCCAGGAGGACACGCCCTGGTGGGCCTGTGCGGCGGTCACCGTGACCGGCTGCGAGGCCGCCACCTGTGGTGTGTACGTGTGGTCCGGCGGCGCGGCGAACCATCCGCCGGTGAACGCCCCGGCCACCACGGCCGCCACCGCCACCCCCGCGGTCCAACGCGGGTGCCGGCGCCACCACGTGGAGCCTGAGTCGGGGTCGGGGTCGGGATCAGAGTCGGGGCCCTCCGCGCCGGAATTGTCCGGGCGGGTATCCCCTGAGCCCGAATCCCCTGGGCGGGAATCGTCTGAGCCCGAATCCCCTGGGCCGGAATCGCCCGGGCTGGAATCCCCGGAACCCGATTCCTCGGCCGTCCCCGCAGCCGTCTCCTCGGCCGTCTCCGCAGCCTTGTCCGCCGACTCTTCCATCCGCTTCATCTCCCCCACGACCGCGGTGCCACCGCGCTCTCCGACGATGAGTGACGGCGGGACAGCGCCTGGTGGTTCCCTTCCCCCGCCAAGTCTCCACCGGAGTCCCGGCTGCCGCATCGTCGTCACAGACGCGGGTTCGGGTGTCCATATTGGTACGTGTCGCTTTTTGGACAAGGCTGCCCGTCGAAGGACGAAATCCCTGGTCGTGGTGGGGTTGGAGACGTGCGTCCGGGATGGAGGAGGGCAAACGCAGCTAGGCATCCCCTGGCTTGTTCGGATATCAATTCAGTACGGCACCTCGCGGCGTGACTCCCCGCCTCCCGAAGGTGCCGAGGCGCCTTGGCGCCGCCGGCCGCGGTTTCCCCGTATTGCTGTGGCCGGGTGCCGCCGAGGGCACGACCGGTCTGCTCGCCCGGTCGCCCGGGGGGGAGTCCTCGGCGGACGTCATGGGGGCCGACCGGCCCAACGGCCCCCAGTGCCGCTCGTTCCCGCGCGTCCACCGCACGGGAACGAGCGGCCGGACAGCCGGCCCACCCAGGCGACTCGGCCGCCACAGCCCCGGCCACAGCCACCGCCGCAGCTACAGCCACCGCCGCCCCCGACTCGGCCGACTCAGCCGACGGCCACGCCGGACCCGCTCCGGCTCGGCGGCAGCACCCGTGCCAAGCCCTTGTCCTGCCCGAGCTTCAGGCCCGCCTCGAAGCGGCTTCCGGCGTGCAGCCGGTCCATCAGCTTCGCCACCGCCCGCTGCACGGTGCGACGGTGCACGCCCATCTTGCGGGCGATCTGGTCGTCGCTCAGACCGGTGGCCATCAGCCGGATCACCACCCGCTCCTGCGGGGTGAAGACCGACGTGTCGGTGCCGGAGGAGGCCGCGTCCGCCAGCGGGACGGCGCGCAGCCAGTAGTCCTCGAAGATCACCTGGAGGGGCCACACCAGTTTGGTGCTGCGGACCAGCAGCATCGGCGAACCACCGGGGTGATCGGGATTCGCCGGCAGGCAGGCCACCTCCCGGTCCTGGAGCAGGATGTCGAACGGCGCGTGGTCGAGCAGCCGGACCGCCACGCCGAGGCCGGACAACCGCTCCAGGTACCGGAGGTGCTTGGACGACTGGAGAACGGCCTCCGGGTATATCGCGCGCAGCCGCACACCCCGCTTGAGCATCTGGGTGTCCTGCTCGATGGACAGCTCCAGCAGCTCCATCGGCGGCATGGGACCCGGGTGCAACGAGTCGGCGCTGGTCTGGGCGATCGCGTTCATCGCGGCGACCATCCGCACCTTCGCCCGGGGGTCCGTGATGGACTCGATCTCCACCTTGTTCGACACGCGCTCGACGGCGGGCCGGTAGACGTAGAGGAGGGCCTGGGTGGCCCGGTACAAGGACTCGGCTCGGCTCGCGTGGTCCTCGGCGGCCCGGTGGTACACGTCCATGGCGCGCACCAGCGCGGTGTCGGGCTCCACGGGCTCCAGTTGGCCGTCGGGGCGCCCGTGGACCAGGCCGAGTTCGGTCAGCCGCCCCAGCGCCGCGGTGGCCCGCTCCTGGTCGAGGTCGGTCGCGCGGCCCATCTCGCCCGGCAGTGCGCTGCCCAGTTGGCGCAGCGCTTCGTACACCGCCAGCGCCTGTTCCTCGTCATCCGGCATCCACCGGCCCTCCCCGCGTCAGAGGTCGAACTCCGCGGGGTTGAGGCCCACCGCGAAGCACGCCTCGCGTACCACTCCCTGCTCGGACTTGTCGAACACGCCGTCCGCGCCGCCGATGACGATACCGATCTGGATGACCGCCCGTGCCTCGGTAGGCTTCTTCTGCACCTTGGCGATCTCCTGGAGCACGGCCACCTTGCCGAAGTCGAAGTCCGCGGCCAGCCGGTCGAGGTAGTCGTCGAAACGGCGCTGGAGGTCGGCGGCCGGGAAGTTCTGCAGGACGTCGTTGCTCGCGATGAGCGAGGCCACCCGGCGCCGCTCCTCGGGCGCGACGCTGCCGTCGGCCGCGGCCACCAGCGCGCAGATCGCCATGCTGGCGTCGCGGAAGGCGCCGCTCTTGAGGTCGTTCTTCTTCGCGTTGAGCTGTGTCTGCATGCCCTGGGCGGATTCCTTGAAGCGGTCCCACAGTGCCATGGCGTCTCTCCTGAGCGTGTGTCGGTACGGGGCCGCGCTGCGGTCGTACGGTTCGTCGCTGTTCCCTACCGAGAACTCATCGGAAGCGTAAAGGAGTTCCCAAGGACGGCAGGCCGATCATGCGACCGATCGGTCCGATCGGCCGACTGCTCCGCCGAACCGCGCCGCCGGCCCCCCATGTTCGCTGAGGGCGAACACGCGGACGGCTCCCGTCGCACCGGAGATGCCGGGCGGGGGAGCCGTCCGCGGGTCCGCCGAACCGCTGAGCGCGGCCAGGGGTCGAGCTGTCAGAGGTCGAGCGGTCCAGACGTCGAGCGGTCGGACGTCGAGTGGTCAGAGGTTGACGCCGAAGTCGCTCGCGATGCCGACCAGGCCGGAGGCGTACCCCTGGCCGATGGCGCGGAACTTCCACTCCGCCCCGTTCCGGTACAGCTCGCCGAAGACCATGGCGGTCTCGGTGGCGGCGTCCTCGCTCAGGTCGTAGCGCGCGATCTCGGCGCCGCCGGCCTGGTTGAGGACGCGGATGTAGGCGTTGCGGACCTGGCCGAAGTTCTGGCTGCGGGTCTCGGCGTCGTAGATCGAGACCGGGAAGACGACCTTGTCGATGTCGGCCGGCAGCGCGGCGAGGTTGACGTTGATCTGCTCGTCGTCGCCGTCGCCCTCGCCGGTGACGTTGTCACCGGTGTGCACGATGGACTGGTCGGGGCTCTGCTTGTTGTTGAAGAAGACGAAGAAGCCGTCCGAGTAGACCTTGCCGGTCGCGTTCACCGCGATCGCGCTGGCGTCGAGGTCGAAGTCCGTGCCGGTGGTGGTCCGGACGTCCCAGCCGAGGCCGACGGTGACGGCGGTCAGACCGGGCGCCTCCTTCGTCAGTGAGACGTTGCCGCCCTTGGTCAGGCTTACCGCCATGGGAAGTCCCCTTTGTGTGGTCGTAGATGTTCCGGACGAAACTACCGTCACCCGTCTGAACGCCAAGGGGGGTTCGTACGGTTCCGATCCGGCGGGGAAATCCCCGTGACGCGGAGGGGGTGGTGGCGGGATCATGGAGTCATGCCCGGGCCACTGATCATTCGCGGCTCGGTCTCCGTCCCGGAGGCCGAGCTGATGTGGCGTTTCTCCCGCTCGTCCGGGCCCGGCGGCCAGCATGTGAACACCAGCGACAGCCAGGTCGAGTTGCGGTTCGACCTCGCGGCCAACGAGTCGCTGCCGCCGGTGTGGCGGGCGCGGGCGCTGGAGCGGCTGTCGGGCCGCCTGGTGGGCGGGGTGCTCACGGTGCGGGCGTCGGAGCACCGCTCGCAGTGGCGCAACCGCGAGACGGCCGCGGCCCGGATGGCCGCGATCCTCGCGCAGGCGACCGCCCCGCCGCCCAAGACGCGCCGCCCCACCCGCATCCCCCGGGGGATCAACGAGAAGCGGTTGCGCGAGAAGAAGCAGCGCAGCCAGACGAAGAAGGGCCGCGGCGGCGCCTGGGACTGAGCGGTTCTGGACCGAATCGTCCGGCGACCCGGCCGTCCGGCGACCCGGCCGTCCGGCGACCCGGCCGTCCGGCGACCCGGCCGTCCGGCGACCCGGCCGTCCGGCGACCCGGCTATCCAGGACCGGCCGTCCGGGACCCGGATGGCCAGGACCCGGCCCCGCCCGCCGCCGGGAGAGAAATCAGGAGAGGAAGCGGTAGCGGCCGCGGAAATAGGTGAGCGGGCCGCCCTCGGCGCTCGGCGTGCGGGCGGTCAGCACCCGGCCGATGACGAGCACATGGTCGCCCGCGAGCACATGCTGCTCGGTCTCGCACTCGAGTATCGCCAGGGCGCCGCCGAGGATGGGGGCGCCGGACGCCTCACCGCGGTAGTAGGACACGTCCTCGAACAGCAGCCGGTCGCTGATCCGCCCGCGCATCGCGAACCGCCCGGCGATGTGCCGCTGGCTCTCGCTGAGCACGGACACCGCCCACCGGGGCTGCCGGTCGAGCAGCTCCTCCATCCGCGACCCGACCCGCACGCTGGCCAGTACCAGCGGCGGTTCGAGCGACACGGACATGAACGCGGTCGCGGTCATGCCGACGTCCTCGCCGCGCGGCCCGTCCTCCGGGTCGTGCGCGGTGATGAGGACGACGCCCGCGGACAGGCGTGTCATGGCGGCGCGGAAGTCGTCGGTGCTGACGGTCTGACCCATGGTGGTCCCAGGATGCCGTCCAGGCGGAGTGTGAAGCACGTTTCCTTACGTTACGGGCCGGTAGGAAGCCGTCGCATCGGGCTGCGGTCCCATCCCGCGCGGGTATCGGGTCCTAGGACCGGTGCTCTACGTTCTGTACTCAACTGCCTACCTGTGGGTGTGACTTGAGTCACAAGCGGCAGGAATTGTTGACCCTGTGTACCGACTGGACAGCTCGCTGTGATTCAGTGGCGTTGTAATTGGAAGACTGTGAATTACGACGCGGTCGCTACGGCGACCGGGGCATGGGAAACCTCGCTGGAGTTGCCGCCGGACCCGTGGGGAGGGCACTAGGGCATGGACACCGAGTCGGAGCCGTATGTCCGTCTCGCGACCCTGCGTCAGCTCCATCAGGTCGTGGCGGACCTCAACACCGCGCGCAGCCTCGCGGACGCGCTCCAGGCGGTCGCCGACGGAGTGGTCCGCGGCCTGGGGTACGAACTGGCCGCCGTGAACCTGGTCCGGCCCGACGGCGACCTCGTGGTGGCCGCGTTCGCCGGGAGCGCGGCGGGCGAGGCGCTGCTGTCCGGGCGGGTCGGCTCGCGCGCGTCCTGGGACCGCCGGCTGGCCATGGGCGAGCAGTGGGGCACCCTGCGCTTCATCCCGCACACCGAGGGCTGGGTGCTGATCGACGACGACGTGCCGCAGTGGCACACCGAGGGCCCGCTGCCCCGCTTCCCCGACGAGTGGCACCCCGGCGACCGCCTCTACGCGCCCATGTACGCCTCCCAGACGGTCGGCAGCGAGCTGATCGGGGTGATATCCGTCGACCGGCCCACCAGCGGCCGCCACCCCGGTCCCTGGGGCTGTGAGGCCCTCCAGATGTACGCCTTCCAGTCCGGCATCGCGATCAGCAACGCCCGGCTGCGGGCGAACATGCAGCGCGCCCTGGTCCGGCTGGAGCGCGACCAGCAGGCGCTGCGGGCGAGCGAGGAGAGCTTCCGGCAGGCGTTCGAGTACGCCCCGAGTGGCATGGCCATCGCCGAGATGGGCGGCGACCAGCACGGCAAGCTGCTGCGCGCCAACGACGCGCTCTGCCGCCTGCTGGGCCGTTCCGCCTCCGTGATGCGGCGCTACTCCTTCTCCGACCTGGTGCACCCCGAGGACGTCGGGCTGCTGCTCCGTACGTCCGCCGAGGGCGGGCGGGCCGAGTTGCGGCTCGCGCGGCGCGACGGCAGCTACGTATGGGTGAGCCTGCGCAACTCGGTGGTCGCCGACACCACCGACGGGCCGCGGTTCCTGCTCACCCACGTCGAGGACATCGAGGAGCGCAAGAGCCGCGAGCTCCAGCTCGCCCACCGCGCCAGCCACGACTCCCTGACCGGGCTGCCCAACAGCGCGGAACTGCGGTCCCGGCTGTCCGCACGGCTGTGCTCGCACCCGCAGGAGCGCGGCCCCGCCGACCCCTCGGGGCTGCCCGCCGAGCCCGAGGGCGGCGACGGCTTCGCCTTCAGTTACGGCTACGGGCCCGACGAGCTGGCCGCGCCGCTCTCCTTCGACTCCCACGTCCACACGGTCGCGCCCGACGAGGGCGACGAGGAAGCGGCCGGCAAGGGGCTCGCCGTGCTCTTCTGCGACCTCGACGGCTTCAAGTCCATCAACGACCGGTTCGGGCACCACACCGGCGACGCCGTCCTCATCGAGGTCGCCCGCCGCCTCACCGGGGCCGTCCGCGACGGCGACACCGTCGCCAGGCTCGGCGGCGACGAGTTCGTGGTCCTCGCCGACGGGCTCGCCCCGGCGGACGCAACCGACCTCACGGTGCGGCTGCGCAACGCGATCATCCCGCCCATCCGCGTGGACGGCCGCGCGGTCCGGGTCGGCGCCTCCTTCGGCATCGGCTGGGCCGGCTGCGGCATGACCGCGGAGGAGGTCCTGCACTCCGCCGACCAACGCATGTACGTCGAGAAGCGCGCACGCTCCACCTCCCGCCCCAACCACCGCCGCGCGGGCTGAGGGCGCCCTCGCCTCGGGAAGAGGGCACCGCCGCCCGCGGGGGCGCCCCGGAAGCGGCCGACCCGACCGGAGGTCCACCTTGGGGAGTAGCGCGGATCGCTCTGGGGGCTGACCCCGCGACGGGTTGCCATGCCTACGCTGGGTTATGTGCAGCGCGTCTACGACTTTTTCCGCCGACACCCGACGTGGGTCGACAGCTTCTGGGCCGTCGTCCTGCTGGTGTCGTGCGCGCTGTGGGTCGTCGTGGACAGCACCCCTTCGAGGCCGGCCCGCCTCGCCGCGATCCCCTTGTCGTTCGCGCTGGCCGCCGTCGTCGCACTGCGCCGCAAGGCCCCGGAGCGGCTGCTGCTGCTCGCGGTGGCCGTCGGTCTGCTGCAACTCGTCCTGGACGTGCACGCCAACCCGGGCAACTTCGCCTTCCTGGTGATCATCTACACCTGCGCGTCGAACGGCGCGCGCTGGTCCTCCCGGCTCGCCCTGATCGGCGGCCTGGCCGCCGCGCCGGTGTCGATGCTCCGCTGGCCGCCGCACACCGAGTACTCCACGATCTGGACCACGCTGCTCCAGACCTTCTTCCTGACCGTGATCTTCGCGCTGTCCTGGGTGGTCGGCGACCGCCTGCGCACCCGGAAGGCGTACTACGCCGAGCTGGAGGAGCGGGCCGCGCGGCTGCACCGGGAGCGCGAGGCCCAGTCGAAGGCGGCGGTGGCCGCCGAGCGGGCCCGTATCGCCCGGGAACTGCACGACGTGGTGGCGCACAACGTGTCGGTGATGGTCGTCCAGGCCGACGGCGCCGCGTACGTGCTGGACGCCGCGCCGGACCAGGCCAAGCAGGCCCTCTCCACGATCTCGACCACCGGACGGCAGGCGCTCGCCGAGATGCGGCGGCTGCTCGGACTGCTGCGCGCCGGGGACGACGCGGGCGGCGAGTACGTCCCGCAGCCCGGCGTCGACCAACTCGCGGACCTCATCGACCAGGTGCGCGGCGCCGGCCTGCCGGTGCGTTTCGAGGTGGCCGGGCAGGCCCGCCCGCTGTCCAGCGGCGTCGAGCTGACCGCGTACCGCATCGTGCAGGAGGCGCTGACCAACGTGCGCAAGCACGGCGGCGACGGCGCCAGCGCCAGCGTGCTGCTCGGCTTCGGGGACGCCTCGCTCGACCTGCTGATCGAGGACGACGGCCGGGGCGCGCGGCGCGAGCTGTACGCGCAGGGCGGCCGGGACGGCATGGGCCAGGGGCTGATCGGCATGCGGGAGAGGATCGGCATGGTCGGCGGCACCCTCACGGCGGGGCCGCGCCCCGGCGGCGGTTTCCGGATCAGCGCGGTGCTGCCGCTGCGCGGCGCCGGATGACACTCCCGGCCGCTGCCGCCCCGTCGCGCCCCTGCTGCCCGCCGGACCCCGCCGCCGCCCCCGTGCGCCCCGGGCACCGGCGGCGGCCCCTGACGGTCCCCTGACCGCCGCCGCGGCACCTCGCGACCCCACCACCCGACCACGAAAGGACCCCGACCGATGGCGATCCGCGTCATGCTCGTTGACGACCAGGTGCTGCTGCGCACCGGCTTCCGGATGGTGCTCGCCGCCCAGCCGGACATGGAGGTCGTGGCCGAGGCGGGCGACGGCGCCGAGGCGCTGGAGGTGCTCCGGCACACCCGGGTCGACGTGGTGCTGATGGATGTGCGGATGCCCCGGATGGACGGCGTGGAGGCCACCCGCCGGATCTGCGGCGGCGACCGCCACACGGACCGCGGCGCGGCCCAGGACGCGGCCCGCGCCGGGTCGCCCGCCGTGCCCCGGGTGCTGATCCTGACCACCTTCGACCTCGACGAGTACGCCTTCACCGCGCTCAAGGCGGGCGCCAGCGGGTTCATGCTCAAGGACGTGCCGCCGGACGAACTGCTGACCGCGATCCGCGCGGTGCACAGCGGGGACGCGGTGGTCGCCCCGAGCACCACTCGCCGGCTGCTGGACCGTTTCACCCCGATGCTGCCCAACGCGGCGGAGCCCGCCGGCCACCCCGGGATCGACCGGCTCACCGAGCGCGAGCGCGAGGTGCTGCTGCTGGTCGCCCAGGGCATGTCCAACGGCGAGATCGCCAGGAAGCTGGTGCTGTCCGAGGCGACGGTCAAGACCCATGTCGGCCGCATCCTCACCAAGCTCGAACTGCGCGACCGGGTACAGGCGGTGGTGCTCGCCTACGAGTCCGGCCTGGTGCGCGCGGGAGGCGGCGGCGCGCAGTGAGCCTCCGGTGCGGTGATCTTCCGGTGAAGGTCGGGAACAAGCAGGCGGCACAGGGGAGTTCCCAGGGAAGAATGCACTCAGTTCACACCGGCACAGCGGCAACACCCGACCAGGTACGGATCGACCGTAGGCGCCGCGCCCGCAGCACCTCGGCGCGGTGGCCGACCAGCTAGGGGGAGCACCACATGCGCGCCATCGTCATCGAGGAGTTCGGCGGACCCGAGGTACTCACCCTCGTCGACGTGCCCGAACCACGCCCGGGGCCAGGCCAGGTGACCATCGACATCGCCTACGCCGGGGTCAACTTCGCCGACATACTGGCCCGTTCCATCGGCTACCGGGTGGCGGAACTGCCCTTCCGCCCGGGCCTCGAGGTCTCCGGCCTGGTCCGCGAAGTCGGCGACGGTGTCAGCGAGTTCACCCCCGGCCAGGAGGTCGCCGCCTTCCTCGACGGTGGCGGTTACGCCGACGTGGTGGTCGCCCCCGCCTCCGCCGTCTTCGTCCTCCCCGGCGGCATCGACCTGCGCACCGCCGCCACCCTGCCCAGCGTGCTGCCGACCGCGTACGGCCTGCTGCACGAGGTGGCCAGGCTCCGCGAGGGCGACACCGTCCTGGTGCAGAGCGCGGCCGGCGGGGTCGGCACCGTCGCCGGCCAGCTCGCCCGGGCCGGCGGCGCCAGCGCGGTCTACGGGGTCGTCTCCAGCCTGGAGAAGGCCGAGCACGCCCTCAAGTCCGGTTACGACCAGGTCTTCACGATCGACACCTTCGACCAGGAGGTGCTGGCCGCGACCGGCGGCCGCGGTGTGGACATCGCCCTCGACCCGGTCGGCGGCGAGACCTTCCGCCGTACGAAGGCGGTGGTCGCGCGGTTCGGCCGGCTGATCTCCTTCGGCAACGCCGGGGGCGCCGAGCCGTGGCGGATCGGCGCCGAGGACGTCATGCCGACGGCCCTCACGGTGGGCGGCTTCTCCCTTCTCGGGCTGGCCGCCGCCGATCCGGCGCTGCTGCGCGTGATGGCCGACCGGGCGTTCCACACCGTCACCGAGGGCGGGGTGGAGCTGCCGGTCAGCGCGGAGTTCGGCCTGGCGGACGCCGCGCAGGCGCATGTGCTGGTCGAGTCGCGGACCAGCACCGGCAAGCTGCTGATCCGGGTGGCGGACTGATCCGGCCCGGTGGGCGGGGCCGACGACGAGGCCGGCCGACGAGGCCGAGCGGCCTGGGGCGCCACCGGGCCGGACCGTATGGACATGGGGGTCATACGGTCCGGGAGCCCGGGTTAGCCCGGCCGTTCCGAACGGCCGGTCAGCCCAGCCGTTCGGCGAACGCCGCCGCGGCCGCGCGGATGTCGGCGTCCGTCCAGTCGAGGGCGGACCCGGCCACGGAGACCTCGGTCATCGACAGCCCGGGCGGCCCGGGTTCCATGAAGCGCCGCAGGCCGAAGAGGCTGATCCCGGTCTCCTCGGCCATCCGCAGCCCGGCGTCGTCCAGCGCCTCGGCCGGGTACGGCAGCCACAGCTGGAACTCGTGGGTGTGCGGCTCGGCCGGGTGCACCCGCGGCAGCGTGACGCCCGCGTCCGCCAGACCCTCGCGCAGCGCCCGCGCCACGGTCTTCGCGTGCGCGACGTACTCCGGCAGCCGCGGCAACTCCCGCTCCAGGCCGGCCAGCGCCGACAGCACCGCCGGGAACTGGTGCGCGAGCCGGCCGCCGTAGCGGTGCTGCCACGCCTTCGCCTCCGCCACGAAGTCGGCCGAGCCGGCGAGCGCGGCGCCCGAGAGCCCCCCGAGCGACTTGTAGAAGCTCACGTACACGCTGTCGGCGAGCGCGGCGATCTCCGGCAGCGTGTGGCCGAAGTGCGGTGCGCACTCCCACAGTCGGGCGCCGTCGAAGTGCACGACCGCGTCGCGCTCGCGGGCGGCGGCCACGGTCGCGCCCAGCTCCTCCCAGGTCGGCAGTACGAACCCCGCGTCACGCAGCGGGAGTTCCAGCATCAGCGTGCCGAACGGCTCCTCGAAGTCGCGTACTTCGGTCGCGTCCGGCAGCCGCGGGGCCCTCGTCGGGTGCACCGTGCGCAGCCCGCTCACCGTGCGCAGCGCGTCCCGCTCGTACATCTCCGGGTGCGCGAGCGGGTGCAGGGCGACCGTGGGGTTCCCGGTCCGGCCCGCCCACGCCCGCAGGGCCACCTGCTGGGCCATCGTGCCGGTCGGGAAGAACGCGGCGGACTCCATGCCGAGCAGGGTGGCGACCCTCGCTTCCAGTTCCTCCACCACGCCGTTCCCGTACAGGTCCGCGGGAGCGTCCAGGTCCACCCCCGCGGTGGTGGCGTCCTCGCTGAGCCGCGCGGTCCACTCCCGCAGGGTGCGGTCGTGGCCGAAGGCCAGCACCCGCGAACACGCTTCCACGGCAGCGCGCCGCCGGGCCCGTAGTTGTTCCGTCGTATCCATCCCCCGATTCTGCTCTGCCGTGACCGGACCCCCCGGGTGCCCCCGTCCTGCCGGCCGGGGGACCGGCCGCCCACCGCGGGGCCCTGTGACGAAGGGGACGGGGGCGCCCGGGGGTCAGGGGCACCCTGTTCGCGTAAGGTTGACGAGAAGGGGGTCGCCGAGGCTGGGAGGCGTGGTGGAGGAGAAGCCGGCGAGGCTCACCGTGGGCGTGGTGGGTGCGGGGCGAGTCGGCCCCGTACTGGCCGCCGCGCTGAAGCTAGCGGGGCACCATCCCGTGGCCGCCAGCGGAGTGTCGGAGGCGTCCCGCCGCCGCGCGGAAGCGCTGCTGCCGGGCGTGCCGCTGGTGGAGCCCGCCGAGGTGCTGGCCCGGGCGGACCTGGTGCTGCTGACCGTCCCGGATGACGCGCTGCCCGCGCTGGTGCGCGGCCTGGCCGAGACCGGCGCCGTACGACCGGGCCAGCTCCTGGTGCACGCGTCGGGGCGGTACGGCACCTCCGTACTGGAGCCCGCGCTGCGTGCCGGGGCGCTGCCGCTCGCGCTGCACCCGGCGATGACGTTCACGGGCACGCCCGTCGACGTGCAGCGCCTGGCCGGCTGCTGCTTCGGCGTCACCGCGCCCGGTGAGCTGCGTACGGCCGCGTTGGCGCTGGTCATCGAGATGGGCGGCGAGCCCGAGTGGATCGAGGAGGCCGCCCGCCCGCTGTACCACGCGGCCCTCGCGATCGGCGCGAACCACCTGGTCACGCTGGTCGCCCAGGCGATGGACCTGCTGCGGCAGGCCGGCGTGCAGGAGCCGGGCCGCATGCTCGGCCCGCTGCTGGGCGCCGCGCTCGACAACGCGCTGCGCTCGGGCGACGCCGCCCTCACCGGCCCGGTGGCCCGCGGCGACGCCGGCACGGTCACCGCCCACCTGACCGAACTGCGCACCCACGCACCGGAGACCGTCGCGTCGTACGTGGCGATGGCCCGCGCCACCGCGGACCGCGCGCTCGCCAACGGAATGCTCAAGGCCGAATACGCGGAGGCGCTGCTGGGCGCCCTCGCCGACGGGGGGACCCGATGACCCGACTCGTCCACCACGCCCGCGACCTGGCCCCCGCCGCGGCCGTGGTCATGACGATGGGCGCGCTCCACGACGGCCACGCCGCCCTGATCCGTGCCGCCCGCGCGCACGCCGGCGGCGGCGTCGTCACGGTCACGGTCTTCGTCAACCCGCTCCAGTTCGGGCCGCACGAGGACCTGGACCGCTACCCGCGCACCCTGGAGGCCGACGTGAAGCTCGCCGAGGCGGCGGGCGCCGACTTCGTCTTCGCGCCGGACACCGACGAGGTGTACCCGGGCGGCCCGCCGCAGGTGCGGATCACGGCCGGCCCGATGGGGGAGCGGTTCGAGGGCGCGTCCCGGCCCGGCCACTTCGACGGCATGCTCACGGTCGTCGCGAAGCTGCTGCACCTGACGAACCCGCTTCCGCCGGGGCCCGGGGTGACGCCGACCGCCGCGTTCTTCGGGCAGAAGGACGCCCAGCAGCTCGCGCTGGTCCGCCGGATGGCCACCGACCTGAACTTCCCGGTCGACATCGTCGCCGTGCCGACCGTCCGGGAGGGCGACGGCGTGGCGCGCTCCAGCCGCAACCGCTACCTGTCCGAGGCCGAGCGGATCTCGGCCCGCGAGCTGTCCCGGGCGCTGTTCACCGGCCGTGAGGCCGCCCCGCGCGGCCCTCAGGCGACGGTGCGCGCCGCCCGCGCGGTCCTGGACGCCGCCGCTTCGGCCGAACCTCCGGTCGAGCTGGACTACGTCGCGCTGATCGACCCCGCCACCTTCACCGAGGCCGCGCCGGACCACACCGGCCCCGCCGTGCTGGCCGTCGCCGCCAAGGTCGGCGGCACCCGCCTGATCGACAACCTCCCCCTGGAGTTCGGAGCCCCCGAATGACCACCTCCTCCGCCGGTTCCGCCGGCCCCGGCGACGCCACCGGCATACGCCTGCACGCCCCCGCCCCCGGCTGGTCGCTCGACTCCGACGTGGTCGTGGTCGGCTCGGGTGTGGCGGGGCTGACGGTGGCGCTGCGCTGCGCCGCGGCCGGCGCGAAGGTCATCGTGGTGACCAAGGCGCATCTGGACGACGGCTCCACCCGCTGGGCGCAGGGCGGCATCGCCGCCGCGCTCGGCGACGGCGACACCCCGGCCCAGCACTTGGACGACACCCTGGTGGCGGGCGCGGGCCTGTGCGACGAGGACGCGGTGCGGGTCCTGGTCACCGAGGGCCCGGACGCGGTCCGCCGGCTGATCGCGACCGGCGCCCACTTCGACACCGACGCGGCCGGCACGATCCTGCTCACCCGCGAGGGTGGCCACCACCGCCGCCGCATCGCCCACGCGGGCGGTGACGCGACCGGCGCCGAGGTGTCCCGCGCGCTGATCGCCGCGGTGGTGGACGCCGGGGCGTCCCACCCTCAGGACCCGGCCGCCGACGCGGCTCCGGTCGCTGCCGCCGCCGGCACGGATGCCGATGCCGCTGCCGATGCCGCTGCCGCTGCCGAGGGGAGCATCGAGTTCGTCGAGAACGCCCTCGTGCTCGACCTGCTCACCGACGCCCAGGGCCGTACCGCCGGCGTCTCCCTGCACGTGATGGGCGCGGGCGCCCGGGACGGCGTGGGGGCGGTGCGCGCGGGCGCGGTCGTGCTGGCCACCGGCGGGATGGGGCAGGTCTTCTCCGCGACCACCAACCCCGCGGTGTCCACCGGCGACGGTGTGGCGCTGGCGCTGCGGGCCGGTGCCGAGGTGAGCGACCTGGAGTTCGTGCAGTTCCACCCGACCGTGCTGTGGCTGGGCGCGGACGCCGAGGGCCAGCAGCCGCTGGTGTCCGAGGCGGTCCGCGGCGAGGGCGCGCACCTGATCGACGCCGAGGGCGTGCGCTTCATGGTCGGGCAGCACGAACTGGCCGAGCTGGCGCCGCGCGACATCGTCGCCAAGGGCATCATGCGCCGGATGCAGGAGACCGGTGCCGAGCACATGTACCTCGACGCCCGGCACTTCGGCGCGCGGATGTGGGCCGAGCGGTTCCCGACCATCCTGGCCGCGTGCCGCGCGCACGGCATCGACCCGGTCACCGAGCCGATCCCGGTCGCGCCCGCCGCGCACTACGCGTCCGGCGGGGTGCGCACCGACCTGCGCGGGCGGACCACCGTGCCGGGCCTGTACGCCTGCGGCGAGGTCGCCTGCACCGGCGTGCACGGCGCGAACCGGCTCGCCTCCAACTCCCTGCTCGAAGGGCTGGTCTTCGCCGAGCGGATCGCCGCCGACGTGATGGCGGGCACCCGGCCCGCGCCGGGCGAGCCGGTTCCGCCGGCCCCCGCCGACGCCCCGCTGCTGGCCTCCGAGGCGCGCTACGAGGTGCAGCGGATCATGACCGCGGGCGCCGGCGTGCTGCGCAGCGCGGACAGCCTCGCGACGGCCGCGGGCGCCCTGGAGCGGCTGCACACCGCGGCGATGGAGGCGTACGACCGGGACGGCAAGACCGCGGAGCCGTGCGTGGAGACGTGGGAGGCGACCAACCTGGGCCTGGTGGCCCGGGTGCTGGTGGCCGCCGCCCGG
The DNA here is from genome assembly GCF_044744625.1 of Streptomyces sp. NPDC087270. Classification (NCBI taxonomy): domain Bacteria; kingdom Bacillati; phylum Actinomycetota; class Actinomycetes; order Kitasatosporales; family Streptomycetaceae; genus Streptomyces; species Streptomyces sp. NPDC087270. Next base: position 131,087 of record NZ_JBIUYR010000022.1, read on the forward strand.
CGCCGCGAGGAGACCCGCGGCTGCCACTGGCGCGAGGACCGGCCCGACCGCGACGACCGCGACTGGCGCCGCCACCTGGTGGTCCGGCTCACCCCGCACGGCACGTTGGACGTCCGCGCCACCGACGGCCCGGCCCTGCCGGCCACCCGTCCCGGCCCGCTTCCGGCGGCGGTCACCCCGGCCGCCGGGATCGGGGATGATGGGGCCGCCCCCACCCTCCGGCGGACCCGGCCGTGAGAAGCGGACGAAGCCGTGGGACGCGGTGGCACGAAGCGGCCGTGGGACGCGGCAGCACGCACGAGCAGTGGACGAAGCAACGCCCGCAGCAACGCACGCAGCACACGAAGGAGCTTCCGTGACACCCCCCGCTGGCCCCGTGGGCCCCGACCGGCCTCAGCCCGTCGCCCTCCCGCTGCCGACGCTCGGCCCGCCCCCCGCCGACTCCGCGGGCGGCGGCTGCGGTGACGGCTGCGGCTGCGGCGACGCCCACGACCCGTACGACCTGGACCCGCTGGAGTGCGGCCTCGACCCGGACCTCGCCGCGCTGATCATCGACGCGGGCCTGGACCCCGTACAGGTCGAGGACATCGCGCACATGGCGATCGAGGAGGACCTCGACCAGGGCGTGGACGTCACCACGGTGGCGACAGTGCCCGAGGACGCGTTCTCCACCGGGGACTTCACCGCGCGGGAGGACGGCACCGTGGCGGGGCTGCGGGTCGCCGAGGCCGTGCTGTCGGTGGTGTGCACCGACGAGTTCGAGGTGGAGCGGCACGTCGAGGACGGCGACCGGGTCACCGCCGGGCAGAAGCTGCTGACCGTACGCACCCGCACCCGCGACCTGCTCACCGCCGAGCGCAGCGCGCTGAACCTGCTGTGCCGGCTGTCCGGCATCGCCACCGCCACCCGCGCCTGGGCCGACGCCCTGGCCGGCACCCAGGCGCAGGTGCGCGACACCCGCAAGACCACGCCGGGCCTGCGCGCGCTGGAGAAGTACGCGGTGCGCTGCGGCGGCGGCGCCAACCACCGGATGTCGCTGTCGGACGCGGCCCTGGTCAAGGACAACCACGTGGTCGCCGCAGGAGGTGTCTCGGCGGCCTTCAAGCTGGTCCGCGAGGAGTTCCCGGACGTGCCGATCGAGGTCGAGGTGGACACCCTGCACCAGGTCCGCGAGGTGCTGGAGGCCGGCGCCGACCTGATCCTGCTGGACAACTTCACGCCCGCCGAGACCGCCGAGGCGGTCGCCATCGTCGGCGGCCGGGCGCTGCTGGAGTCCTCCGGCCGGCTCACCCTGGACACCGCCCGCGCCTACGCCGACACCGGGGTGCACTTCCTGGCGGTCGGCGCGCTGACCCACTCGTCCCCGATCCTCGACATCGGCCTCGACCTGCGAGCGGAAGCGTAGAGGCGGATGCTGCTCACCATCGACGTCGGCAACACCCACACCGTGCTCGGGCTCTTCGACGGCGAGGAGATCGTGGAGCACTGGCGGATCTCCACCGATCCACGGCGCACCGCCGACGAGTTGGCGGTCCTGCTGCAGGGCCTGATGGGCATGCATCCGCTGCTCGGTGACCTCGGCGACGGCATCGACGGCATCGCGATCTGCTCCACGGTGCCGTCGGTGCTGCACGAACTGCGCGAGGTGACCCGGCGGTACTACGGCGACGTGCCGGCGATCCTCGTCGAGCCCGGCGTGAAGACCGGCGTGCCGATCCTGGTCGACCACCCCAAGGAGGTCGGCTCCGACCGGATCATCAACTCGCTCGCCGCGGTGCACCTCTACGGCGGCCCGTGCATCGTGGTGGACTTCGGCACCGCGACCACCTTCGACGCGGTCTCCTCGCGCGGCGAGTACGTGGGCGGCGCGATCGCCCCCGGCATCGAGATCTCCGTCGACGCGCTCGGCATGCGCGGCGCCCAGCTCCGCAAGATCGAGCTGGCCCGGCCGCGCAGCGTCATCGGCAAGAACACCATCGAGGCCATGCAGTCCGGCATCCTCTACGGCTTCGCGGGACAGGCCGACGGGATCGCCGAGCGGATGGCCCGCGAACTGGCCGACGACCCCGACGACGTCACCGTCATCGCCACCGGCGGCCTCGCGCCCCTGGTGCTGGGCGAGGCGTCCCTCATCGACGCGCACGAGCCCTGGCTCACCCTCATCGGCCTGCGGCTGGTCTACGCCCGCAACGCCCCGCCGACCGCGTAGCCCCGCCGACAGCCCCGCCGACCGCGCAGCCGCGCGGACAGCTCCTCCGACCGGGTAGCCGCGCGGACGGCGCGGCTTCCCGGCGAGCCGCGCGGCGATACGTGAGGTTTGTCCGCTTAACGATTAATGTCCATGCATGCCAACGCCACATGGAAACCGAGGGGGAATGGCGTTCAGCGCGGACGAGGTGCGCGTGCTGCGGCGCGCGCTCGCGGAGGTGCTGGGCCCGCACAGAAGGGCGGGGGTGCCCACTTTGGTGGTCGCGCCCCGCCCCGCGGAGTACGTGCAGGACTGCCTGCGGCTCGCGGACGGCCTGGAGGACGCCGTACGGGAGGCGGGCCGGATGCGCGCCTTCCAGCAGGCCGAGCTGCACCGCTACCGGCTGGCACTGCCCGGCGCGGTGAGCGGCTATCTGGACCGCCTCGCCACCGCCCTCGCCGGCGGCTACCTGCCCGGTCCTGACGACCTCGCCGCACTGCGCCGGCTGCGCGCACTGCCCAGCGGAACCCCGGAGCACCACCGCCGCACCGCCCTGCTGCGCCGCTGCGAAACCCTCGCGGAGAACGACGTACGCCAGCGTCTGGAGGCCCACATGCCCGCCCCGCGCCGCCTGCTGACCCTGCCCCTGCCGGCCGCCGCCACCGCGGCCGGAGCCGCCGACGATCCGAAGCCGCGGCCGGCCCCGACCCCGGGTGCCAAGCCGAAACCGGCCACCCCGCCGCCCGCCGCCGAACCCCGCGACCCGGGCCGTCGCACCCCCACCCCGGCCGAGATCTGGCCGCCGAACCGGCGGGACCGCAAACCGGACGAGGCCCGCTCCGCCTAGCGCGAACGGGGGTGGCTACGCTGGGCGGCATGGACTACATCTCGGCCATCGTGCCGCCGCTGGTGATGGCGGTGCTTTTCACCGCCCTGATCGTCACCATCGTCAAGAACCAGGGCGGCGCCAACAAGGCCAAGGAGGACGCGGCCGTGGACGCCGCGCTCGCCGCGGCCGAGGCCGCCCGGGCCGCCCGGGTCGCCACCCCCGAAGAGCGCTGACCGGCCCAGGTGCGCCGCCACCCGGCGCACCGGCCCGCCGCTCGACCGCCTCGCCACTGCCCCGAAAGTCGCGAAGAGCGGTAATTACGACATTCGTCGCGTTCCGCCCGTAGTATTTCCGGTGTGCCCCGACCACTCGGAGAACTCGAAGACGCCGTGATGACCCGGGTGTGGGAGTGGAACCGCGCGGTCACGGTTCGTGAGGTACTCGAAGACCTCTCACGGGACCGTTCCATCGCCTACACAACGGTGATGACCGTAATGGACAACCTCCGGCAGAAGGGGTGGCTGCGCCGTGAGGCGGAAGGCCGCGCATATCGCTATGAGGCGGTATCGACGCGCGCGGCGTACTCGGCCGCACTGATGAACGAAGCCTGGGCGGCGAGCGACAACCCCGCCGAGGCCCTCGTGCACTTCTTCGGCATGATGTCGCCGGAACAGCGCGAAGCCGTGCGGGACGCATTGCGCATCATCCAGTCCGTGGACCCTGGCGGACCGGAGGAACCCGAAGGGCGATAGCGTCCGCCCATGCCCCTGATGTCGAATGACGTGACCATCCGCCGGGCCCGAACCGGCGATGTCCCCGCTCTGCGGCGGCTGCTGGACTCCTATGCCAGGGACGGCATCCTGCTGGACAAGGCCACGGTGACCCTTTATGAGGACATCCAGGAGTTCTGGGTCGCCGAACGCGACGAGGACGCGGATGTGGTCGCCTGCGGCGCGCTGCACGTGATGTGGGAGGACCTGGCCGAGGTCAGGACGCTCGCCGTGCACCGCTCGCTGCGCGGGGCCGGTGTCGGGCACCAGTTGCTGGCGAAGTTGCTGCACACTGCCGGCTGGCTCGGCGTCAGACGTATTTTCTGCCTCACCTTCGAAGTCGACTTCTTCGCCCGGCACGGCTTCGTGGAGATCGGTGAGACCCCGGTGGACGGCGATGTCTTCGGCGAGCTGCTGCGTTCCAATGACGAGGGTGTCGCCGAGTTCCTCGACCTGGAGCGAGTGAAACCCAACACCTTGGGTAACAGCCGGATGCTGCTGCAACTCTGAGACCGGTATGTCCGGATCGCGCTGGCGCACGGGGGAGCCACTTCGCGCAAGGGGTTTGTGTTTTTCGGTGAAAGGCGCTTTGCTTTTACCGTTAATCCGTTTTCGATGAAAGGGAAGCCGGTGGCACAGAAGGTTCAGGTCCTTCTTGTGGACGACCTCGACGGTGGCGAGGCCGACGAGACCGTGACGTTCGCGCTCGACGGCGTGACGTACGAGATCGACCTCACTACGGAGAATGCCGACAAGCTGCGCGGGCTGCTCAACCCGTACACGGACAGTGGTCGCCGCACCGGCGGTCGCGCCGGACGCGGGCGCACCAAGGCCGTGCGCGGTGGCAGCAGCTCGGGTCAGGACACCGCGAAGATCCGCGCGTGGGCCAAGGAGAAGGGCTACGAGGTCAACGACCGCGGCCGCGTCCCCGCGACCATCCGTGAGGCGTACGAGAAGGCCCACGGCTGATCGGGGCAGCGGGCCCGCAGCGTGACGCGGTGGCAGGCGGTCGCCAATGCGGCCACCAGCGTGCCGAGCCCGACGGGAACCCCCGTTTCGTCGGCCTCGGGAGCGACACGCAGCGCGGGCACGGTCGACTCCACGTCGAACCCAGGCCGAGGAGGCCGCAGCCACACCGGTGCGGATCGGTCGTACGCGGCCTCCCTGCGGCCCCACTCGGGGTGCGCGGGGGCCCGCAGGCTCTGCCCGGCGCCCAGGGCCGCGAGGTCCAGCTCGATGCCCCCCCACTCAAGCCACTCCAGCAGCCCGGGCAGCTCCTCGGCCGTTCCGGCGGCGACCAGCAGCCGCACCCGGTGGCCGTCCAGCGCGACCGGCCCGAGCAGACCCGGGCGGGAGAACCGGCTCAGCATCGCGAAACCCGCCTCCGCCGGCACGTCGAGCGCGTCGAACCGCACCCCCGTGACCAGCGCCGGGGGCGGGCCCCCGACCAGCGGCCACCCCAGTTCGTGCTCGTACCAGCCCATGCCGTGTCAACTGCCGCTCCAGCGCGCTGGTTACGTGCCGTCCGGATTCGAACACACCTGGTGATGCGGGTGGCGGCGGAGTTTCCGGCCGGGGTGACGGCGGGGGAGACGGCAGGTTGGTCGCAGATGGCCGGAAAGCGGCGCGGGTTGTTCGCCCGTAGCGCAGAGCCGAGTGCCCTCGCGGTGTGGATTGTCGGCCACCGAGGGTAAGAAGTACCTAGTGGGACGGGCTGGTGTTCGGGCAGGCGGGGCGGGCGTTCGCCACGGGCGTACTGATTAAGGGGGCATTCGCCTGGCCTGCGGGAACATCGTCTCGCACCATCGAGGTTGTGGGAGTGACGTCAGCCGGTTGCGCGGCTTTCCTCGCGAGAGCGGGGGTGATTCGTGAGCGGCGCCGCTGTGCGGGACTAGCATGCGGAAGGACAGGGAGGGGACCGACCCCTCACTGCCCGACCGCTCTGAGGAGCGATTAACGATGTTCGAGAGGTTCACCGACCGCGCGCGGCGGGTTGTCGTCCTGGCTCAGGAAGAAGCCCGGATGCTCAACCACAACTACATCGGCACCGAGCACATCCTCCTGGGCCTGATCCATGAGGGTGAGGGTGTCGCCGCTAAGGCCCTGGAGAGCCTCGGGATTTCTCTTGAGGCGGTCCGCCAGCAGGTGGAGGAGATCATCGGGCAGGGGCAGCAGGCCCCGTCCGGCCACATCCCCTTCACTCCCCGTGCCAAGAAGGTGCTGGAGCTGTCGCTCCGCGAAGCCCTTCAGCTCGGCCACAACTACATCGGCACCGAGCACATCCTGCTCGGCCTGATTCGCGAGGGCGAGGGCGTCGCCGCCCAGGTCCTGGTGAAGCTGGGCGCCGATCTGAACCGGGTCAGGCAGCAGGTCATCCAGCTGCTCTCCGGTTACTCCGGCGGGAAGGAGTCGGCCACGGCCGGCGGGCCGGCCGAGGGCACTCCCTCGACCTCGCTCGTCCTGGACCAGTTCGGCCGCAACCTCACCCAGGCCGCTCGTGAGTCCAAGCTCGACCCGGTGATCGGGCGCGAGAAGGAGATCGAGCGGGTCATGCAGGTGCTGTCCCGCCGGACGAAGAACAACCCGGTGCTCATCGGCGAGCCCGGCGTCGGCAAGACCGCCGTCGTGGAGGGTCTGGCCCAGGCGATCGTCAAGGGCGAGGTGCCCGAGACGCTGAAGGACAAGCAGCTCTACACGCTTGACCTCGGCGCCCTGGTGGCCGGCTCGCGGTACCGCGGTGACTTCGAGGAGCGCCTGAAGAAGGTGCTCAAGGAGATCCGCACCCGCGGCGACATCATCCTGTTCATCGACGAGCTGCACACCCTGGTGGGCGCCGGCGCGGCCGAGGGCGCGATCGACGCGGCCTCGATCCTGAAGCCGATGCTGGCCCGCGGCGAGCTGCAGACCATCGGTGCCACCACGCTCGACGAGTACCGCAAGTACCTGGAGAAGGACGCCGCGCTCGAGCGCCGCTTCCAGCCGATCCAGGTCGCGGAGCCGTCGCTGCCGCACACCATCGAGATCCTCAAGGGCCTGCGGGACCGGTACGAAGCACACCACCGCGTCTCCATCACCGACGAGGCCCTGGTGCAGGCGGCCACGCTCGCCGACCGCTACATCTCGGACCGGTTCCTGCCGGACAAGGCGATCGACCTGATCGACGAGGCGGGCTCGCGGATGCGCATCCGCCGGATGACCGCGCCGCCGGACCTGCGCGAGTTCGACGAGAAGATCGCCGAGGTGCGCCGGGAGAAGGAGTCCGCGATCGACTCGCAGGACTTCGAGAAGGCCGCCTCCCTGCGGGACAACGAGAAGCAGCTCCTCGCCGCGAAGTCCAAGCGCGAGAAGGAGTGGAAGGCCGGCGACATGGACGTCGTCGCCGAGGTCGACGGCGAGCTGATCGCCGAGGTCCTGGCGACCGCCACCGGCATCCCGGTCTTCAAGCTGACCGAGGAGGAGTCCACCCGGCTGCTGCACATGGAGGACGAGCTCCACAAGCGCATCATCGGGCAGGTCGACGCGGTCAAGGCGCTCTCCAAGGCGATCCGCCGCACCCGTGCCGGCCTGAAGGACCCCAAGCGTCCCGGCGGCTCGTTCATCTTCGCCGGCCCGTCCGGCGTCGGTAAGACCGAGCTGTCCAAGGCGCTCGCGGAGTTCCTCTTCGGCGACGAGGACGCGCTGATCTCGCTCGACATGTCCGAGTTCAGCGAGAAGCACACCGTCTCGCGGCTCTTCGGCTCCCCGCCCGGATACGTGGGATACGAAGAGGGCGGCCAGCTCACCGAGAAGGTCCGCCGCAAGCCGTTCTCGGTCGTGCTCTTCGACGAGGTCGAGAAGGCCCACCCCGACATCTTCAACAGCCTGTTGCAGATCCTGGAGGACGGTCGGCTGACCGACTCCCAGGGCCGGGTGGTGGACTTCAAGAACACCGTCATCATCATGACCACGAACCTCGGCACCCGGGACATCTCCAAGGGCTTCAACCTGGGCTTCGCCGCCCAGGGCGACACCAAGTCCGGGTACGAGCGGATGAAGAACAAGGTCAGCGACGAGCTGAAGCAGCACTTCCGCCCCGAGTTCCTCAACCGTGTGGACGACGTCATCGTCTTCCCGCAGCTCAGCCAGGAGGACATCCTCCAGATCGTCGACCTGATGATCGGTGCGGTGGACGAGCGGCTGCGCGACCGCGACATGGGCATCGAGCTGAGCATGGAGGCGAAGGAACTCCTCTCCAAGCACGGCTACGACCCGGTGATGGGCGCCCGGCCGCTGCGCCGGACGATCCAGCGCGAGATCGAGGACACGCTCTCCGAGAAGATCCTCTTCGGCGAGCTGCGCCCCGGCCACATCGTGGTCGTGGACGTCGAGGGCGAAGGCGAGAGTGCGACCTTCACCTTCCGCGGCGAGGAGAAGGTCACCGTGGCCGACGCCCCGCCCGTGGAGACGGCCGGCGGCGCACCGAACCTCTCCAAGGAGTGACGCCGCGCTCGGCGTGAGCCGAGCGCGCGTGTGCGCCTACCAGGGCCCGGCCCCGGCACCCCGCGAGGGGAGCCGGGGCCGGGCCTTTTGGGTTCGGCGCGGGTGCCTGGTCAGAGCGTGACGGTGACGTGCGCGGGGAGGGCGTCGGCGTTCAGGATCGCTGCCGGGTCGATGCCGTGCAGGGTGATCCGGCTGAGCCGGGGCAGCGCCGCGAAGGGCGCCAGGTCGATGGGCGGCCGGCTCGCACTGCCGTAACGCTGCAGGGGGCGGATCGACAGTTCCTCCACGCCCGGGAAGTGCCGTAGCACGTCGACCGGCAGTCCGTCCCGCACCGCCGTCACGGACAGCACGCGGATGTTCGGCAGCGGTGGGAAGTCCTCTTCGAGCAACGCGGTGATGCCGTTGCTGAGGGACAGGGAGGTCAGCTCGGGCATCGATGCGAGCCGGTCCCAGTCGGCGCGGGCGAACCGGTCCGGCAGCGGCGAGTGGCAGCCGAGGTGCACGAGCCCGGTCAGCCGCTCGATGCCTTCGAGCCCTCGGGTCCCGTATCCCGTGTAGAGGTGGGTGAGGGGCAGCCCGTCGGGGAGCGCGACCGTGCCCGGCCAGGTGGGGTCGTTGCTGCTGATCGCGAGGGACGTGAGGAGCGGGAGGTTACCGAGGCCGCTGAGGTCGATGCTGGGCGATAGTCCGTTCAAGTTGAGGCCGATCAGTGGCCGGCCCGTCAACGGCGACAGATCCGTGAGGCCGGCGCATTTGCCGAGCCGCAGGTCGCCCAGCTTCGGCAGCGCGCCCAGCTTCGTCAGCATCTCGTCGGTGACGGGGTCCGCCCATTCGAGGGCGGTCAGACCCTGGGCGCTGAGGAGGTCGTCGAATCCGCCGCCAAGTGTTGCGAAGGCGCTAAGGATCTCGATTCCGCCGAGCGTGAGCACTGCGCGCAGATCGTCGATGGACCCGACGAAATACCGCGTGTCAGCTCGCGGCAGCCGGTCCATGACTTTTGCCGCGTAGTGCAGTCGGTCGACACCGAGGGGGAACCGGGCCAACCGATCGCGCACGCTGTTCACGGGGTGATCCGTGAAGCGTGCCAGTAGGGGCACCGCGGGGTCGCCGCCGATCAGCCAGGCGGTGTACACCACGGCCTCCGCCTGCTCGTCGTCCAGCCCCTCCGGTCCCGGCAGGAGCTCCAGCACCATGGGGCCGACCTCGGCCAGCTCCTCCGCCTCGCCGAAAGAGTGAGGCGGGATCAGCGCGGCCCCCCGCTTCTCGACCTCCGACCGGACCGCCGGGTCCAGCTCCGTGGCGTGTTCGAGACAGGCGAGCGCGAGGAGGTGGAGGCGGCTGCGGTGGGTCTTCGTGCGGTCGCCGCGGGTGAGGAGCTTCTTGAGCAGGCGGGCGCGCTCGTCGGGGCGGGCGTGGGCGACGGCCATCCGGATCACGTCGGCCCACTGGTCGTGGTGGGCGTTGCGGACCATGAGGTCGAAGTCGCGCTCCTCGATCGCGGTCTTCGCGGCGAGGTAGTCCTGGAAGGTGCGGTGGACGAAGTCCACGGTGGTGCCGGCGACCGGCTCGCGGATCAGGCCGCTGCGGACGAGCAGGTGGCGGTAGACGTCGGGGGCGGAGCCGAGCGCGGCCTCGACCGCGGGCATCGCGGGCAGCGAGGCGGCCACCAGCTCGACCGCGTCGGCCCGGTCCATCTCCGCCTGGCCGTTCTTCACCAGCCAGTACGCAAGCCGTTGCAGCAGCTGGATCTGCGGGGCCTCGGTGAGCTGGGGTTCGAGGTCGCGCTCGCGGTCGCGGCGGTTGAGCAGCATCGACAGGGCGGCGTCGTACAGCTCCTTGCGGCCGGTGGGGAGGTAGCCGTTGCGGTCGCGGTGCAGGGCGCAGATGAGGCCGCACATGAGGGGGTTGGTGGCGAGCCGGGCGAGGTCCTGCTTGGTGTGCAGGGCGTCGTGCAGGGAGCGTTCGTACGCGTCGAGGCGGGCCAACTCCTCGGGGTCGCCGGGCACCGTGGCGCGGGCCGCGTCGTGCCAGCGGGCGGTGAACGCGCGGATGTCGGCGCGGCTCATCGGGGCGAGGGTCAGCTCGGTGAAGCCCATGTCGGCGAGCCAGGAGTCCTCGACGGCGGAGGGGCGGGAGGTGACCAGCCAGCGGTTGCCCGGGTAGGTGTCGAGCAGCAGGCGCAGCCACTCGCCGACCCGGGTCCGGGTGCGCTCGTCGACCTCGTCCAGGCCGTCGACCAGCACCAGCGCGCGCCGGTCGGTGAGCACCTGCTCGGTCCAGCCCGGGGGAGCGGTGAGCGGGGTGCCCACCGAGGTCAGGAATTCCGCGGGCATCGGCAGCCTCTCCTGGCGGGCGATGGTCCGCAGCGGGAGGACGTACGGCACCAGGCCGTGCAGGTGGCGCAGGTGCTCGCCGAGGTCCTGGCGGGCGGTGCCGACCGCGAGCCACTGCACCAGCGTGCTCTTGCCGGAGCCGGCCACCCCGCGCAGCAGCACCCGGTCCTGCCCGGCGAGCGCCCGCTCGGCGGGGAGTGGCCCGGTACGGACGGCGGCGCCGCCGGCGGCGCCGCCCGCGATGTCGGTCGCGGCCCGGCCGGGCGCCCAGCCGTCGGCGCCGGTGCCGCGGTCGGCGGTGACCTCCAGGCCGTAGTACGCGCTGTCCAGCGGCCAGGTGACGCGGGAGCGGGCGGTGAAGTCGATGCCGAAGATCCGCAGGGTGCCGTGGTGCCGGGCGAGGTGGTCGGCGTAGCGGGTCTCGAAGTCCGGGGGGCGGCGGGGCGGGCTGACCAGGCGCGGGACGCGGTATCCGTGGGCGGCCAGGGCGTCGACGAAGGTCTCGTCGCCGAGCAGGCGGGCGAGCGGGGTGAAGGCGATCCGGCTCTGCTGCCAGCCGTTCTGCTGGGCGACGACCACGCCGAGCAGGGCGCCGCCGGTGAGGACCGCGGCACCGGACAGGCCCGCCCATGGCGAGGTGTCGTCGTCGGCGGTCGTGGGTGGGGCGCCGTCCACGACGAGCACGCCGTACTCGCTGAAGAGGTTCGATCCGGGCTTGTAGGTGCCGATGACCTGCTCGGTGTCCAGCCGGCCGCCGTCGAAGCGCTGCACGTGCGGGAAGCCGATCGCCTCGCAGCCGGCGACCGGGTCGAGGGACGCGGTGTCGGCCCAGCGGTCGGCGGGGAAGGCGTGGCCGGGGGGAGCGTCGGGGAAGGCGTCGTCGTCGGCGAGCCGCTGCTCGCCGGCGACCAGCGCCACGTCGATGCCGCGCCCCGGGTCGTACCAGGTGCCCACGCGCCGGCCCTCGGCGCGGATCGGGCCGCCGGGCGTGGTGAGCCGTACGGGGGCGTCGCCGGCGACGACGTGGGCGGCGGTCAGCACCAGGGTCGGGGTCAGCAGGTAGCCGCTGCCCTGGACGTGGCCGGACTGGAGGACGGCGAGGCGGCGGGGCGCGACGTGCGGTGCGACGCGGGGTGCCGGGTGGGCGGGCACGGGGCGGTCAGCCCTCGTACTGCACGCTCGACGGGTTCGCGTCGTCCGGGGCCTTGATCTCGAGGAAGCCGCCGGTGGCGGACTTCGGGTGCAGGGTCAGGGAGACGGTGTGGGTGGCGCCGGAGGTGCGGGCGGCCTCCGCGCCGGCCTCGACGATCCACGCCTTGACGCCGCCGCGGCCGGTCCTGGTCCGCTGTAGCTCCACCGTGAACTCCATGTGGATCTCGCCGACCTCGAACCGTACGTTCGCGCCGGCGCCGCGCACCGCGCCCTCCATCAGCCCGGCCCGTACCGCCTCGACGGCGTCGGCCAGCTCCATGCCGGTCAGCGCGGGCCCGGCCGCGTCCTGGGTCTGGTCCTGTGCGGTCATGGTTCTTCCGCCCCCCCTCTCGGCCCGGACCCGCCGGTCCGGGAACGCTCGGAATCCTCCGCCGGAGCCGCGCCCGATGCTCCACGGAAAGCCGTTCCCACCGTAGTGCCGGTGAGGTGTCCCACGTGACGCGGACCACTTACTAACGGAAATAGTGCGTGGGGCGGGGGCGTGTACCTACAAGGAACCTGCATCGGGCAATTCGGACATCAAGCATCTTTTCGGCTACGAATGTCCGTAGTAAGGGGGGTCCTTGCCAGTGCCCGGAATGTCGGGTTACCAAGGATTCGCGACGGACCGCTGCCGGATTCGCCGCTCCCCCATCCAGTGAGGTCATTTCTTCATGCGCAAGAACTCAACGACGCAGAACCGCTCCCCGAAGACCGTCACCCGCGGCCGGGTCGCCGTAGTGGGCGGCGGCCTGGTGGTGGCGCTCGCGCTGGGCTCTACGGCGGCGTTCGCCGCCACGTCGCACTCCTCCTCCCAGGACGCCGCGGCCTCCCAGAGCGCCTCGGGCTTCATGTCGGCCGAAACGGTCGCCAGCATCTCCGACGCCGTGCACGCCCAGGCGGTCAGCCAGAAGACCGCCGCGGACCAGACCGCGGCCAAGGCGAAGGCCGACGCCAAGGCGAAGGCGGACGCGAAGGTGAAGGCCGCCGCGAAGGCCAAGAAGCTCCAGGCGTCGTGGGTCACCCCGACCACCGGCTACAAGCTGGGCGCGGGCTACGCGCAGGCGGGTCCGCACTGGATTCACACCCACTCCGGCCAGGACTTCGTCGTCAACAGCGGCACCACCGTCCGCGCCGCGCACGAGGGCACCGTGGTGACGGCCGGCTGGGGCGGCGCCTACGGCAACAACATCGTGATCAAGCACGGGTCGCACCTGTACACGCAGTACGGCCACCTGTCGAAGATAGGCGTGCACGTGGGCGAGCACGTGAACACCGCGGAGAAGATCGGCCTGTCCGGCTCCACCGGCAACTCGACCGGCCCGCACCTGCACTTCGAGGTCCGGACCACTCCGTACTACGGCTCCTCGGTCGAGCCGCTGCACTTCCTGCGCGCGCACGGCGTCAACCCGTAAGGCGGGCGCGACCCTCGAAATGGGGACCCGGGCATCGGTGATGCCCGGGTCCCCTTCGCGTGTTCCGCCGCCGTGCCCGCCCTGGTGCGGCGGTGCCGGGGCCCGGAGCCCGGGGCCCGTAGTCCCGAGCCCCGCGGCCCCGCGCCCGTATGCCCGGCGTCCGGCCTCAGCCGGTGACGAGGTCGGCGTCCGCCTGGGCGACCAGGTCGAGGGCGACCGCGAGGACGGCCGCGCGCTTCTCCTCGGCGCCGCCCGCGATGTTCTGCATGGCGAACATCCCCGCGTGCATCGCGAAGAGCGCGGTCAGCGAGCGCACCTGCGCGGTCATCGGCGAGTCCGGCTCCTTCAGCAGCTCGCTGAGCGCGGTGATCCGGCTCTTGAAGGACTCGCCGATGGCCAGGTCGCGAACGGTGGCCTGGTTCTCCTGGAAGAACCGGAAGAGGTCGGTGGCGCCCCACAGCGCGTCGCCGTAGCGGCGCAGCAGCTCCTGCTTGGTGTCCAGCGTGCGCGGCTGGCCCTGGGCCCAGGCGATCAGCTCGTCGATCGGGGCCGTGAGGTCCTCCGAGACGCTGATCAGGATGTCTTCCTTCGTCTTGAAGTGGTAGTACAGCGCGGCCTTGGTGACATCCAGTCGCTCGGCGATCTCTCGCAGCGACGTCTTCTCGTACCCCTGCTCGGCGAAGAGCTTCAGGGCGACGTCCTGGATGCGGCGGCGCGTATCGCTGCGCCGAGCGTGGTGCGGTGTAGCCATGGCGGTCGCTCTCCTGCTGCACTACGCGTGACCTCGGACGGTCACGGCGTGACGGGCCCACTCACGGTACGGCCCCACCACGACCTTACGCACTTACTTGACGCCCGGCTAGTTAGGGTCCTACCTTGCTGCTGGACGAGATAACTAGCCGGGCGGCAAGTAAGTTCAGTGAACGACTCCGCCCTCCTCCCGGAGGAAGGGACGCCGGTCATGACCCAGACCGACACGCCTCGCAGTGACACACCGCCTGCTGCCGCCGAACCGCGCCAGCGCAGCGTGCGGGTGGTGATGGGGGGTCTGCTGATCGCCATGCTGCTCGCGATGCTCGACAACATGATCGTGGGCACCGCGATGCCCACCATCGTCGGCGAGCTGGGTGGCCTCAACCACCTGTCGTGGGTGGTCACCGCCTACACCCTGGCCACCGCCGCCTCCACCCCGATCTGGGGCAAGCTCGGCGACATGTACGGCCGCAAGGGGATCTTCCTCACCTCGATCGTGCTGTTCCTGGTCGGCTCGGCGCTGTCCGGGATGTCCCAGTCGATGGACCAGCTCATCGCCTTCCGGGCGATCCAGGGGCTGGGCGCCGGCGGCCTGATGGTCGGCGTGATGGCGATCATGGGCGACCTGATCCCGCCCCGCGAGCGCGGCAAGTACCAGGGCATGATGGCCGGCGTGATGGCGGTGGCGATGATCGGCGGCCCGCTGGTCGGCGGCTCCATCACCGACAACTGGGGCTGGCGCTGGAGCTTCTACATCAACCTGCCGATCGGCGCGGTCGCGCTGACCGTGATCACCATCGTGCTGCACCTGCCGAAGAAGAAGCCCGGCGGCGCGGTCCGGATCGACTACCTCGGCGCAGGCCTGCTCACCGTCGCGATCACCTCGCTGGTGCTGCTCACCACCTGGGGCGGCACGCAGTACGCCTGGGGCTCCGCGCAGATCCTCGGCCTGCTGGTGCTCGGCCTGGTCGCGCTGGCCGGCTTCCTCTTCGTCGAGACCCGTGCCGCGGAGCCGGTGCTGCCGCTGCGCATCTTCCGCAGCCGCAACTTCTCGCTGATCTCGGTGGTCGGCTTCCTCGTCGGCTTCACGATGTTCGGCGCGATGACCTTCCTGCCGCTCTACCAGCAGACCGTGCAGGGTGCCTCCGCCACCAACTCCGGCCTGCTCCTGCTGCCGATGCTGCTCGCGATGATGCTGGTGTCCATGGTCGCCGGGCGGCTCACCTCCAGCACCGGCCGGTACAAGGTCTTCCCGATCGTCGGCGGCGTGCTGATCACCGTCGGGCTCTACCTGCTGTCGACGATGGGCGTCGACACATCCCGCACCACCTCCGGCATCTACATGGCCGTGCTCGGCGCCGGTATGGGCTGCATCATGCAGATCACCCTGCTGGTGGCGCAGAACAGCGTGGAGATGCGGGACATGGGTGTGGGCTCCTCCTCGGCGACGCTCTTCCGCACCATCGGGGGCTCCTTCGGCGTCTCGCTGTTCGGCGCGCTCTTCTCGCACCGGGTGCAGGACGTCATGACCGCGCGCCTGGGCGACAAGGGCTCGGCCGCGCTCGGCGGCGGCGCCCAGCTCGACCCCAAGGCGGTCGCGCGCCTGTCGTCCACGGTGAAGGACGGGTACTTCCACGCGGTGTCCTCCGGCACCCACCAGGTCTTCCTGTGGGGCGCGATGGTCAGCGTGCTCGGCTTCATCGCCGCGCTGTTCGTCATCGAGACGCCGCTGCGCGGGTCCGGTCCCAAGGCCGCGGACCCGGCGGACGGCGGGGCGCCGGTGCAGGTCGACGCGATCTGAGAGCGCAGTGCCGGGCCCGCACTCCCGGGAGTACGGAGCCAGGGGTACGGGGGCCGGGCCTGGGAGTACGGGGCCGGGATACAGGCCCGGGCCTGGGAGTACGGCGCCGGGCCTGGGAGTACGGCGCCGGGCCTGGGAGTACGGCGCCGGGCCGGGGTGGATGGGGTCGGGGGCCGGGCCCCCGGCCCCGCTGGGCTGACGTGCCCGGCTGAGCCTCCTGGCCGCGCCGAGCCGACCGGCCCGGATCAGGCGCGGGGGAGCAGGAGCTGGGCGATGGCGCCGCCGCCCTCCGAGGCGGGGGCGTTGCGGAAGGTGAGGCGGGCGCCGAGCACCCGGGTCTGGCCGACCGCGATGGTCAGCCCCAGGCCGTGGCCGCCGCCGGCGCGGTCGGTGCGGCCGGTACGGAAGCGGCTCGGCCCCTCGCGCAGCAGGTCGGCGGGGAACCCGGGGCCGTGGTCGCGGACCCGGACGAACGCACCGTCGACCAGGACCTCGATCCGGGGCGCGCCGTGCCGCAGCGCGTTGGCCAGGAGGTTGCCGAGTACCCGCTCCAGGCGGCGGGGGTCGGTCTGCACGACGGCGTCCTCGGCGACCACCACCTCGGCGTCGGGCGCGAGCACGGGCACGCGGCGGCGGACGAACTCGCCGAGCGCGATCTCCTGGAGTTCGGGGTGCTCGGCGGCGCCGTCCAGCCGGGCCACTTCGAGGACGTCCTCCACGAGGGTGCGCAGCGCGTGCACCCGGTCCCGGACGAGCTCCGACGGGCGGCCGGGCGGGAGCAGTTCCGCGGCGGTGAGCAGGCCGGTGACGGGGGTGCGCAGCTCGTGCGCGATGTCGGCGGTGACCCGGCGCTCGGCCTCCAGCCGCAGCTGGAGCGCGTCGGCCATGCCGTCGACCGCGCGGGCCAGTTCGTCGGTCTCGTCGCGGACCCGGCGGCCCCCGATCGCCTCGCGCACCCGCACCTGGGTGTCGCCGTCGGCGACCTTGCGGGCCGCGGTGGCGGCCTTGCGCAGCCGGCGCGACATCCGGCCACCGATCAGCACGCCGATCGCGGTGCCGCCGACCACCACCGTGATGGAGCCGACGATGAGCGCCTGGTCGAGGTCGACCAGTACGGAGTAGCGGTCGCTGAAGGCGCTCTTGAGCGACAGCACGTGGTGGCCGCCGGCCGGGGTCTCGGCCCATACGGTCGGGGCGCCGTGGCGGCCGGCGGCGACGTAGGTGGCGCGCTGGCCCTTGGCGGCGTAGCTCTTGAGCGCCGGGGGCAGGTCGGGGTCGTCGAGCCGGGCGTAGAAGACCAGCCGGCCGGTGGCCTCGTAGATCCGCAGCGCGGACTGGACGCGTTCGTCCTGGACGTCCCGGGTGGAGTTGATCATGCTGACCCGGGCGGCGTTGTGCACGACCAGGCTGAGGGTGAGGACGACCAGGGCGGAGACCGCGGCGATGGCCGCGCTGATCTTCCAGCGCAGGCCGCGGCGCAGGAGCAGGCGGCGCAGCAGCGGGTGGCGCCGCAGGACGCGGCGGGCCCTGCGGGTCAGGCGGGCGCAGAGCCGGCCGAGGCGGCCGAGCCGGGCGGACAGGGACGGGCGGGTGCCGCGGGGGGCCGGGCGGTCCGAGGGGCGCCGGCGGCGACGGGACGAGGGGCCCGGGTCGGTCGGCTCGGTGAGGTCGGAAGGGTCGGACCGGTCATCGCCGGGGGCGCCGGGGAACGCGTGGAACGGCTCGCCGTCGAGGAGTTCGCGATCGAGCGGGTCGAGCGAGCCCGGTACGTCCGGTGGACCCGGTGAACTCGGTGAACCCGGTGCGGGCGGCGCGGCCGGCGGATCGGGCGGCGCGGGGAAGCGCTCGCGGGCCGGGCGCGGTATCGCGGCCGGCGCCGGAACGGTGGCGGCCGGATCGCGGGCGGGCCCGGGAACCGGCGAACGCGGCGGCTCGTACGCGGCCACCTCAGGCCCTCAGCTTGTAGCCGAAGCCGCGTACGGTCTCCAGCCGGTCCTGGCCGATCTTCGTCCGCAGCCGCTGCACGTGGACGTCGACCACGCGGGTGTCGCCGCCCCAGGCGTAGTCCCAGACCCGGGCCAGCAGGCGGTCGCGGGACAGCACGGTGCCGGGGGCGCCGGCGAACTCCAGCAGCAGCCGCATCTCGGTGGGGGTCAGCGCCAGCCGGCGGCCGGCCCGGGTGACCTCCATGCCCTCCGGGTCGATCTCGATGTCCCCGAAGGACAGCACGGCGCCCTCGTCGACCTCCTCGCTGGGGGAGGCGGCGCGGAAACGGCGCAGCACCGCGCGGATGCGGGCGACCAGCACCGCGCCGTCGAACGGCTTGGTGACGTAGTCGTCGGCGCCGGCCTCCAGGCCGAGCACCACGTCGATCGCGTCGGCCCGCGCCGAGACCATGATCACCGGGACCATGGACTCGTCGCGGATGCGGCGGCACAGGCTCACTCCGTCGATGCCCGGCACCATCACGTCGAGCAGGGCGAGGTCGGGCTGCCGTGCCCGGAACGACTCCAGCCCGGCGACGCCGTCGGGGGCCGCGGTGACCTGGAAGCCGTCGCGTTCCAGGGCGAGCGTGGTCGCCTCGCGGATGACGTCGTCGTCCTCGACGAACAACACGTGGGTGGCGGCCATGTCCCTATCGTCCCCCACTCGCGCTGCCGACCCGCGCGGCGCCGGCCGAGGACCTGGGTTCCGCGGTGGCGGAGGGCGTCCGGGAGGGCGACGTGGTCGGGTCGGTGTCCGACGGCAGTCCCGGGTCGAGCGGTTCGGAGCTGGGCAGCGGCGCGGGCTCGGTGGAGGTCGGCTCGGGCTTCGCGGAGGGCGTCTTCGCGCCGAAGTCGAAGTAGGAGCGGGAGACCTGGAGGAAGTGGGTGCCGTGCCAGGCGTAGGTGACCGTTTCCTCACCGGTCGGGTACGCCACCGCGTCATCGGTCCGGTAGACCTCGTGGACGACCTGGAGCCGGCCGTTGATCACGCTGCCGTAGACGGGGGAGCGCTCGTCGGCGAACACGCAGCGGTACTTCGTGCCGGTCATCCGGTACACGTAGGCGGCGATGCCGAGGCCGTCGCCGCAGGTGGTGACGTTGACCACCAGGTCCGGGCCGTCGCCCGAGGTGAGGTCGCCGGAGTCGGTGTCCAGCGGGTAGGTGGCGTCGGACGCGTCGGACGGGCTGGTGCCGTCGGAGTCGTCGTCGGCGTCGCCGGCCGTGCACGGCTCCAGGTCCTCCCGCACGTCGGCGCTCACGCTGGAGTCGCGCCGCACCATCCCGGCCAGCGCGGCGGGGTCGGCGGCGAGCGCGGGCGCGCCGGTGTCCGGCGTCTTCATCGTCGCGGTGGGCGCCGGGCCCTCCTGCCGCGCACCGGTCACCGTCGTACCGCAGCCCGCGGCCGTGACGCAGGCGAAGGCACCCACGGCGGCAGTCAGCGCTATGCGGCGCACTGGCTCTCCCTCCGCGTGTACCCGTACCTGCCGTGCTCCAGCTCGTGCCGCAGCCGGGCCAGCGCCCGGTGCAGCGTGCTCTTCACGGTACCCGCCGACATCCCCAACGCACGGGCCGTCTCCTCGGTGCTGAGCTGGCCGTAGTGCCGCATGATCACCACCTGCCGCTGCTGCGGCGCCAGCACCCGCATCACGTCGCGCAGCATCTCCCGGTCGGCGCGCTGCTCGGCGCCGTCGTCGACGCTCGACTCGGGCAGGTCGCCGGTCGGCACCTCCTCCAGCCGCCGGCTGCGCCACCACTCGGTCCTGGTGTTGATCATCACCCGGCGCATGTACGCGTCCGCGAGCCGCTTGTCGGCGATGCCGTCCCAGCGCGGGTAGGTACGCACCAGCGCGGTCTGCACCAGGTCCTGGGCGTCCACCGGGTCCGGCACCAGTCGCCGGGCACTGCGCAACAGGGCGTCCTGCCGGGTCCGTACGTACTCCTCGAACTCCAGAACCCCGCTGTTCGCCGCCATCTGTGCCGCCTCCACCCCGCCGATAACGCTCTACCGTTCACGGGCCGACGAGAACGCCTCCCACGGCCGCTATCGACGCTACGAACCGGATGTTGGGCTTTGGCGACCAGCACCGCACGACGACCGCACAGCAACCCATCGGTTGTGTAACAGCGCCCGGGGGAGGGGGCGGAGAGGGGCGCGGCACCGATATGCGGGCGGGCGTCCCGGGCGTCCCGGCGGTCGAGCGGCGGGGGAACGGACGGCGGGGGAACGGACGGCGGGGGAACGGGACGCCGGGCGGCGGTAAAACGGTCGCCGGGGCCGGGCGGGGGCGTGAGCGTGCGGGTGGTGACACCAGGGTGCGGGCTGTGGCAGAGCGGCCCCTTGCGCCGCCCGGGCGGAGGTGCCCCCGCCCGGGCGGTCGCGGGGGAGCGGCGGGATCTGCCGTGACACCCTCCGGGGGTTCGCATCCCTCCGGCCCGCACCTGCACCCGCACCCGCACCCGCACCCGCACTGCGCACGGGAGCCGGCCGGCTCGGTCAGACCGGCAGGCGGAAGTGGTCGTCGGGCAGCTGCTCCACGAGACCGTCCGCGATCAGGCCGTCGAGCGCGCGGGCACGCTGTACGGGCTCGCTCCAGGCGGTGTCCAGCAGGGCGCGCGGCACCGGGTTGCGGCTCGCCCGCAGGATCGCCAGCAGCCGGCCGCGCACCTGCCGGTCGGTGCCCGCGTACGTCTGGCCGCGCCGCGGCGGGCCCTCGTGCGCGGGGGAGCCGGCCAACCGCCAGGCGCAGCGGGCCGCCAGCGGGCAGCTGCCGCACCGCGGGGAGCGCGCCGCGCACACCAGCGCGCCCAACTCCATGGTGGCCGCGGCCCATCGCGCCGCGGTGCTGTCGTCCTCGGGCAGCAGGGCGGCCGCGATCTTGCGCTCCGCAGCCGTCGTGGCGTTCGGCGGGTACTCCACACCGGTGACGACCCGTGCGAAGACCCGTCGCACGTTCGTGTCGAGAACGATGTGCCGCCGGCCGTACGCGAACGATGCCACGGCCGCCGCGGTGTACTCCCCGATGCCCGGCAGGGCCAGCAACTCGCTGTGCTCGCGGGGTACTTCGCCGTCGTGCTGATGTGCTATGGCCGTCGCGGCGGCGTGCAGCCGCAGGGCGCGCCGGGGGTAGCCGAGCCGGCCCCAGGCCCGGACCGCCTCGCCCGGCGACTCCGCGGCGAGGTCGGCCGGGCGCGGCCAGCGCTCCAGCCACTCCGCGTGCACCGGCAGCACCCGGTTCACCGGGGTCTGCTGCAGCATGAACTCGCTCACCATCACCGACCAGGCGCCCGCGTCGGGCCGCCGCCAGGGCAGGTCCCGCGCGTGTTCGTCGAACCAGTCGATCACGGTGCCGTGCAGGGCCCCGGCGGCGGGCAGCACGACGGGAACGGGCGCCGGGGAGTCGGATGAGGGAGTGGGCGCGGGTTCGGGTTCGGGTGCGGGCGTGGAGGAAGGGGTGGTCACCGACGCGGGGCGGGCGGAGCCGCCGGGGGCGCCGGCCGCGGCGTCGTCCGTCGAGAGGGGCGACGCCGGAAGCTGGGTGGAGGAGAGGTCGTTGCTCATCGCGGGTCGATCCTCGCACATGCCAGGGACAATGGACACGGACAGCTACCGATGATCACGTCAGAGTGACGACGGGGTCGGGGGTGCCGCGGATGGCGCCGGGCGGCGGCGAGTTGGGGTGCCGAGAGGGGCAACTTCGGGGCGATGTAAACGTGATGATCGGCAAAGAGCGGACGTATGGCGGCGGGTGGTGCGACACCACGGTACTGATCTCCCCTAGAGTGCGTCTGTGGGCTCTGTGCGCAATCCCGTCGGACCTCTGCCATCGTCTATCTACTGGCGGCGGCGGGCTGTTTTGCTGTGCCTGCTCGCGCTGGCGGCGGCGATCGCGGTATGGGTGGTCAACTTCCGTGGTGGCGGCGGAGGCCACGGGGCGAGCGCCCCCGCCGACTCGCACACCCCGGCGGCCACGATCACCCCGGGTCCCACGCCGTCCGGCCCGCACAACGGCGGGGAGCCCGGCGGCCGCGACACCGCGCCGAGCGACTCGTCCGGCGGCTCGTCCGGTGGCGGCGACAACGGCGGTACCAACGGCGGTGCGGGCGACGGCTCTTCGAGCGGCGCGGGTGACGGCGGCGCGGGTGACGGCGGCTCCGCGGCAGGCGCGGGTACGGCCGGCTCCGGCAGCGGCGGCACCGGCGGCACGGTGCCGGCGCCCGGCCAGGAAGTGCCGGCCGGTTCCTCGCTGCCGACCTGCGCCCCGGGCACCGTCACGCTCTCGCTCAGCAGCGTGCGCAACTCCTACCAGCCCGGCCAGAACCCGGAGTTCCGGCTGGTGGCGACGAACTCCGGCGCGGCCGGCTGCAAGATCGACGTCGGTCCGAAGAGCGCGGTGTTCACGGTCACCGGCGCGCCGGGCGCCAGCCACGTCTGGGCGTCGGACGACTGCCCGACCACCGGCTCCCACCTGCTCCAGGTCCCCGCGCACTCCTCGATGTCCTACACGCTGAACTGGAACGGCAAGACCAGCTCGCCGCAGTGCGCGAAGCCGAAGGGTGCGCAGGCCAAGCCCGGCACCTACCTGGTGCAGTTGCAGAAGCCCGGGTACGGCAGCAAGCAGGCGTCCTTCCAGCTCACGGACGACTGAACCGGCCGGACGCCGGCCGGGCCGGCTGAACGGCCGGACTTACACGTACCGTTCGAGGATCGAGGACTCGGCCAGCCGGGACAGGCCCTCGCGGACCGACCGGGCGCGGGCCTCGCCGACGCCCTCGACGGTCTGGAGGTCGTCCACGCTGGCGGCGAGCAGCTTCTGCAGGCCGCCGAAGTGCTCGACCAGCCGCTCGATGATGGTGTTCGGCAGCCGCGGCACCTTGGCCAGCAGCCGGTAACCGCGCGGCGAGACCGCGGAGTCCAACGACTCCGGCGACCCGGTGTAGCCCAACGCGCGTGCCACCGTGGTGAGTTCGATCAACTCGTTCTGCGGCAGCGCGTCCAGTTCGGCCATCGCCTCCACGACGGTACGGCTGCGCTTGGCGGTCGGCTCGGGGACGTAGTCGCGCGCGACGAGCTCGCGTTCGGGCTCCACGCCGGCGATCAACTCGTCGAGCTGGAGCGCGAGCAGGCGCCCGTCGGAGCCCAACTCCACGACGTACTCGGCGATTTCGGTGGCGATCCGGCGGACCATCTCCAACCGCTGGGCGACGGCGGTGACATCGCGCACCGTCACCAGGTCCTCGATCTCCAGCGCGGACAGGGTGCCGGCCACTTCGTCGAGCCGGAGCTTGTACCGCTCCAGGGTGGCCAGGGCCTGGTTGGCGCGGGACAGGATCGCCGCGGAGTCCTCCAGGACGCGGCGCTGCCCGTCGACGTACAGCGCGATCAGTCGCATCGACTGGCTGACCGACACCACCGGGAAGTTGACCTGGCGGCTGACCCGGTCCGCGGTGCGGTGCCGGGTGCCGGTCTCCTCGGTGGGGATGGTCGGGTCCGGCACGAGTTGCACGCCGGCCCGCAGGATCTTGGTGATGTCCTTGTCGAGGATCAGGGCGCCGTCGAGCTTGCACAGCTCGCGCAGCCGGGTCGCGGTGAACTCCACGTCCAGGACGAAGCCGCCGGTGCAGAGCGATTCGACGGTCTTGTCCATGCCGAGGACGATCAGGCCGCCGGTGTTGCCGCGGACGATCCGTTCCAGGCCGTCCCGCAGGCCGGTGCCCGGGGCGACCGCGCTCAGTGAGGCGCGCATCAGGCCGCCGTCGCTGCCCAGCCCGCTGCCGGCGCGCCCGGAGGAGTCGCCCGCTGCCCTACGAGCCGGGGCGGCGCCCCCTGCCCGGTCGTTGGCTGCCACTCTGCTCCTCACGGTCGCTGCGTTTGGGCAAAGTTTACGACTCCCTGCGGGGGGCTTGGGCGGACCCGCCCGGGGTGGGGGGTGCTGTCGGTTGAGGGACCACCTGTTTGTGGGGGGTACGAAGGGGTCTCGCCGCTACGGTTTCCCGCCGTTGCCGGGTGCTCCTGGTGGCCTGCTGGGCGCGCAGTTCCCCGCGCCCCTGAGGGGGTGGCCCTTGCGGTCGTGCGTTCACACCGGTTCGTTGCGGGTTGCGCGCGCAGTTCCTCGCGCCCCTGAGTATGCCCGGGTCCCTTCGGGGCGAGCACGGGGGAGCCGCACTTACACCCCGGGGGGGTCAGGCGCGGCGGGGGAGGGTGCGGAGGGCGTCGGAGATGTCGGCCACTTCGGTGACGCGCATGCCCGCAGGGATCTTGCCGGGGTCGGGGGGAACGAGGGCGTGGGTGAAGCCGAGGCGGTGGGCCTCGGAGAGGCGGCGCTGGACGCCGGTGACGCGCCGCACCTCGCCGGCGAGGCCGACCTCGCCGACGGCGACGAGGTTCTTCGGCAGAGGCGTGTCGATCGCGGCACTGGCCAGCGCCAGCGCCACCGCCAGGTCGGCCGCGGGCTCGGTGAGCTTCACCCCGCCGACGGTGGCGGTGTAGATGTCCTGCTTGCCGATGGACTTGATCCGGCCGCGCTGTTCGAGGACGGCCAGCATCATGGACACCCGGGAGTTCTCCAGGCCGGAGGTGGTGCGGCGCGGGGAGGGGATCTGGGTGTCCACGGTGAGCGCCTGCACCTCGGCGACCAGGGGGCGGCGCCCTTCGAGGGTGACGGTCAGGCAGGTGCCGGGCACGGGTTCGTCGCGGCGGGTGAGGAAGAGCCCGGAGGGGTCGGCGAGCCCGGTGATGCCCTCGTCGTGGAGCTCGAAGCAGCCGACCTCCTCGGTGGCGCCGTAGCGGTTCTTCACCCCGCGGATCAGCCGGAGCCGGGCGTGCCGGTCGCCTTCGAAGCTGAGCACGACGTCGACCAGGTGCTCCAGCAGCCGGGGCCCGGCGATCGCGCCGTCCTTGGTGACGTGGCCGACCAGCAGCGTGGACATGCCGCGTTCCTTGGACGCCCGGATCAGGGCGCCGGCGACCTCGCGGACCTGGGCCATGCCGCCGGGCGCGCCGTCGATCTCGGGCGAGGCGACGGTCTGCACGGAGTCCAGGACGAGCAGGGCCGGCTTGACGTCGTCGAGGTGGCCGAGGACCGCGGACAGGTCGGTCTCGGCGGCGAGGTAGAGGTGGTCGGCGAGGGCGCCGATCCGGTCGGCGCGCAGCCGCACCTGGGAGGCGGACTCCTCGCCGGTGACGTAGAGCGTCGGGTGCTGCGGCCCGGACGCCTTCGCGGCCACGTCGAGCAGCAGCGTGGACTTGCCGACCCCGGGCTCGCCGGCCAGCAGGACGACGGCGCCGGGCACCAGGCCGCCGCCGAGCACCCGGTCCAACTCGGGTACGCCGGTGGAGCGGGCGGTGGCCTGGGTGCCGTCGACCTGGGCGATCGGGCGGGCGGCTGATGTCACCCGGCCGGGGGCGGTGGTGCGGACCGCGGGCGCGCCGCCGAACTCCTCGACGGTGCCCCAGGCCTGGCACTCGCCGCAGCGGCCGAGCCACTTCACCGTGGTCCAGCCGCACTCGGTGCAGCGATAGGAGGGGCGGTCCTTGGACGCGGGTTTGCGGGTGGCCATGCGGTTCACCGTAGCGGGCGGGGCGGACAACCGCGTTCACTCGTACGTGTGGCCGTCCTGTCCCCTTTTTGTGGTGGATCATTACCCATATGGGTTAAACAAGGCCGGGAGTGCTGAACCGAGGGCGTTCACGGGCCTACCGTCGCCCGGTGATGAGCAGGCAGGAAAGCCCCAACCCGACGCAGAGCACCGGAGCCCACCGCAAACACCGCGCTCCGGCCGGACGGCCGTGTGCCGACGCGGAGCCCGAGCGGGCCGGCCGGGTGCACGGCGGCCGCCGTGAGGGCCGTGCCCGGCGGCCGCAGGGCACGCTGCCCATGCAGCCTCCGGCGCACTACGAGCCGTATCTCGACGGCCTGTTCACGTACTGCCTGTCCATCCTGTGCGAGCACGACGCGGCGTCCGGCGCGCTCGGCGAGGTGCTGGCGCTGGCCGAGCGGCAGCGGGTCAGGCTGCGCGACCCCGGGCTGCGCAGGCCGTGGCTGTACGCGCTGGCCCGGTGGGTGTGCCTGCGCCGGCTCGCGGCGGGCAAGCCGGTCGCGCCGCACACCTCGGAGTCGGTGGCCGAGCAGCGGCGGGCCCAACTCGCCTCGCTGGCCTGGCCGGAGGCGGCCGGCACCAGTCCGGAGCAGCGTGAGGCGCTGGAGCTGGCGGTACGCCACCAGCTCGCGCCGCGTGAAGTCGCGCATGTGGTCGGGCTCGACGCGGAAGCGGCCAGGACCCGGCTGGCCCGGGCCGCCTGCGAGGTGGAGCGGACCCGTACGGCGATGGCCGTCGTGGACACCGGCAGCTGCCCGGAGGTGGCGCAGCTGGCCGGGGACACGCAGGTGCTGCTCGGTACCGCGCTGCGCACCGAACTGGTCCGGCACGTGGACGACTGCCCGGTGTGCCGGCGCACCGCCGAGCGGGTCGTCGCCGACGGGCCGTGGCCGGGCGCGGCCGACGCCGCGGCGGTGCTGCCGCTGGTGGAGGCGCCGCGCTCGGCGGCGTACGCGGCGCTGCTGCACGCCATGGACACCGGGTTCGGGCGGGCCCGGGAGTCCACGCCGCGCTTCGACCGGCGCGGCTTCCCCACCGACCTCGGCGACAAGGCGGCCCGGCGGGCGGTGCTGCGGCACCGGGCGGTGACCACCACGGTGGTCGCGGCGGTCGTCGCCGCACCCGTGCTCGCGGTGTGGGCGGCCTACCGGGCCACCCCGCTGGGCGAGAACTCGCACGACGGGCGCAGCGCGTCCGCGCCGGACGGGATCGACGGGGTGCCGTACGAGAAGGCGGGGAACGCCGGGCCGTCACCGAGCGCGCCCGCCGCGCCGGAGGGCTCGGGGGCGCCGTCGTCCGCGGGGGCGCCGCAGGACGCGACCGTGGCGGTCAGCGGGGGCACCGCGCCGCCGGCCTCCTCGGTGCCCAAGGGCGCGGGGTGGCTGGAGGTCTCGGCGCGGCCTGGCTACGGGCGTACGTACGTCACGCTCACTGCGGGGGGCGCCGCGCCGGTGAGGTGGGTGGCGGCCACGTCCGCGTACTGGCTGGAGTTCTCGGCGCGTTCGGGCACCTTGAAGCCAGGGGAAACGGTCACTCTGGAGGTCCGGGTGGACCGCTCCCTGGAGCCGTCCGGGTCGTGGTCGGCGCAGATCCGGTTCACGCCGGGCGACGCGACGGTCACCTTGCAGGGGTCCTCCCGGCGGTCGGTGCCACCGGTCTCCGCGCCGCCGACCGGGGGGAGCACCGAGAGCAGCTCCCCGCCGCCGAGTTCGCCCTCTCCGCCGCCGAGCAGCACCCCTCCGACGCAGTCGGCCACTCCCACGGACAGCTCCACGCCGTCCGCATCGGCGACCCCCTCCGGGTGAGCGGGCGGGGAACCCTCGAACACAGGGGACCCTCGGACGCAGGGAACCCCGGGACGCAGCCCGCGGCTACTCCCGGGGGGTCGCCGGGTCCGCCGGGTGCGGCGCCACCAGGGGCAGCGCGGACGCCAGCCGCGCCTCGCACAGCGCCGCCAGTTCCGCGTACCCGGCCGCCCCCATCAGCTCCGTGAGCTCGGGCCGGTAGGAGACGTAGACCGGCTCCCCCGCGCCGTGCGCGGAGGTCGCCGAGGTGCACCACCAGTGCAGGTCGTGGCCCCCGGGGCCCCACCCGCGCCGGTCGTACTCCCCGATCGACACGACCAGCACCCGGCTGTCGTCGGGCCGGTCCACCCAGTCGAAGGTGCGGCGGATCGGCAGCTGCCAGCACACGTCGGGCTTGGTCTCCAGCGGTTCGCGGCCCTCGCGCAGCGCGAGCGCGTGCAGCGCGCAGCCCTGCCCGCCGGCGAACCCGGGCCGGTTGGAGAAGACGCAGGCGCCGTCCACCACGCGGGTCTGCCGCTCGCCGTCCTCGTTCTCCTCGGCCCAGAACCCGTCCGCGCCGGTGCCGATGTCGTGGAACTGCCAGTCGTCCGCGGTGAGTCGGGCCACGTGCCCGGCGACCCGCTTCTCGTCGTCGTCGTCCGAGAAGTGCGCGCCGAGCGAGCAGCAGCCGTCCTCCGCCCGGCCGGCCACGATGCCCTGGCAGCCGCTGCCGAAGACGCACGTCCAGCGCGAGGTGAGCCAGGTCAGGTCGCACCGGAAGACCTGTTCCTCGTCGGCGGGGTCGACGAACTCCACCCAGGCCCGGGCGAAGTCCAGCCCGGCCTCGTCGGGCACGCCTGCCTTGCTCGCCGCGGTCGTCCCGGCGCTCTTCTTCGTGCCCTTGCGGGTCTTCACCTTCGCCACGCGCCCAAGCGTAAGACCGTAATGCGCCGAATGCGGTCACGCGGGTCCGGGGCGCCGGACCGGAGCGGGTCGGCGGGTACGAAGAAGGCCGCCGAACGCGGGTGCCGGACCCGGCGCCGAATACGGGCGGCGCCGGCCGGCGCCACCCGGGAGCGCCGCTGGCTACAGTGCTGCCCATGCGACTGGGAGTGCTCGACGTGGGTTCCAACACCGTTCACCTCTTGGTGGTGGACGCGCACCCGGGCGCGCGGCCGCTGCCGGCGTACTCGCACAAGGCCGAGCTGCGGCTGGCCGAGCTGCTCGACGTGCGCGGCGCGATCGGCGGGACCGGGGTGGACCGGCTGGTGAGCACCGTCGCGGACGCGATGCGGGTGGCGGAGGACAAGGGCGTCGAGGACGTCCTGGCGTTTGCCACCTCCGCGATCCGCGAGGCCGCCAACGGCGAGGAGGTGCTGGACCGGGTCGAGCGCGAGACCGGCGTACGGCTGACGGTGCTGTCCGGCGCCGACGAGGCCCGGCTGACCTTCCTCGCGGTACGCCGCTGGTTCGGCTGGTCCGCGGGCCGGCTGCTGGTGCTGGACATCGGTGGCGGCTCGCTGGAGGTCGCCTTCGGCATGGACGAGTACCCGGACGCGGCCGTCTCCCTGCCGCTCGGCGCCGGCCGGCTGACCGGCAGCTGGCTGCCCGGCGACCCGCCCGCCACCGCCGACGTGCGCGCCCTGCGCAAGCACGCCCGGGCCGAGATAGCGCGTGCCGTGCCGGAGTTCGCCCGGCTGGGCCGCCCCGACCACGCCGTCGGTACCTCCAAGACGTTCCGCCAGCTCGCCCGGATCGGCGGCGCCGCCCGCAGCGCGGACGGCCTGTACGTGCAGCGCACGCTGCGGCGCGAGGTGCTGGAGGAGTGGGTGCCGCGGCTGGCCGCGATGAGCGCCGCCCGCCGCTCCGCGCTGCCCGGCGTCTCCGAGGGCCGCGCCCGGCAACTGCTGGCGGGCGCGCTGGTCGCCGAGGGCGCGATGGACCTCTTCGACGTCGACGAGCTGGAGATCTGCCCGTGGGCGCTGCGCGAAGGGGTGATCCTGCGCAAGCTCGACGTGATGGTGGGCGAGGTGGCCTCGGCCGCGCGGGACCGGGCCGCGGGTCCCGGCCCGGCCGCCTCCTCGGTGGCCCCGGAGGACCTGCCCGCCTCCTCGGTGGCCCGCCGCCCCGCCTGAGCCGGCGCCGCCGCGGGCTGCCGTACGAGCGGCCACCCGCGGGCGTACGAGCGACCGCGCGCAGGCGTACGAGGGGTCACCCGCGGGCGTACGAGCGGCCGCGCGGCCGTCCACGTGGCGCGTGTCATACGGGGGCCGTCCGGCGGCTCCACGGGCGGCCGGGCGGCGGTCGGCCGGGCGCCGTCCCACCGGCGGCGGTGCCGTTCGTCCGGCCGGTCGCCGTACGCTGGCTTGCGTGCCAGAAGCAGCGGACCGACCCGAGGCGCGCGACGCCCGCCGAGGCCGCGTCGCCGCCGTGTCCGGTATTTCGGGAATGCGCGATTCGTCCGGCAGGAAGGACGTGAAGGTCGCGCTGTCCACCGCCTCGGTCTACCCCGAGTCCACCGCGACCGCGTTCGAGATCGCCGCGCGGCTCGGCTACGACGGCGTCGAGGTCATGGTGTGGACCGACCCGGTCAGCCAGGACGTCGAGGCGCTGCGCCGGCTGTCGGACTACCACCAGGTGCCGATCCTCGCGGTGCACGCGCCGTGCCTGCTGATCACCCAGCGGGTGTGGTCCACCGACCCGTGGACCAAGCTCCTGCGGGCCCGCGCCGCCGCCCAGCGGCTGGGCGCCTCCACCGTCGTGGTGCACCCGCCCTTCCGCTGGCAGCGCGGGTACGCCCGCGACTTCGTGCGCGGGGTGTGGCGGATGGCCGACGAGACGGACATCCGGTTCGCCGTGGAGAACATGTACCCCTGGCGCTACCGCGACCGCGAGATGCTCGCGTACGCCCCCGACTGGGACGTGACCAAGGAGGACTACCGGCACTTCACGGTCGACCTCTCGCACGCGGCCACCTCGCGCAGCGAGGCGCTGGAGATGGCCGCGCGGATGGGCGACCGGCTGGCCCATGTGCACATGGCCGACGGCAACGGCTCGGCGAAGGACGAGCACCTGGTGCCCGGGCGCGGTTCGCAGCCCTGCGCGGAACTGCTGGGCGCGCTGGCCTCCGGCGGTTTCGGCGGGCACGTGGTGATCGAGGTGAACACCCGGCGGGCGATGTCCGCGGCCGAACGCGAGGAGGACCTCGCGGAGGCCCTGGCCTTCACCCGGCTGCACCTCGCTGCCGTCCGGGTGCCCTGACCCTCCCCGCCGGCCCGACCTCCTCTCCGGGCCCGCCCCTCCCTCCGGCCCGGGGCCACCATGCGGACGGGACGTCCGAATCCTGGGCCGCGGGCGTAGGCTCGTCGTCCAGGCAGTCGCGAGTCCCGGCAGCGCAGACTCGTACGAGCGAAGTGGACCCGAGGGGCGAAACCCGGGTCCAAGAAGGAGGGGAAACCGTGCCCGAGCTGAGGT
The DNA here is from genome assembly GCF_044744625.1 of Streptomyces sp. NPDC087270. Taxonomy (NCBI): domain Bacteria; kingdom Bacillati; phylum Actinomycetota; class Actinomycetes; order Kitasatosporales; family Streptomycetaceae; genus Streptomyces; species Streptomyces sp. NPDC087270. Next base: position 161,685 of record NZ_JBIUYR010000022.1, read on the forward strand.
CACGTACGGTCACCCACGGCCGCAACATGGCCGGCGCCCGCGCGTTGATGCGCGCGTCCGGCGTCGCCAACTCCGACATCGGCAAGCCGATCGTCGCGGTCGCCAACAGCTTCACCGAGTTCGTACCGGGTCACACGCACCTCCAGCCGGTCGGCCGGATCGTCTCCGAGGCGATCCTCGCGGCGGGCGCGGTGCCGCGCGAGTTCAACACGATCGCCGTGGACGACGGCATCGCGATGGGCCACGGCGGCATGCTCTACTCGCTGCCCTCCCGCGACCTGATCGCCGACTCCGTGGAGTACATGGTCCAGGCGCACTGCGCGGACGCCCTGATCTGCATCTCCAACTGCGACAAGATCACCCCGGGCATGCTGATGGCCGCGCTGCGCCTCAACATCCCGACGGTCTTCGTCTCCGGCGGGCCCATGGAGGCCGGCCGCGCCACCCTCGTCGACGGCACCGTCCGCAAGCTCGACCTGATCAACGCGATCTCCGACGCCGTCAACGACGACGTGTCCGACGAGGACATCCTCCGCATCGAGGAGAACGCCTGCCCGACCTGCGGCTCGTGTTCCGGCATGTTCACCGCCAACTCGATGAACTGCCTCACCGAGGCGATCGGCCTGGCCCTGCCCGGCAACGGCTCGGTGCTCGCCACCCACACCGCCCGCCGCGCGCTGTACGAGAAGGCCGGCGCCACCGTGGTGGACCTGGCCAAGCGGTACTACGAGCAGGACGACACGTCGGTGCTGCCGCGCGCCATCGCCACCCCGGCCGCCTTCGAGAACGCGATGGCGCTGGATATCTCGATGGGCGGCTCCACCAACACGATCCTGCACCTGCTGGCCGCGGCCCAGGAGGCCGAGGTCACCTACGGCCTCAGCGAGATGGACGAGGTCTCGCGCCGCGTGCCGTGCCTGGCCAAGGTCGCGCCCAACGTGGCACCCGGCGGCACGTACTACATGGAGGACGTGCACCGGGCCGGCGGCATCCCCGCCATCCTCGGCGAGCTCTACCGCGGCGGGCTGCTCAACGAGGACGTGCACACCGTGCACTCGCCCTCGATCAAGCAGTGGCTCGACACCTGGGACGTGCGCGGCGGCTCCCCGTCGCCGGAAGCCGTCGAGCTGTGGCACGCCGCCCCCGGCTGCGTCCGCTCCGCCGAGGCGTTCTCCCAGTCCGAGCGGTGGGACACCCTCGACACCGACGCGGCGGGCGGCTGCATCCGCGACGTCGAGCACGCCTACTCCAAGGACGGCGGCCTCGCGGTGCTGCGCGGCAACCTCGCCGTGGACGGCGCCGTGGTGAAGACCGCGGGCGTCGACGAGTCGATCTGGACCTTCGAGGGCCCGGCCGTCGTCTGCGAGTCGCAGGAGGAGGCCGTCGAGAAGATCCTCGCCAAGCAGGTCACCCCCGGCGACGTGGTGGTCATCCGGTACGAGGGTCCGCGCGGCGGCCCGGGCATGCAGGAGATGCTCTACCCGACGTCCTTCCTCAAGGGCCGCGGCCTGGGCAAGGTCTGCGCGCTGGTCACCGACGGCCGCTTCTCCGGCGGCACTTCGGGCCTGTCCATCGGCCACGCCTCGCCCGAGGCGGCCTCCGGCGGCACCATCGCGCTGGTCGAGGACGGTGACCGGATCAGGATCGACATCCCGAACCGCACCATGGAACTGCTCGTCTCCGACGAGGAGTTGGCCACCCGCCGGGAGGCCCTGAACGGCGTGTACGCGCCCCGCGACCGCACCCGCCACGTCTCCACCGCGCTGCGCGCGTACGCGGCGATGGCGACCAGCGCGGACAAGGGCGCCGTGCGCGACGTCACCCTGCTGGAGCGCTGAAGCCCTGAACCCGGCCTCGCCGAGCCCCCGTTGATCGATCGGCGCGATCAGATCAGCGGGGGCCGGCCGAGCCGGGTCATCCGCCACGCGGTGGACCACCGCATCGGGCGGCGCGGCGGGCACGGCGTACGCACGCCCTCGACGAACCCCGCGCACCACGCCTTGAGCCCGGCCCCCGACCGGGTGCGCGCCACGGTCAGCGCCGTCCACACCCCCAGGTACGCGGGCACCAGCAGCACCGGGAGGTGGCGCTTGGCCAGCCAGACCCGGTTCCTCGCGAGGTTGCGGTAGTAGACCGCGTGCCGGGTCGGCGACGTCCACGGGTGCTGGAGCACCAGCTCCGGCGCGTACCGGACGTTCCAGCGCGCGTCCAGCGCGCGCCAGGCGAGGTCGGTCTCCTCGTGCGCGTAGAAGAACGGGTCCGGCCAGCCGCCGATCTCGTCGAGCATCCGCATCGACAGGCCGTGCCCGCCGCCCAGGAACGTGGTCACCAGCCCGCCGCGCATCGGATCGGACGCCCGCAGCCGCGGCACGTGCCGGCGGGCGGTGCGCCCCCGCTCGTCCGCGATCCGGAAACCCACCACGCCCAGCCGGTCGTCGGCCTCGTACAGCGCGCACAGCCGGGTGAAGACGTCGGTGCCCAGCAGCAGCCCGTCGTCGTCCAGGTCGACCACGACGTCCACGTCGCCGAACTCCCGCAGGGCCTCGATCGCCACGTTGCGGCCGCCGGGAATCCCGAGGTTCTCGCTCAGCTCGACCGTGGCCACCTCCTTGGGCAGATCCGGCAGCGGCGAGCCGTTCCCGACGACCACCACCCGCGTCGCCGGGGTCTCCTGCGCCGCCACGGACTCCAGCAGCGCGAGGAGTTCCGCGGGCCGGGTGCCCATCGTCAGAATGGCAACACCTACACGAGGGTGGCGCACGGGTGAAGTCTCCGTTCCTCGGGTCCGACCCGCAGATGCTAACGCCACGGCCTACGCAACCCCGGCGCGAATCCACGAGCTTTAACGGCTCTGGGGCTACTCCTGACACGGAACGGCCCGCGCCGCGCCGGTGACCGGGCCGGCGGCCGGACGGGCCCGCCGGGCCGATCCCGCATAATCGATGACGTGAGCGACACCCATGGGCCCGGCGAGGACCGCGACCGTACGGCCGGAGCCCCGCGGCCCGAGCCGATCCGGTTCTTCGGGACGACCTGGGTCGGCCACGATGGCGGCTACGCGCTGCGGCGGGTGGGCGTGGCGGTCGGGTCGCTGGTGAGCGCGGTGATCGGCGCGCTGGTGCTGCTCTTCGGCTTCCAGGGCCTGACGGACGCCGACGTCGGCCTGTTCGTGAACGTCCTGGCCATCGCCGGTTTCGCGGTGTGCAGCGTGCTGATGTTCGCCCGGACGTGGCGCGGCTACGTACGCGGCCGCCCCTCGGCGTCCGGCGCCGACCCGGACACGGGCGGCTCGATGCAGGGCCTGTACGTGATCGGCTTCGTCGGCGCGCTGCTGGCGTACTTCGTGCGGAGCCTGTACGAGGCGCCGGGGGAGCGGCTGCTCCGGGCGGAGTACGAACAGGCGCGGGAGCAGTACGAGCGCCGCCGGGCGCAGCGCACCGGCAACCCGGCCGGCCGCGGCAAGGTCCGCGGCGCCGCCAAGCGCCGCCGGTAGCGCCGCGGCCCGGCCGCATCACCGTATCCGCGCGCCGTAACGGCCTCGCGCCCGCCGCTCGCCGCCGTCCGCCCGCCGTGCGCCGCTGTCCGCCCGCCGCCGTGCGCCCTCGTCACGCCACCGTGAACCCGCCGTCCACCGGCAGGATCGAGCCCGTCACGTAGTCCGCGCCGATCACGTAGCGGATCGCGCCCGCGACGTCCTCGGAGGTGCCGACCCGCCCGGCCGGGACGGACTCCGCGGCGGCGGCGAACTGGGCCGCGCGCTGCTCCTCGGGCAGGAACGCCCACCAGTCGGTGTCGATGACGCCCGGCGAGACCGCGTTGACCCGGACCGGGGCGAGGTCGGCGGCCAGCGGGGAGACGATCCGCTCGATGGCGCCGTTCACCGCCGCGAGCCCGGCCAGCCCCGGCAGACCGGCGCGCGCGGACGCCGCCGAGAGCAGCGTCACCGACCCGGTGACCCGCGCCCGCTGGACGGCGAACAGGTAGGCGAAGAGCTTGCCGTCGAACGCGGCGCGTATGTCGGCGAGTTCGGTGTCCTTGATCGGGCCGACGCCGACATGGCCCGAGCTGAAGGCGAGCACCAGGTGCTCGAAGGCGCCGATCCGCTCGAAGAACGCGGCGACCGCGTCCTCGTCGGTCCCGTCGACGCGCTCGGCGGTCAGCCCCTCGGCGGCGGCCGCCGCCAGCCGCTCCCGGTTCCGCCCGGTCACGACGACCTCGGCGCCGTCCGCCCGCAGCGCCCGGGCCGTCGCGAGCCCGATGCCGGCCGTGCCGCCCATGATCACCACACGCATGTCAGTGCTCCCTCGTTGATTCGATACGCGATGTCTCGTTTCTATATCGAGACGCATCGTCTTGTAAAGTAAGGTGAGCGCATGACGGGTGACCGGCGGCCGGGGCGGCCACGCAGCGAGGCCGCGCGCCAGGCGATCCTGGGCGCGGCGATCGACGAGTTGAAGGAGCGCGGATACGCCGCGCTGACGGTGGAGGGCATCGCCGCGCGGGCCGGCGTCGGCAAGCAGACGATCTACCGCTGGTGGCCGTCGAAGGCGGACGTCGTGCTGACCGCGCTGCTCGACCTGTCCGAGACCACGATCGCGGTGCCGGACGAGGGCTCGCTGGAGGAGGACCTGAGGGGATTCCTCGCCGAGACCTTCCGGCAGCGAGGGCAGCGGCCGGTGCTGGCCGGCCTGATGGCGCAGGCGCTGCTCGACCCGGTCTTCGCGACGGCGTTCCGGGAGCGCTTCCTGTTCCGGCGGCGCGCGGTGCTCCGGGAGATCCTCGAACGGGCCGCCGCCCGCGGCGAGATCGCGTCCGACCTCTCGCTGGAACTGCTGATCGACGTGGTCTACGGCGTGCTGTGGTACCGGCTGCTGATCGAACACGCGCCCCTGGACGACGAGGCGGGCCGCCGGCTCGCGGACCTGGTGCTGCGGGCGGTGCGTTAGAGGAGCCGGCGGGGATAGGGGAGCCGGCGGGGATAGGGGAGCCGGCGGGGCTGGGGGAGCCGGTGGCAGCTGGGGAGCCGGTGGGATCGGCGGGTGTGGGGGAGCCCGTGGGACGGGCGCGGGTCGCCGGCGGTCGCCCCCGTACGCGTACCGCCGTCGCCCGCGAACCGTGCCCGCGGTTCGACGCCCGTGGAGGGTGCTCGCGGAGGGTGCTCGCGCGTTACGCCCGAGACCTGCTGAACGTGCCCGCGACGCCGACCACCGCCGCCACCACGGCACCGTGCCACAGGCCAGTCCACACCGACCCGAAGAAGCCCTGGCTGGTGAGTACCTGCCGCACCACCACGTCGGTCAGGAACATCATCCCGGCCGGCACGGCGGCCACCTGCCACGGGTGCGAGCGCGCCCAGCGCCTGATGCGGTGGTCCCGGCCGGCGCCCCGCGAGGAGTAGCCGAGCACCGAGCCCGCCCCGCCCACGCAGAAGAACAGCAGCGCGGCCACCGACAGCGCGCTGCTCAGGATGCCGAGCCCGAAGTGCCCGCCCACGAGGTGCAGGACCAGCGACACTCCACCGCCCAGCGCGCCCACGACGGCGGCCGGCCGCCAGGGTCCGAGGGTCACGGAAGCCACGGCCAAGTGCCGCTTCTCCGCGCCCGATACAGAGATTTCACGGGATGAACGACTCATACCGCAACGGTCCACCCCGCCCCGCCCGCACGCCATAGGGGATGACCCTGAGCCGCCCCCTACCGGTCCCTACCGCCCCGGGAGTACCCGCCGTACGGCGTGACCGCGTGCGGCATGATGACGGCCATGACCTCGTACGACGCGCACGCCGCGGCCGAAGCGACCCGGCTGCGCGAGGCAGGGGACCGAGACGCCCTGCTCGCCCTCGCCGCACGGCACCCGCAGGACCCCGCCGTCGCGTACCAGACCGCCTGGCTGCACGACCGCCTCGGCCTCGAAGCCGAAGCCGTCCCGTTCTACGAGACCGCGCTCGCCGTCGGCGGCCTGGACGACGAGGACCGGCTCGGCGCCCACACCGGCCTCGCCAGCACCTACCGGGTGCTGGGCCGGTACGACGACGCGCTCGCCGCCTTCGACCGCGCCCTCGCCGAGTACCCGGGCGACCCGGCCCTGACCGCATTCCGCGCGATCGCCCTGCACAACCTCGGCCGCTCCGGCGACGCCGTTGCCGACCTGCTCAAACTCCTCACCGCCACCAGCTCCGCACCCGCCGTCGCCCGCTACCGCCGCGCGCTCGACCACTACGCCGACCACCTCGACGAGACGGTCTGACCCCCGGTTCACCTGCCCGAGGAGTGGACGCGGCCACCACCTCGCCCCCGCCCCTGCGAGGATGACCGGACAGGGAGCCCCGTACCGCTTGAGGTGAACCGCCATGACCGCCACCACCGCCCTGACGCAGACCGTCGCCGTGCTCGGCACCGGGAAGATCGGCGAGGCGCTGCTCTCCGGGATGATCAGGGCCGGCTGGGCCCCCGAGAACCTGCTGGTCACCGCCCGCCGCACCGAACGCGCCGAGGAACTGCGGACCCGCTACGGCGTCGAGGCCGTCGGCAACGCGCACGCCGCCAAGACCGCCGACACCCTCATCCTCGCCGTCAAGCCCCAGGACATGGGCGCCCTGCTCGCCGAGCTCGCCCCGCACGTCGGCGCCGACAAGCTCGTGATCAGCGCCGCCGCCGGCATCCCCACCGCCTTCTTCGAGGAACGCCTCACCGAGGGCACGGCGGTCGTCCGGGTCATGCCCAACACCCCCGTGCTCGTGGACGAGGGCATGTCCGTGATCTCCGCGGGACGGCACGCCGACGAGACCCACCTGGCGCGCACCGAGGCGATCTTCCAGCCGGTCGGCAAGACCCTGCGCGTCCCCGAGAAGCAGCAGGACGCCGCCACCGCGCTCTCCGGCTCAGGCCCCGCCTACTTCTACTACCTGGTCGAGGCGATGACGGACGCCGGCATCCTGCTCGGGCTGCCCCGCGCCCAGGCCCACGACCTCATCGTCCAGTCCGCGATCGGCGCCGCCGTCATGCTGCGCGACAGCGGCGAGCACCCGGTGAAGCTCCGCGAGGCGGTCACCTCGCCGGCCGGCACCACCATCAGCGCCATCCGCGAGCTGGAGAACCACGGCGTGCGCGCCGCCCTGATCGCGGCGCTGGAGGCCGCCCGCGACCGCAGCCGCGAACTGGCCACCGGCGTCTAGCCGTTCATACGGCAGCGGCGGGCCGGCCGGCCTTCGGAGCGGCGCGCCGGGTCACCCACGTGGGTGACCCGGCACACCACGTGGGTGACCCGCGGTCCGCCCTTGCTCACGCCGGACGCAGCAGCCCGATCGCGTCGTACGCCGCGTCGACCGTCGGCCGGGCCAGCGCCCGGGCCTGGGCCGCACCCTCGCGCAGCACCCCGTCGACATACGACGGATCGGCGCTGATGGCGGCGTGCCGCGCCCGCAGAGGCCGCAGCAGCTCCACCACCGCCTCGGCCGTGTCCGCCTTCAGCACCCCGATCCCGTCGTACCGCTCCGCCAGCGCATCCGGCTCCTCACCCGTGCACGCCGACAGGATCTCCAGCAGGTTCGCGACCCCCGGCCGTGCCTCGCGGTCGTACGACACCCCCGGCTCGCTGTCCGTCACAGCCCGCCGGACCTTCTTGACCACGGCCTCCGGCTCGTCCAGCAGGTAGACGATCCCGGCCGTCGCCGCGTGCGACTTCCCCATCTTCGCCAGCGGGTCCTGGAGGTCCATCACCCGCGCTGCCACCGCCGGCACCGTGGCCCTCGGCACCACGAAGGTGTGGCCGTAGCGCTGGTTGAACCGCACCGCCAGGTCCCGGGTCAGCTCCACGTGCTGCGTCTGGTCCTCGCCCACCGGCACCTCGGTCGCCCCGTACGCCAGGATGTCCGCCGCCATCAGCGCCGGATACGTCAGCAGCGACAGCCGCACGCTCTGCCCGGAGGTCCGCGCCCGCGCCGACTTCTCCTTGTACTGGATCATCCGGCGCATCTCGCCGTCCGTGGCCACGCACTCCAGGAGGAACATCAGCCGGGTGTGCTCGTCCACGTGGCTCTGCGCGAAGACCGTGCACACCTCCGGGTCCAGCCCGGAGGCCAGCAGCAGTCCCGCCGTCTGCCGGCTCAGCCGGCGCACCCGTGCCGGGTCGTGCTCCACGGTCAGCGCGTGCAGGTCCACCACGCAGAAGAGCGACTCGGCCCGGTGCTGGTCCACCTCGGCCCACCGCCGCATCGCGCCGAGGTAGTTCCCCAGGGTGAGGTGCCCGGTGGGTTTGACCCCGCTGAAGATACGGGCGCTCTGTGGCCGCGCCGGCTGGTCCCTGTTCCCACCCGCGGCAGGCTGTGTCGCCTCTGCGGATTCCTGCGTCGTCGCCGTCATGTCCGTCGTCTCCTGTGTCCTGTGTCCTGTGACAGATCGGAGACCGCCGCCCGGTGTGCGACCGAGGGCACAACGCAAACGGCCGCCGAGGCGGCGGCCGTTGGATGCATACGTCAGTCCCGGGCCGCCCTAGGCGGCCCACCACTGGGTGCTGTACGTACACGAGGTCATGTCCACCACAGTAGCGCGCCAGGTAGTGGCGCGACAGGTAGTGCGGCGACAGGTGTCCGTGGGGTCCCGATCCGGCGGAGGTTGACACGGGCGCGGGGGATGCGTAGTGTCCTCCGGGTTGTCCGACGTGAGCGCCGACCTCGGTTGGTCCCCGGACAACCATTCCGCAGTAACCATTCGAGTCGAACGCGCATTGCCGTGTTCGCCTGTCTGTGCGCTTTTGGAATGCCCGGCGGAACGGGAAGCGGCCGATTTGGATCGGCCGCTGAACATCCGCTAAAGTCTCACTCGTCGGAACGGCCGAAGGGCCGGAAAGACAAACCCCGCTGACTGGGGGTCAGGCACTGGAAAGCGTCTGATAGAGTCGGAACACAACGAAGGGAAAGCCCGGAGGGGCCCGGAAGGGCAGCCGATGGCAGCTTCCGCTCCTTGAGAACTCAACAGCGTGCCAAAAGTCAACGCCAGATATGTTGATACCCCGTTCCGGTCGGTTTCGATCGGGATGAGGTTCCTTTGAAAAAGTCCTTCCTCGGTTGAGGGAGGCGACACAGCGAGGACGCTGTGGACGGTTCGGATTATTCCTCTGGACTGTCCCGCTCTTTCGCGGGTGTGCTACCGGATTACCGGTGAACATTCACGGAGAGTTTGATCCTGGCTCAGGACGAACGCTGGCGGCGTGCTTAACACA
>NZ_JBIUYR010000023.1:0-159335 GCF_044744625.1 Streptomyces sp. NPDC087270
CGCTCCCGCAACCCAGCAAGACCAGCACGCTCAACGCCCACGGTCCTCGCAACTCCCACAGATCACGGGTGTTGCGAGGACCACTAGAACCCAAGTTTGGTGGTCGGGGCCCGCGCACGTGCGGTGCTCGGCCGTGTCGCCGGGGGGGGCAGGACGGCCGGCGGTCAGGACGGCCGGCGGTCGGGCTGCCCGGCGGTAGGGCTGTCCGGTGGTCAGGACGACGCGGACGCCTGGCGCTCCTTCTCGGCCTTCTCCGCCTTCTCGGCCTTCTCCGCCGCTTCCATCTCCGCGATCACGTCGATCGGCGGCGGCGCCTTCACCAGGAAGATCCAGGTCAGGTAGACCGACAGCAGGAACGGCGGGATGCCGAGCGCGACCTTGACCCAGCCGAGCTGGGTGGCGTTCCCCCACCAGTAGAGCGGGAAGAGGATCGCGGACTTGGCGAGCAGGATCAGCCCCCACGCCCAGCTCGCCTTGGTGTACGCGCGCAGCCGGCCCGGGTTGCGGGTGCGCCAGGAGAGGTTCTCCTTGAAGATCGGCCCGAGGATCAGGCCGAGCAGCGGCACCTTGGCGGCGGCGGTGACGATGTAGGCGAGCGCGAGGCCGAGGGTGTAGAGCATGCCCGGCAGGTAGAAGTTCTTCGCGTTGCCCGACATCATCGCGAAGACCGCGCCGAAGGCGACCCCGAACACGCCGCTGAAGGCGTGCTTGAGGGTGTCGCGCTTCAGCAGCCGGGCCACGCCCATCACCACGGACAGCGCGAGCGAGGCGATCGCGGAGCTCTTGAGGTCGTGGTTGACCGTGTAGATCGCCACGAAGACCAGCCCGGGCACGGTGGTCTCCACCATGCCGCGCACCCCGCCGAACGCCTCGAAGAGCGCCGCCTCGGTGACCGCGCGGGCCGCCTCCTCGGTGCCCTGCGCTCCGCCGTCGGCTCCGCCCGCCCCGTCGAGCCGCTGGGACCCGCCGGAGCCGTCCGGAGCCGCCGGATCGGCGCCCACCGTCTGATCCGTGTTGTCGATCGACGTCACCTGGTTACTCCTGTCCGACCGGACGCAGTTCGTACTTGGGGTTGAACAGCACCGGACGGCCTCGGTTCATGGAGATCCGGCCGGACGCGATGATCATGCGCCCGGGTTCTATGCCGACGATGCTGCGGCGCCCCAGCCACACCACGTCGAGTGCGGCCGAACCGTCGAACAGCTCGGCTTCCAGTGCGGGCACGCCGGCCCGAGGACGGAGCGTGACCGTACGCAGCGTACCGGTCACGGACACGATCTGTCGGTCGGAGCAGTCGCAGATCCGTGTGCAGCCGACCGCGAGGGCGTCCTGTTGCAGTTCCTCGGAGTGCAGTTCCTCCTGGGAGGAGGACAAGCGGTCGAGCATGCGACGGAAGCGACCCGCGGGTCGGTCGGAACGGATGGCACCACTCATAACGCCAAGGGTACCGGGATGCCCGCGCGGGACCAGAGGCCCGACGCAGGGGCGCGAGCGGCCGTCCCGGGGCCCGCCGGGGCCCGTCCCGCCCATGCCCCGGCTGCCCCTGCTGCTCCGGCCGGCCCTGGCCCTGGCCACGGCTGCGGCTACGGCTACGGCTCCGGCTGCTCCGCGTCGACGATCTGCCCGTCCCGCAGCTCCAGCACCCGGTCGGCCAGCGCCAGCAGCTGCGTGTCGTGGGTGGCGACCAGCGCGGTCACGCCCTCGCTGCGCACCACCGCGCGCAACAGCTCCATCACCGCCAGTCCGGTGTCCGCGTCGAGCTGGCCGGTCGGCTCGTCGGCGATCAGCAGCACCGGGCGGTTGGCGAGCGCGCGGGCGATGGCCACCCGCTGCTGCTGGCCGCCGGACATCTCCCCCGGCCGCTGGGCGGCGTGGTCGGCGAGGCCGACCAGGGCGAGCAGCAGCTCGACCCGCTCCTCGCGCTCGCGTGCCGGGGCCTTGCGCAGCCGCATCGGCACGCCGACGTTCTCGGCGGCGGTCAGGATCGGGATGAGCCCGAAGGACTGGAAGACGAAGCCGATCCGGTCCCGGCGCAGCGCCAGCAGGTCGTCGTCGCCGAGCCCGGCGAGGTCGGTGCCGTCCAGGCTGATCCGGCCGCCGTCCGGGCTGTCCAGGCCGCCCACCAGGTTGAGGATCGTGGTCTTCCCGGACCCGGAACGGCCCTTGAGGGCGACCAGTTCGCCGCGCGGCACCCGGAAGGACACCCCGCGCAGGGCGGCCACCGCGGTGTCGCCGGAGCCGTAGGTGCGGCGCAGGTCCTCGACGACGACCATGTCACCGCCGCCCGGCCCCTCGGCGATCGCGGTCGCCGTACCCGCCTGGTCGGCGGACTGCTCGCTCATGTCTCTTCCTCCCCCGTGCCGGCCCGTCTCCCGGCCGTGCCGGGCCGCGCCGTCATCATCCCCGGCCGTCGCGTATCCGTACGGTACGCCGCGGGCACCCGGAAACCAGCCGGTCGCCGGATAACGATCGCGGCGGCGCCGCGCGGGCGGGGCCGAGAACGCAGCGACCCGGCCGTCGAACCTTCCGACGACCGGGTGGATGCGGGTGCTTGACGCGGCGAACACCGAACCGCGCCTGCCCGCAAGGAAGTTGTGCGACCGGAGCGGGCAACGGCGGGCGGCGGTCGGGCCGCGACGGCTCAGTGCAGCTCGGTGATCTCCGGGCCGCGCCGCATCGGGTCGATACCGTCACCGAACTTCGACGGCTCGCTCTGCTCGGGCGTGGCGCCGTCCGGCACCATCTGCGCGTCGTTCGGGAGCTTCAGCACGATCGGGTCGCGGGGCGCCATCGGCGCCTCGCCGCGCAGCACCACGGTGTCGCGGAAGACCGACTCCAGCACGCCGGCGGCGGCGGGCTGCACCGCGCCCTGGCCGGAGATGACCCCGCGCAGGAACCAGCGCGGGCCGTCGCAGCCGACGAAGCGCACGAGCTGCACCCCGTTGGTGCCGTCGGGCAGTTGCACGGGCACCTGCGCGCGCAGCTCCCAGCCGAGCGGGCCCTCGACCTCGTCGACGATGCCGCCCTGCTGGGTGATGCCCGACGCGATCTCCTCGCGCACCTCGCCCCAGATGCCCTCGGACTTCGGGGCGGCGAACGCCTGGAGCTGGACGGCGCTGTCCCGCAGCACCACGGTCGCGGCGACGATGGACTCGCCGGCCACCTCGACCCGCAGCTCCATGCCCTCGACACCGGGCACGAACAGGCCACCGAGGTCCACCCGGCCCTCGCCGGGCTCCTGGACCTCGCTCACGTCCCACGGGCCGTCGGGCCGCGGGGCGGGCGGAAGGTTGTAGTCGGACGACTCCTCGGAGTCGTCCGGCTCCGCGGTGTCCTCGGCCGAGTCCTCCGGGCCTTCGGCCTCGTCGAGCTCGTCGATGGCGTCTTCGCGCTCCTTGCGACGACGGAACACGGTCACTGTCCTTCCCGGTCGCTGAGGACCGATGCGTATCCGTTGCTGGACGTGCCCGCCGACGGTGTCTGCACCGCGGCGTGACCCCCCGTGGAGCCGAAGCCCCCCGCGGCCCTGGCAGATCCCGGCAGTTCCGCGACCTCGTGGAAGCGGACCCGCTCGACCTGCTGGACGACCAGTTGGGCGACCCGGTCGCCCGGCTCGAACCTGACGGTCTCGCGCGGGTCGAGATTGACCACGATCACCTTGATCTCCCCACGGTACCCGGCGTCGACCGTTCCCGGGGCATTCACCATCGCCACCCCGCACCGCGCGGCAAGGCCGGAGCGGGGGTGGACGAAGGCCGCGTAGCCGTCCGGCAGCGCGAGGGAGATGCCGGTGGGCAGCACCGTCCGCTCGCCGGGCGCCAGTTCGGCGGCCTCGGTGGTGATCAGGTCGACCCCCGCGTCGCCGGGATGCGCGTACGCGGGGACCGGCACCGACTCGTCGAGCCGGCGCAGCAGCACGTCCACCGGCGGCCTGCTCATGGGTTCACCTCGAAAGCGCGGGCGACCTTCACCTGGTCGGGGTCGGACATCGCGGCCTGGATCTCGTCGGCGCGGCCGTTGCTGGTGAAGTGGTCGATCTTCACCTCGATGAACAGGGCGTCGGCGCGGACCGCCACCGGGCCGTCCGGGCCACCGATCCGGCCCTCGGCGCTGCTGTAGATCTTGCGGCCGTCCACCGCGGTGCAGCGCGCGGACAGATGCAGGGTCGCCCCGACCGGGACCGGCCGGACGAAGTCCGACTCCAGCCGCCCGGTCACCGCGATGACCCGCAGCAGCCAGCTCAGCGAGCCCAGCGTCTCGTCCAGCGCGGTGGCCAGCACCCCGCCGTGCGCGAGGCCGGGCGCGCCCTGGTGGGCGGGCTGGACGGTGAACTCCGCGGTGACGCTGACGCCTTCACCGGCCCGGGCCGCCAGGCGCAGGCCGTACGGCTGGGATTCGCCGCAGCCGAAGCACTGGTCGTAGTGCGCGCCGAGCAGTTCGCCGGGCGCGGGCGCCTCGGGATGGCGTACGGGCGCGACGGCACCGGGCGGCGGCGCCAGGCTCGGTCGGCCCGCGTTGGGGGGTGTTGTGGCTGCACTCACGCCGCAGACCTTATCGCGCGAAGGTGTGGGCGCCCCTGTCCGACCGTGCCGCCCGCGAACGGGCGCCGGACGGTGCTCCCCGGCCAAGCCGGCGGCCGGGACACGCGGGGCGCACGCGGAGCAGGCGAGGGCGCGGTCCCGGGCTCTCCCGGGAACCGTGAGGACGGCGCCCCCACCGCGCCCGCGCACCCGGCCCCGCGGGCACAGACGGGCATGGCACGCTTATGCCATGCCCGCTTCGCAGCCTTACGACGAACGCCTCACCGTGCCGCGCTCCTGGTGGTTCATGGCCATCGGCGCGGGCGTCGGCCTGGCCCTGGTCTTCTTCCCCTTCGGCCTGCTCCCGATGCTCGGCGGCCTGGTCGCGGGCGGGGCGCTGGCCATGATGACGGTCAGCTCCTACGGGTCCGCGCGCATCCGCGTGGTGGCCGGTTCGCTGGTCGCGGGCAAGGCGCGCATCCCGCTGGAGGCGCTGGGCGACGCCCTGGTGCTGGACCCGGCGGAGGCGGTGGCCTGGCGGTCGTACAAGGCGGACCCGCGGGCCTTCATGCTGCTGCGGTCCTACGTGCCGACCGCGGTGAAGGTGGAAGTGACCGATCCGGCGGACCCGACGCCGTACGTCTACCTGTCGACCCGCTCGCCGCAGCGGCTGGCCGAGGCACTGGGCGCCCTCAGGACGGCCGACCAGGCGAGCTAGGGGTTTCCCCGCCCGGTGCGGGGGACTCGGCCCGCGGAGGGCCGCGTGCGGGCCCGCGGGGCCTAAAGCCCGGAGGGGCCGGGGAGTTCGGGCGGCGGGGTGCGGCCGGGCAGGCCGGGCTCCTCGGCGTCGCCGTCGATCCTTGAGGTCGCGGAGGTCTCGGCGGTCGCGGAGCTTTCCACGAGCAGCGGCCAGGGCAACTGGTGCGCGCGCAGGTCCTTGCGGACCCGCTTGGCGAGCTTGCGGGTGTCGCGCCGGTTCATCACCGCGCCGACAGCGGCGCCGATCATGAACGGGGTCAGCGCGGGCATGTGTCTGAGGCTGCGGCGCAGGAGGCGCTGGCGCATCTCCCGCTTCATGCTGGTGCCGAGCGCCACGTTGAGGGTCGACAGCTTCAGCGCGTCGATACCGCGCTGCTCGGTCCAGGACCACAGGTAGGCGGTGGCGCGCTCCCTGACGTTGCCGGGCACGCGCAGGCCGTAGACCTCGTGCAGTTCGGCGATGAGTTTGTACTCGACGGCGGCCACGCCCAGGGTCTCGGTGGCCAGTTCGGTGGGCATGGCGGGCGGGACCGGCAGCATGGCGGCCGCGCCCACACCGGCGCCGACCGTCATGGTGCCCTTCACGGCGGCGGAGATCAGCCGGTCCGCGATCTCGTCGGGGCCGAGCCCGGGGAACTGGGCGCGCAGCGTGCCGAGATCGCGCACGGGGATGCGCGGAGCGGTCTCCAGCAGCCGCTCGGCGACGGACCCTGCGCCGGCCTTGGCCAGCCGCCCGCTCGCGCGGGCACCGCCGCCGACGCCCCGGGTGACCCCGCGGGCGGTCGCGGCCGCGAGCGAGGCCGCACGGCCCCGCTCGACGTTCCTACGCTCATCCGGTGAGCCGGTCACGGCGCCGGCCGGTCAGGCCGCGCAGTCGCGGCAGATGGGGTTTCCGTTCTTCTCGGCAGCGAGCTGGCTCCTGTGGTGGACCAGGAAGCAGCTCATGCAGGTGAATTCGTCCGCCTGGCGGGGCAGCACACGGACCGACAGCTCCTCGTTGGAGAGGTCGGCGCCGGGCAGCTCCAGGGACTCGGCCTGGTCGAACTCGTCGACGTCGACCGCGGAGGTCGACTTCTCGTTCCGCCGTGCCTTCAGTTCCTCGATGCTGTCCTCATTGACGTCATCGTCGGTCTTGCGTGGGGTGTCGTAATCCGTAGCCATTTCGCTCTCCCCCTGTGGGTGTCTGTGGTGTCTCCAGCGCCGTAACGCGCGGGAGGCCGGACTTGTGCCCGACCCGAGGCGGAGATTTTGCCTCACATCAAGGCCCGTTACTCAATCGACACCCGAGGACGCCCCCGAAGAGGTGAGTGCAAGGGTGGCCGATCATGGTCCGTGGCGGTCCGAAAGTCATCCGCCATGGATGCCTCTCCGTGTACTTCCCGTGATCATGACCTGCGGAAACATGGAATTTACGGTCGTTTCTCCCCGATCCGCGATCACCGAGCGTACACACTGTGAGAGAGCCGTGTGCAATCGATCACAGGTGTGCGCCGAGCGCACCAGAAGTGCCGATTACTCGCAAAGCGAACAGCGTCCCGGTCGGCGCGGCGAGTCGGGCTCGGCCGGGCGTGACGCGGTTCACAGCCTGTCACAGGAGTTCACCGGGTCTCACATCGGGATCGCGACCCGCATGACCAGGCCGCCTCCCTCGCGCGGCTCGGCGGTGATCACCCCGCCGTGCGCTCTGGCGACCGAGCGGGCGATGGACAGTCCGAGCCCGACGCCCTTGTCGCTGCCGGTGCGCTCGGTGCGCAGCCGGCGGAAGGGTTCGAACATGTTGTCCACCTCGTAAGCGGGAACGACCGGTCCGGTGTTCGCCACCACCAGGAGTGCCTGGCCGTGCTCCGCGCTGGTGGTCACATCGACCCAGCCGTCCGCCGGCACGTTGTAGCGCACGGCGTTCTGCACCAGGTTCAGCGCGATCCTCTCCAGCAGCACTCCGTTGCCCTGGACGACCGCGGGGGCCAGCGACTCGCGCAGGGCCACGCCCTTCGCCTCCGCCTCCCCACGGGTCTGCTCCAGGGCTCTGGAGGCCGCCTCGGCGAGGTCGACGGCCTTGCGGTCCACGATCTCGTTCTCGCTGCGGGCGAGCAGCAGCAGGCCCTCCACGAGCTGCTCGCTGCGCTCGTTGGTGGACAGCAGGGTCTTGCCGAGCTGCTGGAGGTCCGGCGAGGCGTCCGGGTCGGCGAGCTGCACCTCCAGCAGGGTGCGGTTGATCGCCAGCGGGGTGCGCAGTTCGTGCGAGGCGTTCGCGACGAAGCGGCGCTGGGCGGTGAAGGACCGCTCCAGCCGCTCCAGCATCTCGTCGAAGGTGTCGGCCAGCTCCTTCAGCTCGTCGTCCGGGCCGTCCAGCTCGATCCGCCGGGTCAGGTCCGAACCGGCCACCCCGCGGGCGGCGCGGGTGATCCGGCCCAGCGGCGCCAGCACCCGTCCGGCCATCACGTAGCCGAAGGCGAAGGCGACCACCGCCAGGCCGATGAGGGCCAGCAGCGAGCGCTTGAGCAGCGTGTTGAGCGCGATGTCCCGCTGGTGCTGCATGCAGGAGCTGACCATCTGGTGGAGCTGTTCGCTGGTGGTGCTCTGGTCGACCGTGATGCAGCTGCCCGGGGTCACGTTGATCGTGGCGATCTGGAAGGGCAGCTGGGAGCCCTTGCTGATGGCCTGGGCGGCCAGCAGGTAGATGATCCACAGCAGCACGACGCCGGCGATCAGGAACATCCCGCCGTAGAGCACGGTGAGGCGTATCCGGATCGTGGGCCGCAGCCAGGGCGGCGGGGACTCGGCGGGCGGCGGGTCCCAGGCCGGGCGCGGAGGGGTGGACGGCCGGGCCGGCGGCGGGCTCGCGGGGGTCTGGGAGGACAGGTGGGCCATGGCGGTCAGATCCGGTAGCCGGAGCCGGGCACCGTGACGATCACCGGCGGCTCGCCGAGCTTGCGGCGCAGCGTCATCACGGTGACCCGCACCACGTTGGTGAACGGGTCGGTGTTCTCGTCCCACGCCTTCTCCAGCAGCTGCTCGGCGGAGACCACCGAGCCCTCGCTGCGCATCAGGACCTCCAGGACGGCGAACTCCTTGGGCGCCAGGTGGACCTCCTTGCCGTCGCGGAACGCCTCCCGGCGGTTGGGGTCCAACCGGATGCCGGAGCGCTCCAGCACCGGCGGCAGGGCGGCCGTCGTACGGCGTCCGAGCGCGCGCACCCGGGCGGTCAGCTCGGTGAAGGCGAAGGGCTTGGGCAGGTAGTCGTCGGCGCCCAGCTCCAGGCCCTCGACCCGGTCGCTGACGTCGCCCGCCGCGGTGAGCATGAGCACCCGCATGGGCAGGCCGAGGCTGACCACCTGGCGGCACACCTCGTCGCCGTGCACCACCGGCAGGTCGCGGTCGAGCACCACCACGTCGTAGTCGTTGACGCCGATGCGCTCCAGGGCGGCACCGCCGTCGTAGACCACGTCGACGGCCATGGCTTCGCGGCGCAGGCCGGTGGCAACCGCATCGGCGAGCAGTTGCTCGTCCTCGACGACCAGTACGCGCAAGGCGCTGTTCCTTCCGTGAGCTGTGGGAATCCACCTCCATCCTGCACCGGACCCCCGTAAATCGGCGGTAAGGGGAGCGCCCGTGGTCCGAGGGGCGGTACGCCGAGGACCGGAGAACGGGACGTCGGGGACCGCCGGAATTTCCTTCGGGTCGGTGAGGTTTCCGACTCGGGCGGGGTGGGGAGGACGGCTTTACACCCACCCACCACGCCTTGTCCCGCGCTTCCCGCGCGAGGACAGCGGGCTTGACACTCGCGTGTCAACGGAGACGACGAGGGGGCGCACAATGGACGCGTTCACGAATGGAATCCTCCAGCGCATACACAGCACGGAGTCCGATCTGCGCCGGGCCCGCGAAACCGGGGACGACTTCCTCGCCGATGTCGAAGAGGGCGAACTGGACGATCTGCGCCGCCTCGCCGCGGAGCACGGGGTGGACGTACGGCCCAAGGTCGCCTGAACCTCCGGCCCCCAAAGCCGCACGCCCCGGCCACCACGAAGGTGCCGGGGCGTTCGCATGCCGCGAGGAGGCCGGCCGGCGGCCCGCTGCGGGCCGCCCGCCGGGTCGGTGGTGCCGGAGTGGTGCCGGTTCAGTCGTGCCAGGCGCCCAGCTCGTCCAGGCGGCGCTGGAGCGGTTCGAAGAGGCCGGGCGGCGCGGCCAGGGTGAGCTCGCCGGAGGGCGCCTCGCCCGGGCGGCCGCCGGTGAGGGCGCCGGCCTCGCGGGCGAAGAGGTCCCCGGCGGCGAGGTCCCACGGGTTCAGGCCGCGCTCGTAGTACGCGTCGAGCCGGCCGCAGCCGACGTCGGCCAGGTCGATCGCCGCCGAGCCGCCGCGCCGGATGTCGCGGACCTGCGGCAGCAGCCCCTTGATCACCTCGGCCATCGCGACCCGGCGCTCGCGCAGGTAGCTGAAACCGGTGGCGACGAGCGCGTGCTCGAAGTCCGGGGCGGGGCGGCAGCGCGCCCGGACGCCCTCGACGTAGGCGCCGCCGCCGAGCACCGCCTGGTAGGTCTCGCGGCGCATCGGGGCCGCCACGACGCCGACCACCGTCTCGCCGTCCCGCTCCGCGGCGATGCTCACCGACCAGGAGGGCAGGCCGTAGAGGTAGTTCACGGTGCCGTCCAGCGGGTCGATCACCCAGCGCACTCCGCTGGTGCCCTCGCTGCTCGCGCCCTCCTCGCCGAGGAAGCCGTCCTCGGGGCGCAGCCGCCCGATGTAGGCGGTGATCAGCTTCTCGGCGGCGATGTCCATCTCGGTCACGACGTCGATCGGGCTGGACTTGGTGGCGGCCACGCCCAGGTCGGCGGGGCGGCCGTCGCGCAGCAGTGCGCCGGCCCTGCGGGCGGCCTCCAGGGCGATGCCCAGGAGTTCGGCGTCCTCGCCGGTGGCGGCGGGGCCGGCCGGGCCGGTGGCGGGCGGCTGGTCCGGGCCGGCCGGGCCGTTGGCGGGTGTGCTCATCTGTTCCGGTCTCCTCAGTCGGTTCCTGCGGCGGCGGGCCGCGACGGCTGCCGGCCGGCGGCCGGGCAGCAGCCCGCGGGGCACACGTCATGGCTCGGGCCCAGCGCGCCGAGCGCGCAGCGGGCCGGGGCCAGACCGCGCTCGGTCGCGGCGCGCTCCAGCACCAGGTCGCGCACGGCGGCGGCGAACCGCGGATCGGCGCCCACCGTGGCGGCGCGGGCGACCGGCAGTCCGAGTTCCGCGGCCTTGGCCGCCGCCTCGGTGTCGAGGTCGTACTTGACCTCCATGTGGTCGGAGACGAAGCCGATGGGCACCATGACCACCGCGGGGGCGCCGTCGGCGTGCTCGCGCTCCAGGTGGTCGCAGATGTCCGGCTCCAGCCAGGGGATGTGCGGGGCTCCGCTGCGGGACTGGTAGACGAGCTGCCACGGGCGGTCCACGCCGGTGGCCGCGCGGACCCGCTCGGCCACCTGCCGGGCGGTGTCGAGGTGCTGGGCGACGTACGCGCCGCCGTCGCCGTGGCCCTCGACGGGGCCGGAGGTGTCGGCCGCGGCGGTCGGGATGGAGTGCGTGGTGAAGGCCAGGCGGGCGCCGCCGCGCACCTCCTCGGGCAGTTCGGCGAGCGCGGCGAGCGTGTGGTCGGTCATCGGTCCGACGAAGCCGGGGTGGTTGAAGTAGTGCCGCAGCTTGTCGACCCGCAGCGCGGGGCGGCCCTCCTCGCCGAGCACGGCGAGCGAGGCGGCCAGGTTCTCCCGGTACTGGCGGCAGCCGGAGTAGGAGGCGTAGGCGCTGGTCGCCAGCACCAGCACCCGGCGGTGCCCGGCGTCGGCGATCTCGCGCAGCGCGTCCGTCAGGTAGGGGGCCCAGTTCCGGTTGCCCCAGTACACCGGCAGTTCCAGGCCGTGGTCGGCGAAATCCTTGCGGAGCGCGTCCAGCAGCTCGCGGTTCTGCGCGTTGATCGGGCTGACCCCGCCGAACAGGAAGTAGTGCTTGCCGACCTCCTTCAGCCGCTCGCGCGGGATGCCGCGACCCCGGGTGACGTTCTCCAGGAACGGCACCACGTCGTCCGGTCCCTCCGGTCCGCCGAAGGAGAGCAGCAGCAGGGCGTCGTACGGGCCGGCGTCCGGCGGCTCCGGTCGGGCGGGTCGGTCCGGCGCGGCGAGCGGGTCACGCTGATCAGGCATGCTCCGATCCTGCCACTTCGGTCCGACGTCCCCGGCGCCCGGCTCCGGCGGAAAACGACTTGCCCCGATCCGTAAGCTGTACTCGCCAGCAATGTTCCTTACGCGGGACCCCGATCCGTCCTGCCCGTGCCGACGGCGACGACGCCGGGGAGCTCCACGTGACCAGCCCTTACCGAGCTATCTACCGGACCCCGGGAGCGGTGGCGTTCAGCCTGGCCGGACTGGTCGGCCGGATGCCCTTGTCGATGCTGGGCATCGGCATAGTGACGATGGTCTCCCAGGTGACCGGGCGGTACGGCCTGGCGGGCGCGCTGTCGGCGACGCTGGCGCTGTCCGGCGCGGTGAGCGGCCCGCGCATCTCCCGCATGGTGGACCGGTACGGACAGCGGCGGGTGCTGCGCCCGGTCTGCGCGGTGAGCGTGGTCTCGGTGGCCGGGCTGCTGGCGTGCGTCCGGGCCGGGGCGCCGGACTGGGCGTACTTCGTGTGCGTGCTGGGCGCCGGGACCACTCCGAGCACCGGCGCCATGGTGCGGGCCCGCTGGTCGGAGATCCTGCGCGGCACCCCGGAGAAGCTGCACACCGCCTACTCGGTCGAGGCGGTGGTGGACGAGATCGTCTTCATCGTCGGCCCCATCCTGTCGGTGGGGCTGAGCACCGGCTGGTTCGCCGAGGCCGGGCCGCTGCTGGCGGCGGTGTTCCTGGCCGTCGGGGTGCTGGCGCTGACCGCGCTGCGGGGCACCGAGCCGGTTCCGCACGCGGACGCGCACCAGTCCGGCGGGTCGGTGCTGGCCGCGCCGGGGCTGGCGGTGCTGGTCGGGGTCTTCGTCGGCACCGGCGCGATGTTCGGCGCGGTGGAGGTGGTCACGGTCGCGTTCGCCGACGAGCGCGGCCACAAGGCGCTGGCCAGTGTGGTGCTGGCGACGTACGCGCTCGGTTCGTGCGTCGCCGGGCTGGTGTTCGGGCTGAGCCGGCCGCGCGGGACGATCGCCGGGCGGTTCCGGCTGGGCATCGCGCTGATGGCGGTGAGTATGATCCCGCCACTACTGGTCGGGAACCTGTGGTTCCTGGCCTTGGCGCTGTTCTTCTCCGGCCTGACCATCGCCCCCACGATGGTGAACGCCATGGGCCTGGTCGAACAGCTGGTACCCCGGGGGCGGTTGACCGAGGGCATCACGTGGACCAGCACGGGTCTCGCGGTCGGCGTCGCCGCCGGTGCCGCGCTCGCCGGTCGGGTGATCGACGCGCACGGTGCCTCGGCCGCCTTCTGGGTGTGCACCTTCGCCGCGGTCTTCGCGGCGGCGGTGGCGTTCCTCGGCTATCGCCGGCTGCGGCCGGCACCGGATCGGGAGGAGCAGGACCACGATGAGCCGGACCGGAGCAGCACCCACGGCCACGAGCAGCACGACGGCACCCGCGAAGGCGAGGGAGTGGCGTAACTGGGCGGGCAACGTCTCGGCGCGGCCCGGGCGGGTCGCCGCGCCCGCGTCCGTGGACGAACTGGCCGCGGCGATACGGAAGGCCGCCGCGGACGGGCTGCGGGTGAAGGCGGTCGGCTCCGGCCACTCCTTCACCGCGGCGGCGGCCACCGACGGGCTGCTGGTGCGGCCCGAGGGGCTCACCGCGATCAGGTCGATCGACGCGGCGGCCGGCACCGTCACCGTGGAGGCCGGGGTCCAACTGCGGCAGCTCAACGCGGCGCTGGCCGCGGCGGGCCTGTCGCTGCGGAACATGGGCGACATCATGGAGCAGACGGTGGCCGGCGCCACCAGCACCGGCACGCACGGCACCGGTCGCGACTCCGCCTCGATCGCCGCGCAGATCGTCGCGCTCGACCTGGTGACCGCCGACGGGTCGGTGCTGACCTGCTCGGCCGAGCAGAACCCCGAGGTGTTCGCCGCCGCCCGGCTCGGGCTGGGCGCGCTCGGCGTGGTCAGCACCCTCACCTTCGCGGTGGAGCCGATGTTCCTGCTCACCGCGCGGGAGGAGCCGATGACCTTCGACCGGGTGACCGCGGACTTCGACCGGCTCGTCGCGGAGAACGAGCACTTCGAGTTCTACTGGTTCCCGCACACCGAGGGCTGCAACACCAAGCGCAACAACCGCAGTACGGGCCCGGCCGCGCCGGTGCCCGCGGTGCGCGGCTGGATCGACGACGAGCTGCTCTCCAACGGCGTCTTCCAGGCCGCGTGCGCGCTCGGCAGGGTGGCGCCGTCGGCGATCCCGGGGATCGCGAAGCTCTCCAGCCGCGCGCTGTCCGCCCGGACGTACACCGACATCGCGTACAAGGTCTTCACCAGCCCGCGCCGGGTGCGGTTCGTGGAGATGGAGTACGCGGTGCCGCGGGAGGCGGCGGTGCAGGTGCTGCGGGAGTTGAAGGCCACCGTGGAGCGGTCCGACCTGCGGATCAGCTTCCCGGTGGAGGTGCGGGTGGCGCCGGCCGACGACATCGCGCTGTCCACGGCGTCCGGCCGGGACAGCGCCTACGTGGCGGTGCACATGTACCGGGGCAGCCGCTACCAGGAGTACTTCACCGCGGTCGAGCGGATCATGACGGCGGCGGGCGGGCGGCCGCACTGGGGCAAGATGCACACCCGCGACGCGGAGTACCTGCGGGCGGCCTACCCGCGCTTCGAGGAGTTCACCGCGCTGCGCGACCGGCTCGACCCCGAGCGGCTGTTCGGGAACGACTACCTGCGGCGGGTGCTGGGTTCGTAGCCGGGCGCGAGGTTGCCGGCCGGGGAAGGTCGTCGGGCGGGCGCGAGTTCGCCGCCGGATGCCAGGTCGCCGGCCGTTGGCGGGGTCGGTGGCCGGGCGCCGGGTCGGCGGTCAGGTGACGGCGACTTCGTGGACTACGTCCCCTTTTGGGTGATGCGTGGAACCCCCGGATGTGAGCCGGGTCACCCAACTCCCGCCCCCCGCACGACATTCGACGGCGCGGCAGCCGCCCCGCGGTGGCCCGAATGGAGTACCGTGACGAATCCTGGCTTCCGGTGCCCGGCCGGTCGCCAAGGAACCCGTGGAGGGGAGTCGGGGGGCGCTCGTCCCGGGGTGCCGCAGTTGGTCACGCTGGGTGGCCAAACGACTACCGTCCCATAACGGCGTGTCACCATCTTGTCCCGACACGCCGGGTAACTCCGCAAGGTTGTGGCACGCTGCACCCGGGCAGGCCACACTCGTTCAACGGGAGCAGCGACGCACGTGACGTCGGCAGGCACCACCCGGGAGGTAACCGTGCCCGAACTGCGGGTCGTGGCCGTCAGCAACGACGGCACCCGACTGGTGCTCAAAGCTGCCGACAGCACGGAGTACACCCTCCCGATCGACGAGCGGCTGCGCGCCGCCGTGCGCAACGACCGGGCCCGGCTCGGCCAGATCGAGATCGAGGTCGAGAGCCATCTGCGGCCCCGGGACATCCAGGCGCGGATACGTGCCGGTGCCTCGGCCGAGGAGGTCGCCCAGCTCGGCGGCATCCCGGTGGAGCGGGTCCGGCGGTTCGAGGGGCCGGTGCTGGCCGAGCGGGCCTTCATGGCCGAACGGGCCAGGAAGACCCCGGTCCGCCGCCAGGGCGAGACCACCGGGCCGCAGTTGGGCGAGGCGGTCGCCGAACGCCTGCTGCTGCGCGGCGCGGAGAAGGACACCGTGCTGTGGGACTCCTGGCGCCGCGACGACGGCACCTGGGAGGTGCTGCTGGTCTACCGGGTGGCCGGTGAGCCGCACTCGGCGAGCTGGACCTACGACCCGCCGCGCCGCCTGGTGCAGGCGGTCGACGACGAGGCCCGCGCGCTGATCGGCGAGACCACGCAGACCCAGGGCCAGGAGCCGAGCTTCCCGTTCGTGCCCCGGATCGCCCGGCTGCCCAGGGACCGGCCGCTGGACCGCCCCGGCACGGAACGCCCGGAGCGGCCCGACCGCCAGGACCGGGAGGCGCGCGCCGAGGAGCAGCCGGAGGAGCGCGACTCGCTCACCAGCCTGCTGGAAGCGGTGCCGAGCTTCCGTGGCGACATGGTCGTGCCCGCTCCGCCGGCCCCGCCGGACGCCGCTCCGGCGGCGGAGGTGCCGCAGGAGGAGCCGGAGGAGGCCGCACCCGCGGCCAGCGCCGGTGCGGGCTCCGCCTACGCCGACGTGCTGATGCCGCGCGCGGTGGCCGGCCACCGCGACCGCCTGAAGGGCACCACCGACCGCCAGGCCGAGGCGGACGGCGTCCGCCCGGGACGGCGTGCCACGGTGCCCAGTTGGGACGAGATCGTCTTCGGCAGCCGCCGCAAGAAGCAGGAGTAGCGACTGCGCGCGGACAGGAGTAGCCCGACCTCGTCAGGGGAATCGGGACACTGACCGGGAGCCGACGGCCGTAAGGGGCAGCCACTTGGGTGGCTGCCCCTTACGCGTGTCTCCGGCGGCGGGTCAGCCCGGCTGCTCGCCCGTCGCCACCGGCCGGGACGGGTCGGCGCCCCACTCGCTCCAGGAGCCCACGTACAGCGCCGCGGGAACACCCGCAGCGGCCAGCGCGAGGACCTGGTGGGCGGCGGACACGCCGGACCCGCAGTAGACGCCCACCTCGGCGTCGGGCGTCGCGCCCAGGGCGGCGAAGCGGGCGGCGAGTTCGGCGGGCGTGCGGAAGAGGCCGTCGGCGGTGACGTTCTCCGTCGTGGGCGCGCTCACCGCGCCCGGGATGTGGCCGGCGACCGGGTCGATCGGCTCGGTCTCACCGCGGTAGCGCTCCCCCGCGCGGGCGTCCAGCAGCAGCCCGCGGCGGGCCAGTTCGGCGGCGCCGGCCGCGTCGAGCACCGGCAGCGCGCCGGGGTGCGGCACGAAGTCCCCGTCGCCCGGCGCCGGTTCCTCGGTGCTCAGCGGCAGCCCCGCGGCCTTCCACGCCGCCAGCCCGCCGTCCAGCACCCTGACCCGCTCGTGGCCCGCCCAGCGCAGCAGCCACCAGGCCCGGGCCGGGCCCCAGCCGTTCCAGTCGTCGTAGAGCACCACGTCGGTGTCCGCGCCGACCCCCGCCGCGCGCATCGCCGCGCCGAACACCTCGGTGTCGGGCAGCGGGTGGCGCCCGCCCGGCCCGGGCGGGCCGGCCAGCGCGGTGTCCAGGTCGACGTACCGGGCACCGGGGATGTGGCCGGCGGCGTACTCGCCGTGCCCGGGCGGGCCGCCCATCTTGTAGCGGACGTCGAGCACGGCGGTCGAGGCGGGCGCCGCGGCCAGTTCGGCCGCGGTGATGATGGGTTCCATGGCACCCATTGTGGGTGGTCACCCACGGTCGCGTCAGCGCGGCCGGCCGACCGCGGCGCACGGCTGACCGCAGCGCCTGGCCGCGAGCGCGGGCGCGTGGCCGGGCCGCTACGCGGGCTCCTCCTGCGGTGCGCCCGGTGCGGCGGACAGCAGTTGGGGCGCGTCGGCCAGGACCAGGCCCGCGGCGCCGCGGACCTCCGCGCCGTCGCCCAGTCCCCCGGTGACGATCTCGACGCTCTCCACCGCCGACGGCAGCGTGTGCCGCCGCACCCCGGACCGCATCGGTTCGAGGATGTCCTCGCCCGCGCCCGCCAGGTCCCCGCCGACCACGATCAGGCGGGGGTTGAGAAGGGTGACCAGCGTGGACAGCGCGCGGCCGACCGCGTCCCCGGCGTCGCGCACCGCGCGCAGCGCACCGGCGTTGCGCTGCTCGATCAGCGCGGGCAGGTCGCGGGGGACGACGTGCTGGCCCCAGCTGTCGGAGAGGAGGCGGGCGATGGCGACGGGGCTGGCGACGGTCTCCAGGCAGCCGCGGTTGCCGCAGCGGCAGATCAGGCCGTCCGCGGTGAGCGGCAGGTGCCCGATCTCCCCGGCCAGGCCCCGCGCGCCCAGCAGCAGCTTCCCGTTGCTGACGATGCCCGCGCCGATCCCCGCGGACAGCCGGACGTAGACCATGTCGCTCGCGTGCCGCCCCGCGCCGTACATCCGCTCCGCCAGCGCGCCCGCGTTCGCGTCGTTGGTCACCCGCACCGGCAACGACGTCCGCCGCCGCAACTCGTCCGTCAGCCGCATCCCCACCCACCCGGGCATGATGCCCTCCGCCCCCAGCGCCCCGCTGCCCTTCTCCACCGGCGACGCGATCCCCGCACCGATCCCCAGCACCCGCTCCCGGCCCACCCCGGTCTCCTGCAACGCCCGCCCGACCAGCACCGCCACCAGGTCCAGCGTCTCCTCAGGAGCCCGGTCCACCTCCTTGGCCACCCAGTGCTCCCACAACACCGCCCCGAACAGGTCGCACAGGATCACCCGGACATGCTGGTGCCCGATGTCCGCACCGATCGCGTACCCCGCGGTCGGCACCAACGACAACGACTGCGCGGGGCGCCCGGTACGCCGCGGCTCCGGCTCCTCCGGACCCTCGTCCTCCGTCACCAGACCCACCGCGATCAGATCCGCGATCAACGACGAAACCGTGGCCCTGGACAACCCGGTGACCCGCACCAGTTCCGGACGACTGCTGCGCACGGAGGTGTGCAGGGCCTCCAGGACCCGTAGCCTTCCTACCTCGCGCAGGTTGACTGGAGTTTCGATCATGACCCCCAGGGGTGTGGACGAGCGGTCCACCGCACCGTGCCTTCTTGGGGTTCCTCCCGTCAAGAGCCTTGACTTATGACAAAGTTCAGGCAGAAACTCGCAAACTGTTCCATCCGGCGCGCTGAGTTTCAGTCGATGCCGGAAGAACAACGATGGAGACGGGCCGCCAGGAGGAACCACCTTGACGTCAACACCCCCGCCGCCCACGGACGCGGCGGCACCCGCGCCCGGCTTGCGCGTAGGCATGGTCGGGCACGCCTTCATGGGCGCGGCCCACTCGCACGCCTGGCGCACCGCGGGCCGCTTCTTCGACCTGCCGCGCCGGGTCGAGATGGCGGCCGTCTGCGGGCGCGACGCCGAGTCCGTCCGCGCGTCCGCCGAGCGGTACGGCTGGGAGTCCTACGAGACCGACTGGCGCGCGCTCGTGGCGCGTCCGGACATCGATGTCGTGGACATCTGCACGCCCGGCGACAGCCACGCCGAGATCGCGCTGGCGGCGCTCGCCGCGGGCAAGCACGTGCTGTGCGAGAAGCCGCTGGCCAACTCGGTCGAGGAGGCCGAGGAGATGGCCGTCGCGGCGGAGGAGGCCCGGGCGGCCGGGGTGCGCTCCATGGTCGCCTTCAACTACCGCCGGGTGCCCGCGCTGGCGCTGGCCCGGCAGCTCGTCGCGGACGGCCGGCTGGGCCGTATCCACCAGGTGCGGGCGCAGTACCTCCAGGACTGGCTGGTGGACCCGGAGTTCCCGCTCGCCTGGCGGCTGCGCAAGGACCGGGCCGGGTCGGGCGCGCTCGGCGACCTGGGCGCGCACAGCATCGACGCGGCGCAGTACCTGACCGGGCAGCGGATCTCCTCGGTGGGCGCGCTGCTGGAGACGTTCGTGGCCGAGCGGCCGCTGCCGGCCAGCTCCAGCGGCCTGTCCGGCACCGCCTCCAGCGAGCGCGGCGCGGTGACCGTGGACGACGCGGCGGTGTTCACCGCCCGGTTCGAGGGCGGCGCGATCGGCGTGTTCGAGGCGACCCGGTTCGCCACCGGGCACAAGAACGCGATGCGGATCGAGATCAGCGGCTCGCTGGGCAGCCTCGCCTTCGACGCCGAGTCGATGAACGAACTGGCCTTCCACGACCGCACCGAGGACGCCGCCACCGCGGGCTTCCGCAAGCTGCTGGTGACCGAGCCGACCCACCCGTACATGGCCGCCTGGTGGCCGCCGGGCCATCTGATCGGCTACGAGCACTCCTTCACCCACCAGGTGCGGGACTTCGTCACGGCGGTGGCCGAGGGGACCGACCCGCGGCCGTCGTTCGCCGACGGGCTCCAGGTGCAGCGGGTGCTGGCGGCCGTGGAGTCCAGCGCCGCGGCACTGGGCGTGCACATCCCGGTCGCGTCCTGACCCGCGCCGCCCCCGCCCCGGCTTCACGAACGTCACGACTCCCACCACCCTCACGACCCTCACGACCGACCGCAGGAGGACCCACGCCATGGCCCGACCCGTCACCCTCTTCACCGGCCAGTTCGCCGACCTGCCGTTCACCGAGGTGTGCCGGCTCGCCTCCGAGTGGGGTTACGACGGCCTGGAGATCGCCTGCTGGGGCGACCACTTCGACGTGGAGGCGGCGCTGAGCGACGACTCCTACCTGCCGCGGCTGCGCGACACCCTGGAGAAGCACGGGCTGCGCAGCTGGACGATCTCCTGCCACCTCACCGGGCAGGCGGTGTGCGACCACCCGATCGACGAGCGGCACAAGGGCATCCTGCCGGCCCGGATCTGGGGCGACGGCGAACCCGAGGGCGTGCGGCAGCGCGCCGCAGAGGAGATCAAGAACACCGCGCGGGCCGCCGCGGCCTTCGGGGTCAAGACCGTGGTGGGCTTCACCGGTTCGTCGATCTGGCACACCGTGGCAATGTTCCCGCCGGTCCCGCCGGAGATGATCGACCGCGGCTACCAGGACTTCGCCGACCGCTGGAACCCGATCCTCGACGTCTTCGACGAGGTCGGGGTGCGCTTCGCCCACGAGGTGCACCCGAGCGAGATCGCCTACGACTACTGGTCCACGGTCCGCACCCTGGAGGCGATCGGCCACCGCCCGGCGTTCGGGCTGAACTTCGACCCGAGCCACTTCGTGTGGCAGGACCTCGACCCGGTCGGTTTCCTCTACGACTTCAAGGACCGCATCTACCACGTGGACTGCAAGGAGTCGGTCAAGCAGCTGAACGGGCGAAACGGCCGGCTCGGTTCGCACCTGCCGTGGGGCGACCCGCGGCGCGGCTGGGACTTCGTCTCCACCGGCCACGGCGACGTGCCGTGGGAGCCGGTCTTCCGGATGCTCAACAGCATCGGCTACGACGGCCCGATCTCGGTGGAGTGGGAGGACGCCGGGATGGACCGCCTGCTGGGCGCCCCGCAGGCGCTCGCGCACGTCAGGGCGCTGGCCGCGATCGAGCCGCCGGAGTCGTCCTTCGACTCGGCGTTCAGCTCGTCGTCCTGACCCCGCGGGCAACCCGAGTACCGGTGCGCCTGCCGCCGTCCTGGTCAGGGGGGCGGCGACAGGCGCACCCAGCCGTCAGTCGACGAACACCTTCAGCAAGCGCGACCCGTGGGCGGGCAGGGTCGCTGAGATGCCGCCCTGCTCGACGCCCAGGTTCTGGTGCGTCCACAGATCGCGGACCCGGCCGCGCCGGCCGTGGGCTCCCAGGTCGCTCCAGTCGGCGGTGACCTGCGCGGGGCTGTCGGCGAGGTTGAACAGCGCCACCGTGTAGCTGCCGTCGCCGTTCCTGCTGAACCACACCTGCTGCGGCGTCGCCTGCGACACCGGCCGGGCGGGGTGCCCGGCCCGGTCCACCGCGAGCACCTCGTCGTTGGTCAGCGCCTTGAGGTCGTCCGGGTCGAGCTTGGTGAGGTCGGTGCCGAGCAGCAGCGGCGCGGCGGAGATCGCCCACAGGGTCATCGTGGTCTGTCGCTCGTCGGGCGTGAGGCCGTCGTCGGCGCCGTTGCCGAGCTCCAGGGAGTCCAGGTCGTTCCAGCCCCCGCGGCTGCCGTAGGGCACCCACGCGGGTTCGTCGGTGAACCGCTTGAGCACGTGCGGCCAGTCGGTCAGCCCGACCGTCGTGCAGTGGTAGCACTCGATGTCGCCGTCGATCCGCCAGCCGTTGCTGTTGGCCTTCCAGAAGTCGGCGTCGGCGATGCTGAGCGAGTTGGACAGCTCCAGATCGATCGAGCGGCCGGTGTGCTGGATCGCCTGGTGCCAGGCCGCCATGTCGGGCCGCTGGTCGCCGGGGACGAGGCCGCCGCCCGGGCCGACGAAGTCCATCTTGATGTAGTCCACGCCCCAGGACGCGAGGAGGTTCGCGTAGCCCTGGACGTACTCCTGCGCGCCCGGCTTGCTGAAGTCGATCCGCCAGGAGTCGTCGTGGGTGTTGCCGGGCTGCGTGGTGTCCGCGATGTCGGCGAGGTGGTACGGCGTGCCCTCGATCGGCAGGTTCGCGGCGACGGCCGCCTTGGGGATGCCGGGCGTGAGATAGATGCCGAACTTCAGGCCGAGGCGGTGCAGGTACGACGCGACGGCGGGGATGCCGTCGGGGAAGCTCGTGGTGTTCCAGGCCCAGCGGCCGTAGTCGTCGAGGTGGTCCGACCAGCCGGCGTCGATGTTGACGTAGCGGTAACCGTGCGCCTGCAGGCCGCTGGTGTGCATGGCCAGGCCCTGCGCCTCGATGTTCCGCGCGGTGGGCTTGCTGCGGATGAAGCTCCAACTGCTCCAGCCCATCGGCGGGACGGCGGCGGTGCGGACGGCCGGTGGGTGGGCGGCCGGCGGGTGGGCGGCGGCATCCGTCGCGCCGCTCGCCGGGGCGGCGAGCAGCGTTCCGGTGCCCGCCAGGATCAGGGCCAGCGCGGGGATCAGGTGACGACTCGTCAGACGCATCGTGCGGCTCCTCGGGACTCAGGTCACTGAATCAGGTTCACGGTGGTGAACAGGATTGGTGATACACCCCTGCCGTGCACGCGTCAACAGATTGATCCGATGACTACCTCTCACCAAGCAAGTAGGGAAGGACCTCTGCGCACCTCCTTGACGTAGAACCCGCGCCGCCTTAGCGTCCCGCTGCGAATAGATCCGATGAGTGTGTGCATACATGAACTCCACTCAGATACTCAGGAGGCGTTATGCAGGACAAGGGCGGGGTGTCCCGCCGCAGGGTGCTGGGCGGTGCGCTGGCGGGTGCCGCGGTGGGCGCGGGGGTCAGCGCCGGGGTGAGCGGAACTGCGGCAGCGGCGGAACCGGCGACCGCGACCGGGTCCGCGGACGCGCCCGGTCCGGCCGCCGCCGCGGGACTGTCCGTCGACACGCACGGCGACCGGCCCTGGACCGAGATCCTCGCCGACTCCGACCTGGTCTGGCAGAAGATGCCCGCCACCTGGGAGGAGGGACCGTTCCTCGGCAACGGCTTCCTGGGCTCCGGCATCTACGCGGAACCGGGCGCGAACGCGATCCGCTTCAACGTCCAGCACAGCGAAGTGCAGGACCACCGGCCCGAGTTCGGCTCCATCTTCGGCCTGGCCCGGCTGCCCATCGGGTACTTCACGCTGGAGCCGGTCGGCACCGTCACCGCCGTCGACTGGCGGCTCGACCTGTGGAACAGCGAGCTGTCCGGCACGGTCACCACCACCGCGGGCACGCTGCGGCTGCGGGCGATCGTCCACAACTCCCGTTCGGTACTGGCCGTCGAGGTGACACCGTCCACGGGGGAGCGCGACCTCGTCTGGACGTTCCACCCCGCCGACGCCATCAGCCCGCGGGCCGCCTTCAAGCCGCTGCCCGACGGCTACACCGGCAACCCGCCCGCCGTCGTGGGCGACCACGGCACGGAGCGGGCCGCGGTGCAGTCCCTGCTCTCCGGCGGCCGGCACGTCACCGCGTGGCGGGAGGTCCGACGCGGCCAGGCCCGCACCCTGTACGCGGCCGTCGCGCACTCCTTCCCCGGTACGGGCGCCACCCAGGCGGCGCTGCGCAGCGTGCGCGAGACGGCGCCGCTGCCGATGTCCGCGCTCACCGCGGACCACCGGGCGTGGTGGCACGCCTACTACCGCAAGAGCTTCCTGTCCGTCCCGGACGCGCGGTTGCAGAGCTTCTACTGGATACAGCTGTACAAGGTCGCCTCGGCCGCGCGCCGCGACGCCCCGGTGATGGCGACCACCGGCCCCTGGCTGGAGCCGACGCCGTGGCCCGCGTCCTGGTGGAACCTCAACGTCCAGCTGGAGTACTGGCTCATCCACGGCTCCAACCACCTCGAACTGGACGGGCTGACCCGCTCGTTGAGCGAGTTCCGGGAGAACGTCAAGGCGCAGACCGCGCCCGCCTACCGCTCCGACTCCCTGGTCATCGCCCGCTCCAACGACATCACCCTCAGCCACGGCCTGGACAGCGGCCCCGGCGGCACCGGCGGCGGCATCCCGGGGCAGGACCCGCCCACACCCGAGATCGGCAACCTCACCTGGGCGCTGCACAACGTGTGGCTCTCCTACCGTCACACGATGGACGAGTCGATCCTCCGCGACGTCGTCTTCCCGCTGCTGCGCAAGTCGGTCAACTACTACCTGCACTTCCTGGAGCCCGGCAGCGACGGCCGGCTGCACCTGCCGAAGACCTTCTCGCCGGAGTACGGCGTGGACACCCCCGACACCAACTTCGACCTGGCGCTGATCCGTTGGGGCTGCACCACGCTGCTGGAGTCCGCGCAGACCCTCGGCGTCGACGACCCGCTGGCGCCGCGCTGGCGCGAGGTGCTGCGGCGGCTCGTGCCGCCGCCCGTCGACGCCGACGGCTTCATGATCGGCGCCGGGCAGCCGTTCGCGATGTCGCACCGGCACTACTCGCACATGCTGTCGGTCTACCCGCTGTACCTCGTCAACTGGGAGCAGCCGGAGAACCGGGACCTGATCAGGACCTCGGTCGACCACTGGATCAGCTTCACCGGCGCGCTCCAGGGCTACAGCTACACCGGCGCGGCCTCCTTCTCCGCGCAGATGCTCGACGGCGACGCGGCGGCCGGGTACCTCTCCGACCTGCTGCGGCTCTACGTGCAGCCCAACACCCTCTACAAGGAGTCGGGGCCGGTCATCGAGACGCCGCTGTCGGCCGCGCAGTCCCTGCACGACATGCTCTGCCAGAGCTGGGGCGGCGTCATCCGGCTCTTCCCGGCGGTCCCTTCGACCTGGAAGGACGTCGCGCTGCACGACTTCCGCACCCAGGGCGCCTTCCTGCTCAGCGCGTCCCGCCAGGGCGGCACCACCCGCTGGGCCCGGCTGCGCAGCGAGGCCGGGGCGCCCTGCGTGCTGCGCACCGACATCGCCGGCCCGCTGGAGGTGAGCGACGGCGCCGGCCGCGCGCTGCCGTACACCGACCTCGGCGGCGGCACCCTGCGGATCGAGCTGGCCCGCGGCCAGGAGGCGTGGGTCCACCCGCGCGGCACCCGCCCCTCGACCGGCCTCGCCCCGGTCCCCGCCAACGCCCCCGCCCCGCGCTGGGGCCTGCCGGCGTGATCGCCCCGCGCGGCGCGGACAAGGCGCCGTCGCACTCCCCGCTCCCGACCCGAAGGACGATGACCGTGCTCAGAAGAAGACTGTGGCCGATACTCGCCGCCACCGCGGTGGCGATCGGCGGCATCGCCGCCACCGGCCCGGCGGCCGACGCCGCTCCCCCCTCCCAGGACGTCTACGTCGCGCCGTACGGCAACGACCACGCCGCGGGCGACGCGCGCCACCCCGTGCGCACCCTGGCGCGCGCCCAGGACCTCGTCCGGCAGCGGGACCACCACCTGGCCGCGGATCTGACCGTCCATCTGGCCGACGGCACCTACCGGTTGGACCATCCGCTCACGCTCGACTCGCGCGACTCCGGGTCAGGCGGCCACCAGGTGGTCTGGCAGGGCAGCGGCAAGGCCGTGATCAGCGGCGGCAAGCAGGTCACCGGCTGGCACCAGGTCACGGGGCACAGCGGCCTGTGGGCCGCCCCGGCACCCCGCGGGCTCTCCGACACCCGGCAGCTGTACGTCGACGGCGTGCGCGCCACCCGCGCCGCCGGCCAGGTCCCGGTCACCCTCACCAAGACCGCCACCGGCTACACCGCCGCCAGTGACACCCTCGCGAAGTGGCCCGACATCGCCGGCGCCGAGTTCGTCTACACCAGCGGCGAGACGCTGTGGAACATGGTGCGCGACGGCCTCGGCCAGTGGACGCAGCCGCGCTGCGACGTCGCCTCGGCGTCCGGCACGACCGTCACCATGGTCCAGCCGTGCTGGGACAACTCCAACAAGCGGGTGGAGTTCCCGGACATCCCCGGCCGCACCGTCAGCATGGTGGGCCCCGGCGCGCTCACCAACGGCGCCCACGTGACGTACATGGAGAACGCCAGGGAACTCCTGGACACCCCGGGCGAGTGGTACCTCGACCGCGCCGCGCACACCGTCTACTACATGCCGCGCAAGGGCGAGGACCTGCACCGCGCCGACGTGGAGGCGCCCGCGCTGGAGAAGCTCGTCGACGGGCGGGGCACCGCCGCCGCGCCCCTGCACGACGTGGCCTTCCGCGGCCTGCAGTTCTCCTACGCCACCTGGCTGACCCCCTCCTCCCCGGAGGGCTTCTCCGAGATCCAGGCCGGCTACACCATCTCGGGCCCGACCGGCTACGCCACCGAGGGCCTGTGCGGCTTCCAGGCCGGCGGGCAGTGCCCGTTCGGCGCCTGGACCAAGGAGCCCGGCAACGTCGCGATCGACCACGGCCGCGACCTCGACTTCAGCGACGACGCGTTCGTCCATCTCGGCGCGGCCGGACTGGAGTTGGGCGACGGCACGCAACACACCACCGTGCGCGGCAGCGTCTTCACCGACATCTCGGGCAACGGCGTGGAGGTCGGCGGCGTGGACCAGGCGCTGCCCACCGACGACGCCGACGTCACCCGCGACGTCCAGCTGACGGACAACCATCTCTACGCCCTGCCGCGGGAGTTCACCGGCGGCGTGCCCATCGTCAACGGCTACACGCAGCACGACCTGATCTCCCACAACCAGATCGACCACGTCGGCTACTCCGGGATCTCGATGGGCTGGGGCGGCTGGCCGGACAAGATCGGCTCGCCCGCCACGCCCAACGACAGCCACGACAACACCGTCAGCGACAACCTCATCACCGACTACATGCAGGGCCTGGACGACGGCGGCGGCATCTACACCCAGGGCCTGACCGGCAGTTCGATGGCCACCGGCGAGAAGGTCACCGGCAACGTCATCCACACGCAGTTCGGCCTCGGCAAGAGCGTCTACACCGACAACGGCTGCACCTACGAGACGGTGTCGGGGAACGTGCTCTACGGCGCGTCGTACGCCAACGTCGCCAGCACCCACGTCGACTACCGCGACGCCCTCCACAACAACGACCCGACCCTCATCTCCGGCAACTGGTGGGAGCAGGGTGACGCCGACGGCAGCAACAAGGGCGTGGTGACGCAGGGCAACCACCTGATCGCCTCGGCGTCCGACGCCCCCGCCGGCGTGGTCGCCGACGCGGGCCTGGAGCCCGCCTACCGGAGCGTCCTCGCACGGCGGTTCGCCCCGGTGTCGGTGCCGGTGGCGCCGACCCGGGTCGCGACGGCCGTCGGTGCGTCCGGCACGCTGTACACCGCCTTCAACCCCACCTGGGCGGACGGCGGTTCGCCGCTGCTGGGGTACCGGGTGACGGCCGCGGACCCCGCCGGGCACACGGCTGCGACCGCCTTCGTCTCCGCCGCCGACTTCGCCGCCACGGCGCTGGTCCGGCTCACCGGCCTCACCGACGGTGTCCCCTACACCGTGACGGTCACGGCGGTGAACTCCCATGGCGACAGCGCGCCTTCGCTGCCCTCGGCGCCGCTGGCCCCGAAGGCCGCCACCGCGCCGGCCGCGGCTCCGACCGGACTCAAGCTGAAGGCCCAGGCCACCGCCGCGACCCTGGACTGGACGCCCCCGACCGTCGTCGGCGACTCCCCCGTCATCGGCTACCGGATCACGGTCACCGACCCCTCGGGCAGCCGTACGGTCGACGTGGCCGGCCGGGACGTGCTGGTCACCCAGCCGTCGGCGCACGCGATGTTCCGCGTGCTCGGCGATCTGACGCCCGGCACGCCGTACACGGTCGGCGTCGCCGCCGTCACCGGCGCGGGCACCGGCCCGGCCGCGACGGTCACCGGCACGACCCCGGCCGCGTAGGCCAGAGCGGATACCGAGCCGGCCGGACGGGCCCCACGACCCGTCCGGCCGGCTCACCGCTTCACCGGGTCACTGCGTCGCCGTGTACACGTAGATCTCGTGCACGGACAGGTAGTTCCCGGCGGCCTTGGTGTTGACGACCTTGAAGTACCGGACGTCCACCGGGTCGAAGTTCAGCGTCATCACGCCGCCCGAGGTGTACGGAGCAGTGTCGGCGAGGCTGAGCACCGTGGTCCAGGTGGAGTTGTCCGTGGAGACCAGCAGGTCGGCGCCGCTGGGTACGTCGCCGCTGGAGGCCGACGCGTCCCACACGATCTTGTCGATGGTGTGCGACGCCCCCAGGTCGAGGCCGTAGTACATGCCGGGCTGGCGGGCCGTCGAACTGGTCCAACGGGTGCTGGGGTTGCGGTCGTAGGCGTTGGCGGGGGTTCCGCCGGCCGGGTTGGTGAAGCCCTTCCAGCCGTCGGTGGGCAGTTCGCCCGAGCCGGCGCCCGCGGCGAAGGCGGTGCCGACGTTCGCGGCCAGCAGCGCGGCCAGGCCGACCTGCGTGGGCAGGGCGTTCTTGTCCGGCCACAGCAACTGGTCGACGATCACCGACCCCTGGCCCGCGGCCGTCTGCCACAGCGCGCTGCCGGCGGTGAAGCCGAGCGTGCTGTGTGCCGCCTTGCCGTACTTGGTCTGCTCGTTGCCCGCGCTGAACAGGCTCCAGGCGACCGCCCGGGTGTCCACCGCGCTGGTGCCGCCCTTGGCCTGCACGGTGTACGCCACCAAGGGCGCGCCCGCGCCCGGCCAGTCCAGGTCGGCGTTGCTGACGCCGGTGGTCAGGGCGGAGTTTCCGGTGGTCACGGCGCCGTGCGCGTGGTCGGTGTCCACGGCGGTGAGCTTGGCGCCGGACGGCAGGAACGGCGCGACCGACGCCCAGGTGTCCGGGGTGGCACCGCTGATCCACAGGGTGCCGCCCTGGCCGGTCCACGCGGTGACCGCGGAAGCGGCGGCCTTGAGCGACGCCAGCGGCGCGTCGTTGCCGGGCGAGGCGTCCACCAGCAGGATGTCCAGCGCCGCGAGGGCGTCGGCGTCGACCGTGCCGAGCACCGTCAGATCGGCCGCGGCGGCCTTGAGGGTGACCGCGGCCGCGCTCTTGTCGTCGGCGGCGAGCACCCCGAACCGCCCGGTGGCCGCGGCCGGCCGGGCGACGTACCCGAGCAGGTTGCGCAGCAGCGCGGCGGCGATCGGCTCGGCGGCCTGCGCGGCCACCACCGGGTACTGGCAGATCAGGTAGCGGCCCTTGCCGAACCTGGTCTCGGCGAGCGCGGTGGCGGCCAGCGCGGACCCGGCGTCGGCGAGCGAGAGCAGGCTGCCGAAGCGCGGCTTGAGCAGCACGGTGGACACCACGGTCTCGTCGGCGGTCTGCCACCAGCGCAGGTCGTCGGCGCCGATGCCGGCCAGCACCGGGTGGTGCGGCGCGGCGACGTGGGTGACGGTCTGCGGGCTGCTCGTGCTGAACTGCGGCCACGGCAGGATCTGCGGGAACGCGCTCTGCGCCAGCACCAGCACCTGGCCGCCGGCGGCGACGAACGCGGTGACCTTCTTGCCCGCGTCGGTGTCGGCGGCCGGTTCGGCGCCCTCGGCGACCACCAGCACCTCGCCGGAGGCGGGGTCGGGCAGCGTGCCGAAGTCGGCGACGGTGCGGGCCGTCACACCCAGCGCGGTCAGCGCCTTGGTGGTGGCGGCACCCGAAGTCCCCTCCAGCACCGCCGCCTTGAGCGGGGTGCCGAGCTTGCCCGCGGGAGCCGGGTACAAGGTCAGCGCGATGTCGTCGGTGAACGTCCCGTCGCCCGAGACGGTGATCCGCAAGGTGGCCGCGGTGGCCTTCTTGACCTTGGGCAGCGCGAGCTTCGCGGTCACGCTGCCGCGGTCGGTGGCCGCGACCGTCACCTTCGCCGAGCCCTTGCCAGTCGGGATGCCCTTGCCGCTCAGCGTCCAGCCGACCGTCAACTTCACCTTTCCGGCGGTGTCGTTGCAGACCATCAGGTCCTTCGCCAGCGTGCTGCCGCCGAAGTAGTGGGTGCGGTAGTCCAGCGCGAGCGCGGCGACGGGCTGGAAGACCCGCGCCACGGAGCCGTGGATGGGGTTCGGCCGCCAGTCGGGCAGGCCCTTCTGGAAGCCGGGGTTGAGGGTCGCCGCGAACGGCCCGACCCGCTTCAGCCGCGGCCCGGACCCGCTCGGATCGGGCTTCGGCACCGACGTGCCGTCGAACGGTAGCGGCTGCATGCCGTACCAGACCGTGTTCCACGGCGAGATCGCGGTGATGCCCGCGTACCGGAAGCCCTCGATCTGGGCGCGGACGGTCAGCGCGTGCGCCGACCAGAACCCGTCCAGGTCCGCGTACGCCG
This sequence comes from Streptomyces sp. NPDC087270, assembly GCF_044744625.1. Taxonomy (NCBI): domain Bacteria; kingdom Bacillati; phylum Actinomycetota; class Actinomycetes; order Kitasatosporales; family Streptomycetaceae; genus Streptomyces; species Streptomyces sp. NPDC087270. Next base: position 29,621 of record NZ_JBIUYR010000023.1, read on the forward strand.
CCGGGCCGCCGAGCGCGCTGACGTCGGACGGGTTGGCGTAGTACATCGAGCTGAACTCGCTGATCAGGAACGGCTTCTTGCGGTCCCACTCGTCGCCGCGCGGCTGGCCGACGGCCAGCACCCGGCCGGACTCGGGGATCGTGGTGTTCTTGGTGGTGATCTCCACCGGGTAGTGGGTGCTGCGCAGGTCGCCGGCGCCCTGCGGGTCGCCGTCGCCCTCGAAGTAGACCGGGCGGCTGGTGTCCTCGGCGAGCACCGGCGGCTTGAGCGCGGCGACCTGCGGCACGTAGCTCTGGCCGAAGGCGGCCAGCATCTCGTTCTCCGCGCTCCAGGCGATGATCGAGGGGTGGTTGCGGTCGCGGACCACCCGGTCCTTCAGGTGGGTGGCGCAGTTGGCCCAGAAGTCGTCGGCGCCCATCGCGTAGTTGCCCGAGGAGCCGTAGATGCCGGACTCGCCGACGATCATCATGCCGAGTTCGTCGGCCACGTCGTAGTAGACCGGCGGGTACGGCATGGCGTGCAGGCGCATGTAGTTGACGCCCGCGGCCATCGCCATCCGCATCCACATCTCGGCGTAGGCGCGGCTGTTCTGGACGGAGCCCATGTAGTGCCAGGAGTCGCCGCGCAGCAGTTGCGGTTCGCCGTTGAGCAGCAGCGCCGGGCCGTCGACGGTGACCTCGCGGAAGCCGAACCGCTGGGTGGTCGAGTCGAGCACCGGGCCGGTGCCGGAGGCGCGGATGTCGACCCGCAGCTCGTACAGGTGCGGGTCGGCCGGGTTCCACAGCCGGGGCTTGCTCCAGCCGGCGGACTCCTCGACGGCGGTGGTGCCGCCGGCCGGCACGGTGACCTGGCGGCTGAGCCGCAGCACCTGGCGGGCGCCGTCCCACACGGTGTGGTCCACCCGGACGGTGGCGTCGGCGGCGGAGTCGTTGCGCAGGACGGTGGTGGCGGTGAGCTTCTTGTCCGTGACCGACGTGACGATCGCGGTGTCGGCGGTGGAGACGGGGTTGCGGGCCAGCAGCCACACGTCCTGCCAGATCCCGGCCGCCTCCTGGCCCCACCAGGAGCCCCCCGGGAAGTGGTAGCCGTCGGACTGCCGGGCCGAGCCGGGTGAACGCACCAGCAGGTGAACGGTGTTGCTGCCGCCGAAGACCGCGTGGTCGGTGACGTCGGCCTCGAACGGCAGCAGCCCGTCCTGGTGGTGGGCGACCTGGGCGCCGTTGAACCAGACGGTCGCCTCGAAGTTGACCGCCTCGAAGCGCAGCACGATCCGCTGCCCCTTGGCCGCCGCCGGTACGCGGACGGTCCGCCGGTACCAGGCGGTGTTCACCGTGTTCCAGTCGTCGGGGGTCTCGAAGAGGTCGTAGGCGTCCCAACCGGTGGCGAACGGCCCGGCCGCCATGTTCCATTCGGCCGGCACGGGGATGTCGGCCCAGCCGGAGTCGGCCGGCGGGTAGGCGGCGCCGGCCGCCGCGGGCAGGAAGTCCCAGGTGCCGTTGAGCGACTGGAGCACCTGGGCGCCGCCGGTCCTGGGCGCGGCGAAACCGCCGTCGCCCGGAGCGGCCGCCTGGGCGGCGCCGATCCGCTGGAGGCCGACCGCGGCGGCGGTGGCGGCACCGAGGGTGAGCAGCTGGCGGCGGGTCGGCACCAGGGCCGAACTGCGCTGTTCATGCTGGTTGTTCATGGTTCCTTCCATGGGCGCCCAGGGGCGGGCGCCGGCATGAGGGCATGGGGACATGAGGACTTGAGGGCGTGGGGGCACGCGGGCGGGGGCACGCGCGCGTCAAGGAGCAGGCGCGGCCTCAGGCGTACGCGGGTGTGCGAGGCATGCGCGGGGGGCCGGTCCCGACGGGCGGCCGGCCCCCCGCGCCGGCGGGTCAGCCGCCGATGGCCACGGAGAAGACGTGCATCGCCAACTGGTTGTTGGTCGCCGTCTGGCTCACGTCGGGCAGGGTGATGGCCTGCACGGTCTTGCCGGGTTGCAGGTTCACCGTCGCGGCGTACGTGTGCACGGGCTGCTGCGACTGCCCTCCGCCGTTGTTGAGGTACGGCAGGCTGGCGGCGATGTCGCTGCCCTGGGAGGCGGTCTTCGACCACCAGTCCGCGAGTGCCAGCGCGTACGTCTGGGTGGTGCCGTCGGTGTAGAGGATGGTGCCGCTGCCGGACGAGCTGCCGAAGGCGCTCGAACCGACGAAGCCGAGCTTGGTACCGCTGCCGCTGATCTCGATCGCCTGGCCGCCGGCCACCACGTTGTCGGGGGCGCCGGTGCCCGCGGCGGCGGGCCACGGGAAGCTCACCCCGTCGTGGTCGGTGCTCTTGCCGGGAGTCCAGCCGGCCGCCACCAGGGCGTCGCTGGAGTAGCTGGCGCCCCCGCCGTCGAAGCTGGCCGCCTTGGTGTTGTCGTCGCTGCTGATCCCGATGTTGTTGTAGGCAGCGGTCAGCGAGGCGTACGGCACGGTGACCGGTGTCTGCGCGGTGTGGTCGCCGCCGGGCGTGCCGACGGTGGCGTCCAGGGTGAAGGACGCCGGGTCGGTGCCGGCCGGGATGCTCACCGACCAGGTGGTGGTGGCCTTCTGGCCCGGGCCGACCTGGTCGAAGGTGGCCGGGGTGGTGGCGGTGGCGGTCCAGCCGTCGGGCGCCTTGAGCCCGACGGTGATGCCGCTGACCGCCGCGGCGCTGCCGTTGGTGTAGGTGGTGGTCGCGGTCAGCGTGCTGCCGGCCGCGGCGATCGGCACCGCTTGGAGCGTCAGCGAGTTGCGCACCACGATCGGGGCGGACCCGGTGACTCCGCCGACCTTCGCGGAGATGGTGGCGACGCCGTCGGCGACCGCGTGCACGGTGCCGTTCTTGTCGACGGTGGCGACCTTCGGGTCACTGCTGCGGTAGCTGACGCCCGTGTGCTTCAGGTCCGCGAACGACTGGTCGTTGTTGAGTGCCTCCACCACGTTGTCCGCGGTGATGGACGTGTCGCGCTGCTCCTTGGAGTGGTCGGTGTCGTCCTTGATCCACTGGTTCTTGCCGGTCAGGCTGAAGGTGTCGCCCGCGTTGTAGACGACGTTCTCCGGCTGCACCGTGACGGTCTGCACCTTCGGGGTGAGCCGTCCGCTGATCCGCACGTTCGCGGTGCCGGCGACGTGCGAGGAGTCCGCGGCGACCTGGAACTGGTAGCGGCCGTTGTAGACCGTCTGCCGGGAGTTCTTCGCGTCCCAGCTCGACAGGTCGGCGGCCTTGACGGAGATCGTCAGGTGCTGGCTCTGACCGGGCTGGAGGACGCCGGTCTTGGCGAAGCCGGCCAGCCGCTTCTTCGGCAGCTGGACGCCCTTGACCGTGAACGGCGTGGCGGCGTAGAGCTGGGCGACCGTCGCGCCGGCGGTCTTGCCGGTGTTCTTGACGTCGACGCCGATCTTCACCGAGCCGTCCGGGGTGATCTGCGAGTGGTCGGCGGTGACGTGCGTGTAGGAGAAGGAGCTGTAGCTCAGGCCGTACCCGAAGGGGTAGGTCGGGGTGCCGGTGAAGTACTGGTAGGTGCGGCCGAGTCCGCCGGTCTCACCGGGGGTCAGGCCGTAGTCGGACTTGTCCGGGAGCTGCGAGTCGTCCTTGTACCAGGTGAAGTTGAGGTGCCCGGCCGGGTTCTGCTTGCCGAAGAGCACGTCGGCGAGCGCGGCGCCCTGGGACTGGCCGTTGAAGCCGCTGAAGACGATCGAGGAGACCTTGCCCTGCTCGTCGTCGATCTTCACCGGACCGTCGGACTGGATGACCAGCGCCAGCTTCTTGTTGCCGAGCGCGGCGGTCTGGTCGATCAGCGAGTCGTAGTTGCCGGGCATGTCGAGGTTGGTGCGGTCCTTGCCCTCGTCGGCGTTGGCCTTGTTGGTGCCGACGAAGAGCACCACCAGGTCGGCGGACTGGATGTCGGCCTTGGTCTGGTCGCTGAGGGTCGCGGCGGCGGTGGCCGTCGAGGAGCTGCCGGCCGCGTCGAAGACCACGTCGGCACCCGGGTTGGCGGCCTTCACCTCGTCGGTGATGCCCTGCACCGGGCTGGTGGTGTGGTCCGGCTCGCCGGAGTACAGGCCCAGCGTGGTGGTGTTCGCCATGTCGCCGAGGATGACGATCTTCTTCGCCTTCGCCGGGTCGACCGGCAGCAGCGGGCTGGTGCCGGTGGCGGGCGCGGAGTTCTTCAGCAGCACCAGCGAGTTGTCGGCGACCTTGGTGGCCAGCGCCTGGTGGGCCGGGCTCTCGATCTGGTCCTTGGTGATCGAGGTGTACTTCACGCTGCCGGCCGGGTCGAACTCGCCGGTCTCCATGCGGACGGTGAAGACCTTCACCAGCGCGTTGTCGATGACGCCCTCGCTCAGCGCGCCGGCCTCGATGGCCTGCTCGATGTTGGCGGTGGTGGCCTCGTCGCCGGTGCAGTTCAGGTCGGTGCCGGCCCGCAGGGAGTACGCCTGGCCGCCGGCCTGGCCGGACATGGTCTTGCCGGTGGCGGTCTGGGTCCAGGTCGGGTTGTTCGCGTCGTGGTCGGTGGTCCAGCCGGGCGGCGCCCAGTCGTGGCCGCCGGGGAACTGCTTCCAGTTGGTGCCGACCGCGCCGCAGTCGGAGGTGATGTAGCCGTCGAACCCGTAGGTGCGCTGGGCGAGTTCGTTGGTGGTGTAGGTGTCCGACGTGGACGGGGTGCCGTTGATCGCGTTGTACGACGTCATCAGGCCGGCGACGTGCGCGTCCTCAATCAGGTCGCGGAACTGGGCGGTGTAGTAGTCGCGCAGGTCCGTGTCGTTGACGTCGGAGCTGATCCCGGTGCGGTTGTCCTCGACGTTGTTCAGCGCGTAGTGCTTGGCGGTGGCGGCGACCTTGAGGTAGCCGGTCTGCGAGGTGCCGTCCGGGTTGTTGCCCTCGTAGCCGTCGATGAACTGGCCGGCCATCTGCCCGACGAAGTACGGGTCCTCGCCGAACGCCTCGTCGGTGCGGCCCCAGCGCGGGTCCCGGTCGAGGTTGACCGTCGGCGCCCAGTACGTCAGCGAACCGTAGTCGTCCGCCGACGGGCCGAGGTTGTTCTGGCCGGTGCCGAAGAGCGACTTGTCGACGAACCCGCGGGCCTCGTCGGAGATCGCGGTGCTCTCCTGGTACATCAGGCTCTTGTCCCAGGACATGGACGAGGCGAAGTTGGTGGGGAAGCTGGTGGAGTGGACCCCGCCCTGCACCCCGCCGTTGTTCTGGTCGGCGCCGAGGCTGTTGACGCCGTGCTGCCCCTCGCTCCAGTACGTGTACTGCTGCACCCCCAGCCGCGGTATCGCCGGGCCGCTGTTGGTGCTGAGCTGCTGCACCTTCTCCTGGAGCGTCATCCGCGACACCAGGTCGGCGGCCCGCTCCTGGAAGGAGTAGTGCGTGTCCAGGTAGATCGGCGTGCTCGCGGCCGCATGCGGGGCCTGTGCCACGGCGGTGCCGCCGTAGGTGGCACTCAGCCCCACCGCGCACGCCATCGCGCACACCGCGGCCAGGCCTGCGCGCCGACGCCTTCGCTTGTCCATCCTGCCTCCGTCGTCCGGGGAGTGTCATCAAGCGTGATCAAGCGGAACACCCGGGCCGGCTACGACCCTTGCGACGAACTTTGGTGCAAGTCCGAAGAAAGTCCAGGCCTTGCGTTCTCAATGCGGCAGTTTGTTGCCAGGTTTGACGTCGAGTCAAGAGTTCTGACCGGACAGGATGGCATTGTTTTGACTGATGACGACGAAACAACGATGAACGGGCTCCGCCCGGCGGCGGGCGCCGCGCCCGGACGGCCGGCTTCCGGCCGGGCGCCGGACGTCCCTACGCCCGGGCGCGGGTGCGCAGCCGCGGGGTGAAGGTGGCGTGGAAGATCGTGGACGCGGCGCCCACCGCGGCGGCCTCGGCGCTGAGCACGGACGGCTCGACCTCGACCCGTCGCAGCCGGCGCGCGGTCGGGAAGTCGTTGACCACCCGGTGGATCTCGTCGAGGTAGAAGCCGGCGGTGTCCTCGGTGAAGAACGGCCCGCCCAGCACGATCAGGTCGATGTCGAGCAGGTCGACCAGGCCCAGGGCGCCGCGGCCGACCGCGCCGGCCACCTCCCGCAGCGCGGCGGTGGCCGCCGCGTCGCCGGCCGCCGCGGCCCGCCCGACCTCGCGGTACGCCGCGGTGCTGCCGGCGGCCGCGCCGGAGGCGGGGAAGCCGTGCCGGGCGGCGAACTCCGGTACGGAACCGGGCGGGTTGCACTCCGGCACCATCTCGGGCCGCCCGTCGGGACCGGTGCGGCCGAGCGATATCGCGCACAGCTGGCCGAACTCCCCCGCGTTGGCGCTCACTCCGCGGTAGAGGTCGCCGTTGAGGTAGAGGCCGGAGCCGACCCCGGTGCCGAGGTACAGGTAGGCGAAGTCGCGGGCCCTGCGGTCGCGACCGATCCAGCGCTCGCCGGCCGCCGCGGCCAGCGAGTCCTTCTCGATGATCACCGGGCAGGGGAAGTGGTCCTTGAGCAGGTACAGCAGCGGGATGTCGTTCCACGCCGACAGCAGCGGCGGGCCCAGCACCGTACCGGAGGCGATGTCCACCGGGCCCGGCACCGCCACGCCGATGCCGAGGAAGCCCTCCTCCGGCACCGAGCCCTGCGCCTTCTCCAGCGCCTCGCGCCCCAACGCGACGACCTGCGCGACGAATTCGGTCGGATCGCCCTCCGCGCCGACCGGCCGGGTGCAGGTGCAGACGATCGCGCCGTCGAGGTCGATCACCACGGCGGTCAGCACCTCGGGGTCGATGTGCAGGCCGAGCGCGTGCGCGGCGGTGCCGCACAGCCGGACCGGGGTGCGCGGCTTGCCCGAGGTGGCCCGGCGCTGCGCGTCCTCCACGAGGATGCCGCGGTCGATCAGCGAACGGGCGATCCGCGAGACGGACTGCTGGGTCAGGCCGGTGCGGTGCGCGATCTCGCCGCGGGTGATGGTGCCCGACAGCCGCACCGACTCGATCACCACGCACTCGTTGAACGAGCCGAGGTCGATCTGGTTCACCCCGCTGGAGGCGATCGGCTCCGCGGGGGCGGCCGCGCTCGAAGGGGCCGCCGTGGCCGCCGCTTTGGAGGTGGAAGGCGCGGCGGACGGCGCGGCCTGCGCCGGCGGTACGGCCACGCTGCTGCGCAGATGGCCGGCGACGCTCTCGCGCAGCCACCGTACGGGGGTGCCGCCGCGGCCGAGTTCCGCGACCAGGTCGAGGTAGACGCGGCGCGAGGACTCGGGGTGGCTGGTGCTGTCCAGCGCGGCCATGGCGCGCAGGAAGCTGCGCCAGGAGGCGTTGGCGGGCAGCCGGTGCGAGGTCACCCCGCCGATCGCGGCCCCGGCCGGAACGGCGTCGGCGGAGGTGGAGTCGGCGGAGGCGGAGTCGGCGGGGGCGGAGTCCCACAAGGTCACCGCGTGCAGGGCGATGTCGGGGTGGTGGGCGGTGGCCTCGGCGAGGTAGCCGGCGAGTTCCGGGTCGTGGTCGGCGCCGGTGCGGGGCCCGTGCGGGAGCGTCCCGTCCGGGTGGTGCGGGTCCGCGGGTGTCCCGTCCGGGTGCGTCCCGCCTGAATGCGTCCCGCCTGACGGTGACCCGCCCGGGTGGAGCGCGTCCATCGCGCCGGCCAGCCCTGACAGCACGTCCTCGCCGAGCACCGTGGCGACGGCGGCCGACGGCGGCACGTCCGGGCGGGTACCGGCCAGCAGGACCGCGCGGCGGTCGTCCACGTAGACGCCCATCACCCAGATGTCGGCGCCGGGCAGCGGCGGGCGGGCGGGGACCCGCGGGCCGCGGGTGATGTCGCCGCCCACCGCCCAGCGCCGCCGGATCGAGGCCACCGTGGCGTGCGACAGGCCCAGTTCGCGGGCGATCGCCCGGCTCGCGCCGGAGCCGCCGGGGGCCAGCAGCGCCCGGGCGACGACCTCCGCCTCGTCCACGGTGGCCGGGCGGCCGGTGCGCGGGCGCTGCTCCAGCCCGGCGAGGCCGGCGCTCTGCCAGCGGTGCCGCCAGGTGCCCACGGTCTGCCGGGACACGCCCAGCCGCCGCGCGATCTCGGCGTCCCGCAGTCCCTCGATCGCGAGCAGCACCACCCGCGCCCGCACCGCCAGGGGGCCGCCGCCGCGAGCCCACTCGCGCAGCACCGCCACCGGTCCGCTCTCCTGCACCACGTCGAGGTCAGCCACGGCGCACCTCCGCGGGAATGCCGGCGCGGTGCGCCGCCGGCGCGGCTGCCGCGCACGTCGAGCCGGGCGGTGGCGGCCCGCTCGGCCGCCGCCACCGGGTGGCGCGTCTCGGCTGAGCGGCGCGGCGCGGCGGAACGGCGGGCGTGGGGGGCGGGGTTGCGTCAGGCACGGTGCCGGTCCTTGGGCGTGATGCGGAGGGTGAGGATCTGGAACGGGCGCAAGGTGAGCGGGTCGGCGGGGGAAAGGGCGGCGAGCGGCGCTTCGAGCAGGTCGGTCTCCGTCAGGGCGGCGACCGGGAAGCCCGCGGTGAGGGTGGTGCGCGCGCGGCCGCCGCGCGACTCGTAGAGCCGGACCACGACGTCGCCGCCGCGGTCGTCGGCGAGCTTGACCGTCTCGATGAGCACGTCCGGGTGGTCGACGGCGACCAGCGGCAGGTCGGCCACCGGCTCGGGGGTGTCGGGCCCGGTGCGCAGCGGGAGGTTGAGCGCGTAGCCCTCGGTGATCGCGTCCGCCACGGAGGCGCCCGGCCGCAGGGTGTGCCGGAAGCGCTGGACTCCCCGGTCGGCGTGCGGGTCGGGGCTGTGCGGGGCGCGCAGCAGGGTGCTGCGCACCACCGTGGTGGTGCCGCCGTCGGGCCGGGTGTGGCGGGTGGTGTCGTAGCCGTAGGTCGCGTCGGAGGCCAGCGCCACGCCCCAGCCGTGCTCGCCGACGTGCAGCCAGCGGTGGGCGGCGGCCTCGCGGCGGGCCGCGTCGGAGCCGGTGTTCTCGTGGGTGGGCCGGGTGACGTGCCCGAACTGGGTCTCGGCGCTGGTGTGTTCGGCGTGCACGTCCAGCGGCCAGGCGGCCTTGAGCATGGTGTCCTGCTCGCGCCAGTCGATCTCGGTGTCGATGGTGAGGGCATGGCTGCCGGCGCCGAGGCCGAGGTGCTGGACGACGGTGGAGCGGCCGGTGCCGCGCACCACCCGGACGGTGGCCAGCAGCGGTCCGGCGTCGAGCAGTTCGACCGACTCGGCGGTGTCGAGGTCGCGCCCGCCGCGCGGGTCGAGCCGCAGCGCGCTCCAGTCGGCGGGCTCGTCGCGGTGGAGCTGGAGCAGGTTGCCGGCCGCGCCGGGCGCGATGGCCTCCCGGCCGGTGCCCGACTCGACGGCCGAGCGCACCAGCCCGTCCCGGTCCACCACGATCCGCAGCAGGCCGTTGTCCAGGACGTGGCCACCGTCGGCGAGGGCTTCGACGGTGACCGGCGACAGGTCGCCGAGCGGCAGTCCGGCCCGGCCGGCGCCGAGGGCGGGCGCCTGCGCGAGGACGGCGGTGCGGCCGTCGGCGAGCTGCTGCCCGCCGGGCAGCGGGCGGGCGTCCGGGCCGAGCACGACGACCTCGCGGCGTTCGCGCGGGCCGGAGTTGAGCACCCCGGTGCCGTCCGGGTCGGTGCCCGGGCCGCCGGTCGCCCGCCGGATCAGCCGCTCCAGCCGGCGCTGCACGTCGCGGTGGGCCTGTTCGGCCTCTTCGTGCACCCAGGCGATGGAGGTGCCGGGCAGGATGTCGTGGCACTGCTGGAGCAGCACCTGCCGCCACAGCCGCTCCAACTCGGCGTAGGGGTAGGGAATCCCGTGCCGTACGGCGGCGGTCGCCGACCACAGCTCGGCCTCGTGCAGCAGGGCCTCGCTGCGGCGGTTGCCGCGCTTGGTGCGGGCCTGGCTGGTGTACGTGCCGCGGTGCGCGGCGAGGTCGAGTTCGCCGCGCCAGACCGGTGCCTGCGGGTACTCCTGCTCGGCGGCGCGGAAGAACGCGGCGGGGGTGCTCGGCGTGACGCGGGGGGCGCCTTCGAGGTCGGCGAAGCGGCGGGCCCGCTCCAGCATGGCCCGGTCGGGGCCGCCGTCGCCGCGGCCGAAGGGCAGCAGCGAGCTGCCGGCGGCGCCGAGTTCGGCGAAGGACGCGACGGTGCCGGTGAGTTCGGGCCCGGTCAGGCTGGTGCCCTCGGCGGCGCCCGGCACGAGGTGGGTGAACAGGCGGGTGCCGTCGATGCCCTCCCAGCGGAAGGTGTGGTGCGGGGGCGCGGCGGCCAGCCCCGGTTCGGGGCGGCGGGCGGCCACCCAGCGGGCCCCGGCCAGCGCGGCGAGCTGCGGGAAGGCGGCGGAGGCACCGGAGACGTCGGGCAGCCAGACCCCGTCGCCGTCGACGCCGAGTTCGTCGCGGAAGAAGCGCCGGCCGTGCACGAACTGGCGGGCCAGCGCCTCCCCGCCGGGAAGTTCGGCGTCGGCCTCGACCCACATGCCGCCGGCCGGCACCCAGTTGCCGTCCGCGACGGCCTTGCGTATCCGCTCGAAGACGTGCGGGTGGTGCTCCTTCATCCAGGCGTAGTGCTGCGCGGAGGACGCGGCGACGACCAGTCCCGGGTACTCCTCGGTGAGCGCGGCCATGGTGCTGAAGGTGCGGGCGCACTTGCGTACGGTCTCGCGCACCGGCCACAGCCAGGCGGAGTCGATGTGCGCGTGGCCGACCGCGGCGAAGGTGTGCGCGGAGTCGTGCGCGTGCCGGCTCAACGCCGGGGCGAGCACCGTACGGGCGCGGCCCGCGGTGCGCGCGACGGCGCGCGGGTCGACCGCGTCCACGGCGGCTTCGAGGGCGGCGCGGATCTCGTGCTTGCGGGGCAGCGCGTCGGGCAGCGCGCGCATCAGGCCGTCCAGCGCCTCGAAGTCGTGGATCAGCTGCCAGACATCCTCGTCGCGGACCGCGATGTCGGCGCGGCGCAGCCGGTACAGCGGGGTGTCGCCGGCGGTGGCCGGGTCGCCGTAGCGGCTGCCGGCCCCGCTGCCGCCCTCGATCTGCGGGTTGGCGGCGGCCTCGACCAGCAGGCGCACCGGCTCGCCGCCGACCGCGCTGACCGCCACCGGCACGGCCGGCAGGTGCGGGTGGAGCCCTTGCAGCGGCAGGCCCCGCTCGTCGTGCACGAGCCCTTCGGCGCGGCCGCCGTCGGGGTCGGAGCCGAGGTCGACGAGGGCCTCGACCCGGCGGCCCGCCCAGCGTTCGGGCACGGTGGCGTGCACCCGGAACCAGGTGGTGGCCCAGGGCTTGCCCCAGGGCTCGCCGACCGCGAACGGGGTGTACTCGGCGCGCAGCGCCACCTCCGCCGGAACCGGCTCGCCCGGGATGTGCCAGGCGCCGATGTCCATGGGCAGCCGCTGCGGATACAGCGCTGGGCGCAGCTTCTCGGTGAGGAACGCGGCTATCCGCTCCTCGCCCGAGGCGATCCGGTCATGCATGGGCAGCCTTTCTGTCCAGCGGGTTCCCGCTATGTAAAACCATGTGTGTTATCAAGTCAACGCCTCTCACGAATTCAGCCTTCTCGCAGGTCGTGACCTGCGAGAACGTAATTGTCAGGCTATTTCCAGGTCATTGCGACCCCGATCCGGAAGATAATTCGCCTGACAATGCGGACGGCAAAAGGCGGCGGGCGCGGTCCCTGGTGGCCGCGCCCGCCGCCCCGCCGCTGCGCTACGCGACCGGCGCGGGCCGCTCGCAGCTGCTGGCCACCGGCAGCGCCTGGCCGGCGTGCGCGGAGTCCAGCAGGGTGAGCATCACGTCCAGGACGTGCTCGGCGAGTTCGGCCGACGCCAGGTGCGGGCGGCCGCCCGCGACCGCGTCGGCGAGGTCGGCGAGCCCGGTGCCACGCCCGGCGCCCCGGTAGCCGGCCGACACCGGCAGCGGCTGCCAGGAGCCGCCCGCCGCGAAGAGTTCGACCGGTCCGTCGAAGCCGTTCGGGTCGGGCACCGACAGCGACCCGGCGGTGCCGTGCACCTCGATCCGCGGCAGGTGCGCGGCGTGGATGTCGAAGCTCATCACGAGCGTGGACAGCGCCCCGCCGGCGTGTTCGAGCACCCCGGTGACGTGGGTGTCCACCTCGACCGCGAAGCGTTCCCCGGCCCGCGGACCGCTGCCGATCTCGCGTTCGGCGCGCGGCGTGGACGCGGCGCCGGTGACCTTGACCACCGGGCCGAGCAGGTGCACCAGCGCGGACAGGTAGTACGGGCCCATGTCGAGCAACGGGCCGCCGCCGGGCCGGTAGTAGAACTCCGGGTCCGGGTGCCACGCCTCGTGGCCGGCGGTGGTCATGAACGCGGTCGCCGCGACCGGGCGGCCGATCAGCCCGTCGTCGACAGCCTTGCGGGCGGTCTGGGTGCCGGTGCCGAGCACCGTGTCGGGCGCGCTGCCGACCCGGACCCCCGCCGCCCGCGCGGCGGCCAGGATCGCGGCGGCCTCCTCGCGGGTGGTGGCCAGCGGCTTCTCGCCGTAGACGTGCTTGCCCGCGGCGATCGCGGCGAGTGCGACCTCGGCGTGCACGGCGGGGATGGTCAGGTTGAGCACCGCGTCCACGTCGTCGCGCGCGACGAGTTCGGCGACGCTGCCGGCCACCTGGGCGCCGGAGCGCTCGGCGGCCTCGGCGGCCCGGCCGGCGTCCAGGTCCGTGACGGCGGTCAGCCGCAGCGTGTCCAGCTTCGCGATGGTGTCCAGGTACTGGCCGCTGATCTTGCCCGCACCGACCATGCCGACCCTCAGCGGCTCGCCCACAGCAGTCCCCTCTCGGTGAGTGCCCGCACCTCGGGCACGTCGAAGTCGTCGGCCTTGTGGCCGATGGCGTTGACGAAGACCCGGCCGGCGCCCTGCTGCCGGGTCCAGACGGTCGGCATCACGACCGGGTGGTCGCGTTCCTCGCCGGCCGGGAAGACGGTGGTGGCCAGCACGTCGATGTCCGGGTCGGTGGAGACCCAGTACTGCTCGGTGTGCACGGCGAAGTCACCGAGCCCGGCGAGCAGCGGGTGGTCGGCGCGCTCCGGCACGAGGTGCACGGTGTAGTCCACGAACCCGTGCGGGTGGTGCAGGAACTGGCCGCCGGTCAGGAAGTGGTAGTCGACGTCGCCGCGGAAGGAGTCGACGATCCCGCCGTGCCAGCCGGCGAAGCCGGTGCCGGCCCGGACCGCCGCGACCAGGCCCTTGGTCTGCTCGGCGGTGATCTCGCCCATGGTCCAGCACTGCACCACCAGGTCGGTGGCGGCCAGCCGTTCGGCGTCGGCGTAGACCTCCAGCGACTCGGCGGTGTCGACCTGGAAGCCGCTGTCCTTCAGGAACGGCACGAACAGGTCGCTGATCTGGACGGGTGAGTGGCCCTCCCAGCCGCCTCTGACCACCAGGGCCCTGCGGTGCGGACGGTTCGGATCGGTCACGGGCGTTGCACGCTCCCATCGGTGTTGCGCAGCAGGGCCCACCGGTCGTGGGCCAAGGGTTCCGGCACGGGGTGCCGGGCGGCCGCGGCCTCGTCGAAGTCGACGCCGTGGCCGGGGGTTTCGTGGGGCACCAGGCCGCCGGCGGTGGCGGTGATGGTGCCCGGGTAGACCTCGTGGACGGGCGGCCTGAAGACCGCGGCCTCCTGCACGCCGAAGGCGTGGCTGGAGATGTCCATGGCGAGCGTGGCGGCCTGGGCGATCGGGCTGACGTCGGCCGGGCCGTGCGGCGCCAGCCGCACCCCGCGCAGTTCGCACAGCACGGCGATCTTGCGGGCCGGGGTCAGCCCGCCCAGGGTGGGCACCCTGATCCGGGCGAAGTCGATGTCGGGGCCGTCGCCGCCGGCGATCAGGTCGGCGAACTGGGCCGGGTCGTGGAACAGTTCGCCGACCGCCAGCGGCACCGGCGAGACGTCGTGCAGCCGCTTGAAGTGGCCGGCGTCCTCCGGCGCGAGCAGGTCCTCCACGAAGTACAGCCGGGCGTCCTCCACCCGCCGCAGGAACTCCCTGGCCTGCCGCGGGTCGAGCCGCTCGTGCACGTCGTGCAGGAGTTCCACGTCGTCGCCGACGCGTTCGCGCACCTGGCGCAGCACCTCCGGCACGTAGCGCAGGTAGCCGGCGCCGTCCCAGGGCGCGCGCCGGGTGCGTACCGCCTCCGGGTCGGTGCCGCCGCCGTGCGCGCCGTAGGTGTCGGCGCCGGGCACCGCGGCCTGGATGCGCACATGGCGGTAGCCGCGCTCGCGGGCGGCCTGCACCTTGTCGGCCAGCTCGGCCGCGTCCAGGCCGTCGACGTGGGTGTACGCCTCGGCGAAGGTGCGGACCTTGCCGCCGAACAGCGAGTACAGCGGGGCGCCCAGCCGCTTGGCCTTCAGGTCCCACAGCGCGACGTCGATGCCGCCGAGCGCGTTGCCGTTGATCGAGCCGCCGCGCCAGTAGGCGCTGTTGAGCAGCAGGCGGTGGATGTCGTCGATGTCGTCGGGGTCCCGGCCGACCAGCAGCGGGGCGAGGTAGTCGTCGAGCACCGAGCGCACCGCGAGGGTGCGCTGCGGATCGCTCGCGCAGCCCAGCCCGTACAGGCCCGGGTCGTTGGTCTCGATACGGACGATGAGGTGAGGACAGCCGTGGGGGGCGGTCAGGAACGTGCGGACGGCCGTGATGCGGATCTTGGCACCGCGCTCGTCGACCCAGGGTGCGGGGGCGAGCGGAGCGGGGCCGGCATCAGGCAAAGCCATGCGAACTCCCACGTGCAGGAAGGCGGTTCGGTCAGCGCGAAGCCGTCGCCGACCGGTTCCGGACAGCAGCGTGTGCTATCCCTTGGAGAGGACGACGACGTCACGCACGGCACGTACAGATAACAGAATGCCGTACCGACTCACGAACGTATGAAAGCCGGTCCGAGTTTGTCAAGAGGTCTGACAAACTCGGACCGGCTGGTGCGCAACGGGCCACGGCGGCAAGGCGGTTGGGCCGGGGCGGGAAGGTCCCGGCAGGGCCGGGCGGGGCGACGGCGGCGGTTACGGCGCGAGCCGCGGATCAGGGCCCGGACGGCTCCCGGGCCCGGTCCTCACTGCTGGCCGAGCCGTTTGAGCAGCGTGCTCAGCGAGTGCGCCGCCTCGGTGACGGCCTGCGCGATCTCCTCCATCCGCGCGTCGTCCATCCGGCTCTTGGGCGCCGAGCAGCTGATCGCGTCCTCGCCCTGGCCGCTGCCGAGCGCGACCGCGACGCAGCGGATGTCGACGGAGTTCTCGCCGTCGTCCATCGCCCAGCCGCGCAGCCTGGCCTCGCCGAGCTGCGCCAGGAGTTCGTCGGGGTCCACCACGGTGTCGGGCGTCAACCGCTCCAGCGGCCAGGCCAGCCGGCGCTGCACCTCGGCGGGGTCGTACTGCGCGAGCACCGCCTTGCCGAGGCCGGTGGCGTGCGCCGGCAGCCGGCGGCCGACCGCGGAGTACATCCGCAAGGCGTGCCGGGACTCGCGTTTGGCCAGGTAGACGACGTGCGTGCCGTCGAGCCTGCCCAGGTGGACGGACTCGCCAGTCTCTTCCGCGAGCGCGTCGAGCACCGGCCCGGCCAGGCTCGTGACGTCGTCGCCCTCCAGGTACGCGGTCCCGGTCAACAGGGCTTTCAGGCCCAGGCTGTAGCGGGTCCCCGACGGGTCGAGATCCACCCATCTGCGGGCCTGCATGGTGCGCAGGATCGCGTGCAGGCTGCTCTTGGGCACGGCCATCGCCGCGGCCATCTCGGCCAGCGACATCCGGGCGCCGTCGGCGCCGAGCAGTTCGAGCACCTCGAGCACCCGCGCCGCGGACTTGACCTCTTCAGGTTTGCGTTCGGGCCCGCGCCCGCGCGCTGTTGCTGCCACCGATTCCACCGATCCTCCGCTCCCCGCGCTCCCCTGCGCCGACACCTGACGGCCCCTGGGTGCACACCCAATCGCAACGCACGCCTTGACGCTATATCAAACACCACCGTAAGTTCAGGGACTCCAACGTCATTCGGTCTTCTGAACGATCGAACCCTAGGCAGGGGCTATGCGGATACCATTTGTCGGACCTGTTGCAGGATCTGTGACGAGAAGCAGCACCAAGAACCGCCGGACCCGATTCGCCGCAGCGGCTGTCGTGACGGTCATGTCGCTGGCGCCGGTCGCCGCCTGCGGCGGGTCGGGCGGGTCGTCCGGGGGCGGCAAGACCCTGGAGATGTGGACCTTCAAGCAGTCCCACGTCGCGGGCCTGCGCAACGCCGCCGCCGAGTTCAAGAAGCAGACCGGCATCACCGTGAAGATCCAGGCGTACGGCCCGGACGACGCCTACACCACCAAGGTGCAGGCCGCCGCGAAGACCCATGACCTGCCCGACGTGCTGGAGACGCACTCCGACGGCGAGGACTTCGCGCTGGGCTCCACCGGCATCGCCAAGGACATCTCCAAGGACGTCGACGCGAGCTGGAGCGGCCTGTACCAGAAGGGCGTGCAGGGCTCCGGCACGGTCACCCCCGAGTTCTACCGGGAGTCGCTGCCCGCCGACTCCAAGGACCACGGCGTCCAGAAGGGCCAGCGCTTCAGCGTGCCCTTCACCTCCGGCACCTTCGGCATCGTGATGGGCAACAAGAAGGTGCTCGCCGCGGCCGGCATCACCAAGCCCCCGGCCACCTACGAGGAGTGGCTCGCCGACCTGAAGGCGACCACCACGAAGAGCCCCACCACCGGCGGGGTCAGCCTGGGCCTGAAGGTCAAGGCGACCGGCATGACCTGGACGATGCAGCCGCTGGCCTTCGCCGAGCTGGGGAAGGCCAAGTACCAGGCGCTCTGGGGTCAGAACGCGTCCGAGGACTTCTCCTCGCCCGACGGCCAGAAGGCGCTCAGCGAGTACGCCAAGCTGCAGCCCTACTGGATGCCCGGCACCCAGATCCTCGACATCGACTCCGCCGACCAGGCGTTCGCGCAGGGCAAGTCCGCCTGGGACATCGGCGGCACCTTCACGCTGGCCTTCCTCCAGCAGAACGGCATGAACCCCGACGACGTGATGGCCTTCGGCATCCCCGGCCCGTCCGACGGCGCCGTGCCCAAGCCCGCGCTCGCCCCGCTGGCGCTGACCGGGCTGACCGTCACCTCGACCAGCTCGCACACCGCGAACGCCGAGAAGTGGATGAAGTTCCTCTCCCAGCCGTCGGTCGCCTCGCAGTTCGCCAAGGACGCCACCGAGGTGCCCGCCACCCAGCTCGGCGCCGACGCCGCCAAGGTGATGGGCCCGACCCTGGCCGGCCTGACGGCGACCTTCACCGGCACTCCGGAGAACACCTACGACCCGAGTGACGCCAGCTTCCGGCCGCCCGGCTACGACCAGGACTCCATCAGCGAGATCCTCGCCGACCTGACCCCGCTGCACCAGAAGAGCGTGGAGGCGACCGGCAAGGCGATGGCGAAGCTCAACAACTCCTTCTGGAAGCTGGCGAAGTGACCACCGCTCCCCGTCCCGCACTGACGGCGGAGGCAGCCGCGGCCGGGGGTCCCGGTGACCCCCGGCCGGGCGCCGGCCCCGCCACCAAGGCCCGCCGCCGCAGCCGGCGCGGCGGCCACGAAGCCCTCTCCGGCTGGCTGTTCGTCGCCCCGGCCGTGGTGCTCTTCGCGGTCATGGGCCTGTACACCGTCGGCTACGGCTTCCTGCTGAGCTTCGCCCAGTGGAACGGCTTCGCCGCGCACTGGACCTGGGTCGGCATCCAGAACTACAAGGACCTGCTGTGGGCCGACCCGCGGTACGCGCCCCGGGTCCAGCACGCCGCCGTGCACACCCTGTACGTGATGATCGCGGTGCCGGTGCTGACCGTCCTGGTGTCCTTCCCGCTGGCGGTGCTGCTCAACTCCGCCCGCCGGATGCAGACCCTGCTGCGCTCGGTGTACTTCGTGCCCTACGTGACCAGCGGCATCGCGGTGTTCTTCGCCTGGCAGTACATCCTCCAGCCGGACGGCGCGATCAACACGCTGCTCAAGAGCGTCGGCATGGGCTCGCTCGCCCAGCCGCAGGGCTGGCTCGGCAACCCGCACACCGCGCTGCCCACCATGATCGTGGTGACGGTGTGGGGCGCGGTGCCGGTGGCGATGCTGATGTACCTCACCGGGCTGCAGACCATCGACCGCAGCGTGCTGGAGGCCGCGCAACTGGACGGCGCCGGCTGGTGGCGCACCAACTTCTCGGTGGTGTGGCCGCTGGTCCGGCCGATCACCCTGATCGTGGTGCTGCTGAACCTGCGCGACTCGCTCCAGGGCTTCCAGACCTTCCTGGTGATGACCAACGGCGGCCCCGGCGACCACACCAACGTGCTCGGCCTGGAGTCGTACCGGCTGGCCTTCCTCATGCAACTCGACCCGACCCTGGGCCTGGCCAGTGCGCTCGGCTGGCTGCTGTTCGCCGCCGCGCTGGTGATCGCCCTGATCAACCTCCGAGTACTGCGGAGCAGGACATGACAACGATTCCCCTCGGACCGGCCGACGACACCGCCCCCGCGAAGAACGGTTCCGGCCGGCCCGGGCCCGCTGCCGGACCCCGCTCCGGCGGCGGCAAGCTGGCCCGCCGGATCAGCGCGAAGGTCGTCATCGGCGTCCTGCTGGCGGTCTACGGGCTGGTGAGCCTCTACCCCTTCCTGTGGATGATCTCGGCCGCGTTCAAGAACAACATCGAGGTGGTGCGCGGCGGCCACCTGATCCCGCACTCGCCGACCCTCCACACCCTGACCAGCACCTGGAACCAGCTCCACTTCTTCCGGTACTTCGTCAACAGCCTCGAAGTCACCGCGCTGACCGTGGTGCTGACGCTGGTGGTGTACGCGGCGGCCGGCTACGCCTTCGCGGTGCTGGACTTCCCCGGCCGCGGCATACTGCAGAAGCTCTTCATCTCGCTGCTGTTCGTGCCGGGCGTCACCGTGATGCTGCCGATCGTGCTGCTGGAGAACAAGCTCCACCTGCTCGGCACGCACATGGGTCTGGTGCTGCCCTTCGTCAACGGCGGCGCGCCGCTGTCGATCCTGCTGATGACCGGCGCGTTCTCGGCGGTGCCGAAGGAACTGCGGGAGTCCGCGCGGGTGGACGGCGCCAACGAGTTCCACGTCTTCACCCGGATCTACCTGCCGCTGACCCGGCCCGCGCTGATCACCGTCGGCCTGCTGACCGCGATCCCGACCTGGAACGAGTACCTGCTCACCCGGGTCTCGCTGAACAACCCGAGCTCCTACACCCTGCCGCTGGGCCTGCAGACGCTGTCGTCGGAGAACGTGCCGCACTACAACGAGATGATGGCCGGCGCCCTGATCGTCGTCGTGCCCGTGGTGCTGCTCTTCCTCTCCCTCCAGCGCTACTTCGTCAACGGCCTGGTCGGGGCGGTGAAGGGCTGATGCTGGTCCTCGTCACCGGGGCCGCCGGGCACATCGGCGGCCACGCCGTCGCGGAACTCCTCGGCGCCGGCCACGACGTGGTGCTCACCGACCTGCTGCCGGTCGACGAGCCACGCGCGGTACGGGTGCACACCGGCGACCTCCAGGACCCGGACCTGGTGCGCAAGGCGATGGACGGCGTCGACGCGGTGGTCCACCTCGGCGCCATCCCGCACCCCAACGTGCCCGACCCGAGTGCCCTGTTCGCGGAGAACTGCCACACCGCGCACCGGGTCCTGGAAGAGGCCGGCCGGGCCGGGGTGCGCCGGGTGGTGGCCGCCTCCAGCATGTCCGCGGTCGGCCTGGCCTGGTCGCCGGTCCCGGCCTCGCCCGCGTACGTGCCGCTCGACGAGCAGCACCCGAGCCTGGTCCGCGACCCGTACGGGCTGTCCAAGGTGGTGCTGGAGGAGGTGGCCCGCACCGCGCACCGCCGGCACGGCACGGACGTGGTGAGCATGCGCTTCCCCTTCACCGGGGCCGGCGACCGGCTGGACGAGTTCGTCCGCGCCTGCGCCGCCGACCCGGCCGGGCAGCGGCACGACCTGTGGGGCTGGCTGCACACCCTCGACGCGGCCACCGCGATCCGGATCGCCCTGGAGGCCGACATCACCGGCGCGCACGTGGTCAACGTGACCGCGCCCGACACCACGTCGGCGCTGCCCTCGGCCGCGCTGATGGCCACGCACCACCCCGGTGTGCCCCTGCGCTCCGCCGTCACGGGGCACGCCACGCTCTTCGACACGACCGCTTGCACCGATCTGCTGGGGTTCACCCCCCGGCGCACCTGGCGTACGACCGAAGGAGAGAGCTGATGTCACCCGAACTCACGCCCCCCTCCCGCCGCACCCTGCTCACCGGTGCCGCCGCCGGCGCCGCCGCGCTGGTCGGCCTGAGCGGCCACAGCGCTCAGGCGGCCACCCCGGCACCGGCCGGGCGACCCGGACCCGGCGCGGCCCACGGATCGAGGCCGGTCTCCCGGCACACCCACATCTTCTACTACCCGTGGTACGGCAACCCGGACTTCTACGGCGACTGGCGGCACTGGCAGCAGGGCGACGTCACCCCGCCCGAGGACATCGGCTCCAACTACTACCCGGTGCAAGGCCCCTACGACTCCGGCGACCTGCACGGCACGGTCGCCCAGCACATGCGCTGGCTGCGGCAGGCCGGCACCGGCGTGCTGGTCAGCAGCTGGTGGGGGCAGGGCAGTTACGAGGACCAGCGGGCCGAGGTGGTGCTGGAGGCCGCCGCCAAGGAGGGCCTCCAGGTCGCCTGGCACATCGAGCCGTACGACGGCCGCGACGCGGACTCCGTGGTCGCCGACATCCGGTACATCAGCGGCAAGTACGGCCACCACCCGGCCTTCCACCGCGACCCGGAGCACGGCCACCGCACCGCGTACTACATCTTCAACAGCCTGCTCACGGTGGACTGGTCGGCACTGCACCAGGTGGACGACCAGGCGATCGTGATGGCGCAGACCTGGGACCTGACCCGGATCGGCGACTTCGGCGGCGCGTACACCTACGACGCGATCGCCACCCACAACGAGCCGGACTGGACCGAGGTGGCCGCGTTCTGCGCCGAACGCGGCATGGTGTGGGCGCCGTCGCTCGGTCCGGGCTACATCGACCACCGCGCGAAGCCCGGCAGCACCACCCCGATCCTGGACCGCGCCGACGGCGCGACCTACGACCAGGAGTGGGCGTACGCCCTGTCCTCCGGCAACGGCGACGCGCCGCCGGACTGGGTGAGCATCACGTCGTTCAACGAGTGGCACGAGGGCAGCATGATCGAGCCCGCCACCGCGCAGACCCCCGGCACGTTCGACTACCTCGACTACGAGGGCGCCTACGGGCGGCACGGCCGGTCCGCGCAGACCGCGTACCTGGACCGCACCGCCCAGTGGGCCGCGCGGTTCGAGGCGGAGCGAGCCCGGCACCGCCGCGGCTGAGCCCCGCTCTCGCCACCGGCCCGGACGGGGGCGGGCGCCGCCGCCCGCGCCCCCGCTGCACGACCGACTCCCTGCCGATACCCCAGCAGAAAGAGCACTCCTGTGCATGACGACCGTCCCATCGTCGAACAGCGGATCACCAAGTTCCTCTCGCACGTGGTGCGGCCCGCCCTCTACAGCCACCCGCTGACCCTGGAGCTGGCCGCCTGGCAGGTGCCGGGCGAACCCGTGCCGGTCGCCGACGCGCTGGCGGCGGCGTACGAACCGGTGCGGATCGGCGACAGCTGGGGCGGCCCGTGGTCGACGACCTGGCTGAAGGCCACCGGCCGGGTGCCGCAGGAGTGGGCGGGCCGCCGGGTGGAGGCCGTCTTCGACCTCGGCTTCGACCTGACCAAGGGGCCCGGCGGCCAGGCGGAGGGCTTCGTGCACGACGCCTCCGGCACGCCGCTGCAGGGGCTGCACCCGTACCACCGCAGCGTGCTGCTGGCCGAGTCGGCCACCGGCGGCGAACCGGTGGACCTGCTGGTGGAGTTGGCCGCCAACCCGATGATCGTGGGCTCCGCGGGCCGGGGCACCCACCTCGGCTCCAAGGAGACCGCCGGCACCGACCACCTGTACGAGCTGCGGGTGGCCGAGATCGCGGTGCGCGAGGACGCGGTGTGGCACCTGACGCACGACATGGAGGTGCTGGACGAGCTGATGCGCGAGCTGCCGGTGGGCAGTTCGCGGCGGCACGAGATCCTGCGCGCGCTCCAGCACGCGATGGACGCGGTCGACGTCGCCGACGTGGCCGGCACCGCGCAGCTCGGCCGGGACCGGCTCGCCGACGTGCTGGCCCGCCCGGCGCACGCCTCCGCGCACACCATCGCCGCGGTCGGCCACGCGCACATCGACTCCGCCTGGCTGTGGCCGATCCGCGAGACGGTCCGCAAGTGCGCCCGCACCTTCACCAACATGACCACGCTCGCGCAGGAGTACCCGGAGCTGGTCTTCGCCTGCTCCTCCGCGCAGCAGTACGCGTGGATCAAGGAGCGCCGTCCGGAGATCTTCGAGCGGATCAAGAAGGCGGTGGCCGACGGCAACTGGGCGCCGGTCGGCGGCATGTGGGTGGAGGCCGACGGCAACCTGCCCGGCGGCGAGGCGCTGGCCCGGCAACTCGTCTTCGGCCGGCGGTTCTTCGCCGAGGAGTTCGGCCTCGCGCAGGACGGCGTCTGGCTGCCGGACTCCTTCGGGTACACCGCCGCCTACCCGCAGTTGGCGGTGCTCGCGGGCGCGAAGTGGTTCCTCACCCAGAAGCTGTCCTGGAACGAGACCAACCGGCTGCCGCACCACAGCTTCGACTGGGAGGGCATCGACGGCACCCGGATCTTCACCCACTTCCCGCCGGTCGACACCTACAACGCGAGCCTGACCGGCGCCGAACTCGCCCACGCGGAGAGCAACTTCGCCGACAAGGGCGCGGCGACCCGGTCGCTCGCACCGTTCGGCTTCGGGGACGGCGGCGGCGGCCCCACCCGCGAGATGATGGAGAAGGCCCGCCGGCTGCGCGACCTGGAGGGCTCGGTGAAGGTCGAGGTCGCGGACCCGAACGCGTTCTTCGCGGCGGCCCGCGCCGAGTACCCCCGACCGCCGGTGTGGCGGGGCGAGTTGTACCTGGAGAACCACCGCGGCACCTACACCAGCCAGGCCCGCACCAAGCACGGCAACCGGCGGGCCGAGGCGCTGCTGCGGGAGGCCGAGCTGTGGGCGGTCGCCGCGTCGGTCCGCACCGGGGCCCCCTATCCGTACCAGGAGTTGGAGTCGATCTGGCAGCGGGTGCTGCTGCACCAGTTCCACGACATCCTGCCGGGTTCCTCCATCGCCTGGGTGCACCAGGAGGCCGAGGCGGTGCACGCCCAACTCCAGGCGGAACTGGCCGGGTTGATCGGCACCGCGCTGGCCGGCGGTGACGGCCTGGCGTTCTTCAACGCCGGCCCGTACGCCCGCCGGGAGGTCGCGGTGGTGCCGGCCGGCGCCACCGACGAGGGCCAGCCGCTCGCCGACGGGCGGCGCGCGGTGCTGGTCGAGGCACCCGCGCTCGGCGCCGGCCGCGCGGTGGCCGCCGCCGGCACCGCGCCGGTCCAGGTGCGCCAGGACGGCGACGGCATCACCCTGGACAACGGAGTACTGCGGGTCGTGATCGACGGCAGCGGCCTGGTCCGCTCGGTGTACGACCAGCGCGCCGCGCGCGAGGCGATCGACCCGGACCGGCCGGGCAACCTGCTCCAACTCCACCCGGACGACCCGAACCTGTGGAGCGCCTGGAACATCGACAGCTACTACCGCGACACCGTGCGCGACCTCACGCAGGCGGACGCGGTCGAGGTCGCCGAGGCCGGGCCGCTGCTCGGCTCGGTCCGCGTGACGCGCTCCTTCGGCGCCTCGCACCTGGTGCAGCACCTCGAACTGACCGCGGGAAGCGACCAGTTGACCGTCCGCACCGACATCGACTGGCAGGAGCGGGGCACCCTGCTCAAGGCGGCCTGGCCGATCCGGGTGCACGCGGAGCACGAGAGCGCCGAGATCCAGTTCGGCCATGTGCGCCGGCCCACCCACGAGAACACCAGCTGGGACGCGGCCCGGTTCGAGCTGTGGGCGCACCGCTGGGTGCACGTCGGCGAGCACGGCTGGGGCGCGGCCGTCGTCAACGACTCGACCTACGGCCACGACGTGTCCCGGCAGGTCCGCGCGGACGGCGGCACCACCACCACGCTGCGGCTGTCCCTGCTGCGCTCCCCGCACAGCCCCGACCCGCAGGCCGACCGCGGCCGGCACTCCTTCGCCTACGGCCTGGTGGTCGGCACCGACGTGGACGGCGCGATCGCGGCCGGCTACGCCCTCAACCTGCCGCTGCGGCCGGCCGGTTCGGCGCCCGCGGGCGAGCCCGCGCTGATCGCCGTGGACAACCCGGACATCGTGGTGGAGGCGGTGAAGCTCGCGGACGACCGGTCGGGGGACGTGGTGGTCCGGCTGTACGAGTCGCGCGGCGGATCGGCCCGCGGCACGCTGCGCGCCGACTTCCCGGTGGCGGCGGCGCACCTCACGGACCTGCTGGAGGCCCCGGCGGAGGAGTTGCCGGCCACGGCCGACGGCGGGCTGCCGCTGGAGCTGCGGCCGTTCCAGATCCTGACGGTCCGGCTGCGCCGGGCCTGACCCCCGCTTTCCGCCCCCCCTGACGGCGCACGGGCGATCACGGTGCCGGTGACCGCTGATCGTACCGTCGTCGCGCGGTCCGGGCCGGTGTCCGACGCCTGACACCGGCACCGCCCCGGCCGCGAGCGGGTCCGGGCGGCCGTCCTCGCCGGCGGCCGCCCGGACCCGCCCCCTTGTCGTCCGCGCGTTCCCGGCGTCCGAACGGGCCGCCGTCAGGAGTGGTTGACCGGCAGCACGTCAGGCGACAGGGTGCCCGCGGCGGCGGACGCGCTGGTCATCTGCCGCCGGTGATGGCGGCGGCACAGCACCTCGTAGCCGACCTCCGCCGCGCGGTCCACGTCGCCGATCACCACCTGGGCGCCCTCGACCACCATGACGCCGCCGATCGTGCGGGCGTTGTGGGTGGCGCGGGCGCCGCACCAGCACAGCGCCTCGACCTGGAGCGCCTCGATCCGGTCGGCGAGCTCGATCAGCCGCTGCGAGCCCGGGAAGAGCCGGGTGCGGAAGTCCGTGGTGATCCCGAACGCGTAGACGTCCAGGTCGAGTTCGTCCACCACCCGGGCCAACTGGTCGATCTGCCCGGGGGCGAGGAACTGCGCCTCGTCGACGACCGCGTAGTCCACCCGGCCGCCGCGGCTGATCACGCCGACCAGATGGCCGTACAGGTCCATGTCGTCGGCCACCTCGACGGCGTCGGTGACCAGGCCGAGCCGGGAGGAGAGCTTGCCCTCGCCGGCCCGGTCGTCCCGGGTGAAGATCACCGCCTGCAGGCCGCGGGCGGTGCGGTTGTGGATGATCTGCAACGCGAGGGTGCTCTTGCCGCAGTCCATCGTTCCGGAGAAGAAGACCAGCTCGGACATGGGAAGGACGACGGCCTTTCGGGACGGACGGCGGAGGCGGACGGCAGAAACGAACGGCGGAGACGGACGGCGGAGGCGAACGCTTCAGGAGCGTACTTGGAGCAGCGGCACCAGTTGCTCGACGGGGGTCATGGAGCCGTGCAGGCCGATCATCTTCGACTCCCCCGGCTCGGTGCGGTTCGCCACGATCGCCATGTCGTCGCAGGCCGCGGCCACCACGTCGCCGATCCGGCCCAGCACCCGCCGCTCGGGGTCGGGCCCGAACCAGCCCGCGGCGACCGCCTCCGCGCGGCTCGCCACCCACATCCGGTCGCCCAGCACCTCGCGCCACACCGCGAGCACGTCGGCCGCCGCACCGGGCACCGCGTACACGTGCCGGGCCCGGCCCTCGCCGCCCAGCACCGCGACCCCGGCGCGCAGTTCCCAGTCCTCGTCGAAGTCGATCCGGGACTCCTCGTCGAACGGGATGTCGATCATGCCGTGGTCGGCGGTGACGTACAGGGCGCTGCGCGGCGGCAGTTGCTCGGCGAGCCGCTGCGCCAGCCGGTCGACCATCGCCAGCTGCCCGCGCCAGGCGTCCGAGTCGACGCCGTGCCGGTGGCCCATCCCGTCGAGCTCG
Source organism: Streptomyces sp. NPDC087270 (assembly GCF_044744625.1). Taxonomy (NCBI): domain Bacteria; kingdom Bacillati; phylum Actinomycetota; class Actinomycetes; order Kitasatosporales; family Streptomycetaceae; genus Streptomyces; species Streptomyces sp. NPDC087270. The sequence goes on from NZ_JBIUYR010000023.1 coordinate 55,619, forward strand.
CTGTAGTACGTGTAGACCAGCGCCCGGTCGGCGGCGGCGAGCCGGTCCGCGGCCAGGTCCATCCGCTCCTCGCCGGCCAGCCGGCCGTGGAAGGTGCCGCCGGAGAGCGCGACCTTGGTCAGCGGGGTCTGCGCGAAGGTCGGCGAGGAGACCTGGCAGGTGGCGATGCCGGCGGCCTCGGCGAGCCGGAAGACGGTGGGGTGCGGCTGCCAGACGTTCGGCGAGGTCCACGGCTGCCAGCGCAGCTGGTTCATCAGCTCGCCGGTGCCGGGGTTGAGCGTGGTGTACCCGGCCAGGCCGTGCGCGCCCGGCGGCAGGCCGGTGCCGACGGAGGCGAGCGAGGTCGCGGTGGTGGACGGGAAGCCGGCGGTGAGCGGGCGCCCGCTGCCGCCGACCGAGCTGCCCAGCAGCGACGTCAGGTACGGCGCCTCGTCGGGGTGGCGCAGGATCAGCTCCCAGCCGAGCCCGTCCACCAGGAACACGCAGACCCGGTCGGCCGGTTCGAGGGCGAGGCCGGTGGCGGGCATCCCGGGGATGCCGAACCCGGCGAGCGCGGCCGGGATCACGTCGCACAGCGCGCCCGTGCCGTAGGCGGGGACCGGGGCGGTGCGGGGGTCGAGCGGCTCGGGGTCGTACGCGTCGGGGTACGGCGTGCCGGGGTGCGGTCCGCCCATCAGTCCGTTGCCGCTGTCGCCTCGGAGAGGGCCTGGGCGAAGGCGAGGGCCTGCCGGACCGTGTCGGGGCCGTCGCCGGCCTCGCTCACCCGCAGCGACAGGTCGTCGACGGTCGAGGAGCCGGTGTACCCGTGGTCGGCCTCGCAGTTGGGGTCACCGCACGCGGCCGGCTCCAGGTCGATCCGGGAGACCGCGCCCCACCCGATGGTCAGCACGACCTCGCGCGGCAGGGTGCCCGGGGTGCCGGGGGCACCCGGCGTGTAGGACTCGGGGTTGGCCACCACCCGGCTGACCACGACCGACGAGATCCGGCCGATCTTCACCGACTCGGTGGAGGTGGTGGCGTAGGGGCTCGGCGAGGTGTCGTCGGCGGCCTGCTCGTCGGTGTGGCTGACGATGAACCGGCTGTCCGTGAGCACCAGCACCGTCACATGCCGCCGCACCTCGTTGGCGTCGAAGGTGGTCTCCTGGTGGACCAGGTACGACGTGACCGGCTCGCGCCCCACCGCGGCCTCGACGGCCTCGGCCACCAGAGCCGGGTAGTAGCCGCTGCGCTCGATGGCTGTGCGCAGGCCCTGTGTCGTCGTACCGGTCTTCGCCATGCCGTCCATCCTATGCGCGCTCCGGGGCGGTCAGAACGCGATCGCGACCCGGGTCGTGAGGTGACCGCGAACTCGGTCGCGGACCCGGTTCCCGCCGCACGCCGCTCACGGTCCGCCGCGCGCGCCGCCCGCGCGCCGCCCGGGTCCGCCCGGCCGCCGCGTTCAGTACGAGGTGAGCGCGCGCGGGCCCAGGTCGGTGCGGGCCGGCGGGGTGGCCAGCCGCACCCGGGCGCCCAGCACGCTCAGGCCGTGCGCGGCGACCACCACGGGCTCCAGGTCCACCGCGACCACCTCCGGCAGGTCGTCGGCGAGCATCGACACCCGCAGCAGCAGTTCCTCCAGCGCGGCGGTGTCCACCGGTTCGGCGCCACGCCAGCCGAAGAGCATCGGCGCGGACTTGATGGAGCGCACCAGCTCCGCGGCGTCCCGATCGGTGGCCGGAACCAGCCGGTGCGCTATGTCGCCGAGCAGTTCCGAGGGCGCGCCGGCCAGGCCGAAGGAGAGCACCGCCCCGGCCGCCGGGTCCACCCCGGCCCGTACCACCGTGTCCACCCCGCGCGGGGCCATCGCCTGCACCACCGGGCGCAGTTCTGCCGGTCCGCCCAGCCGCGCGGTCAGCTCGCCGTACGCCCGCCGCAGGTCGCCCTCGTCGGCGAGGTCGAGCCGTACGCCGCCGAGGTCGGCGCGGTGGCGCAGGTGGGGCGCGGTGGTCTTCAGCGCCACCGGGTAGCCGAGCGCGGCGGCTGCCTCGGCGGCGGTGTCCGGGTCGGGCGCGGGCCGGGCCCGGCGGACCTCGATGCCGTAGCGGCCGAGCAGCGTCGCGGTGTCGGCGTCGTCGAGGGTGACGCCCTCCCCCGCAGGTGCCCCCGGCGGCAGCAGCCGGCGTACGTCCTCGGCCGCACCGGCCTCGTCGATCCGGTCCAGGTCAGGCACCCGGCCGGGCTCCGCGACGCTCGCCCGCCACGCGGCGTAGGAGGCGGCCTCGGCGAGCGAGCCGACCGCCCGGTCCGGCGCGCGGTAGGCGGGGATACGGCCGACGGGTGCGCCGGGCCCCTCCGCGGGGGCGCCGAGCCGGTCGGCCATGGCGTCGAGGGCGAGGTGGACCACGACGACGGGCTTGTCCGCGCCGGCGGCGGCCGCGCGCAGGGCGGCGGCCAGCGCCGGGTCGTCGCCGGCCTCGGGGTCGCCCGGATCGCCCGGATCGGCCGCGGCGGGGCGGGTGCTCCCGTCGCTGGGATCGCTCGGATCGGCGGTCAGCAGGTCGGTGCCGACCCGGGGAATGGCGGTGACCACCACCGCGTCGCTGCCGGGGTCGGCGAGCGCGGCGGTCAGCGCGGCGGCGAAGTCGTCGGGGCCGGCGGCGGTGGTGAGGTCGATCGGGGCGGCAGGGCGCAGCCCGGCGGTGAGCGCCGCGTCGTAGGTGAGCAGGCCGAGCGACTCGGAGTTGCCGAGGACGGCGACGCGGTCGCCGGCCGGCAGCGGCTGGAGGGCCAGGAAGAGCCCGGCGTCGAGGAGTTCGGTGACCGTGTCGACCCGCATCACGCCGGCCTGGCGGAAGAGCGCGGACACGGTGGAGTCGGGGATGCGGGTGACCGGCACCTCGTGGCCGGCCGGCACCGCCCCGGAGTGCAGGGCGCCCTTCACCACGACCACGGGCTTGTCGACGGCGGTGCGGCGGGCGAGCCGGGTGAACTTGCGCGGGTTGCCGAACGACTCCAGGTACATCAGCACGGCGTCGGTGTCCGGGTCGTCCTGCCAGTACTGCAGCAGGTCGTTGCCGGAGACGTCGGCGCGGTTGCCCGCGGAGACGAAGGTGGACGGGCCCAGGCCCCGGCGGTGCAGCCCGGACAGCAGCGCGATACCGATGGAGCCGGACTGGGTGAACAGCCCGAGCCGGCCGCGGCGCGGCATGTCCGGCGACAGCGAGGCGTTCAGCCGGGCGTCGGGCGCGGTGTTGAGCACCCCGAAGGCGTTCGGGCCGATCACCCGCATGCCGTGCGCGCGGGCCTGCCGGACCAGTTCGCGCTGGCGGGCCCTGCCCTCGGGTCCGGTCTCGGAGTAGCCGGCGCTGACCACGACCAGGCCGCGCACGGCGGCGGCGCCGCAGTCGGCCACGGCCTCGGGCACCCGTTCGGCGGGCACCGCGATCACCGCGAGGTCGACGCTCGCGCCGCCCTCGGCGATCTCCCGCACCGAGCGGTGGCCGGGCACCCCGCCGACGTCGGTGCCGCCTTCGGGGAAGGCGTGGTTGACCGCGTAGAGCCGGCCGGTGAAGCCGCCGGCCGCGATGTTGCGCAGCAGCGTGCGGCCGACGCCGCCGGGGCGGCGCCCGGTGCCGACCACCGCCACGGACTCCGGGCGCAGCAGCCGCTGGACGGAGCGGGCCTCGGCGCGGTGCTCGCGGGCCCGCATCACGCGCACCGACTCGACGGTGGGTTCGAGGTCGAGGTCGAGGTGGACCACGCCGTCGGTGAAGCTGCGCTGCTGGGTGTAGCCGGCGTCGGTGAAGACCTTCACCATCTTGCGGTTGGCGGGCAGGACTTCGGCGGTGAAGTGCAGGATGCCGCGTTCGCGGGCGACCGCCGCGATGTGTTCGAGCAGCGCGGAGGCGACGCCGCGGCCCTGGTGCGCGTCCTGGACGAGGAAGGCGACCTCGGCGCGGGTGCCGGCCGGCCCGGAGGCGGCCCGGCCCTGCTCGTCGGTGCGGTCGTAGCGGACGGTGGCGATGAACTCGCCCCCGACGGTGGCCGCGAGGCCGACCCGGTCGTCGTAGTCGTGGTGGGTGAAGCGGTGCACGTCCCGGTCGGACAGCCGCGGGTAGGGCGCGAAGAACCGGTAGTACTTCGACTCGTCGGAGACCTGCTCGTAGAAGTCGACCAGCCGTCCGGCGTCCTCCGGGCCGATCGGCCGGATGCGGGCGATGCCGCCGTCGCGCAGGACGACGTCAGCCTCCCAGTGGACGGGGTACGGCTGCTCGCTCATGGCCCCAGCGTATGCGGCCGCACCGGCGTGGGGTGTCTGCTCGCGCCGCCGACGCGCAGGGGGCAGTCTGGGGGGACCCGTTCAAGCGCGGGCCGACGTGCGGGAGCAGCACCGCGGGCGTGCTTAACTGGTCTAGACAACTGGAACCACCTGCGCAGACCGCACCGACCCGAAGGACTTCACCATGGCTGAGCGGCACGTCAATGTCGGCTGGGCTGAGGGCCTGCACGCCCGTCCCGCGTCCATCTTCGTCCGCGCGGCGACGGCCGCCGGAGTGCCCCTGACCATCGCCAAGGCCGGCGGCGACCCGGTCAACGCCGCCTCCATGCTGGCCGTGCTCGGCCTGGGCGCGCAGGGCGGCGAGGAGGTCGTGCTGGCCTCGCAGGCCGACGGCGCCGACGCGGCGCTGGACCGGCTGGCGAAGCTGGTCGCCGAGGGTCTGGAAGAGCTGCCCGAGACCGTCTGAGCCTGGGAGCGTCCGACCCGGGACCCGCCCGGGGCGGTCTGGACCCGGGACCGCCCCGGCCGCGCCGCCTTCGGTACGCGGCCCTTCCGTACGCGGCTCACCCGCACGCCTTTCCCGCGGCTCTTTCGGGCACGCCTTTTCACGCCCGCGGCGCGCCGGCCGCCGCGCGGGAATAGCGACCACCGTACAGAAATCCCGCGCAGCGGAACCCGGCGGACCCGGACAGCCCCCACGGAATGCCCGGCCCCGCTATTCCGGAATACCCGAAACAACAATTCACGTTCTTGTATACGGTGTGATTGTTAAGCGCGGCGGCGCCCCGCGTGTACGGAGTGTTTCAGGGTTCTCACCGCGGTGGCCCGCTCCACGTGCAGCGCGGCCAGCCGGCGGGCGCGCTCGGCGTCACCGCGGGCCACCGCGTCCACGATCGCCGCGTGCTCCTCCCACGCCTGCGCGGCCCGGGCGGTGCCGTCGTCGGCGTACACCCAGGCGATCTTGTGCCGCAGCTGGGTGAGCAGCGCGGCCAGCGTGGGGCTGCCGGACGCCTGCGCCAGCGTCTCGTGGAACCAGCCGCCGAGCGACGGCAGGTCCGACAACTGGCCCTGCACCGCCCGCTCCTGCCCGAGCCGGACCAGGCCGCGCAGCACCTTCAGATGCGACTCGCCCCTCCGCTGCGCGGCCCGGGCCGCGCCCAGCGGCTCCAGCAGCTCGCGGATCTCCAGCAGGTCCGCGGCCTCCTGCTCGGTCGGCTCGGCCACCGAGGCGCCGGCGTGCCTGCGGGTGCGGACGAAGCCCTCGGACTCCAGCGTGCGCAGCGCCTCGCGCACCGGCACCCGCGACACCCCGTAGCGCTGCGCGAGCAACTCCTCGGTCAGCCGGCTCCCGGGCGGATAGAAACCGCCCACGATGTCGTCGCGGATCGCCGTACACACCACCTGGGCCGAGATACGCCGACCGGTGCCCTCCGTGCCGTTCACATCCGCTTCCGCATCGTAAGAACTCCGTTCCGTCCCCGAATTCATTCTGTCGCGACTCTATTCCAGCACGAGTGCGGGCGGGAAAGCAGCCCCTGAATTCTTGGATCGTTTTTGGACAGCGGGCCGCGGACCACGGAACGGAGAAGCGGGGGCCCGTACGAGGGGTTACGGAGGAACGGGGGCGCGGAGGGGTGCGGCGGGGCGCGGCGGGGTGCGGCGGTACGGGCACGCGCCGTGCGGGCCCGGGAGTGCCGGAACCCCGGCGCGCCGCGCGGGCGGGCCGGGGTTCCGGTCGGTGCGGTGGGCCGGGGGGCCGGTGGGTCAGGAGACGACGGTCACCGGGCCGATGCCCAGCTCCCGTACCGGCTCGGTGATCGCGGCCGCGTCTCCGACCAGGACCACCACCAGGCGGTCGAGCGGGAAGGCGTTGACCACCGCGGCCGTCGCCTCCACCGTGCCGGTCTCGGTGAGCCGGGCGTACAGCGCGGCCTGGAAGTCGTCGGGCAGCTCCTGCTCGACCTGGTCGGCGAACGTGCCCGCCACCGCGGCGGCGGTCTCGTAGCGCAGCGGCGCCACCCCGACGAGGTTCTGCACCGCGACGTCGCGCTCGGCGTCGGTCAGCCCGCCCTCGCCCAGCTCGCGGATCACCCGCCAGGTGTCGGCGAGCGCCGGGCCGGTCACCTCGGTGGCGACCGAGCCGCTGATCGCCAGCAGCGCGGCACCGGTGCCGTCGGCGGAGGAGAGCAGCACCTGGCCGAAGGCGCGTACCCCGTAGGTGTAGCCCTTCTCCTCGCGCAGCACCCGGTCCAGCCGGGAGGTGAGGGTGCCGCCGAGGCAGTAGGTGCCCAGCACCTGCGCCGCCCACACCCGGGCCTGCCGGTCCGGGCCGGTCCGGCCGATCAGCAGCTGGGTCTGCACCGAGCCGGGCCGGTCCACGATCACCACCCGGGCGGTGTCGTCGGAGGTGATCGCCGCGCGGGTCGGCGGCTCGGCCTTGGTGCCGGTCCAGCGGCCGAGCGTGCCGTCCAGCAGCGCGGGCAGGTCGATGCCGGTCAGGTCGCCGACCACCACGGCGGTGGCCGTGGCCGGCCGTACGTGCGCGGCGTAGAAGGCGCGCACGGCGGCCGCGTCAATCCGCCGCACGGTCTCCTCGGTGCCCTGGCGGGGCCGCGAGTTGCGCGCCTCGGCCGGGAACAACTCCTTCGACAGCGCCATCGCGGCCCGGCGGCCGGGGTTGGCCAGCTCGTGCGGGATCTCGTCGAGCCGGTTGGCGACCAGCCGCTTGATCTCGTCGTCCGGGAAGGCCGGCGCCCGCAGCGCCTCGGCGAGCAGGTCCAGCGCCTTGTCCAGCCGGGACGCGGGCACTTCGAGGGAGACCCGCACCCCCGGGTGGTCGGCGTGCGCGTCGAGCGTCGCGCCGCAGCGCTCCAACTCGGCGGCGAACTCCTCGGCGGAGTGCTGGTCGGTGCCCTCCGACAGCGCCCTGGCCATGATGGTGGCCACGCCGTCGAGGTCCTTCGGCTCAGCGGCCAGCGGGGCCGCGAGCAGCACCTCGACCGCGACGACCTGCTGGCCGGGGCGGTGGCTGGTGAGCAGGGTCAGGCCGTTGGCCAGGGTGCCCCGCTCGGGCGCGGGGAACGCCCACGGCTTGGGCTCCCCGGCCTGCGGCTGCGGGTGGAACGTCATGGTGGCGGCGGTGTCGCTCATGCCTCGGCACCCTCTCCCTGCTCGTCCTGCTGGTTCCGCTCGTCCTGGTCGTCGTCCTGCTCGGCGGCCGCGGTGGGCTCGTAGACGAGGACGGCCCGGTTGTCCGGGCGCAGCCGCGCCGCGGCGACCGCCTTGACCTCTTCCGCGGTCACGTCCAGCACCCGCTGCACCGCGGTGAGGGCGAGCTGCGGGTCGCCGAACAGCACGGCGAAGCGGCACAGTTCGTCGGCGCGGCCGGCCACCGTGGCGAGCCGGTCCAGCCACTCGCGCTCCAGCTGGGCCTGCGCCCGCTCCATCTCCTCGGCGGTGGGGCCCTGTTCGGCGAAACGGGCCAGTTCCTCGTCGACGGCCGCCTCGATGGCGGCCAGCTCGACACCGCTGGACGCCTTGACGTCCAGCCAGCCGAGCGAGGGCGCCCCCGCCAGCCGCAGCAGGCCGAACCCGGCGGTGACGGCGGAACGGTCCCGCCGTACCAGTCGGTTGTGCAGCCGGGAGGACTCGCCGCCGCCCAGCACCGTCAACGCCAGGTCGGCGGCATCACTCTCACGGGTGCCGTCCTGGGGCAGCCGGTAGGCCGCCATCAGGGCGCGGGAGGGCACGTCCTCCTCGATCACCTCCCGGACGTTCTCGCCGACCACGTCGGGCAGCGAGCCGTCGCGCGGCTCGGGCTTGCCGTTGTGCGCGGGGATGGTGCCGAAGTACCGCTCGATCCAGCCGAGGGTCTGCTCCGGGTCGATGTCGCCGACCACGGACAGCACCGCGTTGCCGGGCGCGTAGTACGTGCGGAAGAAGGCGCGGGCGTCCTCCAGGGAGGCCGCGTCGAGGTCGGCCATCGAGCCGATCGGCGTGTGGTGGTACGGGTGGCCGTCGGGGAAGGCGAGCGCGCTGAGCCGTTCGAAGGCAGTGCCGTAGGGCACGTTGTCGTACCGCTGGCGGCGCTCGTTCTTCACCACGTCCCGCTGGTTGTCCAGGCTCTCCTGGTCCAGTGCGGTCAGCAGGCTGCCCATGCGGTCGGCCTCCAGCCACAGGGCCAGTTCGAGCTGGTGGGCGGGCATCGTCTCGAAGTAGTTGGTGCGCTCGAAGCTGGTGGTGCCGTTGAGCGAACCGCCCGCGCCCTGGACGAGTTCGAAGTGCCCGTTGCCCTTGACGCTGGCGGAGCCCTGGAACATCAGGTGCTCGAAGAGGTGGGCGAGACCGGTGCGGCCCTCGACCTCATGGCGTGAACCGACGTCGTACCAGAGGCATACCGCGGCGACCGGCGTGAGGTGGTCCTCGGAGAGCACCACTCGCAGGCCGTTCGCCAAGCGGTGCTCGGTGGCTGTCAGGCCGCTGGAGTGTGCCTCCGGCGTGGCCGTGTGACCCATGGGCAAGCTGTCCTTCCGGTCGCTGCTGCGTGACTGCGTAGAGTGCTGCCACTCTAGGCAAGCGTGCCCGCGCCGCGCGAAGTTCCCGCCCGGAACGCGCTCGTGCCGGGTCGCGGTCGGTGTTGTCGGTGCCGCGGTCCACAATGGACCGCGCCGCATCGCGGCGTACGCCCGCCGCCCGTGCACGACCGCGAGGCACGCGGGCGGACGTTTGACGAGCAGGCACACGCAGGACGGACGCACGACCCAGGCACGACCGAGGCACGACAGACGCAGCACCGAAGCGGGACCGCGGCACGACTCACGCGGCACCGCGGCACGACCGACGCAGGACCGCAGAACCGCGGGACCGCGGCACGACCGACGCAGAACCGCAGAACCGCAGCAGCACGCAAGGCACACGCAACGCACCCGAAGGCACCACGCAAGGCAAAGGAGCGCCGCCGAGATGGCCCGCCGCACGACGAAGAGCCCGCCCCCGGACGACGACTTCGAGGAGCGCATCCTCGACATCGACGTCGTGGACGAGATGAAGGGCTCCTACCTTGAGTACGCCTACTCGGTGATCTACGCCCGCGCGCTGCCCGACGCCCGTGACGGCATGAAGCCGGTGCACCGCCGCATCGTCTACCAGATGAACGAGATGGGCCTGCGCCCCGAGCGCGGCTTCGTCAAGTGCGCCCGTGTGGTCGGCGAGGTGATGGGCAAGCTGCACCCGCACGGCGACGCGTCGATCTACGACGCGATGGTCCGGATGGCGCAGCCCTTCTCGCAGCGCCTGCCGCTGGTCGACGGGCACGGCAACTTCGGCTCGCTGGACGACATGCCGGCCGCGATGCGCTACACCGAGGCGCGCATGTCGGGCCCGGCCCAGCTCATGGTCGAGTCGATCGACGAGGACACCGTCGACTTCGCGCCCAACTACGACGGCCAGGAGCAGGAACCCGACGTCCTGCCGGCCGCCTACCCGAACCTGCTGGTCAACGGCTCGTCCGGGATCGCGGTCGGCATGGCCACGAACATGCCGCCGCACAACCTGGGCGAGGTCGTCGCCGCCGCCCGGCACCTGATCCGGTACCCGAACGCGGACCTCGACGCGCTGATGCGCCACGTCCCCGGTCCCGACCTGCCCACCGGCGGCCGGATCATCGGGCTGTCCGGCATCCGCGACGCGTACGAGACCGGCCGCGGCACCTTCAAGATCCGTGCCACCGTCGCGGTGGAGGACGTCACCCCGCGCCGCAAGGGCCTGGTCGTCACCGAACTGCCCTTCACCGTCGGGCCCGAGAAGGTCATCGCCAAGATCAAGGACATGGTCGGCGCGAAGAAGCTCCAGGGCATCGCCGACGTCAAGGACCTCACCGACCGCGAGCACGGCCTGCGGCTGGTCATCGAGATCAAGAACGGCTTCAACCCCGAGGCCGTGCTCGAACAGCTCTACAAGCTGACGCCGATGGAGGACTCCTTCGGCATCAACAACGTGGCCCTGGTGGACGGCCAGCCGCTCACCCTCGGCCTCAAGGAGCTGCTGGAGGTCTACGTCGACCACCGCTTCACGGTGGTGCGGCGGCGCTGCGAGTTCCGGCGCACCAAGCGCCGCGACCGGCTGCACCTGGTGGACGGCCTGCTGGTGGCGCTCGTCGACATCGACGAGGTCATCTCCATCATCCGGTCCAGCGACAACGCGGCGCAGGCCAAGGAACGGCTGATGGACCGGTTCGGCCTGTCCGACATCCAGACCCAGTACATCCTCGACACCCCGCTGCGCCGGCTGACCCGCTTCGACCGGATCGAGCTGGAGGCCGAACGCGACCGGCTCAACGAGGAGATCGCCGAGCTGACCCGCATCCTGGAGTCGGACGCGGAACTGCGCAAGCTGGTGTCGGCGGAGCTGGCCGCGGTCGCGAAGAAGTACGGCACCGAACGGCGCACCGTGCTGCTGGAGTCGGCGGGCGCGCCGGCCGCCGCGGTGCCGCTCGAGGTCGCCGACGACCCGTGCCGGGTGCTGCTCTCCTCGACCGGGCTGCTGGCCCGCACCGGGGTGGGCGAGCCGCTCACCGACGGCTCGGGCAAGCGGGCCAAGCACGACGTGATCCTGTCGGCGGTGCCGACCACCGCGCGCTCCGACCTCGGCGTGGTGACCTCGACCGGGCGGCTGCTGCGGCTGACCGTCATCGACCTGCCGATGCTGCCGGACACCGCGGGCCCGCCGTCGCTGGCCGGCGGGGCGCCGCTGACGGAGTTCCTCGCGCTCGACGACGGGGAACGGGCGCTGTGCCTGACCACGCTCGACGAGTCCTCGCCCGGGCTGGCGCTCGGCACCGCGCAGGGGGTGGTCAAGCGGGTCGTGCCGGACTACCCGTCGAACAAGGACGACCTGGAGGTCATCACCCTCAAGGAGGGCGACGTGATCGTCGGCGCGGTGGAGTTGCGCACCGGCGAGGAGGATCTGGTCTTCATCACCGACGACGCCCAACTGCTGCGCTACCCGGCCGCCCAGGTGCGTCCGCAGGGCCGCCCGGCGGGCGGCATGGCCGGCATCAAGCTCGCGGACGGCGCCCAGGTGATCTCCTTCACCGCGGTGGACCCGGCCGTGGACGCGGTGGTCTTCACCGTGGCCCGTTCCGAGGGCACCCTGGACGGCGCCGGCGAGGGCACCGCGAAGCTGACGCCGTTCGACCAGTACCCGCGCAAGGGCCGGGCCACCGGCGGGGTGCGCTGCCAGCGCTTCCTGCGGGGCGAGAGCGGGCTGTCGCTCGCCTGGGCCGGCCCCGCCCCCGCCCGCGCGGCCACCTCGACGGGCGCGCCCGCCGAGCTCCCGCCGAAGGACCCGCGCCGCGACGGCTCCGGTGTCCCGCTGGCGAAGCCGGTCACGTCCATCGCGGGCCCGGCCTGACGGAAGTCCCGCGCCCGGGCCCCCACGAGGCCCGGGTGCGGAAGCGGGTGCAGGTGCGGAAGCGGGCGGGCGCGGGTGCGGGTACGGGTACGGAAGCGGGCGCGGACCTACGGCTACGGGTCCGGCGGTACGCGTACGGGTCCGCCCCGCCGGGCGCACTAGGCTCGGCGGGGTGAGCCTCTGCACGCGTGCCTCGATCGAACTCGCCGAACCGGTGGCCGCCACCGCGGCGACCGCACGGACCTGGCTGCTGATCGAGCAGCCGGGTCCGTGGGGAGCCAAGGCCCTTCGGTCCAGCCACCTCGACCCGGCGCTCGGCCGCGAACTGGAACGCCTCGCCGACGGCACCGGCGTCCGGCTCGGCCTCATCCGCCGCCCTGGCCGGCACGCCGACACCCATCAGCCGCACCGCCGCCAAGTGATCGCCGCCCACACCGCGCCCGACCGCTCATGGGTTCGCACCGCCGCCCTCGCCGATCCCGCAGAACTGGCCACCCTGGACTTCCCGGCCCTCGGCGCCGGCCACCCCGCCGACTTCGGCACCCGCTACGACGGCCCACCCATCGCCCTCATCTGCACCAACGGCACCCGCGACCGCTGTTGCGCCCTCCACGGCCGCCCGCTCGCGGCCGAACTCGCCACCGACGGCGGCCTCGACGTCTGGGAGACCACGCACCTCGGTGGCCACCGCTTCGCCCCGACCATGCTGGTCCTCCCGCACGGCTACTCCTACGGCCGGCTCGACGCCGCCACCGCCAAGGACGCGCTCAGCGCCGCGCACTCCGGCCGGGTCGCCCTCGAAGGCTGCCGCGGCCGCTCCACCTGGTCCCGGCCCGGCCAGGCGGCCGAGTTGGCGGTCCGCGCCCTGATCGACGAGGACCGCGCGGCAGCGCTGACCGTGCGCGGCACCGACCCCGTCGAGCCGGAACCCGCATCCGGCTCCGGCCCCGACTCCGACCCCGACCCCGACGCACGAACCGCCTGGACCGTACACGTCCACCACACCGACGGGCGGGCCTGGCGGGTCCTGGTCGCCCAGCACGCCGCCACTCCCCCGCGCCCGGAGAGCTGCGGCGCCGCGCTCGGCACCCCGGCCCGCATGGACGTCGAATCCGTCGAACCGATCGACCCCGCCGTGGCCGTACCCGGAGGCTGACGCCGGCCCCCGCGGCCCCCTGCACCAGCCCTCCGGCCGGCTACACCGCGCCCGCTCCCGTCAGCGACCGCACCTCCGTCTCCGCGAACGCCGCCTCATCCGCGGGCTCCCGGGTCAGCACCGTGCCCAGCCAGCCGGCGAAGAAGCCCAGCGGGATCGAGACCAGCCCCGGGTTCTCCAACGGGAAGACGTGGAAGTCCACCCCGGGGAAGAGCGAGTCGGCCTGCCCGGACGTCACCGGAGACAGCACCACCAAGGTCAGTGCCGGAACCAGTCCGCCGTAGATCGACCACACCGCGCCCTTGGTGGTGAACCGCCGCCAGAACAGCGAGTACAGCAACGAGGGAAGGTTCGCCGACGCCGCCACCGCGAACGCCAACCCGACCAGGAACGCGATGTTCTGATCCTGCGCCAGCAGGCTCAGCGCGATCGCCACCGCACCGATCCCGACCGCCGCGAACCGCGCCACCCGCACCTCGTCCTCCTCCATGTGCCCGCCGGGATTGCCCGCGTCCCGCCTGGCCGCATGGCGGGGCCTGCGCCGCACCGTCGCATACAGGTCGTGCGCCACCGACGCCGACGACGCCAGCGTGATGCCCGCCACCACCGCCAGGATCGTCGCGAACGCCACCGACCCCACCACCGCGAACAGCACCGCGCCGCCGGTCGTGCCCGATCCGCCGCCCAGCGCCTCCGCGAGCAGCGGCACCGCCGTGTTGCCCGCCTCGTTCGACGTCCGCACCGTGTCCGAACCGACCATCGCCGCCGCCCCGAAGCCCAGCACGATCGTCATCAGGTAGAACGCCCCGATCAGCCCGATCGCCCACACCACCGACCGCCGCGCCGAACGCGCCGTCGGCACCGTGTAGAACCGCGACAGGATGTGCGGCAGCCCGGCCGTGCCCAGCACCAGCGCCAGCCCCAGGCTGATGAAGTCCAGCCGCGACGTGCCGCTCGCGCCGTACTTCAGCCCCGGCGCGAGAAACGCGTCACCCTGCCCGCTGCCCGTCACCGCCGACCGCAGCAACCAGTCCACGTTTCCATGGAACTTGACCAGCACCATCACTGTCAGCGCCACCGTCCCGCCCATCAGCAGCACGGTCTTCACAATCTGAATCCACGTGGTCGCCCGCATCCCGCCGAACGACACATAGACCACCATCAGCGCCCCGACCCCGATCACCGTCCAGGTCCTGGCCGCCCCGGTGCCGCCGAGCAGCAGCCCGACCAGACTGCCCGCGCCGACCATCTGCGCCACCAGGTACAGGATCGACACCGTCACCGACGCCGTCCCCGCCGCGATCCGCACCGGCCGGTGCCGCATCCGCGCCGACAGCACATCCGCCAGCGTGTACCGCCCGACATTCCGCACCAGCTCGGCGACGAGCATCAGCACGATCAGCCACGCCACGAAGAACCCGACCGAGTACAGCAGCCCGTCGTACCCGAACAGCGCGATCAGCCCGGAGATCCCGAGGAACGACGCCGCCGACATGTAGTCCCCGGCGATCGCGAAGCCGTTCTCCGCCGGAGTGAACAGCCGCCCGCCGGCGAAGAACTCCTCCGACGAGGTGCGCCGCCGCCCCGCCCACGCCGTGATCGCCAGCGTCACCGACACGAACACCGTGAACAGGACGATCGCCAGCCCCTGGTGATCCCCGGTCCCGTCCGCCAGAAACGCCACGCCCGTCGGCTGTCCCGCCGGCCGACTCGTCAACTGCCCTGTCACCGCACCCGCTCCTGCCCGGTCCTGGTGGCCAACGTCCACCGGAGGTCCAGTGCCGCCCGGTCCCGCCGCAGCCGCGCGTGCCGCGCATACGCCCACGTCAGGAGGAAAGTCGTCGCGAACTGCGCCAGCCCCGCGACCATCGCCACATTCAGCTCACCCGCCACCCGCCGGGCCATCAGCCCCGGCGCGGTGGTCGCCGCCACCACGTAGACCAGGTACCAGGTGACAAACGCCGCCACCGCCGGAAACGCGAACCCCCGGTAGCTGTCCCGCACTTCCCCGAACGTCGCGCTGCGCTGGACCTCCACGTACACCGCCGCCCGGATCGCCGCCTCGTCCTCGCGAGGCGCCCGTGGCACCTCCGCGGGCGCCTCGGCCTGTTCTCTGTCCGCGCCCGGACCGGCATCCGGCTCCGGCAGCCACTGCCGTGCCACCGCGGTCTGCCGCCACGGGCTGTCCACCCCCAGCGTCCCCGGGTCTCCCCCGCCGTGCTCGTCCACCGAACTCTCCTCGATCCACCGGCCGGTCGGCCGTGCGGCCAATCATGGACAGAGCGGGAAGATCCAGGTCCAACAAGCCGAAACCTTCACACCATCAGGTGATCCCGTGCCGGTAGGCGTATCCCACGGCCTGAGCCCGATCGCGTGCCCCGGTCTTGGCAAACAGGTTGTTGATGTGCGTCTTTACGGTGGCCATGCTCACGTGCAGCCGCTCGGTGATCTCCGCGTTGGACAACCCCTCCGCCACCAGTGCCAACACCTCCGCCTCCCGTATCGTCAGCCCGTCGGGCAACTCCTCTCCCTCCTGCCGCACCGGGCCCACCGCCGCGCGCTCACCCTGCGCCAGCACATCCAGCACCCGGCGCTGCACCGCCGACGACAACCCCGCCCGGCCCGCGGTCACATCGGCGATGGCCCGGGCGATCTCCTCCCCGCCCGCGTCCTTCGTCAGATACCCCCGCGCCCCGGCCCGCAGCGCCGGGAACAACGAGTCGTCGTCCGCGTACGTCGTCAGCACCACCACCTGCGTGCCCGGGTGCTGCGCCCGAATCCGCCGGGTCGCCTCCACCCCGTCGCAGCGGGGCATCCGCAGATCCATCAGCACCACGTCCGGCCGCTGCTCCGCCACCAGCCGCACCGCCTCCTCTCCATCTCCTGCCGCTCCCACCACGTCGATCCCGGGGAGCAGCCCCAGCAACATCACGATTCCTTCGCGCACCACCGTCTGGTCGTCCGCGACCACCACCCGCGTCACGCGGGCACCCGCAAGCGCACCACGAAGCCCTCCTCTGCCGGTCCGGCGTCCAACGCGCCGCCCAGCAGTTCGGCGCGCTCCCGCATCCCTCGAAGACCGTAGCCCGATCCGGAGACCCCCAAAGAGTTATCCACAGGCGATCGGCCGCCGAAGTCGCGGAACTCCAACTCCACCTCCTTCGGCCGGTACTCCAGGCGGAGCACGACTTCCGCTCCCGGCGCGTGCTTGCGCACGTTCGTCATCGCCTCCTGCGCGACTCTCCGCACCGCGAGCCCGGCCTCCGCCGGCAACTGCCGCGGCTCCCCGTCCACCTCCAACCGTGCTCCCTCCGACGCCACCAGTTCCCGCAGGAACTCCTCCACCGGCGCCATGTCCCCGCGCAGCGCGGACAGCGCCTGCCTCGTCTCGGCCAGCCCTTCCCGCGCCATCCGCCGGGCCGCCACCACCCGCTCCAGCACCACCTCCCGGTCCACCCCCCGCTCGACCAGCAGCCGGGTGGCCTCCAAGTGGACGGCCTGCGCGGACAGGCTGTGCGCGAGCACGTCATGGATCTCCCGGGCGATCCTGGCCCGCTCGGCGAGCGCCGCCGTCTCCGCCTCGGCCTTCCGCGCGGCCCGCTCCTGGACGAGCAGCCGATGGGTGTTACCGCGCGCCTCCGCGTCCAACCGCACGGTGTAGCCCGCGAGCGACAGTCCGAGCGCGGTCAGCGTCGTCACCAGCCAGTTGTCACCGCTGTCGAACAGCGCGAAGACCGTCAACGCGACCGCCGCCACCGCAAGCCCCACGGCCAGCGGCAGCCGCTCCAGCGCCAGCACCGCGCAGCCACACCACAGCATCACCGCGGGAAGAGTCGCGTCCAGGCCCGCCGCGATGGCGCCCCCTGCCACCAGCAGCGCGAGGATGCCCAGCGCCGGCCACAGCCGGTGCCGCAGCGTGGTCCGGAAGTAGCACCACACCACCCCGTACAGGACCAGCACCCCAAGGCACGCGCCCAGGGTCGCCCAAGGGCTCAGTTCGCCTCTGGCGATGATCCCCCACATCGAGGCGGCCGCCAGCACCAGCCGGATGCCCCGCCCGATCCTGCGCCGGGCCCGTGGCCGAATCTCACGGGACAACGCCTCCTGAGAGGGCCAGGACGTCCAGGTGCTCATGAGACCGTACGGTACGACGGCCCCAGGCTCTGGGCTCGCCAGAAGAGCACCCCGCTGCGTATGAGCAGTGTCGCGGCGACCGCGAGCAGCACCGAGGACGAGCTCTGGTGCACGCCCACCGCGGACGCGACCGCGTAGAGCCCCACGCGCACGGCTATGCCCAGCACCCATACCGCCAGGGTCGCCTTGGTGCCCTTCGCCATCACCCGGCCGTCGGACTCGGTCCACAGGTGGGTGGTCGTGGCCCAGACGATCCCCATCACGGCACCGATCACCAACTCCGCGGCGAGCAGGGTCACGGCGGCATGCTCATGTTGCCCGTCGATCAGGCCGCCTCCGTCCCGTATCGCCAACACGAGCAGAACAGCGGGCATGAGCCACCACCGGCCGCCCGCGACGGCACGGGGCCTGAGCTGGCGGGCGAGCACCACCCCGATGACCGCGAGGATCACCAGCGCGTTGACCAGACCGGACATGGCAGTTGCCTCCGAAGGGCGATTCGACGATGGGCTATGTCCTCGAATCTACGGAAATCCACTGGTCAGCGGATCAAGCCGTGGGTTGAAAAACGTTCTCCACCCGGGGGTGGAGAAGGGGCCGGCCCGGGTTGAGCCCAGCCGGCGGCCGAGCCGTTCGAGCGGGTCCGACGCGGCCTCGCACGCGCCTCACCGCGCGGGTGCGCCGGCGGGACAGGATGACAGCCATGCTCCTGAAACTGGGCGCCTCCCAGGCGCGGACGGACGCGGAGTTCGCCGCCGTCCTGACCGCACTGGGCGCGAAACTCGGCAACGCAGCCGCCGAGGGCCCCGGCTGCTGGGGCAAGGACCTGTCCTACGCCACGATCGCGACGTCATCGCCGACGCCTGCGCCAAGATCCGCGTGCGGAAGTGAGAACCAGGCCCCGCCAAGTGGTTCGCCGCGACCACGCGCGCCCGCCCGCTCCCGCGTTGACGGGGAGCGGGCGGGCGCGTGTGCCGGATGGCGGGAGGCTCGTACGGCCGCGGTTCAGACGTCGATCCGTGCGCGGTCCAGGGTCGAGGCGGAACTGGAGATGAACTCCTTGCGCGGCGCGACCTCGTTGCCCATCAGGAGGTCGAACGCCTGCTCCGCGGCTTCGAGATCGCTGATGTTGATCCGGCGCAGGGTGCGGTGGCGCGGGTCCATCGTGGTCTCGGCCAGCTGATTGGCGTCCATCTCGCCGAGGCCCTTGTAGCGCTGGATGCTGTCCTTGTAGCGGACGTTGCGCCGGTTGAGGTCCTGGAGGGTCTGGCGCAGTTCCGCGTCGGAGTAGGTGTACAGGTACTTGTCCTGCCCCTTCTTGGGCTGGACGAGCTCGATCCGGTGCAGCGGGGGGACGGCGGAGAAGACCCGGCCCTCCTCGACCATGGCGCGCATGTAGCGCTGGAAGAGGGTCAGCAGCAGGCAGCGGATATGGGCGCCGTCGACATCGGCGTCGGCCAGGAAGATCACCTTGCCGTAGCGCGCCTGGTCGATGTCGAAGGTGCGCCCGGAGCCGGCTCCTATCACCTGGATGATCGCCCCGCACTCGGCGTTCTTGAGCATGTCCGAGACGGAGGACTTCTGCACGTTGAGGATCTTGCCGCGGATCGGCAGGAGTGCCTGGAACTCGGAGTTGCGCGCCAGCTTGGCGGTGCCGAGCGCCGAGTCGCCCTCGACGATGAACAGTTCGCTGCGCTCGACGTTGTCGCTGCGGCAGTCGGCGAGCTTGGCGGGCAGCGAGGAGGTCTCCAGCGCGGTCTTCCTGCGCTGCGCCTCCTTGTGCTGGCGGGCGGCGATCCGGGTCCTGGCCGCGGCGACGGCCTTCTCCAGGACGGCCCGGGCCTGGCCCTTGGTGTCGCGCCGGGTGGAGGTCAGGAAGTCCTTGAGCTCCTTGGTCACCACGGCGGCCACGATCCGGTTCGCCGCCGAGGTGCCCAGCACCTCCTTGGTCTGCCCCTCGAATTGCGGCTCGGCCAGCCGGACGGTGACCACCGCCGTCAGCCCCTCCATCGCGTCGTCCTTGACGATGTCGTCCTCGGCGACGCGCAGCAGTTTGGTGGCGCGCAGCACCTCGTTGACCGTCTTGGCGACCGACCGCTCGAATCCGGTCACATGGGTGCCGCCCTTGGGCGTCGCGATGATGTTCACGAACGACTTGAGCGAGGTGTCGTAACCGGTGCCCCAGCGCAGGGCGATGTCGACACCGAGTTCGCGGGTGACCTCGGTGGGGGTCATGTGCCCGCGGTCGTCGAGTACGGGGACGGTCTCCTTGAAGGTGCCGCTGCCGGTCAGCCGCTGCACGTCGCAGATCGGCTTGTCGGGGGCGAGGTACTCGCAGAACTCGCTGATGCCACCGTCGTAGTGGAAGACGTCCTCGACCGGCTTGTCCTCCTCGATGCCGCGCTCGTCGCGCACCACGATGGTCAGGCCGGGGACGAGGAACGCGGTCTGCCGGGCGCGCTGGTGGAGGTTGTCCAGGGAGAGCTTGGCGTCCTTGAGGAAGATCTGCCGGTCGGCCCAGTACCGCACCCTGGTGCCGGTGCGGGTGCGCGGGATCTTCTTGGTGCGGGTCACGCCGCTGGCCGGCTCGAAGGGCGCGTCGGGGCCGGACTCGGTGAAGATCCCGGGGACACCGCGGCGGAAGCTGATGCTGTGGGTGTGGCCGCCGCGGTCCACTTCGACGTCCAGGCGCGCGGACAGCGCGTTGACCACCGAGGCGCCGACGCCGTGCAGACCGCCGGAGGCTGCGTAGGAGCCGCCGCCGAACTTGCCGCCGGCGTGCAGCTTGGTCATGACGACCTCGACACCGGACAGGCCGGTCTTGGGCTCGACGTCGACCGGGATGCCGCGGCCGTTGTCCCGCACCTCGATGGACCCGTCGGAGTGCAGCACGACCTCGATCCTGTCGCCGTGGCCGCCCAGCGCCTCGTCGACGGAGTTGTCGATGATCTCCCAGACGCAGTGCATCAGTCCGCGACTGTCGGTCGACCCGATGTACATACCGGGTCGCTTGCGGACGGCCTCGAGACCTTCGAGGACGAGGAGGTGCCGCGCGGTGTAATTGGAACCGTCACGATCTGCGCCCGTCAGCAGCGCGGCGGGCGGCACGGATGTTTCGGCGGTCACGCGGGCAGCTCCTCGGTCAAGATATTCAGCCGTGTCGGTGAGAGGGTACCGATGCGGGGCAGGTGGACACTGCCGCGACCCGGCATCTGGATGGTTCATCCTAGTCCTCGTCGAGCAGGCGTTCGATAACCCGCGCGAGTGATACACATGTCACGTTCCCAAAGAGGCATGAACCATTTAGGCTCCGGGCACGTCCTCTCCAACAACCCGGTTGCCAGCCGGGGGGCGATCCGGACAACAGCTCCACACCCGACATCCGCCGCAATTGACTCCTATTCGCCGCCAATCGGTAACACCCGGTCACACCGAGGACGGTTCCGAGAAAAAGCCGTCAGCGGGAACGTTTTCGGCCTGGTTGGATGTTGACCCTGGTACGACAGCTCGTCGAGCTAGAGAAGAGGCGACGTGACTACTGTTCTGACCCCCGCGAGTCCGCTGACAGCGGGCGACCGCTGCGACCGTTGCGGCGCTCAGGCCTACCTGCGTGTCGTGCTCATCAGCGGCGGAGAGCTGCTCTTCTGCGCGCACCATGGCCGCAAGTTCGAGCCCGAACTGAAGAAGATCGCAGCCGAGATACAGGACGAGACCGGTCGGCTGAACGAGACCCCGGCGTCGACGGGAGACGACGAGCGCTGAGCCTTCAGACCAGCGACGAGTTCGGAGCCGCGGGCGGACGGACCCCTTGAGGGGGTGTCCGCCCGCGGGTTTTCCCGGGCCGCCGTCAGGTCCCAGACCCAGCCGGTACATCTCAGGCCGACCGGTACACCCCCGGACCCATCGGGCGCCCACCAGGGCCGTCGGTTCGCCGACGGTCCGTGTGGCGCGCCGCGACGGGCCATCGATTCCCTGCGCCGCGCTGCGTCACATGTGCTGTGCGATCAGCGCCTCCATCGCGGACACCCGCGTGTACACACCCGGGTAGTCCGCCATCGCGCAGCCGTTTCCCCATGACACCAGGCCGACCAGCCGGCCGGCGACGACCAGCGGACCGCCGCTGTCGCCCTGGCATGCGTCGTGCCCGCCCTGCTGCGCGCCCGCGCACATCATCGACGCGGGCACATAGCTGCCGACGCTACCGCCCGGGTACGCCTGCTCACACACCGAGTCGGCGAAGACCGTGACGTTCGCGGTACGCAGCGCGGACGCGTAGTCACCATTGCCGGTGGTGTCCCCCCAGCCGTAGACCTGGGCCTGGGTGCCCGGGCGGTAGGAATCCGTGTCCGAGGGTTCGGCCATCGGGATTGCCGCGCCGTCGGGCAGCGGCTCCGCCAGCGTGATCACCGCGACGTCGTTCGCGTTGGTGGTCTGGTCGAAGTCCGGGTTCACCCACACCTTGGAGAGCCGGAGCTCCTCGCCGCTGTCACCGGTCAGGTCGGTGCGGTCCGCGATGACCCTGAGATCCGGCAACTGCTGCCAGTCGGACACGCCCAGCGCCTCCTTGCCGAAGCAGTGCGCGGCGGTGACCACCGTGCGGGCCCCGACGGCCACGCCGCCGCAGAACTGGCCGGATCGGTCGTCGCCGAAGCGGGAGCGGCTGGACAGGGCCACCACCCAGGGCTCCTGCTGGGTCGTGGTCGGGGTACCGCCCACGACGACCTCATGGGCCGCTGCCGGGGTGGCGGGCAGCGCCAGCGGCACCACCAGAGCCGGCAGCAGCGCGACTATCGCCGCGATGACGGTACGGACACTGAAACGCATACGGCCTCCTGACCCTGTGAATCACTCTGCATACCCAGAGTCATCGACAGGTCAGGAGGCCGCATCCGCAGAGGCAACCGTCCCTGGGCCGCCCCAGACGCCGGTTCAGCGCCGGGGGCAGGCCGGGTCGGGGGGCGTCAGTCCAGGTAGTCCCGCAGGACCTGGGACCGCGACGGGTGGCGCAGCTTGGACATCGTCTTCGACTCGATCTGGCGGATGCGCTCGCGCGTCACTCCGTAGACCTTGCCGATCTCGTCCAGCGTCTTGGGCTGCCCGTCGGTGAGGCCGAAGCGCATGGAGACCACGCCCGCCTCGCGCTCCGACAGGGTGTCCAGGACCGAGTGGAGCTGCTCCTGGAGGAGGGTGAAGCTCACCGCGTCGGCGGGCACGACCGCCTCGGAGTCCTCGATCAGGTCACCGAACTCGCTGTCGCCGTCCTCACCGAGCGGGGTGTGCAGCGAGATGGGCTCACGGCCGTACTTCTGGACCTCGATGACCTTCTCGGGGGTCATGTCGAGTTCCTTGGCCAGCTCCTCCGGGGTGGGCTCGCGGCCCAGGTCCTGGAGCATCTGGCGCTGGACGCGGGCCAGCTTGTTGATGACCTCGACCATGTGCACCGGGATACGGATGGTGCGGGCCTGGTCGGCCATGGCACGGGTGATCGCCTGACGAATCCACCAGGTCGCGTAGGTGGAGAACTTGAAGCCCTTGGTGTAGTCGAACTTCTCGACCGCACGGATCAGGCCGAGGTTGCCCTCCTGGATCAGGTCGAGGAAGAGCATGCCGCGGCCGGTGTAGCGCTTGGCCAGCGAGACCACGAGGCGGAGGTTGGCCTCCAGCAGGTGGTTCTTCGCCCAGCGACCGTCCTCGGCGATGATCTCCAGCTCGCGCTTGAGCTTGGGCGCGAGCTTGTCGGCCGCCGCGAGCTTGTCCTCGGCGAACAGACCGGCCTCGATCCGCTTGGCGAGCTCGACCTCCTGCTCGGCGTTGAGCAGCGGGACCTTGCCGATCTGCTTCAGGTAGTCCTTGACCGGGTCGGCGGTGGCGCCGGCGACGGCGACCTGCTGGGCAGGCGCGTCGTCCTCGTCGTCGTCGGAGAGCACGAAGCTCTCGGACTCCGGCTTCTCGGCATCCTCTTCGCCGCCCTTGCCGGGCGCGGCGTCCTCGATCGACTCGTCCGTCTCGGCGTCGTCGCCCGAGGACTTCTTCGTCGTCGCCTTCTTCGCCGGGGCCTTCTTGGCAGCCGTCTTCTTGGCCGCGGTCTTCTTCGCGGGCGCCTTCTTGGCTGGGTTCTCCGCCTCCACCGATGGCTCCACCGTGGTCTCGGCCTCGGTCACCGCCTCCGGGGCGGGGGCCTTGGGCGCTACGGTCTTCTTGGCTGGGGCCGCCGTCTTGGTGGCGACCGTCTTGGTGGCAGTACGTTTCGCCGGGCTCTTGGCTGCGACGCTCTTACGGGTGCGCTTGGGCGCCTCTGCGGCGGTCACCATCAGCGTCACACCCTCCTCGTCGAGGACCTGGTTGAGGCTGCGCAGAACGTTCTTCCACTGGGTTGCCGGAATCTGGTCCGCTTCGAACGCCCGACGCACATCGTCGCCGGCGATCTGGCCCTGGGCCTTACCCTGCTCGATGAGCGCCATCAGAGACTCGGATTCGGCGATCTCGGACGGGAGCGTACGGGATGTGCTGGCCGACACGAACAACCTCTCGGAACGATGGGAACGACTGAGTGGTACCGCACAGCGACTCGGCATCAGTCCTGACGCCGAATATTCGGTTGAACATTGCGTGTGCGGCGGCCACCTCTTAAGTCATCGCACTGCCTCGCCAAGCGTTACGCCAAGCTTACGTGGCCCGAGTCACACCCCATAACGTACTGATATCTACCAGAACCGGGCATCTCGCACACATGGGGCCGCCGCCGACCCCCGGATCGGGGTCCGCGGCGGCTCCCGGGGCGATCAGTTCTTCTCGCGGGGCGCCGGGACCACGTGGTCGGCGGCGGGCGCCGCTGCCGGCTCGGTCGGCGCGGCCAGCAGCTGGCGCATGGCCGCCTCGGCGGTGCCGCCGTCACCTTCGGCCAGCGCCTCCACGATCCGGTGGTGCAGGCCGACCGAGGTGTCCCCCGGACGCTCGCAGCCGGTGGCCAGGCCGCCGGAGACGTGCAGGGCGGCCGACACGATGCCGGACAGGTGCTCCAGCATCCGGTTGCCCGCGACCTGGAGCACCAGGGTGTGGAACTCTGCGTCCGCCCGGCTGAAGGTGAGCGAGTCGCCCTGGGCGCTGGCGTGGGCCATGATCTCGGCCATGTCCGCCAGCCGCTGCTGGACGTCCTCGCGGCCGTGGCCGGCCGCCAGCCGGGCGGCGACCGGCTCGATGGTCGCGCGCAGTTCGAGCAGTTCGCGGCGCTGGTCGTCGCGCTGCGGACCGAAGGCGCGCCACTCGATGATGTCGGGGTCGAGCAGGTTCCAGTCACTGACCGGGCGGACCCGGGTGCCGACGTTCGGCCGGGCGCTGACGAGGCCCTTGGCCTCGAGCACGCGCAGGGACTCGCGCACCACGGTGCGGGAGACCTCGAAGCGCTGGCCGATCTCCTCGGGGACCAGCGGGCGATCGGCGCCCAGGTCGCCCGAGACGATCATCTGACCGAGCTGCTGGACGAGTTGGCCGTGCAGACCACGGCCGCGGCTGCCTCCGGCGCGGCGGCCGACCCGGCTCATGTCAGGTTCCACGCCTTCCCAGGCGTGGAGCCCGGGGCGTTCGGTGCCGGGGGCATCGGTGTACGGATAGCGATCGAGCTCGCCCGAACCGGCGATACCGGAGTCGGCGGAACGGGCCGCGGTCATCATGGAATGCGCAAGGGTACTCACGCATCCTTTGTCGGCGATGCCGAACCCGGCCTTGAGGGCTTTGCTGAAAAGCACACGAAAGGGTGAGCACTCATCACCTGATAATTGACGTTTTTTCTGGAGGATTCACCCATCCTCGCCAGGGAGCGGCGCACTTGCTCCGGTGGACACGGCAGTTGACCGCCGCTCCTGCCGCCGCCCGCGCAACGCGCTTGCCGTGAAAGCGCCGACCAGCACGGTGAGTGACAACGCCAGCCCCAGGAAAAGGGGTTGGCCGACGAAGCGCAGCGCGCCGCTCACGCCCCCGCCACCCTGGGACACGCCGCTCACCACCGACCACAACGCCTCGCCGGCGTCACCGAGTTCCCTTGCCTGCGGCCCACCGAGCAGCGCGCGCACGGCTGGTACGGCGAGCAGCGGCACCGCGAGCACCGCGGACACTCCGAGCGCGGTGGTGCGGAAGACCGCCGCCGCCAGCACCCCGGCCCAGCAGCACCCGACCGCGAGCGCGGCGCAGCCGGCCAGCGCGGCGGGGTGGGCGAGCGGGTCCGGTGCATGACCGCGGGGGACGAGCAGCCTGAGGGTGGCGACGTCGACGGCGGTGGCCGCCGCGGCGAGCAGCAACGCCGTCACCGCACCGACCACGAGTTTGGCGCCGAGCAGGCGGGGGCTGCGGGGCTCGGGGCCATGGCCTGGCCCGAGTGCCGGGTAGCGGAACTCCTGGCCGTAGCTGAGCGCGCCGAGCAGTCCGGCCCCGATCGCCGCCGCCGGCAGCGGTAGTTCAGGCGCCCAGCCCGACAGCATGTGCAGGGCCGAGCTGTGCGCCACTCCGGTCCGGGCGATCAGCACCGCGCCGAGCGCCGAGCACAGCAGCGCGCCGAACACCGCGGGCCAGGGTGTGCGCACGCCGAAGGCGCGACGAGCCTCGTACCCGATCGGGCGGACCGGGCCAGGACGGCGCCCGATGCGTCGCGACCGCCGGGCCTCGGTCCGCTGCCGCGGCACGGCCGCCTCCTCCGGATCGGCCTCGGCCCGGTCCCGGTCGAGCCGGTCGGCACTGGTGTCGGCCAGCTCGTGCAGCAGGATGCCGTGCCGGTAGGCGGTCTCCCCCACCACCGCGGACGTCGTGCCGTACACCGCGATACGACTGCCGCTCGCGGCGACCACCTCGGCGCCGTCGTCGCTGAGCAGTTCGGCCAGCCGTTGGGCGTAGGGCGACCGCACCGCCACGTAAGGACGCAGCCGGCTGCGCGCGAACTGCGCCGCGGCCTCGTCGGCCACCAGCCGGCCGCCGTCCAGCGCGAGCACGCGGTCGGACGTACGGGCCAGCGCGCCGGCGTCCCGGCCGGCGAGCAGGACGGCGCCGCCTTCCGCAGCGTGCCGGCGCACCAGTTCATGGACCCAGGCGGCCTCGCGCGGCAGCAGACCGTGGGCGGGGTCGTCCAGGATCAGGGCGCGCGGACGGGTGAGCAACGCGACGGCGAAGCCCAGCCGGCGGTCCATGCCGAGCGAGTGCGTGTCGAGCCGCTCGTGCGCCACCGCGTCCAGGCCGACCGCCTCGAGGACCTCGTCGGCGCGCGCGAGCGGCAGTCCGTAGGCGGAGCAGAGCATGCGCAGGTGGCCGCGGGCACTGCGGCGGGGGTGCCCGGGGACGTCGCCGAGCACGGCACCGATCTCGTGGGCGGGGCGGGCCAGTTCGTGCAGCGGGCGACCGTCGACGAGGGTGGCGCCGCGGCCCGACTGCACCCCCAGCAGCAGGCGCAGCGCGGTGGACTTGCCCGAGCCGGCCGGTCCGAGCAGGCCGGTCACCTCGCCCTCCCGCACCTCGAAGGTCAGGTCGGCGACGGCAGGCGGGGTGTTGCGACGGGACAAGCTGGTCAGTCCGATGGCCTGGATCACTCCAACACCATAGCGCTGAAATACCCAATAAAACGGACAAAAGCCCCGAAATTACACCTCTGGTCGGAGCATCGGCGGATTGAGCAGCGCCGCACCCCCGGCCCTGAACAACTGTGCCGGGCGCCCGCCCTGACGGGTCGTCGTGCCTCCGGTCGGCACGAGGAAGCCGACCGTCCCGGTCACCTTGCGATGGAAGTTGCGCGGGTCGAGCGCCACCCCCCACACCGCTTCGTACACCCGCCGCAGCTCCCCGACGGTGAACTCGGGAGGGCAGAAGGCCGTGGCCAGCGAGGAGTACTCGATCTTCGACCGGGCCCGCTCGACACCGTCGGCGAGGATGCGCCCGTGGTCGAAGGCGAGCGGGGCCGCGTCGCCCGGGTGGTCCTGACCGTTCTCCGCCAGCAGCGTGCCGACCGGTGCCCACCGGGCACTGCGCGCGTCGCCGCCGGCGCGAGGCGCCGGCAGGTCCGGCGCGAGCACGAGGTGCGCCACGCTGACCACCCTCATCCTCGGGTCGCGCTGCGGATCGCCATAGGTGGCGAGCTGTTCCAGATGGGCGCCGTTCTGGGCGCGCAGCCCCGTCTCCTCGGCCAACTCGCGGGCCGCCGCCTGCGAGAGGTCCTCGTCGTCGCGGACGAAACCACCAGGCAGCGCCCACCGGCCCTGGAACGGAGGCTCGCCCCTGCGCACCGAGAGCGCACACAGCGCGTGATGTCGCACCGTGAGCACCACCAGGTCGACGGTGACGGCGAAGGGCGGGAAGGCCGACGGGTCGTAGGGCGACATGACGCGATCTTAGTCGTCTCCCTGACGATAAACAGCCCGATCGACTCTCTTGACGATCAGGTGGCGTCAATTCCCAGCCACCGCCCCTGGCGTCCCACACTCCCCGACCGCCACACGCACCACCCCGCGGAAGCCCTCGTGCGCGCCCCTCGGCGTCCACCCGTCCCGTGCGCCGGAGCTGTACGCGGGTCATGAGGGCGGTCACCGGCGGGTCCGGGCACGGCGGTCCCTCGGCGCGCGAGGGTCGGGACCTCGGCCCGCAGCGCCGGTCGGCCCGCGGCGGGTGGCGGCCCTGCCGAGCACACGCTTGCGCCGTTCCTGGCGCAGGGTGCGCCGCAGCAGCTCAGGGTCCAAGCCCTCGTTGACGGAGGTGTGCAACAGCCGGGCGAACGTGTAGTTCGGATCGAGGTCGAGCGCCATCCGCAGGGCGACGCGGGCCTCGGCCTCGTCCCCCGTCGACCATGCGACCCAACCGGTGAGGGTGAGCGGCGCGACCGCGTGCTCCTGATACGGCCCGACGCAGCGGCGAGCCAGCGCCCGCCACAACCGGACGGCCGCGTCCGCCTGCCCGGGCTCCGCCCACTCCGCGGCGCGGTCGCGGGCGGCCTTGTCCTGGAGGCCGAGGATCACGGTGGCCGCCTCGTCGTCGGCCAGCAGCGCGTCGTCCTGCTCGTCGGACCTGACCGCGTCATCGAGCCGCGGCACGGCCCGGAGCCGCTCCAGCGCCGCGCGGGCCAGCCCGAGTGTGCGGCGACGCGTCTCCTCGACGCGGTTGTCGGCCAGCATCCGCGGCAGCACCTCGGCGCAGGCGATGTCCAGCGCGATCTCCCGCTGGTGGTCGCGGACCGCCGCCGGCCTGAGCCGGGCCTCGATGTCCCGCAGCGAGCCGGGAGTCGGAAGCCCCGCGTATGCGGCAGTGGCGGCCATGGCGGTGCTGCCCGGCGGCGGAAGAGCGGTGCCCTCGGCCGGTGACGGTGCGCGGTCCGGCAGGCAGTAGGACCACCAGCGCCCGGCCGACACGCACAGCGCCTCCACCACCGGCACGTCCAACTCCCCGCAGGCGACCCGCAGTCGCTGGGCGAGAGGCCGCAGCCGCTCCATCACGTCCGACGGCCGCTCGCCCTCGGACGGGTCCTGGCAGAGGAAGACCACGACCGCGTCGGGGTGTCCGCCGCGGCGGGTGCTGTTTCGCACCAGGCACTCGGCGAGATGCCCGGCGCTGACCGACCAGTCCGCCGGATTCTCCGGCAGGCTCACCCGCAGCCTCCCGCCGAAGCGGCCGTGCTCCCCGTGCAGTGCCACGAGGACCAGGCTGTCCGTCGGTTGGAAGCCGAGCAGATAGGGCAGCGCGTCCGCGAGTTCGCCCGGGCCGCGCAGCGTGACCTTGACCTCCATCGGCCCATCCGATGACTGTCCGTGCTGAATTTCGTCGCTCTGTGTCATGACTCGACGATGACGCATGGAACGGCTCTCCCGCGGGAGATCACCCGTTCGGCTGTGGACAACGCAGGCAGGACCCGACGCACCCACGACCGGACACGTACCAGGCCCAACGCCCGGCCCTCAGGGCTCAACCCCCAGCACTCATCCCGAACGCCCGGCACCCGGCACCAGCCCCAGCCCCAGCCCCAGGTCAGCCTGCCGCAGCGAGGACCAACGGAAGCACCTCACCGCTGCCCGCCTGACGCAGCAAGCGCGCAGCGACCGCGAGGGTCCACCCGGAGTCGGTGGAGTCGTCCACCAGCAGAACGGCCCCCGGAGCGCTCGCCAGGGCAGCGGCCAGCTCCTCGGAGACGGTGAACGCGCCGGACAGCGCCCGCAACCGCTGGGCGGAGTTGCTGCGACGTGCCGCGTGCGCCCCGCTCGCCCCGGTGTACGTCAGGCTGCCCAGGAAGGGGAGGCGGCCGACGTTCGCGATCCCCTCGGCAAGGGAGCCGACCAGTTGCGGGCGGGCCAGCGACGGGACGGCGACGACCCCGACCGGCCGGGCCGAAGCGTCCGGGGCGTCCGTCGCCCAGCCGCCGGGAGAGCGGGCCCAGTCGGCGAGAACGGCCACGGCGGCCCGCAGGACCTCGTCGGGCACGGGTCCGTCGGGCGCGTCCTCGGCCAGCAACGGCCGCAGCCGGTTGCCCCAGCCGATGTCCGACAGCCTGCCCAGCGCGCGCCCGGCCGAGCACTGCTCCTTGGCCGGAATGCGCCCCTTGAGGTCGATGCCGAGCGCGGCCATCCCCGTCGGCCACATCCGGCGGGGTTCGATCTCCACCCCGGGACGGTCCAGTTCCTTCGCCGCCCCCGTCAACGCCCCGGCCGAGACCGAGGAATCGACCCACGCCCCCGCGCAGTTGTCGCAACGGCCGCAAGGGACCGCCCCTTCGTCGTCCAGCTGCCGGCGCAGGAACTCCATCCGGCACCGGGGCGTGCTCACGTAGTCGCGCATGGCCTGCTGCTCGGCCGAACGCTGCCGGGCCACCCACGCGTAGCGCTCCTCGTCGTACGCCCACTCCGCGCCCGTCGCCGCCCAGCCGCCCTTCACCCGCTTGACCGCGCCGTCGACGTCCAGCACCTTCAGCATCGTCTCCAGCCGGCCGCGCCGGAGGTCCACCGCGGCTTCCAGGGCCGGCACGGACAGCGGACGCCCCGCCTCGGCGAGGGCCGCGAGGGTCTGCCGGACCTGCGCCTCCGGCGGGAAGGCGGTGTCGGCGAAGTAGCGCCAGATGGCTTCGTCCTCCCTGCCGGGCAGCAGCAGCACGTCGGCGTGCGCCACCCCGCGCCCCGCACGGCCCACCTGCTGGTAGTAGGCGATCGGCGAGGAGGGCGAGCCGAGGTGGACCACGAAACCCAGGTCGGGTTTGTCGTAGCCCATGCCCAGCGCCGACGTCGCGACCAGGGCCTTGACCCGGTTCTCCTGCAGGTCGACCTCGGCCTGCAGGCGCTCGGCGTTCTCCGTCTTCCCGGTGTACGAGGCCACCTCGAAGCCCCGCTGCCGCAGGAACGCGGTGGCCTCCTCGGCCGCGGCCACGGTGAGCGTGTAGATGATTCCCGAGCCCGGCAGTTCGTCCAGGTGCTCGGCGAGCCAGGCCAGCCGGTGCGCGGCGTCCGGCAGCCGGACGACGCCCAGCCGCAGGCTCTCGCGTTCGAGCGTGCCCCGGAGCACCAGCGCCTCACCGCCTCCGGTGCCCAACTGCTCGGCCACGTCCGCGGTCACGCGCGCGTTGGCGGTCGCGGTGGTCGCCAGTACCGGCACGCCCGCCGGCAGCTCGGCGAGCATGGCCCGCAACCGGCGGTAGTCGGGGCGGAAGTCGTGGCCCCAGTCGGAGATGCAGTGCGCCTCGTCGACCACCAGCAGACCGGTCGTGGCCGCGAGCTTGGGCAGCACCTGATCACGGAAGTCGACCGAATTGAGCCGCTCGGGACTCACCAGGAGGACGTCCGTCTCCCCGCGCTCGACCTCTGCGTAGATCGTCTCCCACTCCTCCGGGTTGGCCGAGTTGATGGTCCGCGCCTGGATGCCGGCGCGCGCGGCCGCCTCGACCTGGTTGCGCATCAGCGCCAGCAGCGGCGAGATGATCACCGTGGGGCCGGACCCGCGCCGGCGCAGCAGCGCCGTGGCGACGAAGTACACCGCCGACTTGCCCCAGCCGGTGCGCTGCACCACCAGCGCACGCCGGCGCTCCTCCACCAGCGCCGCCACCGCCTGCCACTGGTCCTCCCGCAGCCGCGCCGAACCCTCCGGGCCGCCCACCAGCTCGGCAAGGATCGCATCGGCTTCCGCACGCAGCTCCTGGTTGCTCATGTCCCCATGCAACCCCACAACACCGACAACGTCCCAATCCCACGCCCCGGCGACGCGCTCCGGCCCCGACCGGCCCGCCGGGGCCCGACAGCGGGAGATCGCCGCGGCGCACCGGGGCCGCCGCCGCGTTCGCGCTGGTCCCGGCGGGTGTCGGACCGGGTCGATCGGCCGGATGGGATCTATCCGGCGGACACTGCCATACCGGTCGTTGCCACCAATTGCCCGTTGCCGCATGGCAGTACGAGAGGAAGAATTGGCGGTGGATTCCCGATCGGCTCTCCGAGCCCCTTGACCGGCGTGCGCCCGCGCCCGGTCTACGGGTGCATCCGTGAAGGGAGGACCGTGACCATCGGGTTCGTTCCTGAGACCTCGTCCGCCGGTTCCCCCCGGGTGTCGCGCAGCGTCGAGCCGGCCGAGTGGGCCGGCAGCGGAGTGCCGATGCTGGCCAGCCCGCGCGACGTCATCAAGGACCTGCACGCCAGGCATCTGCCCACCCCGGCGACCGCCGTGGTCGCGGTCTACGACCCGGACGGACGGATCAGGGCCAGTGCCTCGTTCACCGGTCGCGGCGGAGTCCTGGACGGCTGGGAACGCCGCAACGCCCTGCTCTCCCACCTGCGCCGGGTCATCCCCCACGACCTGCGACTGCGCCACCCGGTGCGGGTCGCGGTCCTCATGGTCTGCCGGGACGGCGGTCCGGAGTGGACCGCGGAGGACGGCGCCTGGATGTGGGGCCTGCGCGACGCCTGCACGCTGCACGGGCTGCGCTGCGGGTCCTACGTCACCCTCACCGACGACGGGTGGAACGTCATCGGCGAAAGCCGCGCCGGCCGTACGCCCAACGCCCGCTCGGCGACTGCGCTGCGGACGAACCCGCCGGCGCACGCCCCGCTCCCGAACGGGTCGCCGCTGGCCGGGCGCCAGGCCGCCGTGCGCTGACCGCCCTGTCGGGCGAACGCCTTCGCGGCACAAGCCCGGGTGACCGCCTTCGCGGCGAACCCGCGCGTTCACCGGCGGCCGCGTCGCGGCAGCGCGGCGGCCAGGCCCGGCGGCCGGATGTCCGGCCGCCGGGCCGCGAACCGCCCAGGCCCTCGGTCAGGCGGTGGCGCCGAGCAACCCGTTGGTCCGGGCCGGGTCGCCGCACACGATCAGCAGCACACCGGCGCGGGCCAGCGCCTCCGCCAGCGCGCGCGACATCCCCTCGTCGTCACCGCCGTTGAGCGCGACG
Organism: Streptomyces sp. NPDC087270; assembly: GCF_044744625.1. NCBI lineage: Bacteria > Bacillati > Actinomycetota > Actinomycetes > Kitasatosporales > Streptomycetaceae > Streptomyces > Streptomyces sp. NPDC087270. The sequence goes on from NZ_JBIUYR010000023.1 coordinate 87,953, forward strand.
ACCACGACCGGGCGGCCGGTGGCACGGGTGGCGCGGATGTCGGCGTAGAACACGTCGTCGGCCGCGTCGTGCTGGGCCCAGTAGGACGCCTCGCCGAAGGACAGCTCGTGGGCGGCCCAGGGATGCTGCTCGCCGGCGGTCAGCACCAGGATCTCGCCGGGGGCACGGCCGGTGTCCAGCAGCAGGTCAACCGTTTCGTCGGCCGCGTCGATCGCGCCTGCCTCCGGAGCGGGGATGAGCTGGATCTGGGCGGACGTGCCGTCGGTGGAACGCTGCGCGGGCACGGCGGCGGGCGGCGCGGCCGGAGCCGCTGGTCCGGCCTTGCCCGCGGGCCGGTTGGGACCGGGACGGCCGGGACCGACGCCCGCGGCGGCTGCTTCCCTCGACGGCGCGGGGCGCGGTGCCGCAGGTCGCGGCGGGCCGGGGACTGGACGGGGGGTCGACGCATTCCGGCCGGCGGCCGGAGCAGTGCGGGGACCCGGGACGCTCTCGTGAATCTGAGGCTCCTCGGGGGTGAGAGGCATGAGTTGATGTCTATCAAACGAGCTGTGAATGCGCAGCGGGGGGTGGCTCCCCAATCAGAAATCGAAACCGAGTTGTTCCCCTGTGTCTGCGTCGTCCCGCACCTTCTTGAGGTGCTGCCACCGCGGCATCGCGTCCAGATACGACCAGGACAGCCGGTGCTGCGCGGTCGGACCGAGTTCCTCGAGTGCCGCACGGTGCACGGGTGACGGATACCCGGCGTTGTCCCCGAAGGCGAACGGGGCGTATTCCGCGCCGAGTTCGGCCATCGCGGCATCGCGCCGCACCTTGGCGATCACGGACGCGGCGGCCACCGCGACACATGACTGGTCGCCCTTGATGACCGTCCGCACCTGCCAGGGCCCGCCCAGGTAGTTGTGCTTGCCGTCCAGGATGACCGCGTCCGGCCGCTCGGGCAGCGCCTCCAGGGCGCGTCCCGCCGCCAGCCGCAGGGCCGCCGTCATGCCGAGGCTGTCGATCTCCTCGGGCGAGGCGTGGCCGAGCGCGTAGGACGTCACCCAGTCGGCGAGGAGAGCGGCCATTTTGGTCCGCCGCTTGGGAGTGATCAGTTTGGAGTCGGTCAGGCCCTCGGGCGGGCGGCGCAGTCCGGTGACCGCCGCGCACACCGTGACCGGCCCGGCCCACGCGCCACGCCCCACCTCGTCCACACCAGCGACGGTGCGTACGCCGAGGGTGGCGCGCATCGAACGCTCGACGGTGTGGGTGGGCGGTACGTACGGCATGACGCACTCAGCCTACCTCTCGGCAACGGCCCGCCTGTAGAGGGGTGATCGGCGGCACCGGGCGGCACGAACGGACGGCGCGTGCCCGCCGGTTGCAGGCAGCACGCGCGTCGCGATCAGGCCACTGCGGCCCACTCCGGCAGCGGTTCGGTCCGCCGTGTCCAGGTGGCGGGCGGTTCGCCGCCGGGGCGGGCGGCGATGATGCCGCCGACGATCGCGCAGTTGGTGTCCACGTCGCCGCCGGCCCGCGCGGTGGTCCAGAACGCCCGCTCGTAGTCGTCCAGGTGGCGTGCGGCAGCCCACAGGGTGAAGGGCACCGTGTCGTGGGCGCTGGTGCGTCGGCCGCAGCCGAGCACCGCTGCGACGGTCGCCACGTCGGCGTAGTCCAGCATGTCGCGGGCCCGTCGGATGCCGGCGTGCACGGCGCTGCGCGGCACCAGGTCCAGCACCGTGCCCAGGAGCGCGTCCGGGTCGCCGGGCCCCGCGGGGTCGGCGGCGAGCGCGGCAGCGGCGGCGACCGCCATCGCGCCGGCCACGGCCTCCCGGTGCTGGTGGGTGGTGTAGGCGGAGATCTCGGCCTGGTGGGTGGCCTGCTCGGGGTCGCCCGCGTACCAGGCGCCCAGCGGCGCGATCCGCATCGCCGCCCCGTTGCCCCACGAGCCCTGCCCGTTGAACAGCCCGGCGGCGAGTTCGCGCCAGTCGGCGCCCTCCTGGCGGACCAGCCGCAGCATCCGGTTCACGGCGGGGCCGTAGCCGCGGTCGAAGTCATGGTGCTCCGCGAAGGACCACGCGAGCGCGTCCTGGTCGATCCGGCCGTGCGACGCGAGCACCGCCAGGACCGAACACGCCATCTCCGTGTCGTCCGTCCACGCCCACGGGCCCGGCGGCAGCTCGCCGCTCTGGAGGGCGGGGTAGTTGGCCGGAACGAAGAACTGCGACCCGAGTGCGTCGCCGACCGCCAGCCCGCGCAGGCTGGCCGTGGCACGCGCCAGGCGGCCGGAGTCGGGGGTCGGGGCGGCGGCGGAATCGGCCCGGCCGGGACCAGGGGCAGGCTCGGGAATCATGGCGTCGGAACCTTCGCTTTCATCTGACGCATCGTACTGACCGCCCGGCCCGGCGCCAGGGGATCGTACGGGTCGGCGCCCGTCGACGGGAGGACGTACGGCGGGCTGGCGGCGGGCAGGGCCGCGGCTCGTGGCGGCGCGGCACGCGACCTAAGCAGGGCCGTCGGCAGGCTCCGTACGGGGCTGCTCGTCGGTCGGCCGCGGGTCGATCGGGCGCGGGTCTGTCGGGCGCGGGTCTGTCGTCCGCGCGTCGGGAGTCCGCGGGAATCCGGCCAGCCCGGCGTCGAGGAGCCGGGCGGCGCGGCGAACGTCGGCGGTGACCGCCGCCCTGATCGACTCGGGCGTGAGGGTGGCGTCCATGTGCGTACGCAGCGCGCGATGCTGGACCTGCCACAGGCCGAGGAGGGCGGTCGCGGCGATCCACGGCTCCGGGTCGTCCCGACCGGCGCCGGCTCGTGCTGCCAGTGTCCGGGCGGCCGCGGCGATCAACTGGTCGGTCATGTCCCGCTGATGGGCACGCAGTGCCGGCGTGGCCCGGATCAGGGCGCCGAACCGCCCCATCGCGGCGACGGCCCCCGCCGGGTCGTCCTGCGTGTCCAACCAGGCCGTCATGGCGCCGAGTTCGTCGGCCAGGATGCGCAGCATCGCTTCGACCACCGGGACGCCCGGGTCGGCCAGGCCGGTGCGCAGCGCGGCCATCGTGGCATCCGGCAGGTCCAGGACCAGCGACTCCTTGGTCGGGAAGTAGTTGAAGACCGTCTTCTCGGACACTCCGCACGCATCGGCGATCTCCGAGACGCGCACCGCGTCGAAGCCCCGCTCGACGAACATCTCGGTCGCCACATCCGAGAGCCGCTGCCGCATCAACCGCTTCTTGCGCTCGCGCAGACCCTCGGTACCGGCGGCATCCACCTGCCGCGACGCGCGCAGCGCCGCCCAGTCCACCGTTCGCGCACTCATGACGGCAGGATAGTCCGGCGTCCAGAATTTTTCTGTTACTGTATTTTTCTAGTCACAGTAAATATGCTCCACCGCTCGCCCCGCTTTCCGGGTGCCGGGGCGGAAGGGAAGTCGAGAGGAGCCCCGTGAACGTCGTCGCGTTCGTCAGCATTTTCTTCGCCGGCCTGCTGGCCGGAGCCGAGTACGCGGTCCGCTGCGGGGTGCGGCGGCCGCTCGCCGTGCTGGCCGACCAGCAGCACATCGAGCTCCGGCAGGCGCTCATCCGGAGCCTGCGCATCGCGGTTCCCGCCGTCTACGTCCCGACGCTCGCGACCGCCATGGCCGCCACCGTGGGGAACGCCGGAGGCCGCGGCTTCGACTTCCAGTGCGCGGGAATGGCCGCCCTCCTCCTATGGACGGTGACCACCTTCGCCGGAACCGTGCCGATCAACGCGGGTGTCCTCGCATGGAGCGCCGGCGCACCGCCGCACGGCTGGCAGGCGGTGATCCGCCGGTGGGAGCGGCTGGACAACGTACGGACCTGGGCGGCCGCCGCGGCGTTCGCGTGCTTCCTGGGCGGAGCGGCGCGGCTGGCGTCCGGGTGAGGTCGCGGCGAACGGGGACGGGGCGCGGTCACGGCACCAGGCATGGGCGCGGGAGAGGTCGGCCGGGTTCGGCCGTGCGGCACCGAACCCGCGCTCACTGCAACCCGCCGCCGGGCGGGCCGGGGGTTCCCCACCGCTCGAACGGCCGGTCCAGGATGTAGCGGCCGGAGGGCTGCAGCAGCAGCATGCGGGTCTCGGCGTTGGACGGGTTGGACAGCGTCTCGAACTCCTCGACCGTCCAGTGGAACCAGCGCATGCAGAACAGCCGCATCGTCAGCCCGTGCGTGACCAGCAGCACGTTCGGAGGGAAGTCCGGCTTGTCGAAGGCGCGGTAGAGGGTCTCCAGGAACGCGCCCACCCGGTCGTGGACGTCGGCGCCGCTCTCCCCCATCGCGAACCGGTAGAAGAAGTGGCCATAGGCGTCTCGGGCTTTGCGCTGGCGCTGGATGTCCTCCTGGTCCTGCCAGTTGCCCCAGTCCTGCTCCCGCAGCCGGGGCTCCTCGCGCGCCGTGGCCAGCGCCGGGTCCAGGCCCAACTCCTCGTAGGTGTGCCAGGTCCGCCGGTACGGGGAGACGAACGCCTGCACCCGCTCCCCACCGAACACCGCGCGCAGCCGGGCGCCCGCCGTCGCGGCCTGCCTTCGGCCGTCGGCGGTCAACTCCAGGGCATGGTCGGGCACCCTTTCGTAGATGCTGTCGTCCTCATTGCCCTGGGACTCGCCGTGCCGGATGAGCACGATGCGGTGAGGGCGTCCCATACCGGCCAGCCTATTGCGCTCGCCACCACGACGCCTTTCCGCCACCGAGCCGCGCCGACCGGATGCCCGGACGCCGTGGCCGGTGCCGACCGGATCGGCGTCCCCGCTCAGACCGTCCATGCCTGCACCACGTCCACCACGTCGCCGGCCACGGAGAGCACATCGGCGTCCAGCCCGGCACGCTCGGACAGCCGCTCCACGGCCCCTTCCCGGTACTTGCCGTGCTCCGTGGCGGAGTCCCACATCGACAGCACCAGGAAGTCGTCCGTCTCGCCCCGGCCGAAGGCCCCGCGCAGCATCCCGGGCGACCCGGCCATGGCCGGGTTCCACACCCGCTCCTGCATCTGCGTGAAGTGGTCGACGCGCTCCGGCCGCACCTTGCACAGCGCGACTCTGAGCAGATCGGTGTCGGCGAAGAGTGGCTCGAAACCGACCTTCACATCCAGCCGGTGCTCGAACAGCCGCACCGCGAGCATTTCGTACGTGCCCTGCTGCGCGGCGGCGACGCCGTCGTGCGGACCGGCCATGAAGGCGTCGTACGAGCGCCGGTCGTCCCAGAAGCCGAACAGGTGCGCGACTCCCGGCTGGGCTCGGCTCCACCCTCCGCCCTGGCCGAGGAACCCCGGCTGCTGGCGCAGCGCCACCCATCGGCGCTGTCCCCGGTCGAACCCCGGTCGATCGACGACCCCGCAGCGCATCCACTTGACCAACACCGCGCCATCGTAGTGGCGTCGGGCACCTCACCCGATCCATTCCGGCACCGCGAGGGAGCGCTCACAGCGCGACGGAGGCGCCCGGTCCCAACCGGTGCAGGCGGTCCGCGAGACCCGCTGCGGCGAACTCCGCCTCGACGCTGACGCCATCCTGCGTGAAGTGCGCCCACTGCTCGAAGTGCAGCGGCACCACCTGCCGGGCCTCCAGGATCGCGGCCGCCTCCGCCGCCTGCGCGCTCGTGAGGGTGAGCGTGCCGTCCGGCACCAGCGCGGTGCGGGCCGCCCCGGCGAAGAGCAGGGCCACGTCGAAGGGACCGAAGCGGTCGGCGACGGCCCGCACCACGTCGAGCGAAGCGTTGTCCCCGCTGATGTAGACCGTCGGCAAGCCGCTGCCCGACAGGACGAAACCGGTGACCTCACCGACCAGCTTCTCGCTGCCGTCCGGTCCGTGCTGCGCCGGCACGCCGGTGACCCGCAGCACGCCTCCGTCCGGGCGCGGCAGGTCGATGTGCTCCCAGTTGCCCAGGGCGCGCACCGGGCCGACCACCCGGTCGTGCGCGGATCGCGTGCTCAGCACCAGCGGGACCTCGGCCAGCAGCGCCCGCCCTGCCCGGTCGAGGTTGTCCGGATGCTGGTCGTGCGACAGCAGCACCGCGTCGAGCGGCCCGATCTCGGCCGGTGCCACGCCCGGACCCGCCGTCTTCACCAGCGCCCGCGCGCCGATCGGGTACTCCCCCGGCTCGTCGAACGTCGGGTCGGTGAGCAGGCGCAGCCCTCCGACCTCCACGACCGCCGTGGGCCCGCCGACGTAACGAATGTCCACATCTGACATGGTCTTCCCCCTTGCACGTGCACGGCTCCCGCGGGCACGAATCGATCTTCGTCCGGAATCAATCGCCCTTCCTCCGGAGCTATTCCCCTCGCCCCCTTGACGCGCGAAACACCGCCTCCCCGATGTTCACCCGAACGTCGCAACCGGCACGCGCCTGCCAGGACCGGGGGAAGAACGCGACCGGCCGGGCGGCACCACGTCACGCGGCGCCGCCCGGCCGGTCAGCCACCCGGTCTCAACCGGGAATCAGCGTGCTCAGCTGCAGCCGCTGGTCGAACCGCAGCCCTCGCAGAGGTAGCAGCTCCCGGCGCGCCGCATCTTCGTGCCGCAGGAGAAGCACAGCGGGGCGTCGGCATTCAGGCCGAGCTGGATCTCCAGCAGTTCGGTGGAGTTGTGGGCCTCCTTGGGCGCCGGGACCGCGGCCGCCGGCTTGGCCGCCGACAGCGGCTTGGCGACCTCCACGTGGCGCGGCGCGGACTGGGCCAGGCCCTCGACGTCGACGTCGTCCTCACCGGCCTCGTAGGAACCGGTGTCGAGGTGCCGCTGGCGCTCCTCGGCGGAGTGGATGCCCAGCGCGGAGCGGGTCTCGAACGGCAGGAAGTCCAGTGCCAGGCGGCGGAAGATGTAGTCCACGATGGACTGCGCCATCCGCACGTCCGGGTCGTCGGTGAGGCCGGCCGGCTCGAAGCGCATGTTGGTGAACTTCGAGACGTAGGTCTCCAGCGGGACTCCGTACTGCATGCCGACGGAGACGGCGATCGAGAAGGCGTCCATCATGCCCGCGAGGGTCGAGCCCTGCTTGGACATCTTCAGGAAGACCTCGCCGAGGCCGTCGTCCGGGTAGGAGTTGGCCGTCATGTAGCCCTCGGCGCCACCGACGGTGAAGGAGGTGGTGATCCCCGGGCGGCCCTTGGGCAGACGCTTGCGGACCGGGCGGTACTCGACGACCTTCTCGACCTGGACGGGAGCCTGCGCCTCCGCGGCGGTGTCGACCTTGGTGTCCTGCTTCTTCTTCGCCGACAGCGGCTGGCCGACCTTGCAGTTGTCGCGGTAGATCGCGAGGGCCTTCAGGCCGAGTTTCCAGCCCTCGTAGTAGACCTCCTCGACCTCCTCGACGGTCGCGGACTCCGGCAGGTTGACCGTCTTGGAGATGGCGCCCGACAGGAACGGCTGGGCCGCGGCCATCATCCGGACGTGGCCCATGGCGGAGATCGCCCGGTCGCCCATGGCGCAGTCGAAGACCTCGTAGTGCTCGGTCTTCAGGCCGGGCGCGTCGATCACATTGCCGTGCTCGGCGATGTGGGCGACGATCGCCTCGACCTGCTCCTCCTGGTAGCCGAGGCGCTTGAGTGCCACGGGGACCGTGTTGTTCACGATCTGCATCGAGCCGCCGCCGACCAGCTTCTTGAACTTGACCAGCGCCAGGTCGGGCTCCACGCCCGTGGTGTCGCAGTCCATCATCAGGCCGATGGTGCCGGTGGGGGCGAGCACCGATGCCTGGGCGTTGCGGAAACCGTTCTTCTCGCCGAGTCGGATGACGTCCTGCCACGACTCGGTGGCCGCCGCCCACACCGGGGTGTCGAGGTCGTCCACCCGCTTGGCCGTCGCATTGGCGTCGGAGTGCTGCTTCATGACGCGGTTGTGCGCGTCCGCGTTGCGCGCGTAGCCGTCGTACGCGCCGACCACCGCGGCCAGTTCGGCCGACCGCTTGTAGGACGTGCCGGTCATCAGGGAGGTGATGGCGCCGGCCAGCGAGCGGCCGCCGTCCGAGTCGTACGCGTGGCCGGTCGCCATCAGCAGCGCGCCCAGGTTCGCGTAGCCGATGCCCAGCTGGCGGAAGGCGCGGGTGGTCTCGCCGATCTTCTCGGTCGGGAAGTCCGCGAAGCAGATGGAGATGTCCATCGCGGTGATGACCAGCTCGACGACCTTGGCGAAGCGCGCCGCGTCGAAGGTCTGGTGCCCCTCGTCGTCGTGGCGCAGGAACTTCATCAGGTTGAGCGAGGCGAGGTTGCAGCTGGAGTTGTCCAGGTGCATGTACTCGCTGCACGGGTTGGACGCGGTGATGCGGCCGCTCTCCGGCGACGTGTGCCAGTGGTTGATGGTGTCGTCGTACTGGATGCCGGGGTCGGCACAGGCCCAGGCCGCCTCGGCCATCTTGCGGAACAGCGACTTGGCGTCGACCTGCTCGATGACCTCGCCGGTCATCCGGGCACGCAGCCCGAACTGCCGGCCGCCCTCCACGGCCTTCATGAACTCGTCGTTGACCCGGACGGAGTTGTTCGCGTTCTGGTACTGGACGGACGTGATGTCGTCCCCGCCCAGGTCCATGTCGAAGCCCGCGTCGCGCAGCGCGCGGATCTTCTGCTCTTCCTTGACCTTGGTCTCGATGAACGCCTCGACATCGGGGTGGTCGACGTCCAGGACCACCATCTTGGCGGCGCGGCGGGTGGCGCCGCCCGACTTGATGGTGCCCGCGGACGCGTCGGCGCCACGCATGAAGGAGACCGGGCCCGAGGCGTTGCCGCCGGAGGAGAGCAGTTCCTTGGAGGAGCGGATGCGTGAGAGGTTCAGGCCGGCGCCCGAGCCGCCCTTGAAGATCATCCCCTCTTCCTTGTACCAGTCGAGGATCGAGTCCATGGAGTCGTCGACCGACAGGATGAAGCAGGCGGAGACCTGCTGCGGCTGGGCGGTGCCGACGTTGAACCACACCGGCGAGTTGAAGCTGAACACCTGGTGCAGCAGGGCGTACGTCAGTTCGTGCTCGAAGATCTCGGCATCCGCGGGGCCCGCGAAGTAGCCGTGCTTCTCGCCCGCCTTGCGGTACGTGAGCACGACCCGGTCGATGAGCTGCTTGAGGCTCTTCTCGCGCTTGGGGCTGCCGACCGCACCACGGAAGTACTTGCTCGTGACGATGTTGGTCGCGTTCACCGACCAGAAGTCGGGGAACTCCACACCGCGCTGCTCGAAGTTGATCGACCCGTCGCGCCAGTTCGTCATGACGACGTCACGGTGCTCCCAGACCACCTCGTCGTACGGGTGCACGCCGGGGGTGGTGTGGATGCGCTCGATACGCAGGCCCTTGTTCACCTTCGACCCCTTGGTGCGTGAACCGCGTGCCGGGCCGCTCGTCGTCTCGGTCATTCCGCCTCCCAATATGGGCAAACGCCCTGATGTGCGCGGTTCTTCCCGCAGCACGATGTGTTGTCTGACGCCTCGGCGCGCTAGGGCGCGCGTCGGCAAATCCGTGTCCCGACGCCGGTCAGTCGGTGCCCGCGGACGCGGGGACCCCGAGGTCCTCGTCAAGCCCGCCGGGAGTCATGGGTGGGAGCTGCTCGCGCAGCTCCGTGATGGCCCGCTCGAAGTCGTCGAGCGAGTCGAAGGCCCGGTAGACGCTCGCGAAGCGCAGGTAGGCGACGAGGTCGAGTTCCTGGAGCGGACCGAGTATGGCCAGTCCCACGTCATGGGTGGACAGCTCGGCGCTGCCGGTGGCGCGGACGGCCTCCTCGACCCGCTGCCCGAGCAGCGCGAGGGCGTCCTCGGTGACCGGCCGGCCCTGGCACGCCTTGCGCACGCCTGCGATCACCTTGTTGCGGCTGAAGGGCTCGGTGACGCCGCTGCGCTTGATCACCATCAGCGAGGCCGACTCGACGGTCGTGAAGCGCCGCCCGCAGTCGGGGCACTGGCGCCTGCGACGGATCGCGGCACCGTCGTCGGTGGTCCGGCTGTCGACGACGCGGCTGTCGGGGTGTCTGCAGAAGGGGCAGTGCACGGTCTTCCCACTCCCTCCCTCACCCACGGTGAGCGCACGACGAACATGCTTCCGCGAGGTCCTGCCAGAACCCCGGAAGCAGCCTCAAGCATAGGCGATCGCTGCGGCTTTGAAGCCACTGGGCCCGCTTGGAAACCACAACTTGTGGTGGCCGGGCCCTATCCAACCACTAGATCTGGTGCCCGCGCATCAGGGGGTGCGATCCGCGTGTCGTGGCCGCGCGACGGCCACGGAGGGCGTTCGCGACATGCCGGAGCGTATGGGAGCGGGCCCGCGGGGCGCACTCCGCGAGCCGGTGCGACACTGGGCCGACCGGAATGCGCGCACCCGGTCCGCGCTCTCCGCGGGCACCCTGGGCGGCGCCTCGACCGCCACGCCGGAGGCAATGCGGGAATCGAACTTCCATTCGATCAATACACCCGGTACCTTGATCACGTCAGCGGATTTTCGCTAATTCACTCGAACGTGTGTTTGGCGCAACCTTTCGAAACCCACTACCGTTGTACTAACTGCCCGCACGCGGAGGCGGGCCGACCGCAGTCCATGCGGTGGAGAACAACTCGAAAGGGGCCGCCGTGACCACCACCGCAGAGAGCGCCACCGGCACATTGCCCGAGCATGACCGCTCCCCGGACGGAATCGGCCCGTTGGACGTGACGAACGAAGACAGCACCCCGAAGCCGGCGCGCGCCCTCCCCGGACGGCCCCCGGGAATTCGCGCCGACAGCTCGGGGCTGACCGAGCGCCAGCGCCGCGTCATCGAGGTCATCAGGGACTCGGTGCAGCGCCGCGGATATCCGCCGTCCATGCGCGAGATCGGCCAGGCCGTCGGCCTGTCCAGCACCTCGTCGGTCGCCCACCAGCTCATGGCGCTGGAGCGGAAGGGGTTCCTGCGCCGCGACCCGCACCGCCCGCGCGCGTACGAGGTCCGCGCGTCGGACGCTGGCCACCCGCAGCCCACCGACACCACCGGCAAGCCCTCGGCCTCGTACGTGCCGCTGGTCGGCCGGATCGCGGCCGGCGGTCCCATCCTGGCCGAGGAGTCCGTCGAGGACGTCTTCCCCCTGCCGCGCCAGCTCGTCGGTGACGGCGAGCTGTTCGTGCTCAAGGTGGTCGGCGACTCGATGATCGAGGCGGCCATCTGCGACGGCGACTGGGTGACCGTACGGCGCCAACCGGTCGCCGAGAACGGCGACATCGTCGCGGCGATGCTGGACGGCGAGGCGACCGTGAAGCGCTTCAAGCGGGACAACGGCCACGTGTGGCTGCTGCCGCACAACGCGGCGTACCAGCCGATCCCCGGTGACGAGGCCACGATCCTCGGCAAGGTCGTGGCAGTGCTGCGCCGGATCTGACCCGGCGCTCGGCGATTGTTCGGAGCCGGGCTCGACCCGGCTGGACAGGGCCCGGCAGGCCGCTGTGGGCGGGCTGCCGGGCCCTTCGCCGTATCTGTGTATCCGGAGGGCCACCGCGAGCGCTACGGGCCGCTCAGGGGCCCGTACACCGCCGCGACGGCCCTGTCAGGCCTCGGCCTCAACCGTCTCGGCGGTTGCCGGCCGCACCGCCGCCGCATCGATCGCCGCCAGCGACCTCCGCACCTGGTTGCGGTCGTTGGTGTACCAGAACTCGGGCATCGAGGAGCGCAGGAAGCCCCCGTAGCGCGCGGTGGCCAGCCGCGGGTCGAGCACGGCCACCACACCGCGGTCGCCGGAGGCGCGGATCAACCGCCCCGCGCCCTGGGCCATCAGCAGCGCCGCGTGGGTGGCGGCGACCGCCATGAAGCCGTTTCCGCCGTGCTCCTCCACCGACTTCTGCCGCGCGCTCATCAGCGGATCGTCCGGCCGGGGGAAGGGAATCCGGTCCATCACCACCAACTGGCAGTTCACGCCCGGCACATCCACTCCCTGCCACAAGGACAGCGTGCCGAACAGGCAGGTGCCGGCGTCCTCGGCGAAGGTGCGGATCAGCTCGCCCAGCGTCTCCTCGCCCTGGAGCAGCACCGGGTGTTCCAGCCGCCCGCGCATCGCCTCCGCGGCCGCCTGGGCGCCGCGCATCGACGAGAAGAGCCCCAGGGTGCGTCCGCCGGCCGCCTCGATCAGCTCGGCCAGTTCGTCGAGCATGTCCTCGCGGCCGGAGTCCCGGCCCGGCTGGGCGAGGTGCCGGGCCACGTAGAGGATTCCCTGCCTGCGGTAGTCGAAGGGCGAGCCGACGTCGATGCCCTTCCAGGGCGGCACCTCCTCCTCGCCCTCCGGGGCCTTCACACCCTCCGGGGACAGACCGAGCGAGGCCGCCACCCCGTTGAAGTCGCCGCCCAGCTTGAGGGTGGCGGAGGTGAGCACCACGGAGCGGTCGTTGAAGAGCTTCTCGCGCAGCAGACCCGACACGTTCAGCGGCGCCACCCGCAGCGACGCGCCGAACCGGTCGTGCCGCTCGCACCACACCACGTCGTACTCCGAGCCCTGCACCAGGCGTTCTGCGACCTCGTGCACGTGCTCGACGGAGGCCAGGGCCTGCTTGCGGATCACGTCCTCGTCCTGCACGGACTTGTCCCGGGTCTCGCCGAGCGCGGTGATCACCAGCCGGCACGCGTCGCGGAGCGCGGCAAGTACGTACGCGAGGTCCTCGGGGATCTCCTCCAGCCGCCCGGGCAGGGCCAGCTCCATCACCCGCTCGAAACCCTCGCCGGCGCTCAGGAGGGCGTCCGCGGCCTTCTCGTTGACCAGTTTGGCGGCGCGCTTGACGGCGCGGTTGACCCCGATGGGGCTCAGCTCGCCGGTCGCGACCCCCGTGACGCGTGAGACCAGTTCATGCGCCTCGTCGACGATCAGCACCTCGTGGCTCGGCAGCACCGGGGCGCCCTCGATGGCGTCGATGGCCAGCAGTGCGTGGTTGGTCACGATGACCTCGGCGAGCTTGGCCCGCTCGCGGGCCGCCTCGGCGAAGCACTCGGCGCCGTAGGCGCACTTGGTGGCGCCCAGGCACTCCCGGGAGGTGACCGAGACCTGGCTCCAGGCGCGGTCCGAGACCCCCGGGCTGAGTCCGTCCCGGTCACCGGTCTCGGTCTCGTCGGCCCAGTCACGCAGCCGCAGCAGGTCCTTGCCGAGCTTGCTGGTCGGCGCGGCGGCCTCGAAGGGGTCGAAGAGGCCGTCCTCGTCGTCCTGCGGCACGCCTTCGTGCAGACGGTGCAGGCACAGGTAGTTGGAACGGCCCTTGAGCATCGCGTACGCCGGTTCGCGGCGCAGCAGCGGCTTCAGCGCCTGCACCGTGCGCGGCAGGTCCCGCTCCACCAACTGCCGCTGGAGGGCGAGGGTGGCAGTGGCCACCACCACGGGCTCGCCGTGTGCCAGGGCGGGCACCAGGTAGCCGAGCGACTTCCCGGTGCCGGTGCCGGCCTGGACGAGCAGATGGGACTGGTCTTCCACGGCGGCCTGTACGGCTTCGGCCATGGCGACCTGGCCTTCCCGCTCCACCCCGCCGACGGCGGTGACGGCGGCGTGCAGCAGGTCGGTGAGGGCGGGTGGGGTGGTGGCAGTCATAGGAGGGCCAGCCTACGGCGCCGCACCGACAGCGCGGTCCGGGTCCGGCCGGTCCGGTCACCGGCCGGACATTCCCGGGACCGCCTCGGTCGGGCGGTGCTAGCTTCTGGTCATATGCAGTGCGAGAGCCGCTTGACGCTTGATGCCTCGGCCGCGGAATACGTGATCGACGTGGCGAACGTCGTCCGCGAACCAGCCCTCGGCGGTGACAGAGCGGCGGACCTGAGCCGCTTCGAGGCGCTGCTCGACGCGCTGGCGGAGTTCGCCCACGACCCCGCGGTGCAGGTCTACCCGATCACGGACCGCTCGCTGCTGACCGACGGCCGCCTGACAGCTGAGGAGCGCGAGCGCCTGGCGGGCTGGTACCGCGACCGGCTGCTGGAGGTCCTGCCCAGGGCCGACGACCGCATCCTGGAGCTCGCGGACACGCTTGAACTGCAAGTGGTCAGCGCGGACAACTTCCTCGACTTCCACCGCGCCTACCCGTGGATTCCGGGCGACCGGGACCACTTCCTGCGCCCGCTGCTCGGCCCCGACGGGGCGCTGGTGGTGCGCCCGCGGATCATGCCGGTGCCCCCGGAGTGGCAGATCTCGCGCAAGGAGGAGGAGGGCCTGCTGCTGGAGGCAGGGGTGCTCAGGCGCTGGGCACCGTCGGCGCACCGGGATGTGCTCAGCCGGGACTGGCGCTGCCCGCAAGCGGACTGCCCGCTGTTCGGGGCGGGCGAACATCCGGGCACCGCGCTTCCCCGCCGCCGGGGCAAGCGGGTGCTGTGCCCCACCCACGGACTGCCGCTGTCCGACGCCGGGCCGCGGCCGCGCCGCGCGCAGATGAAGGTGGTCATGGACGGCACGGTTCGCGGCCGCTTCATGGTGACGGCCGGCGAGCCGCTCGCGGTCGGCCGGGCCCCCGCGGGCGGCGGGGTCGCCCTCGGCGCCTGGATCGACGACAAGGCGGTGGACTCCGTCAGCCGCACGCATGTGCTGCTGGAGTACGACGGAACCGGGCTGACCGTCGTCGACGAGCGCAGTGCCAACGGCACCCGCGTCCGCCGCCGGCGGCCGACCGGGGACGAGTTGCTGCCGCTGTTCCACGGCACGCGCTGGCAGTTGCGCCGCGGGGACGCGATCGTGCTGCACGAGCGCCTGGAACTGCTGCCCAGCGGCCGTCAGTTCGTGTTCGAGGACGACACGACGGACGGTACGGTCGGACCGCAGCAGGCCGCCGCGGCCGCGGACCCGACGATGGTGGGCCTGCCGTCCGACCTGTGGCGGATGGCGGACGAGTCACCGGCGCACGGGGCGCAGGGACACGGATCACCGGCCCACGGGTCACCTGGGCGCGACTGAACGGCACAGGAGTGAGGGGCGCACGCGAGTGAGCGGAGGCGGAGTGGGCGGGACGGGCGTACCGCCGGACCGGATCGGGGCCGGGACGCTGCTCAGCGGCCGCTACCGGCTGGAGGAGCGGTTGGGCGGCGGCGGCTTCGGGCAGGTGTACGCGGCCGTCGATCTGGGTTTGGGACGCCGGGTGGCAGTAAAGGTGCTGACCTTGCGCGCCGAATGGGCCGAGGGCGAGCGCAACGCGCGCGAGGGCCGGTTCCGCCGGGAGGCCGTCGCCGCCGCCGCGCTCAGCCATCCCAACGTGGCGACCATCCATGACGCGGGCGAGCACGACGGCCGTCCCTTCCTGGTGATGGAACTGCTGTCAGGGCGGGACTTCGGCGAGGTGCTGCTGGACCTCGGCGGCCTCCCGGTCGCCGACGTCCTCGCCTACGGCGCCCAGATCGCCGCGGGCCTGCAGCACGCCCACGAGCACGGTCTCGTGCACCGGGACATCAAGCCGGAGAACCTGATGCTGCTGCCCGACGGCGCCGTCAAGATCTGCGACTTCGGTCTGGTGGCGCAGCGCGACCCGCAGCGCACCCGGTACACGGACCCGCAGGCCGTCATGGGCTCCCCGCCGTACCTGTCGCCCGAGCAGGCGCACGGCCGGGAGGTCACCGCGCAGTCGGACCTGTACTCCCTCGGTTGCGTGCTGTACGCGCTCCTCGCCGAGGGTCCGCCGTTCTCCGCGGGCAACGTCGTCGGATACGCGTACGCGCATGTGCACGAGACGCCGGAACGGATCGAGCGGCGCCGGCCCGAGGTGCCGGCCGGCCTCGCGCACCTGGTGCACGAACTGCTCGCCAAGAACCCGGCGGAGCGCCCGTCGACCGCGGGCGAGGTGGCGCTGCGGCTGAGGGAGTTGCGGCAGCCGGGCCGTGTGCCGCACACGCCGACGGCGCTGGACCGCGGGACGCGGCATGTGGTGTGGGCGTTGCTGGAGGAAGGCGAGGGACTGCTCATGTCCGGCCGGTTCGCCGACGCCGACCAGCGGTACTGGCAGGCGCTCCAGCAGCTGGCGCGGCATGACGCGGAGAAGGCGCCGGCGTCCTTCGCGGCGCTCTTCGGCCGGGCGCGCGTGCTGGAGGGACTCAACGGCGCGTCCTCGGTGGCCAGGCGCCTCGCGGAGCTGGCGGGCGACACGGCCGCCGCCCTGGGTGCCGAGCATCCGCTCGCCCGGTGTGTGGCCTCCTACGCGGCGGTCAGGCCAGCACCCGAACGGTGACGTCGGCGGCGAGCCGTATGGCGTCGCCCGGGTTCAGCACGGCGGGTTCGTGGGGCGGGAGCCGGTAGCCGTGCAGGTACGTGCCGTTCGTGGAGCCCTCGTCGGTGAGGGAGGCGGAACCGTCCGGCTCGACCCTGACGGTGGCGTGCAGGCGGGACAGGTTGTCGTGGGCGGCGAGGAATCCGACCGCGGGGCACAGCCGCCGCTCGCGGCCCAGCCGGACCTGCCGGCCGGGTTCGACCTCGACGACCTGACCGCCCGGGAAGCTCAGCCGCAGGGCGCGCGACGGGCCGTCCCTGCGGGTCCTGGCGCTGCCCGCCTCGGTGTTCGCGAGGCGGCCGATGACCCGGGTGTGGTCGGGGTGCGGCTCGGGTTCCGGGCGTGCGTCGGGTTCGGGCCTCCCGTCGGGTTCGGGCCTCGCGTCGGGTTCGGGCCTCGCGTCGGCCGGCTGCGCGGTCTCCCCCGAGTCGGTGGGCCCCACGGCGTCCGTGGGGCCCACCGCGTCCGTGCGGTCCGCGCCGGGGACGGGTGCCATCAGCGCGAAGGGCACGTAGCAGCCCTGGCAGACCAGTTGCCCGGGGTGGGCGCCGCCGCTGCCGCACTCCGGGCATGCCCCGCCGCCGGTTTCCTCGCCCATCCCACTCCCGCCGTCGGGCCGTTCGTCGGCTCAGCCGTCGTCGGACCGATCGTAGCGGCGCCCAGCGGGGCGTCTCGGCGCCAGGCGGCGCGCTCAGGGCCCGCAGAGCGGATTGGCCACGGTCCCGTGCACGGCGGCGTGCGGGCGGTTGGCCCGGTCGCGGTACCCGTCGAGGTGCAGACGGTTGCGGTTGAGGCACAGCCGGGCGATCCGCGGGGCGAAGAGGTCGAACAGCGCGAACCGCTCCTTGAGTTCGGGGAAGCGCTCCTGGTGGCGCACGATCTCCTCCCGTACCAGTGCCCAGAACTCGTTTTCGGGAACGCCGAGTTGCTGCTCGCACAACGGCGCGAGATAGCGGAACACTCCGATGAACAGGCCCGAGTGGATGAACTGGGTGAGGAATTCCGGCGACTCGGTGAGCAGCACGGCGCGGACGTCCGCCGGCATGGTGTCGTGTTCCGGCAGCGGCTGGGCGGAGACGTTCACGTCGTCGACGAAATCCTTCACCGCCAGCCGCACCGGGATGTCGTGCTCGTCGTAGACGACGATCGCGTTCTCGCCGTGCGGGGAGAACACCGTGCCGTACCGGTAGAGGAAGTGCAGCAAAGGAGGGAGAAGCGCGGCGAAGAGGTGTCGCAGCCACACTCGCGGGGAAAGCCCGGACCGGGCGACGAGTTCGGCCGTGAAGGCGCGGCCCGCCGGGTCGGTGTGCAGCAGTGCGGCAAGCGTCCGTGCGCGCTCGCCGGGAGCGAGGTACGCGGTCAGCGGCTCGCGCCAGATACAGCCGAGCAGTTCGCGGTACTGATAGGGCACCGCGGGCATCTTGTCGTATTGCGGATGGGCGACGGTGACGGACGCCACCTCGCCGAGCAGGATCACCCGGGCCTCGTCGCGCAGGAACCGGTCGTGGTCGCGCAGCGTGTGCACCCAGCCGGTGACCGCGGGGGCGGCCAGCGTGCGCTCGGTGGGCAGGCCGCGCCAGACCAGGGTGTTGAGCACCGACAGCGGGAGCTTGACGGTGCGGCGGTGCGGCCGGCTGGTGTTGAGGAACGTGCGGATCGACTGCTGCGGCAGCCGCAGGTCGTTGTCAGTGGTGAGGTGGATGATGGACCTGTCGGCGATCGCGGGTGCGAAGAGCGGGGCGACGACCTGTTCCCACTGCCAGGGGTGGACGGGCAGCAGCAGGTAGTCGGCGGGATTGCGGTCGTGGTCGGCGATCGTGCGGTGGAAGGTGTCGAGGGTCTCGGGGGCGAGTTCCTCGGCGTAGAGCGGGTCGGAGGTGTTCAGGGTGCCGGTGCCCCGGTATTCGGCGAGGTCGCGGTGGACGGCGATCCACGGCAGTCGGTGGCGTCTGCGGGCTTCGGGCGCCCAGTGCGCCGCGTCGGCGTCCGAGAACCCGATACGGCCCTTGTTGGCGACGAGCCATGGGTGGCCGGTCTGGTGCCCTTCGAGTTCGGCGTAGCCGAGGTCGGCGAGCTCGGCGGCCGGCAGCGCGGTGGCGTCCAGTCGCACATCGGCGCACAGCGTGGCGAGCAGTTCCCTGATCAGGTGGCCCGTGGTGTCGCCGCTGAGCCCGAGCACGCTGTCGTGGCCGTGCGCGAGGAAGTGCAGCGGGTCGCCGGTCGGGGTGATGCTGCCCGCGTCCACGTACCAACTCCCGTACGAGCCGCGGCGCGCGCGGAAGCGGTAGGTGACGTCGGGTGCGACGTCGACCCGGTACGCGTCGGGGCCGGACGCCGGGTCGGGCTGCGGCGCGATCACGTCTTCGTAGGCGAACTCGGCGAGCATCTTGGCGAGCAGCCGCCTGGCCGCGCGCTCCCACGCGGCGCCGGACTCGGTCGGGGATGGCATCGTCACGGTGGGCTCCTGCGGACGGGACGGAAGGGCTGCTTTGCGAAGCGGCCGCCGCCGGTCGGACACGACCGGCGCGGTCGGGCGTGCTCGGCGGCGTCCGGTCGCGATCGGATGCGGTCGGACACCGCCGGACGCGGTCGGGCACCGTGTCAGACGCGGTGACGCAGGGCTCGGTCGCGGATCATCAGGGCGGCGCGCTTCCCCGGCAGGTCGACCTCCGCGGAGAGCCGGAAGCCGGCGGCGAGGAAGGCCGCCACGGAGGGGGTGTTGCGCAGGTCCGGTTCGGCGATCACCCGGCCGCAGGCGGAGCGGTGGTCCAGGACCAGGTCGGAGACCGCGCGCAGCAACGTGCCGCCCAGGCCGCGGGCGCGGTCGGCGACACCGCCGATGAGCAGATGGACGCCGGTGTCGTGCGGCCGGGCGGGGTAGTAGCGAGCGATCGGGTCGAGGTCGGCGCGATAGACCTCCCAGTAGCTCATCGCGCTGCCGTCGAGCACGCCGAGGCAGGGCACGCTGCGGCCGTCGCCGTCGAGTTGGGCCCGCACATGGGCCTCGGTGACCCGCTGCTCGCCGGCCAGTTCCCAGAACTCGGCGACTGCCGGATCGTTCATCCACCGGGTGAGGACCGCGAGGTCCCGGTCAGGGACGACCGGGACCAGCCGGAAGGGCCCGGCCGGTGTTTCGGCGGCCGACCAGGCCGCGATGCCGTCGAGCAGCCCGCCCGCGACGCCACCGGCTGCTCCCGCCGCGCCCCCGCCGCCCGTCGGCTCTCCCACGGCGCTGTCCGAGAACAGCGCGAGGACCTCCGGTGGCAGTTTCAGGTCGAGAGTGTCCTCGGTACTGGAGTCGGCGGATGGCAACGGAACTCCTTCCTGTCCCGGTCGGGCGCGGAAGGGCCGCGCGGGCGGGGCGTAGAGGCCGGTCGGCGGTGGTGCGTGCCGCCGCTCAGCGGGCCAGCGGGTTGGGCAGGGTGACGTACACGGACTGGGTGTCGACCGGCCCGACGAGTTCGTCCATTCCGTGCAGCCGGGTCAGCAGGTTGGCCTTGCAGCGCAGTTGCGGGCTGTGCAGCAGTCGCTCGGGGAGGCGGCTGGAGCCGCCCGCCACGCCCGCGAGGAAGCGGCGGAAGGCGGCGAGCAGCACTTCCTCGTCGGCGAGCCGCTGCGCGCCGAAGGCGCCGATCAGGCCGAGGACGTTGTTGATGCCGAGGTAGTAGGCGAAGCGCTCGTCGGCCACCTCGTCGGCGACGAAGGTGTCGCTGTGGGCGCCGATGCCGGGCAGTTGGCGTTCCAGGGCGTCGCGGTGCGACTCGCGGAAGTAGTAGCCCTGGTTGTCGCGGTAGCGGCCGCCGCGCGGCCAGCCGTCGGCGTCGAGCAGCACGATGGTGTTCTGCTGGTGCGCCTCGAGCGCGATGCCCGCCTCGCCGTCCAGCCACAGCGCCGGCCGGACCACCTCGTCGAGGTAGCGCAGGAACCACTCGGTGGCGACCGCGGTCCCCGGCCGTCCGCTCCGCTCGGAGAGGCGGCCGACGAGCACCGCGAGCCGGGAGACCAGCGCCGGTGCGGGCAGTCGCGGCCAGGGCCGCGGGGAGGTCAGTCCGGCCACGCAGTGCGCCTGCGCGCCGGGCCCGAACGGGTTGTGCCGCAGGGCGACGTCAAGACCTGGCAGCGGGCGGCCGTCCCTGTCGTCCACGCCCAGCCAGGCGGGGTCACGAACGATGTCGAACCGGGGATAGGTCTCGTGCCAGCGGGCGGCCAGCCCGCTGCGCAGCAGCCGGTGCACCTCGGTGCCGCGCAGCAGCTCCTTGCGGAGGTTCTCCCGGCGGGAGTTGGTGATGCGCAGGGCCAGCGACAGCTTCAACATGACCTGTTCGCCCGACCGGTAGACCGTACGCACCGACGAGGTGGGGTGCCACGGGTCCCCGAGGGTGCCCAGGTCGTGCAGCAGCCCGGCGTCGAACAGCTCCTGTACGGCGGGCCGATGGCGGACCTCGCGTGCCTGCCACGGGTGCAACGGCAGCGGCGCGGTACCGGCGGGCAGCGCAGGGCTTGGCCCGGCCAGTGCCGTGAGCAGGTCGGGCGCGGACACCGGGCGGCCGCGATCGGTCCACGCCGAATCGGTGGCGAGCAGCGAGGGGTCCACCGCGAACCAGTGCAGCGGGAAGGCGCCGCGCAGCTCGGGCGAGTAGGCCGCCGACTCGGCGTCGCCCAGGCCGTCGCGGCTCTTGGGCGTCGGGTGCAGCGGGTGGCCGAGGATCAGCGCCTGCTCGGAGTCGAGGAACGGCAGTTCGGGATCACCGTGGCCGGGGCGTTCGCGCCGGTCGGTGACGAAGACGGCGGTCCGGCGTACCGAGTCCGCCACCCTTGCGACCAGGTCGGCACCCTCCGCCGGGTCCGCGCCGCTCTCCCGGGCCAGCAGCGCGGCAAGTTCGACCGCGGTCAGCGGCCGCTGGTCGGCCGTGGTGAGCCGGACGGGCCCGAAGCGGTGGTGGCCGGTGGCGGACCAGTGGTGGACGACCGCACCGGCCGCGGTGCCCGCCGCCGGCAGCGGCACCCGCAGCAGCCCGTCGGCCGGCTGCGCCAGGCCCTTCTCGCGGGTCCAGCAGCGCAGCAGTGCCTCGGTGCCGGCGGCGTCGGCCACGGCATACGGCTCCTCGCGAGCCAGCGGGTCGGGACCGGTCACGATCCGGGGGGTGCGTGCCCGCTGGGGCGGCACGGAGGTGGCGGTGTCATGGCGGTCGGTGCCGGCGGGGTCCACGGGTGCGGTCATGCCAGGGGCCTCACTTGTCGGTACGGCGGTACGGCGGTGCGGCAGTGCTGTACGGGGGCGGGGGTGATGTGCCTTGGTGGGTCGGTGCGCTTCGGGGCGGCGGCGGCGTGCGCCGGGGCGACGGCTCGGCGTGGCACGCGGTGGGGCACGGCTGCCGCGCCCCACCGTCGCGGTCGGGTCGTGACGCGGTCAGGAGCCGGCCGGCCGAGCGGAGCGGGGATCGGCATCCTGCGCGCCGGCGTGCCCGCGGTGCGGTGGTCGCCCTCACGGGGTGCCCGCCGGCTGTGCCTCGCCCGCTCGCAGGGTGTCGATCCCCCTGGCCCGCCCGCCGATGGGGCCGCCACGGCTGCCGGCGTCGGGCACGTCGGCGGCAGCGACGGCGTCGGAGAGCCGGTCCAGTACGGCTTCGGCCTGCTCGTCGGTGATCGTCAGCGGTGGCAGCAGCCGTACGACGCTGGAGTGCCGACCACCCAGTTCGATGATCAGACCGCGCCGCAGGGCCTCCTGCTGGACGCGGGCGGCGAGACGCGGCGCGGCAGGCAGCGCCCCGCGGTCGTCGGGCTCGGCGCCGGTGTCCACGAGTTCGACGCCGATCATCAGGCCGCGGCCGCGCACGTCGCCGATGCAGGCGTGGTGGGCGGCCAGACCGCGCAGCCGGCGCAGGATGCGGGACCCGACCTCCTCGGCCCGCTCGTGCAGCGCGTTCCGCGCCACGTAGCGGATCGTGGCAGTGCCCGCAGCCATGGCGAGTTGGTTGCCGCGGAAGGTGCCGGCATGGGCACCTGGGTGCCAGGCGTCCAGTTCCTCGCGGTAGACGATCACCGCGAGCGGCAGGCTGCCGCCGATGGCTTTGGACAGCACCATCACGTCGGGCACGATGCCGCTGCGCTCGACCGCCCAGAACGTACCGGTGCGGCCGACTCCGGTCTGCACCTCGTCGGCGATCAGCGGGATGCCGCGGGCCGCGGTGATCTCCCGCATCCGGCGCAGCCAGGAATCCGGGGCCGGGATGACGCCGCCCTCGCCCTGGACGGGCTCCAGCAGCATCGCCGCGGGCTGCTGCACGCCTCCCTTGGGGTCGTCGAGCAGACTGGCCGTCAGCCGCGCGGACAGCTCCGCACCGCGCTCGCCCCCGGTCCCGAACGGGCAGCGGTAGTCGTACGGATACGGCAGCCGGGTGACGCGCGCGTCCGCCTCGGCGGTGGCTCGCGCGTCGGTGTCGCCGGTGGCCGCGAGGGCCGCCGCGGTCATGCCGTGATAGGCGCCGGAGAAGGCGAGCAGGCCGGTCCGGCCGGTGGCGATCCGGGCGAGCTTGATGGCCGCCTCGACCGCGTCGGTGCCGGCCGGGCCGCAGAACTGGATGCGGCCGTGGTCGGCGAGCGCGGGTGGCAGCGTCTCGAACAGGGCGGTGGTGAAGTCGTCCTTCACTGGCGTGGCGAGATCCAGGACGTGCAGGGGCGCGCCGGAGTCCAGCACCCGCCTGACCGCCTCCAGGACCACCGGGTGGTTGTGGCCGAGCGCCAGCGTGCCCGCGCCTGACAGGCAGTCCAGGTAGCGACGGCCGTCGGCGCCCTCGATGGTCATCCCGCGGGCGCGGACCGGCACCACGGGCAGCGACCGCGCGTAGGTGCGCGCCGCGGACTCGCGCTGTGCCTGTCTGCGCAGGATCGCCTCCCCCGCACCGAAGTCTTCGGCGGGTGCCGTGAGTTGTCCCGGCACGCTCGAAGTGGCCGCCACGTGTGCTCTCCTCCTGCTCGGCGTTCCGTCCGTCCCCCATCCGTACTAACGACGCGGTCACCGACCGATCACGGGCCGTCGCCCGACTTTCCCGCGCGGAACCGCCCACAGGTCCGGTGCCGTCCATGAATCAGGCAGCACACGAGCCACGAACGCACGAATCAGGGGGACATACGTCCATGCCATCGATACGCAGGCCGCTGATCGCCGTGGCGGCCGCGGCACTTCTCGCGGGCGCGGCCACCGCGTGCGGGCCGTCCGGGAGCGACGACGCCAAGGCGACGACGTCGCCGAGCACCACCGCGGCGGCCAGGAAGACACTGCCCAAGCTGCCTACGTCACTGCCCACGAGCCTCGGCGACCTGAAGAAGTGGGAACAGGCGTACAAGGACGGCGGCTGGAAGAACTGGGACAAGTCGTCGTGGCTTCGCAAGGCCCAGGACTTCGTCAACCCGGTGATCGACGGTCTGTGGAGCAACGACCGGATGAAGGGCGCCGATCAGGACGACAAGCAGGTGCCCGCGGATGTGCCCGCCGACCAGGGGAAGACCGACCCGGTGCCGGCGCCCGAGGCGGCCAGGAAGGTCGGCTCGCCGTACCACGACAACGCGCCGGCGGTCGGCAAGCTCTTCTTCGACAGCCCGAAGGGGCCCATGGTCTGCTCGGCCACGGTGGTCGACGATCCGGCGCACCCGGGCAAGTCGAACCTGGTGTGGACGGCCGGGCACTGCGTCCACGCGGGCAAGAGCGGCGGTTGGTACCGCAACATCGCCTTCGTGCCCGACTACAACGACGCCGGTCAGAGCGCGGCCGCGCTGGCGAACGCGGGCGTGGACAAGCTCGCGCCGTACGGCGTGTGGTGGGCGGACTGGGCCGGCACCTCGGACGAGTGGATCGACTCCGGCTCCGAGGAGGGCGGCGGCGGGTCGCCGTACGACTTCGCGGTGCTGCACGTGACGCCCGCGAAGGGCTCCGGCGGCAAGTCGCTGCAGGAGACGGTCGGGGCGGCGATGCCGGTGTGGTTCGACGCCCCCTCGACGACGCAGATCAAGACCATCGGCGCATGGGGCTACCCGGCGGAGGCGCCTTACGACGGCCAGCGGATGTACGCCTGCCAGGGCAAGCCGGGCCGGCTGTCGCTGCTCGCCTCGGCACCGACGGAGTACCGGCTCGGCTGCACGATGACCGGCGGTGCCTCCGGTGGCGGGTGGTTCGCCACGATGCCGGACGGCAAGCAGGGGCTGGTCAGCAACACCTCGATCGGCCCGGTCACGGCAACGTGGCTGGCGGGGCCCCGGCTGGGCGCGGACGCGAAGAAGCTCTACGACGGAGTGAGCAAGAAGTTCAGCTGAGCCGGGTGACGGTGACAGCGCAGTGACGGGTAAGGGTCCGCCTCCAGGAGGCGGACCCTTACCCGTTGTCGTGCGCCCAAGAGGCGGACCTCGGCCCGGTGGCCGGTCGAACTCCGGTCAGTGCTGGGCGGCGAGGGTGAACGGCGCCAGCTCTGCGGCCAGATCCTCGTGCACCCGCACCCGCAGCAGCGTGCCTTCGCCGGTGTGCTCCTCGGAGAGCACCTCGCCGTTGGCATGCGCCCGGGAGACCAACCCGCCGTGGGTGTAAGGCACCAGGGCCTCGACCTCCACCTGCGGGCGCGGCAGCGCGTCGTCGATGATCTCCAGAAGCTCGTCGATGCCCTGCCCGCTGCGCGCGGACACCGCGATGGCGTGCTTCTCGGCCCGCAACAGCCGCTGGAGGACCAGCGGGTCGGCCGCGTCAGCCTTGTTGACCACCACGATCTCCGGCACCTGGAGTGCGCCGACATCGCGGAACACCTCGCGGACCGCGGCCAGTTGCTCCTCGGGCACCGGATGCGAGCCGTCCACCACGTGCACGATCAGGTCGGCGTCGCCGACCTCCTCCATGGTGGAGCGGAACGCCTCGACCAGGTGGTGCGGCAGGTGCCGGACGAACCCGACCGTGTCGGCGAGCGTGTAGAGCCGCCCGCTGGGCGTCTCGGCGCGCCGGACCGTCGGGTCCAGGGTGGCGAACAGGGCGTTCTCCACCAGGACTCCGGCGCCGGTGAGCCGGTTGAGCAGCGAGGACTTGCCCGCGTTGGTGTAGCCGGCGATGGCCACGGACGGCACCTTGTGGCGCCGCCGCTCCTGGCGCTTGAGGTCGCGGCCGGTCTTCATCTCCGCGATCTCCCGGCGCATCTTGGCCATCTTCTCGCGGATGCGCCGCCGGTCGGTCTCGATCTTGGTCTCACCGGGTCCGCGGGTGGCCATGCCGCCGCCCGAGGAGCCGGAGCCACCGCCACCCATCTGCCGGGACAGCGACTGGCCCCAGCCGCGCAGCCTCGGCAGCATGTACTGCATCTGCGCGAGCGAAACCTGCGCCTTGCCCTCACGGGACTTGGCGTGCTGGGCGAAGATGTCCAGGATCAGCGCGGTGCGGTCGACCACCTTGACCTTGACGACGTCCTCGAGGTGGATCAGCTGGCCGGGGCTCAGCTCACCGTCGCAGACCACGGTGTCGGCGCCGGTCTCGACGACGATGTCCCGCAGCTCCTGCGCCTTGCCGGAGCCGATGTACGTAGCCGGGTCCGGCTTGTCGCGGCGCTGGACCACGCCGTCCAGCACGATGGCGCCCGCGGTCTCGGCGAGGGCGGCGAGTTCGGCCAGCGAGTTGTCGGCGTCGTCGACGGTGCCGGAGGTCCACACCCCGACGAGCACCACGCGCTCCAGACGGAGCTGCCGGTACTCG
This sequence comes from Streptomyces sp. NPDC087270, assembly GCF_044744625.1. Taxonomy (NCBI): domain Bacteria; kingdom Bacillati; phylum Actinomycetota; class Actinomycetes; order Kitasatosporales; family Streptomycetaceae; genus Streptomyces; species Streptomyces sp. NPDC087270. Next base: position 113,801 of record NZ_JBIUYR010000023.1, read on the forward strand.
ACCTCGGTGACGTCCTCCAGCTCAGTGGAGAGTCCGACGACCCGGCGCAGAGACGCGCGGTCGGAGCGGTCGAACTGGTCGCCGTCCCGATCCTCGTCGATCTCGTGGCTCCAGGCCGCGTCCTCTTCCATCAGGGCGTCGGCCCGAAGGCTCTCCGGGAGGCGCTGGCGGTTGTTCGAAGAAGAGGAAGAAGCGTTGGAGGTCATCGGGTCCTTCGGTCGTACGGTCAGTGGCCGGCAGCCGTGGTGGCGCCGTTACCTTTGATGGTCGCACGCCGGGGCGGAAGGGTCACGCGACTTTCGGTCCGACCGGCGGCCGGTTCCGCGAGAAGTTCGCATTCCGAACGAAATCCGCACAGGATCACCCGCAGGAGTGACGAAATCCGGGAACAGCGGGAAGCGACCGCCCGTTTACTCAGTGTGATCAGTTACGGACAGCAGCGACAGCAGGCTGGGCGCGGTAGACGTCGTACACGCCCGGCACCGACTTCATGGCCCGCATCAGCCCGGCGAGGGCTTCGGGCGCGGGCAGCTCCACGGTGTAGGTGTGCCGGACGCGATGCTCCTGCGGCGGCTCCACGGCCGCGGAGACGATGCCGATCCCCTGGGCGGCGATCACCTCGGTGAGGTCGGCGAGCAGTCTCGGCCGGCTGAGCGCTTCGGCGAGGACGGTGGCGCGGAAGTTCCCTGCGGAGGTGCCGTCGCGCCATCGGACGGGCACGGCGGTCCGCCCGGCCGCCGCCATCCGGGAGCCGGCCGGACACCCGGCCCGGTGCACCGCGACGGTCCCGCCGCGGATCACGAACCCGGTCACGCGGTCCGGCGGCACCGGCGTACAGCAGCGCGCCAGCCGCACCGCGGCACCGGGCAGGTCGGTGACGGCCACCGGGTCGGTGTCCGGCGTGCTGTCGACCGCCGGCAGCGGACGGGCGGCGGGCGCGGCGGCCGGCCGGGCCCCGCCGGGCGCGGTCGGGTGCAGCGCCAGCCAGCCGGTGATGGCGATCCGGGCGGCCGGAGTGGTCGCGTGCTCCAGCCATTCGGGGTCGGGGCCCTCGGGCTCGCGCGCCGACGCGGCGGTGTCGTCCATCAGAAGCTGGAGAGCGTCGCCGTCGCGCAGGCGGGTGCCGAGCGGCGCCAGCCTGCCGTTGACCCGCGCGCCGACGCAGGCGTGGCCGGCCTCGCCGTGGACGGCGTAGGCGGCGTCCACGCAGCTCGCGCCCGCGGGCAGCCGGAGAGTGCCGGAGCGGTCGCCGTCCTGGCTGGTGAAGACGGTGATCTCGCGGTCCTGGGCGAGGTCGTCGCGCAGCGCCGTCCAGAAGGTGTCCGGGTCCGGGGCGGCGCGCTGCCACTCCAGCAGCCGGGCGAGCCAGCCCGGCTGGGTGGGGTCGGGGTCCGCCCAGCCGTCCCCGGCGGCGACTGCCGCCTCCGGGCCCTGCGCGGCCTCGGCCGCGTAGGGGTCGCCGAGGGCGATCACACCGGCCTCGGCGACACGGTGCATCCGCTTGGTGCGCACCAGCACCTCGGCGATCCGGCCGTGCCGGTCGGCGACGGCGGTGTGCAGCGATTGGTAGAGGTTGAACTTGGGAGCGGCGATGAAGTCCTTGAACTCGGCGATGACGGGGGTGAAACAGGTATGCAGCTCGCCCAGCACGGCGTAGCAGTCGGCGTCCTCGTCCACGAGGACGAGCAGGCGGCCGAAGTCGCAGCCGCCCAGTTCGGTCACGCCGCGCTTGAGCATCAGGCGGTGCACGGACACGGTGTGGCGGGGTCGGATGCCGACCTCGGCGGCGATGCCCGCGTCACGCAGCACACCGCGCAGGTCGTCGGCGACGACGGAAAGGGGGTCGGGCCGCGCCCCGGCCGCTTCGATCATCGCGCGGGTGCCGGCGTGCTCCTCGGGGTGGAGGATGGCGAAGACCAGGTCCTCCAGTTCGCTCTTGAGCGCCTGCACGCCGAGCCGTTCGGCGAGCGGGATGAGCACGTCGCGGGTGACCTTGGCGATGCGGGCCTGCTTCTCGGGCCGCATCACCCCGAGGGTGCGCATGTTGTGCAGCCGGTCGGCGAGTTTGATCGACATCACCCGCACGTCGTTGCCGGTCGCGACGAGCATCTTGCGGAAGGTCTCGGGTTCGGCGGCGGCACCGTAGTCGACCTTCTCCAGCTTGGTGACGCCGTCGACGAGATAGCTGACCTCCTCGCCGAAACCCCGCCGGACCTGATCGAGCGTCACCTCGGTGTCCTCGACGGTGTCGTGGAGCAGCGAGGCGGTCAACGTGGTGGTCTCGGCGCCGAGTTCGGCGAGGATGAGGGTGACCGCGAGCGGGTGGGTGATGTACGGCTCGCCGCTCTTGCGGGTCTGCCCCCGGTGCGAGGACTCGGCGAGCACATAGGCGCGGCGCAGGGTCTCGACCTCTTCGCGGCCGGCCTCGGGATGGCGGGTGCGGTGGACCTTGATCAGATGCTCGATGGCACCGGGCAGGCGGCCCCTGCTGTGGCCGTTGCTCCCCAGGAGCGCCACCCGGCCCAGACGGCGGAGGTCGATCCGGCGCAGATCAATCCGGCGCAGCCCGCGCCGGACGACATCGGCGGCGTTCTCCGCGCTCTCCGCGTTCACCGCGTTCACCGCGTTGTCTGCGCTCATCGGGGCCTCCCGGCAGCGTGGACCGGCTGCGGGAACTCACCACGCCCCGTGGGGCCGCGCCGGTGATTGATGCTATCGAGCCCACCACGTGCGGCTGCCACGCTCTCGCCGAGAGTGATCCCCATCACCCGTTCGAGGGAAGGCGTACGGGTGTGGTGACCTGATACGTCCGGTTCGGGTGGGGCGAGCCGGCGCCGACGGTGCCAAGGCGGCCCGCGAAGGGACCGCCGGGGGCCGCCGGGTCAGCGCCCGGAGCCGGCGAGCCAGGCGGGGTCGATGGTGCCTTCGGCGAGGATGACGGCGGGACCGGTCATCTCGATCTCGCCGTCGGCGCGCTCGGTGATCACCAGACGGCCGCCGGGCACGTCGACGGTGTAGGTGACCGGCTGGCCAGTGGCAGTGGGGTCCAGACCGTCCCTGCGGGCGGCGGCGACCATCACCGCGCACGCGCCGGTGCCGCAGGAGCGGGTCTCTCCCGAGCCGCGCTCGTGCACCCGCATGGCGACATGGGCGGGGCCGCGGTCGACCACGAACTCGACGTTGGTGCCGTTCGGATAGGCCGAGCCGGGACTGACGGCGGGTGCGCGCAGCAGGTCGCCGGCGTCGTCCAGGTCGTCGACGAAGGCCACCGCGTGCGGGTTCCCCATGCTGATGTGCACGGCGGGCCAGGTGCGGCCGTCGACACCGATGTTGACGGCGCCGCCGGGCAGTTCGGCGGGCCCCATCGTGACGGTGACATCGCCCGGTGTGCCGTCCGCGCCGTCCTTGCCGATGTGGACATGCCGCACTCCGGCGCGGGTGGCGATGTCCAGGTCCCCGGCGCCGGCGCGTCCGGTCCGCTGGAGATAGCGGGCGAAGACCCGTACGCCGTTGCCGCACATCTCGGCGATGCTGCCGTCGCTGTTGCGGTAGTCCATGAACCACTCGGCCTCGGCGGCGAGTGCGGCCGCCTCCGGATGGGCGGCGGAGCGCACGACCCTGAGCAGACCGTCGGCGCCGATGCCCGCCCGCCGGTCGCACAGCCGCGCCACGTCGCCCGCCGACAGTTCGAGCCGGCCGTCCGGGTCGGGGACGATCACGAAGTCGTTCTCGGTGCCGTGGCCCTTGAGGAAGGCGATGGGGGCGTCGGCGGAGGGCGCGTCAGTCACAGGTCCGATCGTACGTGGTCGGCCGTCGTCGGTGCCGGGTATGCCGCCCGCACGGCGCTGACCTGGCGGCACGCCGTCAGCGCAGCCGGGCGACCCGCCAGACGGCGAGCAACGCCAGCAGCACGATGAGAGCGGCGTAGCCGGCGACGTAGCGCCAGTCGGCGCGCTCGCCCGAGCCCCGCGCGGGCAGTCCCGGCCAGGTCTGGCCGATCCGGCGGGCAGCCGCCAGGCCCCACCCGGCCGCGCAGCAGCACAGCAGCAGGCCGAGCATCGCGACCACCGGGCCGGTGTCCCCCGACTCGAAGGCGAGCGGGAAGGCGAACATCAGCGAGCCGCCGACGGCCAGGGCGACGATCGGCGCGATCTGCCAGATCCGCAGCCGTCGCTGCGGCCGCAGCTCGCGGAAGGACTCGCCGTCCGCCATCGACGGCATCGGCTCCCCGGCCTCGAGCGGGTCGAGGTCGTCCAGCACGCCGAGCGGTTCCAGCCGGTCGAGCCGTTCCAGGTTGTCGTACCGGTCGAGCGACGCGACCGACGCGAGCGGATCGCCGGGGTCGTCCGGATCGACGGCGACGTCGGCCGCGGAATCGGGGCCGGGCTCGGGGTCGGCGGGCGCGTCCGGACCGATCAGCGCGTCCGGATCGAACGGAGCGTCCACGGAGTTCAACGACTCCAGGGAGTCCAGTGGTGGACGGGAGTCCGGAATCTGCCCCTGCCGGTGGTTCCGGTTCCGACTCCTCGCCGAGCGGTCGGAGTCCGTCGATGTGTCGCGCCCCGGTGGGGTGTCGCGTGGGCCGGCTGCCATCGCCACGCGCCCTCCCGTACGTCGACACAGTAGCTCGAAGCACGATGATGACACGGGCGGGAGGCGCCTCCGGGACACCGAGGCGTCCCGATGCAATCACGTGATCAGGCTGTGACCGCTTCTTGGAGTATCCCGCGCCAACGCCAGCGCCTGCCCGGCGAGTTCCGTTCCCTGGGTCGTGAGCCAGTGCACACGCGGGTCGCGCCGGAACCACGAGTCCTGACGCCGGGCGAAGCGCTTGGTGGCGCGTACGGTCTCCGCGTGCGCCTGCTCCTCGGTGCAGTCGCCGGCGAACCAGGCGAGCACCTGCTGGTAGCCCAGGGCGCGCGACGCCGTACGGCCCTCGCGCAGCCCGGCCGCCTCCAAGGCGCGCACCTCCGCGACGAGTCCGGCCTTCCACATCCGGTCCACGCGCAGCGCGATCCGCTCGTCGAGCTCGGGCCGCGGGACGGCGACCCCGATCTGCACGGTGTCGTAGACGGACTCGGGGCCGGGCAGGTTCGCGGTGAAGGGCTGCCCGGTGATCTCGACCACCTCCAGCGCGCGCACGATCCGGCGGCCGTTGCTCGGCAGGATCGCCCGAGCGGCCTCGGCGTCCACGGCGGCCAGCCGGGCGTGCAGGGCACCCGGCCCCCGCATGTCGAGTTCGGCCTCCAGGCGGGCGCGGACGGCGGGATCGGTACCCGGGAAGCGGAGGTCGTCGAGGGCCGCGCGGACGTAGAGCCCGGAGCCGCCGACCAGGATCGGCACCTTGCCCTCGGCGTGCAGCCGGTCGATCTCCTCACGGGCCAGTCGCTGGTAGTCGGCGACGTTGGCGGCCTGCGTCACGTCCCAGATGTCGAGCAGGTGGTGCGGCACACCGCCCCGCTCCTCGTCGGTGAGTTTGGCGGTGCCGATGTCCATGCCCCGGTAGAGCTGCATGGAGTCGGCGTTGATCACCTCACCGCCCAACTCCCGTGCCAGGGCGACGCCCAGATCGGACTTGCCGGCCGCGGTGGGCCCGACGACGGCGATCACGCGCTTGTTCACCCTGCAAGTCTCCCAAACTCCGCCGTGACGTACCGATCGAGTGATGATCGCAGGCGCCGGCCGACCGGTTGTCCACAGGGCGTGGCGCTCGGCGGCGCGAAAAGCCGGCAGCACGGGTATGGTCGAGAAGTGGAGGGCGCCATGTGCCCTTTGGTGTGCTTTGCGACCTGGTCACCGCCGGTGTCGGCGCATCCCGGCCGTCCCCCTGGCCGTCACTTCGAGGGGAATCCCAGGGAAGGTGCCAGATGAGCTTCATGGACTCGATCAAGGGCAAGCTCGGCGTGTCGAAGGACAAGGCCGCAGACCTCGCCAAGCAGCACGGCGACAAGATCCAGCAGGGCCTCGACAAGGCGGCCAAGACCGTCGACTCCAAGACCGGCGGCAAGTACAGCAACCAGATCAACTCGGGTGTGGGCAAGGCGAAGGACGCCGTGAAGGGTTACGGCGACAAGGGCCGCGACGCCACCTGAGCACCGACCCAACCGGTCCTGGTTCCGGGTGCCTCCCCGGGCCGTGACCAGCGCGCGGACGTATGAGCGCGCGCCCTGATGCCGGACGGCCGCGGACCCCACCATCCGCGGTCAGTCCACGTTCCGGGCCGACGCGCGTACGCGTCCGCACCGCACGGCGGCCCCACAGCTCGCCCCGGCGGGCCCGCTACGTCCAGGTCGCGACGAAGTAGCCGACCCCGTACGGCGCCGCGTCGTACAGCAGCTCACCCGCCAGCCCGGCGCCGCGTGCCGCTCCCGCCAGCACCTGCCACGGCGCCCGCCCCGCCGCCTGGACCGCCTGGGCCAAGGCCGTGTCGAGCCCCTCCAGCGCCGCGGTGTCGGCCGCGCCGAGCGCCGCGGCCACGGCGGCGTCGAACGGTTCCGCCCGCTCGTCCAGATAGCCGGGTGCCTTGACCGTACGGCACGCACTGCCGTCGCCCATGACCAGCAGCGCGACCCGCGGCGCCGCATCGGCGACGGCCCGCCCGGCCACCGCGCACCGCTCCTGCTCCAGTTCCTCCCCCACCCCGAGCCCCTCGACGGGCGACGCCTGCCAGCCGCGCAGCAGCCACGCGGCCACCGCGAGCGAGGACGGCAGCGGAACCGGCAAGGCGGGCGGCGCCACGTCCACACGGTCGGAGGACGGCTCCGCGGTTCGCTCCTCGGCGGGCTCGTCAGCGCGCGGCTGTCCCAGCGTCACGTCGACCGCGACGCCGTAGCCGCGGAAGGAGCCGACCGCACCGGGAGGGAAGACCTCGCGCCCAGGTCGCGGGGCCGGACCGACGACGACCAGCCGTTCCGGTCGCGCCGCGGCCAGCACGCCGACGGCGTCCGCGCAGGCCGCCCGCAGGGTGTCCAGCTCGGGCGCGGCACCGGCCGCGACCTCGGGTACGAGCAGCGGCGGGCAGGGGCAGACGGCAGCGGCGACCAGCATGATCGGAACCCTACCGGCCCGGCCTCCCACCGGCCCGGGTCCCCGCCGCCGGTCTGACGCCGATACGTCCCCGCTGACGAGCCACGGCCGCGTGCCCACGCCGACCGCGTCCCCGCCCGACGGCAGCCCCCGGTCGCCGCCCAGGGCACTCTCGAAGGCCGCCGACGGCCCTTCACCGCCCCTGCCGGCCCCGCACGCCCCATCTTTGCGGCCGCGACGTCCGCGGCCCTCAGTCGAGCGCGCAGCCGCCCGCCGGCACCGCCTCGGGCGAGGGAGCCGGAGCACCGATCGTCGGCAGGCCGAGCATCACGCCTGCGGGCTTGGCGGCCGCAGCGCCCCGGCGCCGCTCCCAGGCGTCACCGGCGCGAGTGCGGCGGACCGACAGCGGGGGCCGCTCGGCGAGCAGGTGGTGCGGGGCTCCGTAAGTGATCTCGACGGTCGCCATGTCGCCGGGCCTGACCTCCTGCTCCGGCCGCGCGAAGTGCACCAGCCGGTTGTCGGGGGCACGGCCGGACAGCCGGTGGGTGGCGTCGTCCTTGCGTCCCTCGCCCTCGGCGACCAGCACCTCCAGGGTGCGGCCGACCTGCTTCTTGTTCTCCTCCCAGGAGATCTCGTCCTGGAGCGCCACCAGCCGCTCGTAGCGCTGCTGCACGACCGCCTTGGGGACCTGGCCGTCCATCTCGGCCGCCGGGGTGCCGGGCCGCTTGCTGTACTGGAAGGTGAACGCCTGCGCGAAGCGCGCCTGGCGCACGACCTCCAGGGTCTGCTCGAAGTCCTCCTCGGTCTCGCCGGGGAAGCCCACGATGATGTCGGTGGTGATGGCGGCGTCCGGCATCGCGGCGCGCACCTTCTCGATGATGCCGAGGTAGCGGTCCTGCCGGTACGACCTGCGCATCGACTTCAGCAGCCGGTCGGAGCCCGACTGGAGCGGCATGTGGAGCTGGTGCATCACGTTCGGCGTCTCGGCCATGGCGGCGATCACGTCGTCGGTGAAGTCGCGCGGGTGCGGGGAGGTGAAGCGGACCCGCTCCAAGCCGTCGACGGCGCCGGTGGCCCGCAGCAGCTTGCCGAACGCCTCGCGGTCGCCGATGTCGGAGCCGTACGCGTTGACGTTCTGACCGAGCAGGGTGACCTCGACGACCCCCTCGGCGACCAGCGCCTCGACCTCGGCGAGCACGTCGCCGGGCCGCCGGTCCTTCTCCTTGCCGCGCAGCGCGGGCACGATGCAGAACGTGCAGGTGTTGTTGCAGCCGACCGAGATCGCGACCCAGGCCGCGTAGGCCGACTCGCGGCGTGAGGGGAGCGTGGAGGGGAACGTCTCCAGCGACTCGACGATCTCGACCTGCGCCTCGTCCGCGATCCTGGACCGCTCCAGCAGCACCGGGAGCTGCCCGATGTTGTGGGTGCCGAAGACGACGTCGACCCAGGGGGCGCGCTTGACGATGGTGTCGCGGTCCTTCTGCGCCAGGCAGCCGCCGACCGCGATCTGCATGCCAGGGCGCGCGGCCTTCTTCGGCACGAGCTGGCCGAGGTTGCCGTAGAGCCGGTTGTCGGCGTTCTCCCGCACCGCACAGGTGTTGAAGACCACGACGTCCGCGCCGTCGGCGCCCTCCGGCGCCCGCACATACCCCGCGTCCTCCAGGAGGCCGGCCAGACGCTCGGAGTCGTGGACGTTCATCTGGCACCCGTAGGTGCGGATCTCGTAGCTTCGCTGGAGAGCGGTGTCCTGCGCGGTCATGCCCCCAGGGTAGGCGGTGCCCACGACATACCCGAACCCGGTTTGCCGCCGGGCGGACAGCGACAGCGCACGGGGTGGCGGCCGGGGCCGCCCGGTCCCGGCCGCGCCTTCCTTCCCGGCGGCACGGCTGGCAGGATCGCGGGGCATGGACCTCACCCGCCTCGGCAGCCGGCTCGGCACCCGACGTGCCCTCCAGGTCGTGCTGGCCGCCGCCTCGGCCCTGGCACTGCTGCTGTGGTGGCTGCTGCCGACGGACGGTCCGTCGTACCCGAAGGGGCCGATCTCGCTGGCGACCGGGGTGCAGAGCGGGGTCTACGAGAAGTACGGCGTGCTGCTCAAGAGCGACCTGCGGACCGCCCTGCCCGGTGTGAAGGTCGACCTCAAGCACACCGAGGGCTCCGTGGAGAACATCGAGCAGGTGGCCGACGGGCGCTCCGACTTCACGATCGCCGCGGCCGACGCGGTCGCGTCCTACCGCGGTCCGAACAAGAAGGACCTGCGGGCGTGCGCCCGGCTCTACGACGACTACATGCAGCTCGTCGTGCCGCGCGACTCCACCGTGCGGTCGGCACGGGACCTGCGCGGGCTGCGGGTGGGCGTCGGACAGGCCGGATCGGGGGTCAACCTGATCACCAGGCGGCTGCTGACGGCCGCGGGCCTCGACATCGCGAAGGACGTCACCGCGGTGCCGGTCGGGATCGACCAGGCGCCCTCGATGCTGCTCTCCGGCAAGCTCGACGCGTTCTTCTGGTCCGGGGGGCTGCCGACCGCGGCGGTGAGCGCGATGGCGTACCCGACCGACCGTATCCGGCTGGTCCAACTCGGCGACCTGGTGGCCAAGCTGCACTCCATGGGATCGCAGATGCAGTACTACCGGCAGGCGATGATGCCGCCGGACGCGTACCCGCGCGCCCAGGGCGGTCAGTCCGTCGCGACCATCGCGGTGGCGAACCTGCTGGTCACCACGGACCACGCCGACGCCGCTCTGGTGCAGCGGCTGACCAAGGCGGTGATCGACAGCAGGGACTCCATCGGCAAGGTGGTGCACGCGGCCCAACTGGTCGACCTGCGCACCGCCGTCTTCACCGACCCGCTGCCCCTGCACGTGGGCGCGGAGCGCTACTACCGATCCGTGAAGCCGTAGCCGGCGCGCCCGTACGAGCCCCGCGCCACCGGCTGGTCCGAGAGTGTCCGCTCCACCTCACTCGGCGGGTCGTGCCGATGTCACCGGCGCGGTGCGCGGCACCGCCAGCCGCACCTCCAGGCCGTGCGGCTCGCGGCGCCCGAAGCTGATGCTGCCACCGCCCTGGCTGAGCAGCGCCCGCGCGATCGACAGGCCCAACCCCGAGCCGTGCACGTTCTGGTGGCGGGCACTGCGCCAGAACCGGTCACCGATCCGGTCGAGTTCGTCGTCGTTCAGGCCAGGTCCGCTGTCGGCCACCTCGATGGCGACCTGATCGCTGTCGACCGCCACCCGTACCGTGACCGCGCTGCCCTCGGGGGTGAACTTGATCGCGTTGTCGATCACAGCGTCCAGAGCGCTGGACAGCGCGATCGCGTCGGCCCACGCGGTGGCCCCTCCGTGCGCGGGCGCGCTGAAGTGCACGGCGACACCCTCCCGGTCGCCGCTGGGCCGCCAGGCGTCGGCGCGGGTCCTGGCCAGTTCCGCGATGTCGGTGACGCCCAGGTGGCTGCCCGAGCTCTCCGCGACGGCGAGGCCGAGGAGGTCGTCGAGCACCTGGGCGAGTCGGTGGCCCTCCTCCTTCACGGATTCGGCCTCGGTATGGCCGTCGGGCAGCTCGAGGCCGAGCAGCTCGATCCGCAGCAGCAGGGCGGACAGCGGATTGCGCAACTGGTGCGAGGCGTCGGCGACGAAGGCGCGCTGCTGCTCCAGCACGGCCTCGACGTTGTCCGCCATCTCGTTGAACGACCGGACCAGACGCCGAAGTTCCGGGGGTCCCCCGGATGCCCCGACCCGCGACTTCATCCGGCCGGTGGCGATGTCGTGCGTGACCCGGTCCAGCGTCGCGACCGGCAGCAGCACCCAGGCGGTCAGCCGCACCGCGAGCAGGACCGCGATGGCCATCGCCGCGAGCTCTCCGGCCGCGAGCAGCAGCCAGCCGTGCAGGATGCGCGAACGCAGCGCGCCGGTGGGCGAGTCGGTGACGACCACCGCGACCACGTCGCCGTCCCGCACGATCGGCGAGGCGATGGCGAGCATGCGGTGCTGCCACGGCCACACCTGCTCCGGATTGTGGACGCGCCGCCCCAGCAGCGCCGAGTCGTACGCGTCGTACAACTCCCCGCTGGACGGGACCCGCCAGCTGTGCGGCGCCGCGGCCATCGACGTGCGGTCCCGGTAGAAGACGCCGGCCCTGATGCCGTAGAGCTGCTCGTAGCGGTCGAGTTCGGTCACCAGCGTGTGCAGCCGCTCGTCGTCCTCCGGGTCGACGACCGTGTTCTCGTCGCGAGCCGTGACGAACTGCGCCAGCGCCGCGAAGCGGGTGGTGTCGTCGATACGGTCCACCACGACGCGCTGCTGCTGGGCGGCCGCCTGGCTGGCGGCCAGCGGGAACCCGAGCGCGAGCAGGACGCCGGCCATCAGCACGATGAGCAGCGGCAGGAGTCGTGAGCGCACGGCGGTCCTCGGCTTCTGCGGTCAGCCGGCCGGCACGACGAGCCGGTAGCCGACCCCGCGCACCGTCTCGATCATGGCCGGGGTGCGCAACTTGGAACGCAGCGAGGCCACATGCACCTCCAGGGTGCGGCCGGTTCCCTCCCAGGCGGTGCGCCACACCTCGCTGATGATCTGCTCCCGGCGGAAGACCACCCCGGGCCGCTGGGCGAGGAGGGCGAGCAGGTCGAACTCCTTGCGGGTCAGCGCCACCGGATCGCCGTCCACGGTGACCCGCCGGGTGGACGGTTCGATCACCACCTGGCCGAGCGACATCGGGGTCCCGTCGGCGGCGCCCGGCATGGTCACCACCGGGCTGCCGTTCGGCGGTGTGGCCGGCCCCGCGTTCTGGGCGGCCCCGGGTCGCAGCGGGGGTCGGCGTACCACCGCGTGGATACGCGCCAGCAGTTCGCCGGTGTCGTACGGCTTCACGACGTAGTCGTCCGCGCCCAGGTTGAGACCATGGATGCGGGACCTGACGTCGGAGCGAGCCGTGACCATGATCACCGGAGTGGCGCTGCGGCGCCTGATGCGGCTGCACACCTCGAAGCCGTCCTGGTCCGGCAGCCCCAGGTCGAGCAGCACGCAGTCGTACTCCGGGCCGCCGTCGGGAAGCAGCGCCTGGATCGCCTCCTCGCCGCTACGGGCGTGGCGCACGTCGAAGCCGTGCTTTCCGAGCACAGCGGAGAGGGCGGCGGCGACCCGGTCGTCATCCTCCACCAGCAGCAGTCGCATGCGTCACCTCCTCCTCATCCGCCGGAACACCCGCGTTGGCGCGGACTTCGCCGCTCCGCCCGCGGAATGGGTCATGGACCTGTCGATCGAATCCACGCCGATCGGGACCCGCACGTCAAGGGGCTACCGGCTCCCGCAGCGGACCGTTACCCAGCCGGTACGCTCCGGGGACGGGGAAGGCACGCAGCGGCGATTCCCGTGGCGGCGGACCGGTGCCGCGGTGTGCGCCCCGGGTGCGTCGCGTGCGCGGCCGATGTGCGCCCGATGAACCGCCCGCACCGCGCCGACGTGCGACTGTCGCTTGACGTGGGCAGGCGCAGTGAGTTGCATACGCTTTGTGACCGCAACTCTTCCGGGGGCCGCTGCGTGGACCCCGTGATCGTCGCGGGGGCCGGCCCAGTGGGTCTGACCCTCGCTCTCGCGCTGGCCCACCGCGATGTGCCCGTGATCCTGCTGGACGAGGCGGAGGTGCTCGGCGGAGCCGAGGGGCTGCGGCAGGCACGCACCTGCGTGCTCGGTCCGGCGACCGCAGCGCTCGTGGAACGCCTCGGCTACGGCGGACTGCGCGGCGACGGCGCGACCTGGACGGGCTGGCGCACGCTGCGCCGGCGTACGGAGGTGTTACGGCTGGACTTCGGCGCCGATCCCGCGGGCGCGCCGGTCCATGTCGCGCAGTACCTGCTGGAGAAGGGGTTGCGGACGGCGCTTTCGTCCCGCGGCTCGGTGCGTGTCGTGTCCGGCTGCCGGGTGGACGCGGTGGAGCAGGACGCGCGCGGGGTCACCGTGCACACCAAGGGCGCCGAGGAGACCTGGTGGCGCGGCAGTTACCTGGTGGGGTGCGACGGTCCGCGCTCCACGGTCCGCAAGCTGCTGGGCGTACGTTTCCCCGGCCGTACGGCGGTGGATCGGCACGCGGTGGTGACGGTGCGGACCGAACTGCCCGAACCCGGTGTGGCGCTGTTGCACCGTGATCCGCCGGGAGCCCCGGCCGGGCAGGAGATCACCGCCCGCCCGCTGCCGGACGGACGGTGGCGGATGGACTGGCTGCTGCCGGTGCATGGCCGTCAACTCACCTCCGACGCGCTGGTGGAACGTCTCAGGGCCGCCCTGACCGCCTGGTGCGGCAAGGTGGTGCCGTACGAGCTGGTCGGCTCGGCCGACTATCCCGTCCATCAGCGGCTGGCCCGCGCCTGGCGGGCCGATCGGGTCTTCCTCGCGGGGGACGCGGCGCACCTGATGGGGGCGCTGGGGGCGCAGAGCGTCGAGGAAGGGCTGCGCGACGCCGAGAACCTCGCCTGGAAGTTGGCACTCGCCGTCCACGACGGCGCTTCCGATCTCCTGCTCGACAGCTACGAGGCGGAGCGGCGAGGCGCGGTCGGCACCCGGCTGCGCGCCACCGACCAGGCGCTTCCGCTGCTGCGGGCGAACGGTGCCTGGCAGACGGTCCGCCACAGCCTGCTGTCCGGCTCGGCCCGCGGCCAGGTCGAGTTGCTGACCGACAGCCATCTCGGGCGCGGCGGCACGGCTGCCTCCACGGTGTACGGCCGCTCACCGCTGACGGTACCCGCGCCTCGGAGTTCCGCCAGGTCGGGCGGGGTGTCGTCGCTGGTGGCCGAGTGCGACACGCGGCCGGGCGAAGCGGTGGCCGACGTGGACGTCACCGCGCTGGACGGCACGGTGAGCCGGCTGCGCGACCGGCTCGGGCGCGGGTTGGTGGTGGTGCTCGTCGCGCCCGGGACCGGGGTGTGGGAGTCGCGGCACTGGCTGACGGCCGGTCTGATGCCGCGGCTGGCGTCAGCGGTGGCCGCGCTGCCCACCGGGGCGGAGCTGCTGGTCGCCGAGACCTATCCGGGGGCGACCGCGCACACGGTGCTGCTGGTCCGGCCGGACGGGCACCTGGTGGCGGCGATGGTGGGCTGCCGGCCCGCCGAGTTGTACTCCTACGCGGACCTGGCCCGGGGAGGTCCGCCGGCACCGGCGGGCAGCCGGGACGACCCAGCCGACGACGCCACCCCCAATGAGGGTGGACCCGACCGCCCGGACGGGCGTCCGGGGGGCGATGCGGCCGGTCACCAGGTCAGCGGGCGCACCGGCTGACCCGGCGAGCGGCGAGCGGACCATGACCGCTCCGCGCCTATTCGCCTTGCCATGCCCACCGCTCCTCTTCCGTTTCCTCACCGTCGGCGCCTTCGGCCGCCAGTGCGTCGCGGACCACTCGCAGGGACATGCCCTCCGGGTATCCCTTGCGGGCGAGCATGCCCGCGAGACGTCTGATCCGCCGATCGCGGTCCAGGCCACGGGTGGCCGGCAACCGGCGCCGGACCAGCTCGCGGGCGGTCTCCTCCTCCTGCTCGGAGTCGAGCAGTTCGACGGCCTCGGTCACCAGCTCCGCGTCCACACCACGGTGGCGAAGCTCGCGGGCGAGGGCGCGGCGGGCGAGGCCGCGGCCGCGGTGTCGTGACTCCACCCACGCGTTGGCGAACGCCTGGTCGTCGATGAGGCCGACGTCCTCGAAGCGCTCCAGGACGTGCTCGGCGACGTCGTCGGGGATCTCGCGCTTGCGCATGGCGTCGGCGAGCTGCCGACGGGTGCGGGGGGTCCCGGTGAGCAGGCGCAGGCACAGCGCCCGCGCCTGCTCACCAGGATCGAGCGGCGGCTCTCGCGAGGCCCTCGACTCGGAAGAGCCGCCGCGCTTCTGGGACTTGCGCTCCATGGCGTCAGACCTTGGCGGCGGTGGCCTTGGTCGCCTTCTTCGGAGCGGGGACATCGGCCTTGGCGGGCTCCGCCTTGGCGGACGCGGCCGACCCTGCGGCGTCGGCCTCCGGCTGGGCGGCCGGGGTCTCGGGCTTCGGCACGCCGACGCCGAGCTTCTCCTTGATCCGCTTCTCGATCTCGTCCGCGAGGTCCGGGTTGTCCCGCAGGAAGTTCCGGACGTTCTCCTTGCCCTGGCCGAGCTGGTCGCCCTCGTAGGTGTACCAGGCACCCGACTTGCGGACGAAGCCGTGCTCCACGCCCATGTCGATCAGGCCGCCCTCGCGGCTGATGCCGTGGCCGTAGAGGATGTCGAACTCGGCCTGCTTGAAGGGCGGCGCGACCTTGTTCTTGACGACCTTGACACGGGTGCGGTTGCCGACCGCGTCAGTGCCGTCCTTGAGGGTCTCGATCCGGCGGATGTCGAGCCGGACCGAGGCGTAGAACTTCAGGGCGCGGCCACCGGTGGTGGTCTCCGGCGAGCCGAACATCACACCGATCTTCTCGCGGAGCTGGTTGATGAAGATGGCGGTGGTCTTCGACTGGTTGAGCGCGCTGGTGATCTTCCGCAGTGCCTGGCTCATCAGTCGGGCCTGGAGGCCCACGTGGGAGTCGCCCATCTCGCCCTCGATCTCGGCCCGCGGCACGAGGGCTGCCACGGAGTCGATCACGATGAGGTCGATGGCGCCGGAGCGGACCAGCATGTCCACGATCTCCAGCGCCTGCTCGCCGGTGTCCGGCTGGGACAGCAGCAGGTTCTCGATGTCGACGCCCAGGGCCTTGGCGTACTCGGGGTCGAGGGCGTGCTCGGCGTCCACGAAGGCCACCGTGCCGCCGGCCCGCTGGGCGTTGGCCACCGCGTGCAGGGTGAGGGTGGTCTTGCCGGAGGACTCCGGACCGTACACCTCCACGACGCGGCCGCGGGGCAGCCCGCCGACGCCGAGCGCCACGTCCAGCGCGGTCGACCCGGTGGGGATGACCTCGATGGGCTCGTTCGGCCGGTCGCCGAGCCGCATGACGGCGCCCTTGCCGAATTGCCGTTCAATCTGCGCGAGCGCGGCGTCGAGCGCCTTCTCGCGGTCGTTTCCTGCCATGGACTCCACCCGGGATGTCTGGTTCGATCGCTTCACGTCCATGACGCTAGCGCCTGGCACTGACAACGCGCCCGCACGTCGTCCGGGACCTGTGGATAACTCCGGCCGACGTGTGCGCCCGGCACCGGCCGGAGTTCGCGCCGCCACGGCGGGAGATCCGCCGGGCCCTCTCCATATGAATGGATGTTCGATTTTCATGTCAAGCGACCCGCCGAGCGCGCCCGGGTCGGTCACATCCGCGGGTCGGTGACCTCGTAGCGCCTTACATAGGCGGTGAAGAAGCCCTGGAGCGTGGCGGTGGCCGGGATGGCGATGAGCGCGCCGACCGCGCCGAGCAGCGCCGTCCCCGCGATCACCGAGCCGAAGGCGACCGCCGGATGGATGTCCACCGTACGCGCGGTGATCCGCGGTTGGAGCAGGTAGTTCTCGAACTGCTGGTAGACCACGACGAAGCACAGCACCCACAGCGCGTCCCACGGGTCCTCGGTGAACGCGACGAGGATCGGCAGGGCCCCGGCCAGGTAGGTGCCGACGGTGGGGATGAACTGCGAGACCAGCCCCACCCAGACCCCGAGCGCGGGGGCGTAGGGAACACCGAGCACCTGGAGCAGGATGTAGTGGGCGAGCCCTGAGACCACGGCCATCAGGGCTCGGGAGTAGAGGTAGCCGCCGGTCTTGGCGACCGCGATGTCCCAGGCCCGCAGGACTTCCGCCTGGTGCGCGGGCGGCAGCATGGAGCACAGCGTGCGACGCAGCCGGGGCCCGTCCGCGGCCAGGTAGAAAGTGAACAGCACCACCGTGAAGACCTGGAAGATCGTGCCGATGACCGTGGCCGAGATGCCCCACACGCTGGCGGCACCACTGGTGAGGTAGGTGCGCACCCAGTTGGAGTGCAGCACCTTGTCATGCAGCTTGCCGCCGGTGTCGATGTGCGTGTGGAAGGTCCGGTTGATCCACTTCACCACGTCGTCGACGTACTGCGGCAGGTTGCGCACGATGGTGCCGATCTGGTCGACGAGCAAGGAGCCGACGGCCAGCAGGAAGCCGGCGGCGGCGACCAGCACCACGAGCATCACGATTCCGGTGGCCAGGCCCCGGCGGATGCGGCGCCTGGCCATCCAGTCCACCGCGGGCTCGATGGCCAGGGCGCAGAAGAACGCGACCAGGACGTTGACGAGGAGTCCGACCAGCCGGTCGAACGCCCAGTGCGCGAACTGGTAGCAGGCGACGAGGGCGAGCGCGAGAAGGAGCGCGCGAGGCAGCCAGCGCGGCATGCGCGCACGTGACGGGCGCGATCCGTCGCCGGGCGCGTCGGGCGCCGGGTCGGGAGACTCGTCACGTGCTGCCACAGGCCAAGTCTGGGCCCTACCTCCGATCAAGTCCTGATATCAGGGCATTCGCGGCACTTCGGACGGATGGTCAGCGTCGAGCGGCGGGCACGTCCATGGCCACGCAGACCGCCCGCCAGACGTCCTTCGCCTCCCAGCCGTCCTCCAGCGCCTGGACGACCGTACGGCCGCCCAGTTCGGACATCACATGGTCACGCGCGAAGGAGTCGGCGTAGGTCTCGCCGAACTGCGCGCGCATCCGCTCCCAGAACATCGTCAGCCGCATGGGTGCCAGTATCCCTCGGTCGCCGGCCGCCCCTCGTACGGCCTACATCGCCCGTACCGCGGCGGTGACCAGTACCGCGGCGGCGACCACCACGAGGAAGGGAGCGCGCAGGAGCAGCGCGGTGGCCGCTGCCGCCAGCCCCGCGGTCCGCGCGTCGATCGCCAGGCGCAAGGCATCGGTGCCGAAGGTCTGCAGCGCGGTCAGGGCGGCGAGCAGGGCGATGGGCAGCAGAGCGGCCAGTCGCTTGACGAGCGGGCGCTCCAGCAGCCCCGCGGGCACGGACAGGCCGAGCAGTTTCACTCCGTAGCAGCCCAGGGCGGTGGCGCCGATGGCGATCCACGTTCCCGTTTCCCCGGTCATCGCGCGGCCCTCTTCTTTACGGCCAGCACCAAGGGCGCCGCCAGAGCCGCGACCAGCACCGGCACCCCGGCGGGCAGCACGGGCAGGCAGACCAGCGCGAGCAGGACGGCGAGCGCGGCCACCGCCCGTTCGGTGCGTCCCTTCACCATGGGTGCCAGCAGGGCCAGGAAGACGGCCGGCCCTGCGGCGTCCAGTCCCCAGGCGTCCGGATCACCGAGCGCCGACGCGCCCAGGGCTCCGAGCAGCGTGGTGAGGTTCCACAGCACGTAGAGACTCGTGCCCGTGACGGTGAAGCCGAGCCGGGCGGTGGCCCGTTCGCGCTGCGCCAGGGCGACCGCTGAGGTCTCGTCGATGACCCACTGGGCGGCCAGCGGCCGTACGGACGCCGGAAGGCGCAGGAGTTGCGAGAGCCGCAAACCGTAGAAGGCGTTGCGGGTGCCCAGGAAGAACGCCCCGGCCGCCGCCGCGAACGGACTGCCTCCCGCACCGAGCGCACTCACCAGCGCGAACTGCGAGGCCCCGGTGAACACGAGCAGCGACAGGACGCAGCTCTGGAGGACGGACAGGCCCGCGCCCGCCGAGGTCACTCCGAAGGCGAATCCGGACAGTCCGACGGCGACCCCTACTCCCAGGGCGTCTCGGACCACTTCTGCTCGGGGCCGTGGCGGCTGCCGCACGGTGTCCGGCCCCGTCGTCTGCGCTGTTTTCACTCGATCAGGCTAGGAAGACCGCCGCCTGCGGGTCTTGTACGTTCTTGCGGCGGCGGCCCCGCGGCGATACCGGGGGGATACCGGGCGATACGGGCCGCCCGCCGGCCGTCCGAACGACGCGGCCGCGGGTCAGCGCTCTCGTACGATCTTCCGCTCGCGCTGGTACGCGCCGGGCGGGACCCCGACGATCCGGCTGAAGTGGCGGTTGAGGTGCGGCTGGTCGGTGAAGCCGACGGTGACCGCGGCTTCGGCCGGAGCGACGCCGGTGTCCAGGAGGCGGCGGGCGGCCCGGACGCGCTCACCGGTGAGCCACGCGTGCGGGGGCAGGCCGTAGGCGGCCTTGAAGGCGCGCAGCAACGCGAAGGGGCTGGTGGCCGTGGCGGCGGCGAGTTCGTCGAGACCGGGCGGGTCGGCCAGGTGGGCGGCGAGCAGTTCGCGGGCATGGGCTGCGGCGCCGGGAGCCGCCGCCCGCGGCCGGCCGCCGCGGGCGATGCCCCCGCTGTGGCGTGCCAGCAGCCGGGCGAGAGTCAGGCGCAGAAACGTCTCGGCGGCGAGCGCGTCGTCCTGCTCGGCTGCTTCGTGGACGGCCGCGATAAGGCGGGCCGCGGTCGGGTCGGCTATGACCGGGCCGGTGAAGAAAGGGGTGCCGCGCAGCCCGCGGGTCTCGGCGGCGACGGCCGACACGACGTCCGTCCGCGGATACAGGACCCGGTAGCTCCAGCCGCCGGCGGCGCCCGCGTACGCCGAGTGCGGGACCTCCGGGTTGATCAGGACGACGCCGCCCTCGCCGGCCCGCTCGGCACCGCCGGGCAGGCCGATGCCCTCCACCCCGCCGGTGACCGCCGCGATCACGTAGCCGTCGTGGGCATGACGGGAGAAGGTGTGCCGGATGTAGCGGGCCCGCAGCAGGTCAACCCCGGGCAGGCCCGGGTGCTCCCAGAATCGTGCCTGCTCACGCGCGGTCATGGGGACATTGTGTCGTGACCGCGCCAGGAGTTGTCCACAGCCGGAAGGGTGGTCGTCGGCGCGGTGTCGGTCCGGCGAGGCAGGATGGGGTCATGTCCAGTCCGTCCAGTCCGTCCGGTCCGTCCAGTCCTCAGTCCGATCCGCACAGCAGCCTCGACTCCTTCTCGCCCGCGACCCGCGCGTGGTTCACGGGAGCGTTCCGCGAGCCCACCGCCGCCCAGTCCGGCGCGTGGTCCGCCATCGCCGCGGACTCCGACGTGCTGGTCGTGGCGCCCACCGGGTCGGGCAAGACGCTGGCCGCGTTCCTGGCGGCGCTGGACCGGCTGGCCGCCACTCCGCCGCCGGCTGAGGCCCGTCGCCGCTGCCGGGTGCTGTACGTCTCGCCGATGAAGGCGCTCGCGGTGGACGTCGAGCGCAATCTGCGCAGCCCGCTGGCGGGGATTCGGCAGGAGTCCGTGCGGCTGGGGCTGCCGGAGCCGGAGGTGCGGGTCGGTATCCGGTCGGGTGACACGCCCGCGGCGGAGCGGCGCTCGATGGCCACCCGCCCGCCGGACATCCTCATCACCACGCCCGAGTCCCTCTTCCTCATGCTCACCTCCGCCGCGCGGGAGGCTCTGAGCGGGGTCGAGACGGTGATCCTCGACGAGGTGCACGCGGTCGCCGGCACCAAGCGCGGCGCCCACCTGGCGCTCTCCCTGGAGCGGCTGGACCGGCTGCTCGATCGGCCGGCCCGCCGGATCGGGCTGTCGGCCACGGTCCGGCCGGTGGATGAGGTGGCCCGCTTCCTTTCCCCGCAGCGGCGGGTGGCGATCGTGCAGCCGCCGTCCCAGAAGCGGTTCGACCTGTCGGTGGTCGTGCCGGTGGAGGATCTGGGCGAGCTGGGCAGTTCGCCGGTGATGGACGCGGCCGAGCACAGCGGGCCGGCCGCGGGGCCGGCGCAGCGGCCGTCGATCTGGCCGCACGTCGAGGAGCGGATCGCCGACCTGGTGCAGGCGCACCGCTCCACGATCGTCTTCGCCAACTCCCGGCGGCTCGCCGAGCGCCTGTGCAACCGGCTCAACGAGATCGGCCAGGAGCGTGCCGAGGGCGAGCCGCTGCCCGAAGCGCACTCCCCGGCACAGGTCATGGCGCAGTCGGGCGCTGCCAAGGGGGCTCCTGCGGTGCTGGCCCGCGCGCACCACGGCTCGGTGTCCAAGGAGCAGCGCGCGCTGGTGGAGGAGGATCTCAAGGCAGGGCGGCTGCCCGCGGTGGTCGCCACGTCGAGCCTGGAGCTGGGTATCGACATGGGCGCGGTCGACCTCGTGGTCCAGGTGGAGTCGCCGCCATCGGTCGCGTCGGGGCTGCAGCGGGTGGGCCGGGCCGGCCACCAGGTGGGGGCGGTGTCCACCGGGGTGGTCTTCCCGAAGTACCGCGGCGACCTGGTGCAGTCCGCGGTGGTCACCGAGCGGATGCGGGAAGGGGTCATCGAGTCGCTGCGGGTGCCGTCCAACCCGCTGGACGTGCTGGCGCAGCAGATCGTGGCGATGACCGCCCTGGACACCTGGGACGTGGACGAACTGCTCGCCCTGGTCCGGCAGGCGGCGCCCTTCGCGGCGCTGCCGCACTCCGCGTACACCGCGGTGCTGGACATGCTGGCCGGCCGCTATCCGTCGGATGCGTTCGCCGAGCTGCGGCCGCGCCTCGTCTGGGACCGGGTGGCCAACACTCTCACCGGCCGGCCGGGAGCACAGCGGCTGGCGGTCACCTCCGGCGGCACCATCCCGGACCGCGGGCTGTTCGGGGTCTTCCTGGCCGGGGCGGACCCCAAGAAGGGCGGCGGCCGGGTCGGGGAGCTGGACGAGGAGATGGTGTACGAGTCCCGGGTGGGCGACGTGTTCACGCTGGGCACCACCTCGTGGCGGATCGAGGACATCACCCGCGACCGGGTGCTGGTCTCCCCCGCGCCGGGCGTACCCGGGCGGCTGCCGTTCTGGAAGGGCGACCAGTTGGGACGCCCGCTCGAACTGGGCCGAGCGCTGGGCAGGTGGCTGCGGGAAGTGGGCGCGCTGCCCGCGGAGGCGGCCCGGGAGCGGTTGGCCGCGGCCGGCCTGGACCCCTGGGCGGTCGACAACGTGCTGTCGTACCTCGCCGAGCAGCGGCAGGCGTGCGGGCACATCCCGGATGACCGCACCATCGTGGTGGAGCGTTTCAGGGACGAGCTGGGTGACTGGCGGGTGATCATCCACTCCCCGTTCGGCGCCCAGGTGCACGCTCCGTGGGCGCTCGCGCTCGGAGCCCGGCTCCAGGAGCGCTACGGGTTGGACGCCCAGGCCATGCACGCCGACGACGGGATCGTGCTGCGCCTGCCGGACGCGGACCTGATGGGGCTCGACCTGCTGGACGCCGATCCTGTGGCGAAGGGGGCCGAGTTCGATCCGGAGCAGTCGCCGGTGGGGGCGGGCGATGTGGCCTTCGACAAGGGCGAGGTCGAGCAGTTGGTGACGGAGCAGGTGGGAGGGTCCGCGTTGTTCGCGTCGCGCTTCCGGGAGTGCGCGGCGCGGGCACTGCTGCTGCCGCGCCGCAGTCCCGGCCGGCGTACCCCGTTGTGGCAGCAGCGGCAGCGGGCGTCGCAACTGCTCCAGGTGGCGTCGGAGTTCGGGTCGTTCCCGATCGTGCTGGAGGCGATCCGGGAGTGCCTTCAGGACGTGTTCGACGTGCCGGGGCTGGTGGAGTTGATGGGAGACATCGAGGCGCGGCGGGTCCGGTTGGTGGAGGTGACCACGCAGGAGCCGTCGCCCTTCGCCCGTTCGCTGCTGTTCGGCTATGTGGCGCAGTTCCTCTACGAGGGCGACTCGCCGCTGGCCGAACGCAGGGCGGCCGCGCTGTCGCTGGATTCGCGGCTGCTGGCGGAACTGCTGGGGCAGGCGGAGTTGCGGGAGCTGCTCGATCCCGACGTGCTGGCCGATCTGGACAGCGAGTTGCAGTGGCTGACGGAGGATCGCCGGGTCAAGGACGCGGAGGGGGTCGCGGACCTGCTACGGGTGCTCGGCCCGCTGACCGGCACCGAGTTGGCGGTGCGCGGCGCGGAGGCGGGGTGGGCCGCGGAGTTGGAGGCGGCCAGGCGGGCGATCAGGGTGCGGATCGCCGGGGAGGAGCACTGGGCCGCGGTGGAGGACGCCGGTCGGCTGCGCGACGCGTTGGGCACGGCCTTGCCGGTGGGCGTGCCGGTGGCGTTCACCGAGCCGGTCAAGGACCCGCTGGGCGACCTGCTGGCGAGGTACGCGCGGACGCATGGCCCGTTCACGACGGGCGAGGCCGCGGCCCGGTTCGGTCTGGGTGGGGCCGTGGCGGACGGCACGCTGCACCGGCTGGCGGCGGCGGGCCGGGTGGCGCAGGGCGAGTTCCGTCCGGGCGGGGCCGGTCAGGAGTGGTGCGACGCCACGGTTCTGCGGCGGCTTCGGCGCCGTTCGCTCGCCGCGCTGCGGCAGGAGTTGGAGCCGGTGCCGCCGGCCACGCTCGGGGTGTTCCTGCCGCAGTGGCAGCAGGTCGGCACGCATGGTCTGCGCGGGATGGACGGCCTGGCACGGGCGGTTGAGCAGTTGCAGGGCGCGTCGGTTCCCGCGTCGGCGTTGGAGAAGCTGGTGCTGCCGTCCCGGGTGAGCGGCTACACCCCGGCGATGCTGGACGAGTTGACGGCCTCCGGCGAGGTGCTGTGGGCCGGAGCGGGGGCCCTGCCCGGCAAGGACGGATGGGTGTCACTGTATTTGTCCGAAAGTGCACCCTTGCTGCTGCCGGGTCCGCAGCCGTTGGAGCTGACGGAGTTGCACACCGCGGTGCTCGGCGCGCTGTCCGGCGGGTACGGCCTGTTCTTCCGGCAGATCGGCGAGCAGGTGCGGGCGACCGGGCTGACGGCGAGCGATCCGGAACTCGCCGACGCGGTATGGGACCTGGCCTGGTCGGGGCGGCTGACCAATGACACCCTCGCCCCGCTGAGGGCGCTGCTCGGCTCGGGCCGCACCGCGGGGGCGACCGCGCACCGGGCGCCGCGCTCGGTACCGCGCGGCAGGTACAGCTCGCTCGCCTCGGCCAGGTCACCACGGGCCACCGCCTCCCGGACCGGGCCGCCGACCACCGCGGGCCGCTGGTCCCTGGTGCCCGCACCCGAAGCAGATCCGACCCTGCGGGCGCACGCTCTGACCCACACCCTGCTGGACCGGCACGGCGTGGTCACCCGGGGCGCGGTGGCCGCGGAAGGAGTGGCGGGCGGCTTCTCGGCGGCATATCGGGTGCTGGCGGCGTTCGAGGAGACCGGGCAGGCCAGACGCGGCTACGTGGTGGAGGGTCTGGGAGCGGCGCAGTTCGCGATGGACGGCGCGGTGGACCGGCTGCGGGCCCTCAGCACAGCGCGGGAGCGGGAGGAGGAACGCCCCGACCGGTCCCGCACGGTGGTGCTGGCCGCCGCGGACCCGGCCAATCCGTACGGCGCCGCGCTGCCGTGGCCGGAGCAGCCCGAGGGGGTCTCCCACAAACCCGGGCGGAAGGCGGGCGCCCTGGTGGTGCTGACCGACGGCGAGCTCGCCCTGTATGTGGAGCGGGGTGGCAAGACCCTGCTGGCCTGGCCACGGGACGAGATACGGGTCGGGGCCGCGGCGGACGCCCTCGCGCTGGCGGTCCGGGAGGGAGCGCTGGGCCGCCTCACGGTGGAGCGTGCCAACGGCGAGTCGGCGCTGACCTCTCCGCTGGGCCGGGCGCTGGAGGCCGCGGGGTTCCACGCCACACCGCGCGGGCTGCGGCTGCGGGAGGACCGCTGATGCGAGGTGGGGACGGCGCAGGCGCCATCATGGAGGGGTGCCCGAAGGAGACACGGTCTGGCTGACCGCCCATCGACTGCACGCGGCGCTGGCCGGGCAGCCGCTGGTGCGGGCCGATCTGCGCGTGCCGAAGCTGGCGACCGTGGACCTGGTGGGACGGCAGGTGCTGGCGGTGGTGCCGCGCGGCAAGCACCTGATGGCGCGGCTCGAAGGCGACATGACGCTGCACAGCCATCTGCGGATGGACGGGGCGTGGCACCTGTACGGGGCCGGGGAACGCTGGCGGGGCGGCCCGATGCACCAGGTGCGGGCGGTACTGGCGGCGGGTGAGCGGGTCGCGGTCGGCTACCGGCTGCCGGTGCTGGAGTTGCTGCGCACCGAGGAGGAGGGCGAGGCGGTCGGCCACCTCGGGCCCGACCTGCTCGGGCCGGACTGGGACGCGGAGCAAGCGCTCGCCCGGCTGGCCGCGGACCCGGACCGCCCGGTCGGGGAGGCGTTGCTGGACCAGCGGAATCTGGCCGGGATCGGGAACGTCTACGTCGCCGAGCTGTGCTTTCTGCGCGGGGTGACGCCGTGGACACCGTTCGGGGCGGTGCCGGCGCCGGAGCGGCTGGTGGCGCTGGCCAGACGACTGCTGGAGGCGAACAAGGCGCGCCCCGGCCATGTGACGACCGGGGACACCCGTCGCGGGCGCACCCACTGGGTGTACGGCCGGGAGCACCAGCCGTGCCTGCGGTGCGGCACTGCGGTCAGGTCGGCCCGGCACGGCGATGACACCCGGCAGCAGGATCGGGTGGCCTACTGGTGCCCGCGGTGCCAGCGAGGTCCGGCGCCAGCTCCAGACCCAGGTCCAGATCCAGGCCCCGCGTCGTCCTCGGCCAGGTGCTGATCCCCGGGAAGGCCGGACCCCGCCGGCACGGGAGCGGTCGCCTTCGTCCGGCGGCGCCGCGCCGCCTCCTGCCGCCGTGCGGGCACCGCGTGCATGGGGATCAGGCCGAGGCTCCACCCGCCGGCGACGATCGCGGCGTGCACGCCGCCGGCCGGACCGCCCGAGGTGTCGGGCCGCAGACCGAACCGCAGGACCGCCAGCCACCACAGCACGCCGCCGACCAGGGCCAGCACCACGCGCACGCCACCCGCACTCTGGCCCCGGCCCCGGACCCGGGCCGTCGCGGCGGGCCCGGGCGAATTGGGCGCCGCCACCCGCACCGCCGGTATCGCCGCCGGTATCGCCGCCGGAGCGGGCCTGGGACGCGTGCGCGAGCAGGTCCGGGTCCGGGACCGGGACCGTGTTGTCCGGGTCCGTATCGTCGGAGTCCTTCGAGGGCCGCGCATGGCGCCTCAGACGTTCTCCGCCTGGAACATCCAGTGGAACTTCTCCAGGTCGGCGGTGATGCCGATGAGGATGTCCTGGGTCACCGGGTCGGGCTTGTCGGTGGTCTGGATGCGTTCACGCATCCGGGTGATGCAGGCGTCGAGGGCGGCGACCATGATCTCCACGACCTCGCTGTCCTTGACCCACCCGTCGGTGACGGTGTCGATGCCGCTGGTCTTGGCGACGGTGCCGGCGCGGCCGTCGGGGGTCACGCTGATCGCGGAGGCACGCTCGGCGACAGTGTCGGAGGCGACGCGAGCACTGTCCACGACCTCGTCCAGCTGGAGGTGGATGGACCGGAACCGGGGGCCGATGACGTTCCAGTGCACCTGCTTGGCCAGCAGTGACAGGTCGATCAGATCCACCAGGGCACCCTGGAGGGCTTCACCGACGGTCTTGCGGGCCTGCTCGGCCAGGGGGCTCTTCACGACAGACATGCGCTTGTCTCCTCGCGGATCGACGCGTTCGGGTCTGATTCATCCCGTACTGACCTTCTGCGCCTACCCTGCCCTCGCGCACCACACATGGCAAAAGACAGCGGCCGCGGTACCCGCCCCCGCACCCGCCCCCGCACCCGCCCCCGATCGGCAGCTCGGCACGCGCCGTGTGCGCCCCGCAGGAAACACGACGGCCCAGCCACGGGACGGGTTTCGTCCCGTGGCTGGGCCGACAGGTGCGCTCAACCGCTGACGCACGCGTCCAGCGGCGGTACGAGCAGGTTCAGGCGGCGACGACGTCCACGGCTTCCGCGGACTTCTTGGGCGCCTTGATGGTGATCCGTTCGTCCGGCGCGGACGGTACGGCCGTGACGGAGGTGACGGACGTGACCGCGCCCAGCAGGGGCCTCATCGGCGCGGCCGGAGTCTCGGCCGCCGACGACTGAGCCAGCTCCGCGAGCGACAGGTCGTCGCTGACCTCGCGCATCACCTCGGACATCGGCACGTCCAAGGCGTCGCAGATCGCCGAGAGCAGTTCGGAGGACGCCTCTTTCTGCCCCCGCTCGACCTCCGAGAGATAGCCCAGGGAGACCCGGGCCGACGAAGAGACCTCACGCAGAGTGCGGCCCTGGCGCTGGCGCTGCCGACGCAGCACGTCACCAAGCAGGCGACGGAGCAGGATCATCGGTGGCTCCCTCCTCGGACCGCGAAACCGCATCCTTCTCGCCCCACCGTACCGCCTCGGGCACCGCCCGTGCGGGGAGCGAAGACGTGTTCACTCAGGGCTGCAAACATCACTTCCCCCCGTCTTCTTCCCTATCCTTGGCCGCCGGTAGTCGTACCGGGACCGTTACGTGTGGCCGTTCGGCCCTTGCCGTTCCGCTGTCCTTCGGCCGCGGCCGTGGTGGACTCCGGACCCGCAACCGTACTCCTCCGCAGTTCGGCGGTGAGCAGTTCCAGGACAGCCGCCACCGACGCCCGGCGGATCGTGCCGCGGTCCCCGGAGAGCCGCAGCGGGACGACCACGGCGCCCGACGGGCCGGCGACGGCGACGAAGACCGTGCCGACCGGCTGACCGTCCTGGGGGGTGGGGCCGGCGACGCCGGTGGTCGCGACGCCCCAGTCCGCGCCGAGCCGGTGGCGTACGCCCTCGGCCATCCCGCGCGCCACATCGGGGTCCACCGCACCCCGCTCGGCGAGCAGAGCGGCGTCGACGCCGAGGATCTCGTGCTTCAGCTCGGTCGCGTACGCCGTGACCGAACCACGGAAGGCCCGCGAGGCGCCGGGAACGGCAGCCAGTTCAGCGGCCACCAGGCCGCCTGTGAGCGACTCCGCGACCGCGAGCGTCGCCGCGCGACCCACGAGCAGCCGCAGGGCCTCACGCGCGGACTCAGCCGGTTCCGCGGACCCGGCGGGCTCGGACTGCCCCGAAGCCTGCGACCCCACCGGCCCCTCCGCGCTCATACGCCCTGCCGACGCTCGCGCTCGGCGGCAGGCGCGGGGGCGGGGGCGGACGCGGGTGCGGGGTCGGCCCCAGGCGCGGTCTCGGCCCCCGACACGGGCTCATCCGCCGGCTCGGCCCGGTGCGCTCCCCCGGCCCTCGTCCCCGTTCCCGGCCCGCTCGTCGCCGCGAGCGTCGCCCCGGACGCGCCCCCGGGCGCCGTCACCGACACCCGCGCACCGCCCCGAGCGCCCTGAGCGCCCTGAGCGGTCGCCGTGGGAGCGCTCGCCGCCGGAGTGGTCGCCGTCTCGTCGTGAGCCGCATCGGCGGCCTGCGCCGCCAGGCCCGCCCGGCGCAGGACGACCGCCTGCCGTACGTAGTCCACGCCGCTCGCCACGGTCAGCACGACCGCGACCGCCATGATCCAGGCACGGATACTGGCCAGCGGACCGGTCAGCACCAGGATGTACATGCCGACCGCGACGCCCTGCGTGAGCGTCTTGAGTTTGCCGCCGCGGCTCGCGGGGATGACGCCGTGCCGGATCACCCAGAAGCGCATGAGGGTGATGCCGAGTTCACGGAAAAGGATGACCCCGGTGACCCACCACGGCAGGTCACCCAGAGCGGACAGCCCGACCAGCGCCGCGCCCATGATCGCCTTGTCCGCGATCGGGTCGGCGATCTTGCCGAAGTCCGTGACGAGGCCGTAGCGCCGGGCCAGTTCGCCGTCGAAGAGGTCGGTGATCATCGCGATCGCGAAGGCGGCCCAGGCGAAGGAGCGCCAGGCCGGGTCGTTCCCGTCGTCGTGCACGAGCAGCAGCACGAACCCCGGGACCAGCACGAGCCGGGTCATCGTCAGCAGGTTCGCGACGTTCCAGAGCCCGGCCTGGCCGCTGCCCCGGCCGGCCTGCGCACCGGCTTCGTGCGCACCACCAGCACCCTCGACACCAGCACCAGCACCAGCACTCTCGACACCAGCACCAGCGGCACCAGCGCCCGCAGCACCGGCACCCGCACCCGCACCCGCGGCGCCAACACCCTCAGCACCAGCACCCCGTGAACCACCGGAGGCCCCGCCCCGCCCGCTCCCGTCCCCACCGGTGCCGGCCTCGGCCGGACGCGCCGCGGTGGCCGCCCGCAGCGGCGGCGGTGTGGGCTCGGCGCCTCCGCTCATCTGCCCACTCCCTCGGAACACTCCGCGCCCTGGCCGCCGGCCGCACCGGCCAGCTCGGGCAGCACTTCGGCGATCAGGTCCACGCCCTCGGTGCCCGTCACCTTCGCGGTCACGAACGTCCCGGGCGCCGGCCGCCACTCCCCGCCGGATGCCCCAACGGCCGCCGCGCCCGCCGCGTTCCCACCGGGCGGCAGCAGGACGACCTGGCCGTCGGTCTCCGGCGCCTGGTGGTCGGCGCGGCCGGTGACCTCGCCGGTCTCCTCGTCGAACGCCTCGACCAGCACCCGCAGGGTGGCGCCGAGCCGCTCCTCCGCGCGCTGCGCGGTCAGTTCCTCGGCCAGCCGGGAGACCCGCGCGAGCCGGGCGGCGACCACGTCCTCGTCGAGCTTGTGCTCGAAGGACGCGGCCTCGGTGCCCTCCTCGTCGGAGTAGCCGAACACGCCGATGGCGTCGAGCCGCGCCTCGCTCAGGAACCGCTCC
Source organism: Streptomyces sp. NPDC087270 (assembly GCF_044744625.1). NCBI lineage: Bacteria > Bacillati > Actinomycetota > Actinomycetes > Kitasatosporales > Streptomycetaceae > Streptomyces > Streptomyces sp. NPDC087270. The sequence goes on from NZ_JBIUYR010000023.1 coordinate 143,187, forward strand.
AGTTCGGCGAGGTCCTCCTCGCTCTCGCCGGGGAAGCCGACGATGAAGTTGGACCGGACGCCGGCCTCCGGCGCCTTCGACCGGATCGTGTGCAGCAGTTCGAGGAACCGCTCGGTGTCGCCGAAGCGGCGCATGGCGCGCAGCACCCCCGGCGCGGAGTGCTGGAAGGACAGGTCGAAGTACGGCACCACACCCGGGGTGCCGGTCATGACGTCGATGAGGCCGGGCCGCATCTCGGCGGGCTGGAGGTAGCTGATCCGGACCCGCTCGACACCGTCGACGGCGGCCAGTTCCGGCAGCAGCGTCTCCAGCAGGCGGATGTCGCCGAGGTCCTTGCCGTAGGAGGTGTTGTTCTCGCTGACGAGCATGACCTCCTTGACGCCCTGCCCGGCCAGCCAGCGGGTCTCGCCCAGCACGTCGGAGGGGCGCCGGGAGATGAACGAGCCGCGGAAGGACGGGATCGCGCAGAAGGTGCAGCGGCGGTCGCAGCCGGAGGCGAGCTTCACGGACGCGACCGGGCCGGAGTCGAGCCGCCGGCGCAGCGGAGCGCGCGGCCCCGAAGCGGGAGCGACACCCTCCGGCAGATCGGGCACCTGCCAGGGCACGTCCGGGTCCGCGGTCGGGTGCGCCGCCGCGCGGACCGCACCGGACGCGCCCCCGTCCACACCGCTGCCGCTTCCGGTGCCTCTGCCCTCGTCCGCCTCCGCCGCGCCCTGCCCGTGTCCCGGCAGCGCCACCGCCCCGCTCCGCGCGCCCGTACCGGTCCCGGAGACCGCGCGCTGCCGCTCCACCGGGCTGACCGGGAGCAGCTTGCGCCGGTCGCGCGGGGTGTGGGAGGCGTGGATGCCGCCGCCCAGGATGGTGCGCAGCCGGTCGGAGATGTCCGCGTAGTCGTCGAAACCGAGGACGCCGTCGGCCTCCGGGAGCGCCTCGGCCAGGTCCTTGCCGTACCGCTCGGCCATGCAGCCCACCGCGACGACCGCCTGGGTGCGGCCCTGCGCCTTGAGGTCGTTCGCCTCCAGCAGGGCGTCCACCGAGTCCTTCTTGGCGGCCTCGACGAAGCCGCAGGTGTTCACCACGGCCACGTCGGCGTCGGCGGCGTCCTCGACGAGCTGCCAGCCGTCCGCCGCCAACCGGCCGGCGAGCTCCTCCGAGTCCACCTCATTGCGGGCGCAGCCGAGCGTGACAAGGGCGACGGTACGGGGTTCGGGCATAGGCACCAGCCTACCCGGTGGCCTTCTCGCGACTTCGCCGCGCGGTGCGCCGAACGCCCGTCCGCCCCCGTCGGTCCGGCGGCCCGCGGCTAACCCTGCGTCGGGTCGCCCGGCGTGTACGTCAGGCGGACGACCTGGCCCTTTCCGCCGGCCGGTCCGAGGTCCTTGCCGTTGACGAAGAGCTGGACCGCGCCCGCGTTGCCGACGATGAGCTTGATCTTCTTGTCGTCGGTCCAGGTCTTGGACTGGCCCTCCTTGAGGGACGCCTGGAAGAGCTGCTTGCCGTTGCCGTCGGTGGCCTGAATCCAGCTGGCGCCGCTCTCGGCGGTGACCTTGACCGTGACCTTCCCGGGCGGGGCCGCGGCGATGGCGCTGCCGGTGTCGGTCGGCTGCCCGGTCGGGGCGCCGTTGCCCTGCGGCGACGACGGGCTCGGGGACGTCGTGGTCGAGGCCGACGCGCTCGGGCTGGACTGGGCGCTGGTCTTGCCGCTGTCGCCGCCGCTCCCGCTGACGACGGTGTACCCGACGAAGCCGATGACGGCCACGATCGCAGCGATCATGGCGGCGGTCCAGTTCGGCCGACGCGGCTCGGACTTGATCCGCTCGGCCTCGTACAGCGGCGCGACCGGCGGGGGCGCGGAGTCGGTGTCGTGGTCGGCGGCGTACTGCTCGATCAGAGGCTCGGGGTCGACGCCGACGGCGCGGGCGATGGCGCGGATGTGGCCGCGGGCGTAGACGTCACCGCCGCAGCGGGAGAAGTCGTCCTGCTCGATCGACTGGAGGATCGGGACGCGTACCCGGGTGGTGGTGCTGACCTCGTCAACGGTCAGCCCCGCCTCGGTGCGGGCCTGAGCGAGGGCGCGGCCGACCGAAGGACGGTCGGCGGAGGGCGTGTTGCCGATGGACACGAGGGCGCCTTTCGAGCGTGCAGCCACCTGCTGGAAGTTCAGTCTAGGGGCGGTATGAAACACCGGGGCGGGCGGACTACGGATTTTCGTCGGCCCCACGGGCACGCGAGGGTGTCAACGGGGTGACAGTCGTCCTGCCTGTACAACTTGACGCTTGGACCGGAGAAACGGTTGCCCTTCAACGTGCCCCGAGTTGGCCGACGTCACACGTGGCACGACTCCACTTGTGTGACGAATGGTACGTACGTCCGGGTGTACCCGTCGGTACCGCTCCAACGCCCGGGCCGGTGGCCTTGCGCCGCATCACGGCCCGTCATCCCGGCCCGTCATCCGGCCCGTCATCCCAGGGGCCGCCGGCCCCCGGGCCCGTCGCTCCGAGCGCTCACCCTCAGCGCGTCACCCCGGCCCGTCGCCGCCGCGGATCACCGCCAGCACCCCGTCCAGCTCATCCGCCTTGACCAGCACGTCGCGCGCCTTGGAACCCTCACTCGGGCCGACGATCCCGCGGGACTCCATCAGGTCCATCAGCCGCCCGGCCTTCGCGAAGCCCACCCGCAGCTTGCGCTGGAGCATCGAGGTGGAGCCGAACTGGGTGGAGACCACCAGTTCGGCCGCCTGGCACAGCAGGTCCAGGTCGTCGCCGATCTCCTCGTCGATCTCCTTCTTCGGTCCGCTGCCGACGGTGACGTCGGACCGGTAGGTCGGTGTGAGCTGCGCCTTGCAGTGCTCCACCACCTTGGCGATCTCGTCCTCGGTGACGTAGGCGCCCTGCATCCGGATCGGTTTGTTCGCGCCCATCGGCAGGAACAGCCCGTCGCCCTTGCCGATCAGCTTCTCGGCGCCCGGCTGGTCGAGGATGACCCGGCTGTCGGCGAGGGAGGAGGTGGCGAAGGCGAGCCGGGACGGCACGTTGGCCTTGATCAGGCCGGTGACCACGTCGACGCTCGGCCGCTGGGTGGCCAGCACCAGGTGGATGCCGGCGGCGCGGGCCAGCTGGGTGATGCGGACGATCGAGTCCTCCACGTCGCGCGGCGCGACCATCATCAGGTCGGCCAGCTCGTCGACGATCACCAGCAGATACGGATACGCGGTCAGCTCGCGCTCGCTGCCCTCGGGGGTCTTCGCCTTGCCCGAGCGCACCGCCGCGTTGAAGTCGTCGATGTGCCGGAAGCCGTACGCGGCGAGGTCGTCGTAGCGCAGGTCCATCTCGCGGACCACCCACTGGAGGGCCTCGGCGGCCCGCTTCGGGTTGGTGATGATCGGCGTGATCAGGTGCGGGATGCCCTCGTAGGCGGTCAGCTCGACGCGCTTGGGGTCGACCAGCACCATCCGGACCTCGTCCGGGGTGGCGCGGCACATCACCGAGGTGATGAGGCAGTTGATGCAGGAGGACTTGCCGGAACCGGTGGCCCCGGCGACCAGGACGTGCGGCATCTTCGTGAGGTTGGCCACCACGTAGCCGCCCTCGACGTCCTTGCCGAGCGCGACGGTCATCGGGTGGTCCTCGCCCGCGGCCTCGGCCGAGCGCAGCAGGTCGCCGACGTTGACCATCTCGCGGTCGCTGTTGGGGATCTCGATGCCGACCGCGGACTTGCCGGGGATCGGGCTGATGATCCGCACGTCGGGACTGGCCACGGAGTACGCGATGTTCTTGGCCAGCGCGGTGATCCGCTCCACCTTCACCGCGGCGCCCAGTTCCACTTCGTACCGGGTGACCGTCGGGCCGCGGGTGAAGCCGGTGACGACGGCGTCGACCTTGAACTCCTTGAACACCTGGCTCAGCGAGGCGACGACCGCGTCGTTGGCGGCGCTCCGGGTACGGCCGGGGCCACCGCGCTCCAGCAGGTCGAGCGAGGGCAGGGCGTAGGTGATGTCGCCGGAGAGCTGGAGCTGCTCGGCCCGCGGCGGCAGCGGCGGCCCGGCCTCGGAGGTGGCGGCGGGCTTGGTCAGGTCGGGTACGGAGTCGCTGCCCTTGGCGGCGCCGGCCGCGCCCTGGGCGCCGGTGTCGTCGGCGCGGGCGGCGGGCACCGGCTTCTTGAGCCGGCTGGTGAGGTCGGCGACGAGCGGGGAGGGCTGCACGCCGTGCAGCACCGCGCCGTCGAGGGCCGCGGCGGCCGCGGCGGCGACGTCCACCGGGTCCAGGTCGAGGTCGTCGGCCCCCTGGACGGACGCCGGCTCCGGGCGGCGCCGGGACTTGCGGCGCGGCTTGTCCTGCTCCTCCGCGTCGAGCCCGCCCATGCCCGAGCCCGCACTGTCGCCGTCACGCTCTATGTCGTACGGGTCGGCGTCGGCGCCCTTGCCGGCACGGGACTTGGTGAAGCGGGCGGGCACCCGGCGGACCGGTGAGTCGTCCTCGGCCGCTCCGGAGCGCGACCCGGACACGGCGTCCGCGTCGTCGTCGAAGAAGTCCTCCAGCGGGACGGCCTCGGGGTCCGGCGGGGGTGCGTACAGGCCGACCCGGACGCCGGCCGCCCGCAGCCGCTGCGGGATCGCGTTGACCGGGGTCGCGGTGACCACGAGCAGCCCGAAGACGGTGATCAGCAGGAGCAGCGCCGCGGCGAGCACGGAGCCGACGGTGTAGTGCAGGGGCGCGGCGGCGGCCCAGCCGATCAGGCCGCCGGCGTCGCGCAGCGCCTGCGCGCCGTCGGCGCGGCTCGGGGCGCCGCAGCCGATGTCGATCAGGCCGAGCACGCCGAGCACCAGCGCGGACAGGCCGATCACGATCCGGCCGTTGGCCTCGGGCTGCTCGGGGTGGCGCATCAGCCGGACGGCGATCGCGCCGACCAGGAACGGCACCAGCAGGTCGAGCCGGCCGAAGGCGCCGGTGATCAGCAGGGCGACCAGGTCCCCGACCGGGCCGTGCAGATTGGACCAGGTGCCGGCGGCGACCACCAGGGTCACGCCGAGCAGCAGCAGCGCCACGCCGTCCTTGCGGTGCGCGGGGTCGAGGCCGCGCGCGCCGCGCCCTATCCCGCGGAAGATCGCGCCGACGCCGTGTGCGAAGCCGAGCCACACCGCGCGCACCACCCGGTAGAGGCCGCCGGTGGGGGACGGCGCGGCCGCGGGCGCGGGTTTGGCCGCCGCCGCCTTCTTGGCGGGCGGTCGGGAGGCAGCGCTCTTGGCCGCGGGCTTCTTCGCCGCGGTCTTCTTGGCCGGAGGCCGCGCCGGGGGTTTCTTGGCGGTGCCGGACGTACGGGGGGCCATGGGCCGAGGTTACCGCCCTTGTGATCGGGGGACACGCCTGCTCGGGGATACGCCCGTTCGTGTCGGACCGCGCTGGGCGCCGGGTTGACGCCGCGTCATGGGCCGGGAGGACGACCGGCGGGAGCGTGCCACCCGGCTCGCGCACGGCGCGCCGCGGAGTCCGGACCCGCCGTGCGCGCTCAGTCCGAGCCGCCCTGCTGCCTGCCGAACCCGTTGCCGCCGCCGGCGTCGCCGGGTTCCAGCGCGTCCAACGCCCGCCGCAACCCGGTGAGTTTGCGCTCCAGGTGTGCGGCCGTGGCCACCACGGCGGCGTCGGCGCTGCCGTCGAGCTGCTTGCCGAGCGCTTCGGCCTGCTCCTCCACGGCGGCCAGCCGCGCGGACAGTTCGGCGAGCAGGCCGACGGACTCCCTCGCACCTGCCGGGCCCGCCCCGCCGGCCACGGCGCCGGACGGCGCGCCCTGCTCCAACTGCAGCCTCAGCAGCGCCGCTTGCTCGCGCAACTGGCAGTTCTTCATGTACAGGTCCACGAACACCGAGACCTTGGCGCGCAGCACCCACGGGTCGAACGGCTTGGAGATGTAGTCGACCGCACCGGCCGCGTATCCGCGGAACGTGTGGTGCGGGCCGTGGTTGATCGCGGTGAGGAAGATGATCGGGATGTCCCGGGTCCGCTCCCGCCGCTTGATGTGTGCCGCGGTCTCGAACCCGTCCATGCCCGGCATCTGGACATCGAGCAGGATCACCGCGAAGTCGTCGGTCAGCAGCGCCTTGAGCGCTTCCTCCCCTGACGATGCACGGACCAGGGTCTGGTCCAGCGCCGAGAGGATCGCCTCCAGCGCCAGCAGATTCTCCGGCCGGTCATCGACCAGGAGGATCTTGGCCTTTTGCACCACGCCACGCCCTCCTCGCCCCGGCTTGGGGCCTCCCCGACTCGCAATGCCGACGGAAGCGCCGATCGCCGCCCCCGGGGGCAGCAATGTCCCGCCGCCCGTCCTTGTGCCGGTCATCGTAGCCGCACCCCGCCGTTCGCCACACCCTGTCACCGCCACGTCACTCACCACATACCGGAAACGCAGGCGGAGACCGTAAGGTTCCCAGATTCCGAACGGCCCACACCTCACCTGCCCCTCAAGTCGGCAAAATATTCAGCCATCTTCGGGCAGGTTCGGTGATCGGGCCGATCATCGGGCGTGCATCCAGTCCTCCATGAGCGTCAGCAGGTGGTCGGTGTCCACCGGCTTGGTCACGTAGTCCGACGCCCCGGAGTCGATCGCCTTCTCCCGGTCGCCCTTCATCGCCTTCGCGGTGAGCGCGATGATCGGCAGCCCGGCGAACTGCGGCATCTTGCGGATCGCCGTGGTCGTCGCGTACCCGTCCATCTCCGGCATCATGATGTCCATCAGCACCACGGCGATGTCGTCGTACTGCTCCAGGACGTCGATGCCCTCGCGCCCGTTCTCCGCGTAGAGCACGGTCAGGCCGTACTGCTCCAGCACGCTGGTGAGCGCGAAGACGTTGCGGATGTCGTCGTCCACGATGAGGACCTTCTCGCCGCTGAACCCGCCGGTGAAGGCCGGGTACGCCTCCCCGTGCGCTGTCTCCCGCGCCGCCGCGCCCGCGTCGGTCCCCGCGCCCTCGGCGCCGTGCACGGCGCCGCTCCGGCCGTTTGCGGCGCCGCCGTGGCCGTTCAGGGAACCGGCGCCGTTCGCGGACCCGCCGCCCTGCGCCGAACCGCCGTTCCCGGACCCGGACCCGGTGTCGCCGTCCGCCGGCCGCGCCGGGCCGGGCGCGGGTTGGGCGGAGCGGCGGCGCAGCCGGGCCAGGCTGCTGCCCGGGCTGCGGTTGCGGCCCTGGGCCTGCTGGTCGGCGTCCGCGCCCCGGCCACTGCCGGCGCCTGCGCCTGCTCCGGCCGGCAACTGCGGCTGCACGGGCAGCGTGTCACCGAGGCTGAGCGGCAGGTACAGCGTGAAGGTGGAGCCGCGGCCGGGCTGGCTGTCGGCGTGGATCTCGCCGCCCAGCAGCCGGGCGATCTCCCGGCTGATCGACAGGCCAAGGCCGGTGCCGCCGTACTTGCGGCTGGTGGTGCCGTCGGCCTGCTTGAACGCCTCGAAGATCACCAGCATCTTGCTCGCCGCGATCCCGATGCCGGTGTCGGAGACCGAGAAGGCGATCAGCGGCTGGTCGGCGTCGCGCATCGTCCCCGCCTCCAGCAACTGCTCCCGGATCGCCTGCGGCACATCCGGTCCGGCCGGGCGGATCACCAGCTCCACCGACCCGGAGTCGGTGAACTTCACCGCGTTCGACAGCAGGTTGCGCAGCACCTGCAGCAGCCGCTGCTCGTCGGTGTGCAAGGTCACCGGCAGCTCAGGCGAGACCCGCACCGAGAAGTCCAGGCCCTTCTCCGCGGTCAGCGGCCGGAACGTCGCCTCCACGTAGTCCACCAGCTGCACCAGGGCGATACGGGTCGGCGAGACGTCCATCTTGCCGGCCTCGACCTTCGACAGGTCCAGGATGTCGTTGATCAGCTCCAGCAGGTCGGAACCGGCTCCGTGGATCGTCTCGGCGAACTCGACCTGCTTGGGCGACAGGTTGGAGTCGGCGTTGTCGGCCAGCAGCTTGGCGAGGATCAGCAGCGAGTTCAGCGGCGTCCGCAGCTCGTGCGACATGTTCGCCAGGAACTCCGACTTGTAGCGCATCGAGACCGCGAGCTGCTCGGCGCGCTCCTCCAGGACCTGCCGGGCCTCCTCGATCTCGGTGTTCTTCACCTCGATGTCGCGGTTCTGCCGCGCCAGCAGCTCGGCCTTCTCCTCCAGTTCCGCGTTGGACATCTGCAGGGCCCGCTGCCGGTTCTCCAACTCGTCCGAGCGCTCCTGGAGTTGCTCGGTCAGCTCCTGGGACTGCTTGAGCAGCCCCTCGGTCTTGGTGTTGACCGAGATGGTGTTCACGCTGATCGCGATGATGTCGGTGATCTGGTCGAGGAAGTCCTTCTGGATCTGCGTGAACGGCTGGAACGCGGCCAGCTCGATCACGCCCAGCACCCGCCCCTCGAAGAGCACCGGAAGCACGATCACATGCGCCGGCGGCGCCTCGCCGAGCCCCGACACGATCTTCAGATACCCCGGCGGCGCCTGCTCGATCAGGATCGAGCGCTTCTCCACCGCGGACTGCCCGATCAGCCCCTCACCGGGCAGGAACACCGAGGACATGGTGCGCCGGGAGAAGCCGTAGCTGCCGATCAGCGCGAGTTCGTACTCCGCACCGGACTCCGCGGTGTCCTGCGCGAGGAAGAACGCGCCGTGCTGCGCGGACACCACCGGGGTCAGCTCGCTCATGATCAGCGCGGCCACGTCCCGCAGGTCGCGGCGGCCCTGCATCAGACCGGAGATCCGGGCCAGGTTGCCCTTGAGCCAGTCCTGCTCCTTGTTGGCGAGGGTGGTCTCGCGCAGCCGGACGATCATCGTGTTGATGTAGTCCTGCAGTTCCAGGATCTCCCCGGCCGCGTCCACGTCGATCCGCAGGTTCAGGTCGCCGCGGGTCACCGCGGTGGCGACCTGCGCGATGTTGCGCACCTGGCTGGTCAGGTTGTTGGCCATCAGGTTCACCGACTCGGTGAGGTCCTTCCAGATCCCCGAGACACCCGGCACCCGCGCCTGACCGCCCAGCCGACCCTCGGTACCCACCTCGCGCGCGACCCGCGTCACCTCGTCACCGAACGCGGACAGCTGCCCGACCATGGTGTTGATCGTGGTCTTCAGCTCCAGGATCTCCCCGCGCGCGTCCACGTCGATCTTCTTCGACAGGTCACCGCGCGCGACCGCGGTCGTCACCTGCGCGATCTGCCGCACCTGGCCGGTCAGGTTGGACGCCATCCCGTTGACGGACTCCGTCAGGTCCTTCCAGGTGCCCGCCACGCCCGGCACGCGCGCCTGGCCGCCGAGGATGCCCTCGGTACCCACCTCGCGCGCCACCCGGGTGACCTCGTCACCGAAGGCCGACAGCGTGTCCACCATCGTGTTGATGGTGTTCTTGAGCTCCAGGATCTCGCCCCGGGCGTCGACATCGATCTTCTTCGTCAGGTCGCCGTTGGCGACGGCGGTGGCCACCGAGGAGATCGACCGCACCTGCGACGTGAGGTTCGACGCCATGCCGTTCACCGAGTCGGTGAGGTCCTTCCAGATGCCCGACGCGTCACGCACCCGCGCCTGACCGCCCAACTGCCCCTCGGTACCCACCTCGCGCGCCACGCGCGTGACCTCGTCACCGAACGCCGACAGCGTGTCCACCATCGTGTTCACGGTCGTCACCAGCGCGAGGATCTCGCCCTTCGCGTCCACCGTGATCTTCCGCGACAGGTCGCCGGCCGCCACCGCAGACGTCACGTCCGCGATGTTGCGCACCTGGGACGTCAGGTTGTTCGCCATGAAGTTGACGGACTGCGTGAGGTCCTTCCACGTACCGCTGACGCCCTTGACCTCCGCCTGGCCGCCCAGGATGCCCTCCGTGCCCACCTCGCGCGCGACCCGGGTCACCTGCTCCGCGAACGACGACAGCTGGTCGACCATCGTGTTCAGCGTGCTCTTCAGTTCCAGGATCTCGCCCTTGGCGTCCACGTCGATCTTCTGCGACAGGTCACCGCGGGCCACCGCCGTCGCGACCTGCGCGATGTTGCGGACCTGGCCGGTCAGGTTGCCGGCCATGAAGTTCACCGAGTCCGTCAGGTCGCGCCACACGCCGGCCACGCCCGGCACCTGCGCCTGACCGCCCAGCCGCCCGTCCGTGCCCACCTCGCGCGCGACCCGGGTCACCTGCTCGGCGAACGACGACAGCTGGTCGACCATCGTGTTGATGGTGTTCTTCAGCTCCAGGATCTCGCCCCGGGCGTCCACGTCGATCTTCTGCGACAGGTCGCCACGGGCCACCGCCGTCGTCACCTGCGCGATCTGCCGCACCTGCGAGGTGAGGTTGCCGGCCATGAAGTTGACGGAGTCCGTCAGGTCCTTCCAGGTGCCCGACACCCCGTCCACCCGGGCCTGACCGCCCAGCCGGCCCTCGGTGCCCACGTCCCGCGCCATCCGCGTGACCTGCTGCGAGAACGAACTGAGCTGGTCCACCATGCGGTTCACGGTGTTCTTCAGCTCCAGCATCTCGCCGGAGACATCCACCGTGACCTTCTGCGACAGGTCGCCGTTGGCGACGGCCGTGGTCACCTGCGCGATGTTCCGCACCTGCGCGGTCAGGTTCCGGAACGCGGTGTTGACGGAGTCCGTCAGGTCCTTCCACGTCCCCGCCGCGCCGGACACCTGCGCCTGCCCGCCCAGCTGTCCCTCGACCCCGACCTCGCGCGCGACCCGCGTCACCTCGTCACCGAACGCGGACAGCTGGTCCACCATGGTGTTCACGGTGTTCTTCAGCTCCAGCATCTCGCCGGAGACGTCCACGGTCACCTTCTGCGACAGGTCACCACCCGCCACCGCCGTCGTCACCTGCGCGATGTCCCGCACCTGCGCCGTCAGGTTCCGGAACGCGGTGTTGACGGAGTCCGTCAGGTCCTTCCACGTCCCCGCCACACCCGGCACCTGCGCCTGCCCGCCGAGCTGACCTTCCGCGCCGATCTCCCCCGCGACCCGCGTCACCTCGTCGGCGAACGTCCGCAGCGTCTCCGTCATCGCGTTGATCGTCTCGGCGAGCTGCGCGACCTCACCGCGCGCCCCGATGGTGATCTTCTGCGTCAGGTCGCCGTTCGCGACCGCCATCGTCACCTGCGCGATGTCCCGCACCTGCGCCGTCAGGTTCCCCGCCATGAGGTTGACGGAGTCCGTCAGGTCCTTCCACACCCCGGCCACGCCCGGCACCTGCGCCTGGCCGCCCAGCTCGCCCTCGGTACCGACCTCCCGGGCCACCCGGGTCACCTCGGACGAGAATGACGAGAGCTGGTCCACCATCGTGTTGACGGTGTTCTTCAGTTCCAGCATCTCCCCGGCGACATGCACCGTGACCTTGCGGGACAGGTCCCCCTTCGCCACTGCCGTCGTCACCAGCGCGATGTCCCGCACCTGCGCCGTCAGCCGGTACGCCATCGTGTTGACGGAATCCGTCAGGTCCTTCCAGGACCCGGAGACGCCCCGCACCTTCGCCTGCCCGCCGAGCTTGCCCTCGGTACCGACCTCGCTCGCGACCCGCGTCACCTCGTCGGTGAACGCCGACAGCTGGTCCACCAGACCGTTGACCGTACGGCCGACCTTCAGGAACTCACCGCGCAGCGGATGCGCCGACCCGTCCGCGTTCTGCGCCCGCAGGTCCATCCGCTGCTCGAGATCGCCCTCGGCCACCGCCGACAGCACCCTGCCGACCTCGGAGACCGGCCGCACCAGGTCGTCCACCAGCGCGTTCGACGCCTCGATCGCGGCCGCCCAGGACCCCTCCGACGGGCCCGTCTCCAGCCGCTCCGTCAGCTTCCCGTCCCGGCCCACCACCCGCCGGACCCGGGCCAGCTCACCGGTCAGATGCTGATTACGGTCGGCGACCTCGTTGAACACGACCGCGATCTCCGCCAGCGGCCCGTCCCCGGACACCGGCAGCCGCTTGCGGAAATTGCCGTCCCGCATCGCGGACAACGCCCCGAGCAGCTTGGTGAGCGCGGCCATGTCGACCTCGACGGTCCCGTTCCCACGGGATCGCCCGTTCTTCGTACGCGTGACCGTGCCCCGCGCCGATGCGCCAGACTCCACCGTGTTCCTCCCGGAGGGTCGACCGACCCGCAGATGAGCAAGCTTGCAACCTTCAGAACATGCCCAGTGTTTCACTACGGCCCACCCCTCCCATAACAGTTCGGCAGCATCGGAGGAACTGCGACCACGATCGGGGTGGAAACACCGGTAACCGGCGCACACGCGGTCGGTGTGGGTAGGTAACGTGAACGGTGCTGCCACAGTCGGGGGGTCCCACCCTCCGACGGGCGCACACGCAGGGGAGCCGCCGGGTGACGTTCCAGCAGCACGGCGACGCACCGGCAGCAGCGGGCAGCGCGCCCGCGCGGACACGAACCATGAGGAGATCGGTGATCACGGCGCGGGCAGCGGCCACCTTCGAACCGGTGGGACGGTCGGTCGCGATCGCCCGCGCCTTCGTCCGCGACACCCTGCACGGCTGGGGCTTCGCCGACGTGGTGGACGACGCCGTCGTCCTGACCAGCGAACTGGTCACCAACGCGGTGGTACACGCGGGCACCGCCGCCGACGTGCAGTGCCTGCGCTACGACACCGCGGTGCGCGTCGAGGTCGCCGACCACTATCCCGAGCGCGAAGTCCCCATGCAGACCCGCGGCCGCCAGTTCCGCGAGACCGACAACGAGGGCGGCCGCGGCCTGCTGCTCTGCTCCGCCCTGGCCAGCCGCTGGGGCGTGGAGTACTCCGCCGCCGGCAAGTACGTCTGGTTCCAGCTCGAACTGCCCCAGCGCCCCACCGGTACCCGCTCCGCCGGACCCGTACTGCCCACCGCCGACCTCCCCGTCGCCGACGAACGCGTTCGTGTCGCCGTCATCCAGGTCGACCGGTCCGGCGCCATCACCCGCTGGAACGACGACGCCACCGACCTCTTCGGCCACACCGCCGCCGACATCGTCGGAAAGTCCCTCGCCGACCTCGCCGCCTGGCCGCAGACCCCCGGCACCGGCATCGGCCTTGCCGACGCCCTCCAGCTCTCCCGCTGGGAGGGCACCTACGGCCTGCGCGACGCGGGCGGCCGCGTCCTGTCCGTCTACGGCTCCCACCTGCGGGTCCGCGACACCGCCGGCGAACCGTCCACCGTGTGCCTGCTGGTCCGCGCCGAGGAGCGCGCCGTCCTCCAGTCGCCGAACCGCGGCTCCCACGGCTCCGACGCCCACGCCTCCCAACGCGGCAAGGCCACCGACGCGTTCGAGGTCTTCATCGGCTCCCCCGCCCCCGACGACCTCGACGGCCTCCTCCAGCGCACCGTGGAACGCGCCCGCGACATGCTCGACGGCGACGCCGCCTACCTGCTGCTCGCCACCGACGACGAGACCGAACTCGAAGTACGCGCCTCCACCGGCCTGCCCTCCGCCCGCCAGCGCTTCGCCCGCGTCCCCGTCGAGGCCGGCACCGGCCGCTACGGCAGCGCCCGCATGCCCGCCGTCCACGAGGACCTCACCGCCGTGCCCGGCGCCGTACCGCTGCTGTCCGGCACCGGCATGCGCTCCGTCGTCACCGTCCCGCTCAAGGTCGAAGGCCGCCTCACCGGCTCCCTCGGCGTCGCCGCCGAAGCACCCGGCCGCTACAGCAACCAGGAGGCGCTCCGCCTCCAGTTCGCCGCCGACCGGATCGCCCTGGCCGTCGAGAGCGCGCGCCTCACCGAACTCGAACGGCTCCGCCGCGGCTCGCTCTCCTTCCTCGTCGAAGCCTCCGACCTGCTCGCCGGCACCCTGGAACGCGACCAGACCCTGGCCCTGATGGCCCAGATGACCGTCCCCACCCTCGCCAGCTGGTGCGCCGTCTACACCATCGCCGAGCAGTCGGAACCCGAACTCGCCTTCGTCCTGCACGAGGACGAGGACCGCATCGACGGCATCAAGGCCCTCCTCCAGCAGGTCAGGCCGCCCGAGCCCGACCCCACCCCCGGCGCCCGGATCTGGACCGCCCCCTCCGACGCCGCCCACTCCAGCGCCCTGCGCGCCTCCCTGCGCAGCCTGGGCGTCGGCGCCGCCCCCGGCACACGCCCCGCCACCACCCCGGGCATCGCCCTGGCCACCGCGGCCGCGGTCGGTGGAGAAACGGTCGTGCTGCCCCTGGTCGCCCGCAACCGCGTCATCGGCATGCTCACCCTCGGCAAGCCCAGCGACGAACGCTTCCGCCAGGAGATCCTCGAACTCGCCGAGGACCTCTCCCGCCGTGCCGCCCTCGCCCTGGACAACGCCCGCCTCTACAGCGAGCGCACCGCGATCAGCCAGGCCCTCCAGCGCAGCCTGCTGCCGCCCGAGCTGCCCCGCGTCCCGGGCGTCGAGGTCGAGGTCGTCTACCGCGCGGCCGGTGAGGGCAACGAAGTCGGCGGCGACTTCTACGACCTCTTCCCGATCCGCGAGGGCTGCTGGGGCTTCGCCATCGGCGACGTCTGCGGCACCGGCCCGGAAGCGGCCGCCGTCACGGGCCTGGCCCGGCACGCCCTGCGCCTGCTCGCCCGCGAGGGCTTCGGCGGCCCCGCCGTCCTCGAACGCCTCAACGCGGCCATCCTCGACGAAGGCGCCCGCAGCCGCTTCCTCACCCTCCTGTACGGCGAGTTGTGGCCCCGGGAGGACGGCAGCGCCGAACTGCGCATGGTCTGCGCCGGCCATCCCCTGCCGCTGCGCCTGCGCCCCGACGGCACCGTCGAACCCGCGGCCGAACCGCAGCCGCTGCTCGGCGTCATGGACGACCTGGACCTCTACGAGCAGTCCGTCACCCTCGACCCCGGCGACGTCCTGCTGTGCGTCACCGACGGTGTCACCGAGCGCCGCGAGGGCAGCCGCATGCTCGGCGACGACGGCCTCGCCGACGTGCTGGCCACGTGTACGGGCCTGACCGCCGGCGCGGTCGCCGCGCGCATCCAGCGCGCGGTGGAGCGTTTCGCGGCCGACGCGCCCTCCGACGACATGGCGATCCTGGCGATGCGGGTACCCGCGCTGCCGAAGCCGTGAAGCGCCCCCGTCCCGCCTCATGACAAAGGCCCCCGCCATGAGGCGGGGGCCTTCTTTCGCAGAGCCCCAATACGGAATCGAACCGTAGACCTTCTCCTTACCATGGAGACGCTCTACCGACTGAGCTATTGGGGCGCGTCGATGGGAAGATCGTAGCCCATCAGCGCGTGTGCACGAAAACCGCGCTCAGACGATCCCGCCGAGCCGGTTGCAGACCGTGGCAATATGCGTCAACTCGCGCTGCGTCAGGCCCGAGTGAACCGGCAGCGACAGGCTGTCCGCGGCGACCAGCTCGGTCTGCGGCAACTCCACCGGCGGCGCCGCACGGTGCGCCGGCATCCGGTGCACCGGCACCGGCACGCTCACCGTCGCCCGCACCCCGCGCACGGCCAGCGCCCGCAGGTACGCGTCCCGGTCCGGCCGGCCGTTCCCCGGCACCCGCACGGTGTACTGGTGGTAGACGTGGTGGGCACCGGGCGCGGTGTACGGCACCACGACGCCGGTGAGCGCCGAGTCGAGGAACCGCGCGTGCGCCCGGCGGCGGGCCACGGCGCCCACGTCCTCGCCGCTCGGCGCCTCTTCCACGACGGCCAGCCCGTGCCGGACCGCGAGGTCGTCCAGGAGGTCCATGGCGGCAGGGTGGCCGAACACGTTCACCGGGACGAGAGCGGCGGTGCGGGAGGTGACACACGCGGCCACCGAGGCCGGGTCCACGCAGTACGTCCGCGGGTCGATGTCGGCGAACACCGGTGTCGCGCCGGCCAGTCGAGCCCCGTCGGCGGGTGCGCCGGGACCGTACGACGGCACGATGACCTCGTCGCCGCGGCCGATGCCGAGCGCTTTCAGGGTGTCGCGAACCGCGGTCGCCGTCATCTCCGAAGCGATACCGGGCCGCCGTCCGGCAGTCGTCATCTGCTGCACGTCTCCACACCTCCGCCTGTCGGGGTGCCCAGGTTCCCGTTTCGACGTGAACATGAGGGTAACGAGCAGCAAAAAGACCCCAACCCCCGGGACAAGCCTCGGGGGTTGGGGTCTATTCAAATAATTGTTCGGCGGTGTCCTACTCTCCCACAGGGTCCCCCCTGCAGTACCATCGGCGCTGAAAGGCTTAGCTTCCGGGTTCGGAATGTAACCGGGC
>NZ_JBIUYR010000024.1:0-71165 GCF_044744625.1 Streptomyces sp. NPDC087270
CGCCCGGGGGGGCTCGCGGGCGTCTTCCCCGCCGGCCCCGGGCCGGCCGGGGGGGGGCCCCGGGCCGGGGGGGGGGGGGGGCCCCCCCCCGGGGGGGGGGGGGGGGGGGGGGCCCCCCCCCCCCCACGGCGGCTCGCGCCAGGGCCACGGGTCCGGGCTCCCCGGACCGGGGGTCAGCGCTCGTAGACGCCGGTCAGCCGGCCGCGGCCGAGGACGGGCCCGGCGACGGTGGGCAGGAGGGTGCGGGGCCGGGCCCGCTCCGGTGACGTGCCGTCAGGGGTGGCGCTGACGGGAGCGGCGAGGGCGAACAGCTGGAAGACGTAACGGTGCGGCCCATGGCCCTTGATGGGCCCGGGGCCGCGGTACCCGCGCCCGACGGTGCCGCGCAACGCCTGTACTCCGGGGGCCGGTTGCCGTGCGCGGAGCGCGCCGGGGTCCAGGTGCCCCGCCGCCGGGTCGACGAGGGCGACGCAGTGCACGGCGGGCTTGGCCAGGGGGACGTCGATGTCCTCGACGACCAGGAGGAGTTGGGCGGTGCCGGCCGGCGGGGCGGTCCAGGCCAGGTGCGGGGACAGGTCGGCGCCGCCCA
This sequence comes from Streptomyces sp. NPDC087270, assembly GCF_044744625.1. Taxonomy (NCBI): domain Bacteria; kingdom Bacillati; phylum Actinomycetota; class Actinomycetes; order Kitasatosporales; family Streptomycetaceae; genus Streptomyces; species Streptomyces sp. NPDC087270. The sequence continues at coordinate 590 of NZ_JBIUYR010000024.1, forward strand.
CGCGCTTCTCGCAGTGCTCCAGCGCCATGGCGCCGCCCTCGTCGAAGTCCCGGCTGGTCAGGGCCAGTTCGTCGGGGCCTTGCAGGTTGGGCAGGTGCCACGCCAGGTGCGCGTCCCCCGCCCTGCGGTTCTTCAGCAGCCCGCCGAGCAGTGTCATCGTGCCGCCCCGATCATCCGGACCGCCACGACGGCGGCGGTGGCGCCGCCGCCGGGTGCGGACGTGCGGTGGTGCGTCGTCTGTGCCATGGCTGTCTCTCCTGGGGAGGTCGGCTGGTTTCCGTCGGCGTCAGATGTTCCGGGCCAGTCGCTCCAGCAGCGCGGCGGCCGCTGCGAGCTGATCCAGCTCAGCGGGGGTGAACATACCGCTGGTCAGGGCCTGGGCGATGAGTTCGGTCCGCGCGTTGCGCTTGTCCCGCAGCGCCTGCCGGCCGGCGTCGGTGACCGTGAGCACGGCGCGCCTGCCGTCGTCCGGGTCCGGACGGCGTTCGACCAGGCCACGGGCGTGCAGGGCGCCGATCGTCGTCCCCATCGCCTGGGCGGTGATCTGCACCTCCCGGGCGAGCGCGGAGGAGGTGGTGGGGCCCGAGCGCTCCAGGTGCGACAGGGCGCTGCGCTCGGGCATGGTGAGTTCGCCCGCGGCGGGCACTTGTCGCACCCGTCGCAGCAGCACGCTGAAGCTCGCCAGCAGGACTGCGGCGACCTCGCCGGCATCCGGTTCGTCGGCCATATACTCAACCTAACTTATCAACAGCCTTGAGCAAATTCGGCTCCCGAGTCCCGTCCCGCCCGGGCCCGCGCTCCCGCCCCGCGACTCCAAGGCGCCCGCCCTCTGCGCCGCCCCTCGCCACCCCCGTACGCCCGGCGCACAGCGCCCGCGGCGGCAAGCGGGGCTTCATCCGGGAACCAGACGGGCATGACCATGGCAACGATGTCCTCCCGACGTCCTTGCCCACGTCCTTCCCCCCACGGAGGTCCGTATGAGGCTGCGTTCGGCCTTGTCCGCCCTGTTGCTCCTCGTCAGCTGCGTGCTCGCGGCCACCGCCGCGGCCGGCGGCCCCGCCGCAGCCGCCACGGCACCGCATCGCACGACCGCACCCGCCACCGCCACCGCCACCGCCACCGCCGCACCAACCGTCACCGAGCACACGGTCACCCTGGTCAACGACACCGGGCAGACCATCTGGATCGGCAGCAACGTCAACGCCGACGGCTCCGCGCAGCTCACCGGACTGCCCACGCTCGACACCGGCCAGTCCGCCACCGTCGCCATCCCGGAGGACACCGGCGCCGGCCACTGGCGCGGCAAGTTCTTCGCCCGCGAGGGGTGTTCGGGAGCCGACGGCAGCACGTTCCACTGCGTACTCGGTGACTGCGGGGCTTCGGTGGGCAGTTGCACCACCGGCGAACAGCCGGTCAGCCTCGCCGAGTTCAACTTCGACCCGTCCGACAGCCTGGCGCCCTGGTACAACGTCAGCTACGTCAACGCCTTCTCGGTGCCGGTCACCATCAGCCCCGACGGTGTCGCCCCGCCGCCGGACGGCGGGGCCTGCGCCCCGGAGGGCTGCCCGGACGACCTGCTGCCGTACTGCCCGCCCGACGACCTGACCACCGACGCGGGGACCGGCCTCGCGCTGTGCGTCAACCCCGACCGCGACGCGCAGACCCCGTACAGCGACGCGATCGGCGGGCACTGCCCCTGGGCCTACGCCTGGTCGAAGGCCGACACCGTCCCGGGCAACAAGGTGGTGCGCGACTGCACGTCATGCAGCGGCTTCACCGTCACCTTCCACTGAGAGGACGTCGCCGTGACCACTTCGCGAAGCCTCGGCCGCGTCCCCGCCCGCCTGCTGCCCGTGGTCGTCGCCCTGGCCGTACTGGCCGTGCTCACCGTGCTCGGCCGCACCCCCGCGGCCGGCGCCGACGCGCGCAAGGGCGTGAGCGTCACCCCGGTCGACGGCGCCTCGCAGGCGCTCGCCGACGTCGGGGCCGGCTGGTACTACGACTGGAGCACCACGCCCGGCGCCGTGACGGGGCCGGCCGGCACCGAGTTCGTGCCGATGATCTGGGGTGCGGCCGACGTCAACGCCACCGCCCTCGCCCAGGCCGCCCAGCAGGGCACCGAACTACTCGGCTTCAACGAACCCGACCTGGCCGGCCAGGCGGCCATGTCCCCCGACCAGGCGCTCGACCTGTGGCCGCAGTTGGAGGCGACCGGGCTGCGGCTCGGCGCCCCGGCGGTGGCGTACGGCGGCGACACCCCGGGCGGCTGGCTGGACCAGTTCATGTCGGGCGCGGCGGCCCGCGGCTACCGCGTCGACTTCATCCCGCTGCACTGGTACGGCGGCGACTTCTCGTCGGCGGCCGCGGACGAGCTGCGCGGCTACCTCCAGGCGGTGTACGACCGCTACCACAAGCCGATCTGGCTCACCGAGTACGCCCTCACCGACTTCTCCGGCAGCACGCCGCGCTACCCGACCGCCCAGCAGCAGACCGACTTCGTCACCTCCTCCACGGCCATGCTCGACAGCCTGCCGTTCGTCGAGCGCTACGCCTGGTTCACCCTGTCCACCGCGACCAGCCCCACCGGCCTGTACGACGGCACCGTGCCCAACTCCTCGGGCGTGGCCTACCGCGCGGCGAGCTGACCACCGGCCACCGGACCACCGACCACCTGCCGCGACCGCCTGCCCCCGATCGCCTCCCCGCCGGACACGCGACCTCCCCCGGGGAGGCGGCCGGGGAGCGCGGGGTGAGTGCGTCCGGTGGTGTCAGAGGTGGTCCGGGAACGGGCGAAACGCGGTGGGACGAGGGTGTGTTCGCCATTATGACCTGGCTTGACATACCTCCGGTCACACCGACACGATGCGTCATGATCCCGGGTCCGGGGCTGCCCGGCGTATTCCGTTTCCCGGCGCACGACGCCCGCGCACATCGGTGCGGCGCACGCCGGAGCAGATCTCCCTCGTGTGCGACCACGGGTCGCCGAGCACGAGGGAGGGGTGCTTTCTCATGTCAAGACGCACCAGAACATGGCAGATAGCCGTGGCCGCGACCGCGGTCGCGGCCGCCACGGCAGTGGGTGCCGGACCGGCGTCCGCACACGGCGGGCAGTCGACGTATCCGGCGCAGCACAAGGGACCGGGCGGCACGCCCACCCCTGACGGCAAGTGCGTGTTCACCGTCGAGGGCAAGACGTGGACGCCCGGCAAGGGCCTGGCCTCGATCAAGCCGTCGAGCGACGGCAGGATCAGCATCGGCGTGACCGCCGACGGCGGCACCTGCACGGTCTCGCTCGCGGTCTACCTCGCGCAGGGCCCGGACTTCGCGTCCTCCGGCCAGCAGGTGCTCACCGACTTCTCCACGGTGACCGTGCAGCGCCACAAGAAGGGCACGCTCACCGTGTCCGCGCCCGCCACGGGCTGCTTCGCGCAGATCGACCTGTACAAGGGCAGCACCGAGTACGACGGCAAGACCGGCGCGGGCCACGGCCCGGCGCCGCACGGCCCGAACGGGTCGGTGATCGGCTCCAACCTGCTCGCCTCGTGGAACGGGCCGACCGGTGGCAAGGACTGCACCACCACCGAGCCCACCACTCCCCCGGTGTCGCCGTCCCCTTCGGACAGCGCCACGCCGACGGACACGCCGACCGGCACCCCCACGGACACCCCGACCGGCACGCCGTCGGGCAGCCCGACGGACACCTCCTCCGCCACGCCGAGCGACACGGCGAGCGCCACCGCCACCGCCACGAGCAGCGCGCCGGCCGTCGGTGACACCGACTCCCCGTCGCCGTCCGCGACCGGTTCGCTCGCGCACACCGGCAGCAGCGGCAACACCGGGCTGTTCGCCACGCTCGCCGTGGTGCTGGTCGCCCTCGGTGGTGCGGTGACCTTCGTGGTACGCCGCCGCGGCACCGGCCGCGCGCACTGACACAGCGTCAGGCGGAGCCGTCGCAGCTGACGGCGCCGTAGCGCCGTAGCGCCACAGGGGCCCGGATGCGGAAGTCCGCATCCGGGCCCCTGTCCGTGCCCGCGGGCGGCGTCGGAGGACGCGCCGGGCGGGCCGTGGGCGAGGCGACGCCGGTCAGTGGCCCGAGGTGGCCTTCAGCCCGACCACCGACGCGACCAGCAGGCAGACGAAGAAGATCCGCGCGGCCGAGATCGGCTCGCCGAGCAGCAGCATGCCGACCACCGCGGCGCCGGCCGCGCCGATGCCGACCCAGACGCCGTAGGCGGTGCCGATCGGAAGGGTTTTCGCCGCCTGCGAGAGCAGCAGCATGCTCGCCACGATGCCGGCCCCGGTGAGCAGGCTCGGCCCGAGCCGGGTGAAACCGTCGGTGTACTTCATGCCGATCGACCAGGCGACCTCGAGCAGACCGGCGACAATGATCAGGACCCATGCCATGACGGCACCTCCGCGGGTTGGTGACTACGGGGGTGCGCCGTCTTTGCAGGGTCCCGGTACGGCGCGCTCGTCGGGGCGAACACCTCAACCGTAGCAAATCGCGGCGCCGCGGCAGCCGTGCGGCCGAAGTGGTGACCGGAGTCACCACACCACCTCGGCGGCCGGGAGATCCGATGTCAGGGCACCGGTCGGCCGGATTTCGCCACCACACGGGACATCCGTCCGCGAGTCATCCGAACTTTCGCCGCCCGCAAGGGGATTGGCGTGGACCAGGGCGCGGACTTACAGTCCAGGCGTCCGCCGTCGCACCTCCACGGAGCAGGCATCCCGCCCGCCCCTCCCCCCTCAGGAGTTCCCATGCAACGACGCGTACCGGCCCGCCGGCGAGCGGCGGTCCTCACGGCCGTCCTGCTCGCCGCCGGGTTGTCCGTCCCGGCGCTGTCCTCCGGCGCGTCGGCAGCGACGCCGACCGCATCCGAGCCCGCAGCCGCATCCGCACCAGCACCCGTATCCGGGTCCGCACCGCGGTCCGCCCCCGCGCGCACGACCGCTCCGGCCGCCGACGCCGAAGGCTGGACCGGGAGCTGGTCGGTGTCCCCGCAGAGCGGCGGCCCGTCGTACGGCCAGCAGACGCTCCGGCAGATCGTGCACACCAGCATCGGCGGCAGCGCGGCCCGTATCCGGATCTCCAACGCCTTCGGGTCGGCGCCGCTGACCGTCTCCGACGTGCATGTGGCGCGGCGCACCTCGGGCTCGTCGGTGGACACCGGCACGGATCGGGTGGTGGACTTCGGCGGGCAGCCGTCGGTGACGATCCCGGCGGGCGGCACGGCGGTCAGCGACTCGGTGGCGTTCACGGTGTCCGCGCTGTCGGACGTGGCGGTCAGCTTCTACCTGCCGAACGCGACCGGCTCGGCGACCTACCACCAGCAGGGCACCCAGACCAACTACCTGGCGGGCGGCGACGTCAGCGCCGACGCGACGCTCAACGGCGCCTCGACGAGCGGCAGTTACGCGTTCCTGACCAACCTGGACGTGCAGAACTCCGCGGCCGCGGGCGCGGTGGTCACGCTCGGCGCGTCGATCACCGACGGGGTGGCCTCGGCTCAGGACGACAACCGCCGCTGGCCCAACGACCTCGCGCAGCGGCTGTCGGGCAGCGGCCGTACGGTCGGCGTGCTCAACCAGGGCATCAGCGGCAACAAGCTGCTCAGCGACGGCGCCGGGCAGAGCGCGCTCAACCGCTTCGACCGGGACGTGGTCGGCCAGCCCGGAGTGCGCTGGGTGATCTTCTCCGACGACCCGATCAACGATGTCGGGGTGGCGAACCCGCCCACCGGTGACCAGTTGATCGCCGCGCTCCAGCAGCTCATCTCGCGCGCGCACCAGGCCGGCATCTCCTTCCTGTGCTCGACGCTCACCCCGTTCCAGGGGTCGGGCGGCTGGTCGCAGGCCGGCGAGGACTCCCGGGACGCGGTCAACGCCTTCATCCGCGGCGCGGGCAGCGGGTGCGACGCCGTGGTCGACCAGGACGCCGCGACCCACGACCCGGCGAACCCGGAGCGCTACCTGCCGTCGTACGACGCGGGCGACCATCTCCACCCGAACGAGGCCGGGTTGCAGGCCATCGCCGACGCCGTCGACCTGTCACTCTTCGACGGCTCCGGCGGCCAGCCGTCCTCGGGCGTGGTGAGCCTGCGATCGCATGCCGACGGCGACTACGTCACGGCCGCCAACGCCGGTGCGGCACCGCTGATCGCGAGCGCCACGGCGATCGGGACGTGGGAGCAGTTCGACGAACTCGACCTGGGCGGCGGCGACATCGCGCTGCGCGCGCACGCGAACGGGCTGATCGTGACCGCGGACGACGCCGGCGCCGCCCCGCTGATCGCCAACCGTACGGCGGTCGGCGGATGGGAGACCTTCCAGCTGGTGCACAACGGCGACGGCAGCGTCAGCCTGCTGGCGCGGGCCGACGGCGACTACGTGACGGCGGAGGACGCGGGCGCGGCGCCGCTGATCGCGAACCGCACGGCGATCGGGCCGTGGGAGGAGTTCGACCTGATCACGTCGTAGCCGGGCGGGGCCGGAGCGAGCGGCGGGGCGCGGCCGGGGCCTGGGCGGGGGGGCGCGGTCACCCCGCGGGCGAAGGGGCCTGCGCGGAAGGCGAGTCGGGCCCGGACGAAGGGGCCGGCGCGGGCGGCGAATCGGGCGCGGTAGCCGGCGGGAGCGGAATCCAGCGGTGCGACCAGGCGATGACCGCCTCCAGCACCGGCTCCAACTCCCGTCCCTTGTCGGTGAGGTGGTACTCGACCGGGGCCGGGCCGCTCGCCCCGGCCCGGCGTTCGAGCACGCCGTGCTCCTCCAGGGTGCGCAGCCGCTGGGCGAGCATGGTGTCGCTCAGCCCCGGCACGGCCGCCCGGATGTGTGCGAAGCGGTGCTGGCCGGTGAACACGGCGCGCAGGATGGCGCCGGTCCACCGGCCCCCGATCAGCTCGATGGCGGCGTGGAACCGCTCGCACACCCGGTGGATCTCGGTCGCTGCCGCGTGGTCCTGGGACGCCATCGGGGACCCCCGTCTCCGTAGTGCGCGCCGCGGGCGGGCGGGCGGCCCGCGCGCGGCGCTGTCGGTGCGGTGTTACGCGCCCTGCCGGGATTCTGCCAGAGCGGGCCGCAGCGGGCGCAGCGCCGCCTCGACCCTGACCAGCTCGTCCAGCATCGCCTTGGACGACGCGAGCATGGTCTCGTTCGGCTGGACCTGCTCCTCCTCGTCGATGAACTGCCGGACGAAGGGGATGCTGACGCCCTCGAAGACCGGCGTCATCTTCAGGGTCGTCACGACCTGCTTGATCATCTGGACCGCGCGGGTGCCCGCGGAGACCCCGCCGTAGCTGACGAAGCCGACCGGCTTGTAGAGCCACTCGTTGTGCAGGTAGTCGATGGCGTTCTTCAGCTCGGCGTTGTAGCCGTAGTTGTACTCCGGCATCACGAAGACCAGCGCGTCCACGCCGGCGACCCGGGCGCTCCAGTCGCGGGTGTGCTGGTGGGTGTACTGGCCGAGCCGCGGGTGGTTCGGCTCGTTCATGAAGGGCAGCGCGATCTCGGCGAGGTCGATCAGGTCGATCTCGTCGAAGCCGCCGTGCGTACGCGCCTCCCCCTCGAACCACTGGGCGATCGGCAGACCCAGCCGTCCCGGCCTGGTGCTCGCCACAATGATCCCGAGCTTCGACATCGCGTCTCCTTCTGCGTGCTGCGTTTCGGTGTTTCCGCGGTTCCAGCGGTACGCCGGGCCGATCCGCCCGGCGCACTAAGAATACCTTAGTGGATTTCTCGCGCGGCTCCGGCCTGCCCCGAACAGCGTGAATAGCGCATTCATCGCATAATTCCCTCAGTGCGTCCCCCACGTGCCGGAGGTAGCCATGGCCACCACGGCCCCGCCTCCGGGCGAGCCGGACCGCAAGGGCGGCGGGTCCCGGCGGGCGCGGGCGCGCGAGGGCGGACGCCGGCGCGGGCGCTGGTCGGCGTTGCGGGTGCGGACGCTGGCCGCGCGCCGGACGGCCGAGCAGCGCTTCCCCGTACTGACCGAGCTGACCGCGCGCCTGCTGTCGGTGAACCTGCTGGACGCGGCCACCCGCCTGGCGGCGCAGCTCTTCCTCACCGCCGTGCCGTTCATGTTCGTGGCGGCCGCCTTCACCCCGCAGTCCGTCCGCACCCACATCGTCGACTCCGCGCAGGACCTCTTCGGGCTGAACGGAAGCGCCCAGCGCCAGCTCGAACAGCTCTACCGCCCGGACAGCGCCGACACCGACACCGAGCGGCAGACCACCGGGGCGATCGGTGCGCTGGTCGCGCTGCTGGCCGCGACCGCCAGCAGCCGGGCGATGGCCAGGGTCTGCGAACGCGCCTGGCTGCTGCCGCGCTCGGCGGCGCGGGTGGTGGTGTGGCGCTGGTTCGCCTGGATCGTGGCCTGGGTGGCGGTGCTCGTCCTGCAAGGGCCGCTGCGCGACGGGCTGGGCGCCGGGCCGTGGCTCGGGGTGCCACTGATCTTCCTCGCCGACCTCGCGGTCTGGTGGTGGACCCAGCACCTCCTGCTCGGCGCCCGCCTGCCCTGGCTGCCGCTGCTGCCGGGGGCGGTCCTCACCGCCGCCGCGATGACCGCCCTCTCGGTCACGGCCCGCGTCTACATGCCGATCGCGCTCAACCGCAGCCTCGCCACCTACGGCCCGCTCGGCTCGGTCTTCACCCTCCTGTCCTGGCTGATCGCGATCTGCGTCACCCTGACCTTCACCATCACCGCGGGCGCCGTCCTGGCCACCGAGCCCCCGCTCTCCCGTTTCCTCCCCGCCGTGCCGCGCCCGGCCTCGGCTCCGGGCCGGTCCGGGGCGCCCCCGCGCACCTGAACCCGCACCTGAACCCGCACCCGAGTCCGTACCCGCCCGGAGAAAGCAGTTGTCCTCCGCCCCGGTCTCCCTGAACGATCCCGGTGTGACCCTGTTGTTCCTGACCGTCGGCCTGCCCGGAGCCGGCAAGAGCACGCGGGCCCGGGAGCTGGCCGCACAGCACGGCGCGCTGCGGCTGACGCCCGACGAGTGGATGATCCCGCTCTTCGGCGAGTCCGACGCGGGCGGCAAGCGCGACGTGCTGGAGGGACGGCTGCTCTCCCTCGCCCTGCAGGCGCTGCGGCTGGGCACCCACGTGATCCTGGACTTCGGCTGCTGGTCGCGCGACGAGCGGTCCGCGATCCGCTGGCTGGCGAGGTCCGCGGGCGCCACCTGCCACCTCGTGTACGCGCCGGTGGACCTCGACACCCAACGCGCCCGGATCGCCCACCGCCAGGCGGCCACCCCGGACGAGACCTTCCCCATGACCGAAGCGGACCTCCTCCGCTGGCGAGCCGCCTTCCAGGAGCCCACCCCCACCGAGCTCACCGGACACGACCTCGACCCTCCCCCTCCCCCCTGGCCCACCTGGCACGCCTGGTCCACCGACCGTTGGCCCTCCTTCACCTGACGAAGACGCCGGCGCCCGCGCTACGTGAAATCGGAGTGGGCGAGGTGGGCGCCGCACACCCGGCAGCGGAAGAGGTACGCGGTCGGCTGTCCGTCGCGGTCCAGCGCGGCCAGGTACTTCGCGATGTCCTCGACGGCCCAGCCCCAGTTCGCGATCTCACCGCGCAGGAAGGCCGACGCGTCCGGGTACGCGGCGAGTTCGGCCGCGCCGACCGCGCCGAGGAACGCGGCACCGTCGCCGCAGTGGAAGTACCAGCGGGGGTCCTGCCACGCGCTGTACCCGGGCGTGTGGCGGTCCACCCTCAGCAGGACCTCCAGCGGCACGTCGTCGCCGATCGGGTCACCGATGAAGTGGGCGTCGTACCGGCGCGCGGCGCTGCCGTCCGCCACGCACCAGGGGCAGATCCGGCCGGCCAGGTCGGCCTCGGCGTGGACCGGACCGCGGTAGAGGTACCCGCGGGCCCGCCCGCAGCAGACGCAGGTCCGGTCCGCGGCGGCGACCGAGCCGGTCGCCACGGGGTCGGGGTGGTAGGGGAAGTGGGGCAGCGGCTCCGTCACGGGCGTGACCGTACCGGCTCCCCCGCGCGGCGCGCACGCCGGCCGCATGATCGAATGGGGGTCCCGTCGTCCCGAGCTGCCCTGGAGGGAAGCCGTGCCGGAGCAGCCCGTACGCACCCGCGTGTCGGCCTACGCCATCGCCCGCACCGACGGGCAACTGCTGCTCACCCGGCTCTCCGACGCCTCACCGGTGTTCGAGCCCGGGTCGTGGCATCTGCCCGGCGGCGGCATCGACCCCGGCGAGCAGCCGGCCGAGGCGCTCGCCCGGGAGCTGCGGGAGGAGACCGGCCTCGAACTGCTCGACGCCCGCCTGCTGGAGGCCCGGACGTACACCGCGCACCGGCTCGGCGTGAGCTGGCATCTGGTCGGGCTCTTCCACCTCGTCCGCCTGGCGCCGGGCCCGCTCACCGTCACCGAGCAGGACGGCTCCACCAGCGCGGCCCGCTGGATACCGCTGTCCGAGCTGGCCGAGCCGTCGGGTCCGCGGCTCTCCCCGGCCACCGCGGACGCTCTGCGCATGCTCGCCTGACCGGCGGCGCCGGGCGATCCGGACGGCGGCGCCGGGCGATCCGGACGGCGGCGCCGGGCGATCCGGACGGCGGCGCCGGGCGCACGTCCGTTCGGCGCCCACGGAGTTGCCGTCACATGAGCACGCGGCAAACGCCTGTGCGAGCGGACTTTCACGGCGCTGAAAGTTGCCGGCGTCCGCGCCCCATCACCGCAGCTCCGCGACCGGCCAACTGGACTGGACCACAGAGGATTTCCCCAACCCCTTTACGCGACAGGGTCGTTCATGCGTCACTCGTGGCGCGTTCACCACGAGCACCTCACCCGCACCACACCACCCCGACCGGCGATCTCCCGCGGTCACCTGTGAGGCCAGGGCTACGCGAGTAGACCCGCTCCTCGGACGAGCACGAGCTCACCACGCACCCGCACGCTCCCCCCACCCCAACGTGCCTGGAGGAAAGCCTTGTTCTCCCGAAACCGCAACGCCCGGGCTGTGCCGCGGAGACTGATGACGGCCGCCGTCCTCACCGCCGGCCTGGCGCTGGCCGCGACGATGTCGACGACGGGCCCGGCCGCCGCCGCGCCCGCGCCGTCGGGCAGCACCATCCCGCTCGGCCACGGCTACATGGGCGTCGGCTACGTCCAGGACAGCAAGGACTTCAAGCCGGACCCGCAGCACCTCCAGCTCAACGCCCAGGGCATCATGGCCCCGGCCGCGGCGTACCCCGAGGGGATCGACGTCTCGCACTACCAGGGGTCGATCAACTGGTCCTCGGTGAAGGCCGCGGGCATCCAGTTCGCCTACATCAAGGCCACCGAGGGCACCACGTACACCGACCCGAACTTCAGCGCCAACTACCTGAACGCCTACAACGCCAAGGTGATCCGGGGCGCCTACCACTTCGCGCACCCGGACCTCTCCAGCGGCGCGACGCAGGCCACCTACTTCGCCACCCACGGCGGCGCCTGGTCGGCGGACAACCTGACGCTGCCCGGGATGCTGGACCTGGAGGGCGGCTGCTACGGCCTGTCGGCGGCCTCGATGCAGTCGTGGATTCTCGACTTCTACAACACCTACAAGGCGAAGACGAGCCGCGACGTCGTCATCTACACCAGCGCGAGCTGGTGGAACAGCTGCACCGGCGGCTGGACCGGCATGTCCGCCAGGAGCCCGCTGAACGTGGCGTACTGGACGACCGGGTCGAGCCCCACCATCCCGAGCGGCTTCCCGTTCTGGACGTTCTGGCAGTACAGCGACTCCGGTTCGATCAGCGGCATCTCGGGCGCGGTGGACCGCGACCGGTTCAGCGCCGACAGCTCACGACTGCTGGCACTGGCCAACAACACGCCCTGACCGGGTAGTTCGGGGCCCCGCGCCCGGACGGCGAACCGCCCACGTCGGCGTCGCGGTCCGGGCGCGTCCTCATGCCGTCCGGGCGCGTCCAGGGCGCCGCGCGAACAGGCCGCGGGGCGTGCCGGGCCAGGAGCGCGGCGGCCTGCGGCGGGACGGCTTGCTGCTTACCGCGTCTGACCGGTCAACGAGGCGTTCAGCTCGGCGAGTTGGCGGGCGAAGATGCGGGCGCCGCCCTGGGCGGGGTGGCGTACGGCGACCGCGGGCACGCCGTTGCGGGCGAGCGCGGCCTCGGCCTTGCGGCCGACGGCGACGAACGTGGTGATCGCGAACGCCTCGGCGAGGGCGAGCGCGACCGGAGCGCCCGCGGCGACCTCGGCCGCCCGCGGGGTGCGGTTGCTCTCCGGGCGCCCCGGCTCGTGCGGGTGGTGCGGGTAGATCGGCCAGAACAGTGGCAGCGCCCCGCGCCACGAGGCCATCGCGCCCCACACCACCGCCGAGGACGCCTCCCAGCCGAACGCCGGGTCCCGCGGCACCCGGAAGCCGTCGCCGTCCGGGTCCCCCGTGATCGGCCCGGGCCGGGCGGTGAGCTGGCGGACGCTCGTGAACGAGATGCCGCTGATCGTGTGGCCGCGGTAGCCGGGCGCCTCGCCGATCAGCATGACGCCGGGCCGGTTCCGGGCGATCAACTCCAGGTAGCGGCGCAGGTTGTCCGTCCGCAGCCGGCCCGCCTCGTCCGCGCCGTAGAGGAACTCCGCGTCGTCGGGCGCGGGCAGTTGCCGCAGCAGCGACCAGAACCTCGCCGTGTCGACCCCGCTCACCGCGACCACCCCGTAGCTCTGTCCATATGCGTACCCGTACCCGTACCGGTCCTGGCTCCCGAAGCCTGACCCGGACCCCGACCGCCCGCCGCCCGGTCCCCCTCGCACCTCGGCACACCCGCCACCCCCGCACCGTATCGCCTCCGCGGGGCCCGGGTACGGCGGGCTGGCAGGCGGGGAGCGCCCGGGCTGCTTAGGATGCTGATACGTTGCGCCGTCGGCCCGACGGCCGCTACGGGCAGGACTCGGATGACGTGGGAGGGCCGGTTTTGGCTGCTGGTCCCGGTGGTGGGCGCGAGGCGCCGGAGCGCGAGCAGGCCCGGCTGCGCGGGCTGGCCGAGGCGGGACTGACCGCCCGGTCGGACCCCGACATGGACCGCTTCGCGCGGATGGTCGCGCGCCTGCTGGACGTGCCCGTCGCCCTGGTGTCCCTGCTGGAGCCCGAGCGGCAGGTCTTCCCCGGCATGGTGGGGCTCGGCGATCCGTGGGCGAGCTGCCGGGAGACACCGCTGACGCACTCGCTGTGCCAGTACGTGGTGGCGTCGCGGGAGCCGCTGGTGCTGGCCGACGTGCGTGCGGACGACCTGACCCGCGACAGCCTGGCCATCCCCGACATGGGCCTGGTCGCGTACGCCGGGATGCCGCTCACCGACGCCCGGGGCAACGTCCTGGGGTCGCTGTGCGCGATCGACTCCGTGATCCGCGAGTGGACCGGGCGGGAGGTCCAGGACCTCGCCGACCTGGCCGAGGCGTGCTCGGCGGAGCTGCGGCTGCGGATCGCCAACCGCCAGGGCGAGGAGGCCCGCGCGGCCGCCGACGAGGCCCGCCGGGCGGCCGAGCAGGTGCTGGCCGGCGCGGAGCTGCAACTGCGCGCGGCCGAGGAGCTGACCGGCACCGTCAGCCTGCTCGACGTGCGCCGCAAGGTGCGCGAACTGGTCTCCGGGCTGCTCAAGCCCAGCTATGTGGGCCTGGTGCTCCTCGACGAGGGGGAGCTGCGCCGGGTCCCCGACCCCGACACCGCGCACGCCGTGGAGACCCTGTTCGAACGGTACGGCCCGCAGGACGCGTTCCCCACCGCGCGGGCGTTGCGGGAGCGGCGCACCGTGACCGTGCCCGACCGCGCCCACCTCGTCGAGTGGTACAGCGCCGAGGCCGTCGCCGCCTACGACTCGCTGGGGCTCCAGTCCGCGGTGTGCGTGCCGCTGCCCGCCGTACGCGGGCCGCTGGGCGTGCTGGTGACGGGCTGGGCCGAGCCGCACCGCACCGACCTGACCGAGTACGCGGCGCTGAGCGCGGTGGCCGGCTACACCGCCCAGGCGGTGGAACGCGCGGTGTTCCTGGACGATCGGATCGACGTCGCCCACCAGCTCCAGCAGGCCATGCTCACCACCCTGCCCGAGGTCGACGGCCTGGACATGGCGGCGGTCTACCTGCCGGCGGTCTCCGGGGAGATGGTCGGCGGCGACTGGTACGACGCGATCCCCCTGAGCGTGGCCCCGCAGGCGCTCGCGTCCCTGTCCGAGCCCCTTTCCTCGGCGGCGCCTTCGGCCGTTTCCGGGCCCGGCCCGGTCGCGGCGGCCCCCGCGGTGGCCGCCGGCAGCACCCTCGCGATCACCGTCGGCGACATCACCGGCCACGACATCCACGCCGCCGCCGTCATGGGCCAGGTCCGCAGCATGCTGCGCCAGGCCGCGCTCGACCACCCCGGGCAGGGCCCTGCCGCGGTCGTGGCGGCCCTGGAACGGGCGGTGGCGCACCTGCCGCTGGAGGCCGGCGGCACCCTAATCCACGCGCACCTGCGCCGGCAGGGCCCGGCCTGGCACGTCAGCTGGACCAACGCGGGCCACCCGCCGCCGCTGCTGCTGCACGCGGACGGCCGGGTCGAGGAGCTGACCGTCCACGACGCGCTCTTCCACCACGCCCTCACCCCGCCCGACCGCGCCGACCAGCACCTACGCCTCGACCCCGGCGCGACCCTGCTGCTGTACACCGACGGTCTGGTCGAGCACCGCCGGGCGAACATCGACGACGGCATCGCCCGCGCGGCGGCCTCGCTGCTCGCCCACCGCGGGATGCCGCTCCCGGAACTCCTCTCCCGCCTCACCCGCGAGGTCGCCGGTCCCCACAACAGCGACGACATCGTGCTCATGGCGCTGCGCCCGGCCGCTCAGGCAGCGCCGCCCACAGCAGGAACGCGAGCAGGCTGATCCCCGCGCCCAGCGCGCACACGGCCGTCCAGCCCGCCGCCGCGTAGAGCGTGGTCGCGGCGACGGCGCCCGAGGCGCTGCCGATCGAGTAGAAGACCATGTAGCCGCCGATCAGCCGGCTCCCCGCCTCCGGGTGCAGCGCGTAGATCAGCGTCTGGTTGGTGACGTGCACCGCCTGGACGGCGAGGTCGAGGACGATCACGCCGACGGCCAGCGCCCACAGCGAGTGCCGGGTGAAGGCCAGGGGCAGCCAGGAGACGGTGAGCAGGGCCAGCCCGATACCGGTGGTGCGCCGGGAGTGGCCGCGGTCGTTGAGCCGGCCGGCGCCGGTGGCGGCGAGCGCGCCCGCGGCCCCGGCCAGCCCGAACGCCCCGATCGCGGTGTGGGACAAGGAGAGCGGGGGTGCGCTGAGCGGCAGCGCGACGCTGCTCCACAGCGTGCTGAAGGCGGCGAAGATCAGCAGGGCGAGCAGGGCCCGTACCCGTAGAAGGCGCTCGCGCGCGAACAACTGAACGGTGGAGCGCAGCAGTTGACCGTACCCGCCGGCCCTCGGCGCGACCTTGTTCCGGGACGGCAGCAGGCGGTGGAGGGTCAGGGCGAGCAGGCCGGTGAGGGCCGCCGAGCAGAGGTAGACCGAGCGCCAGCCGGCGAGGTCGGCCAGCAGGCCGGAGACGGAGCGGGCGAACAGGATGCCGGTGACCACGCCGCTGGTCACCAGGCCGACGACCTTGCCGCGTTCCTCGGGCGCGGCCAGCGACGCGGCGAAGGCCACCAGCGTCTGGGTGACCACCGCGAGCAGCCCCACGGAGGTCAGGCCCACCAGCAGCAGCGCGGCGTTCCCGGCAGTGCCGACGGCGGTCAACGCCGCTGCCAGCAACAGGAGTTGGGCGACGACGAGGCGTCTGCGGTCGAGCAGGTCACCCAGCGGCACCAGGAAGAACAGCCCGAGCCCGTAGCCGACTTGGGTCAGCGTCACGATCGCGCCGACCGTCGCCGTGCCGATCGAGAAGTCGCGGCCGAGCGTCACGAGGAGCGGCTGGGCGAAGTAGACGTTGGCCACCGCGGTGCCGCAGGCCACGGCGAAGAGCAGGGTGAGCCCCCTGGAGAGCCTGAATCCGGACGTCCCCGTGCTCGGCGCCGCGCGCGCTCCCGTGCCCGCGCCGCCCGTGCCCGCGCCGCCCGTTCCCGTGCCCGCGCCCGAGACCTCGGCTTCGCCCGCGCTACCGATCGCGGTTTCGGCCTCGCCCGCCATGACCCTGTGATCGCGTCCCACGCGCAGCCCCTCACATCCGGTTTCATCTTGCTACCAGACGGACGGTAGCCGTAGCTGGTAGCATGTTGCAACCGGACATGAGGAGGAGGGCACGCCATGGTGGAGCGGACCCGCTTCGACGACAGCGACTGCCCCGTCGCGCGGTCGGTCGACGCCATCGGCGACTGGTGGTCGCTGCTGATCGTGCGGGACGCCTTCGACGGCAGCCGCCGCTTCGGGGAGTTCCAGCGCAGCCTCGGCGTGGCGAAGAACATCCTCACCGCGCGCCTGCGCGCCCTGGTCGCCGCCGGCGTCCTCGACACCGCGCCCGCCTCGGACGGCAGCGCCTACCACGAGTACGTACTGACCCCGAAGGGACGGGGCCTCTTCCCCGTCGTCGTCGCCCTGCGGCAGTGGGGCGAGCAGAACCTCTTCGCCCCGGGCGAGCCCCACTCCGAGCTTCTCGACCGCCGGCAGGGCCGCCCCTTGCGCGCCCTGGCGGTCCACGCCGCGGACGGACGGCGCCTCACCCCCGACGACACCACCGTCCACAAACTCGACTGACCGCCCCACCCTGCGACTCCGGCGGCCGAAGGGCATTCAACGGCCGGACGCCCGCGGGGCGCACGCAAGGACGCCCGCGAACGGCACGCACGTCGGGGCAGCCGAGCGGCATCGATCAGCCCAGCGACGCGGTTGCCGCGCGCAGGTCCTCCAAGGCCGCCAGCGCATGCGGCGCGAGCCCTTCCGTGTCGTCACGCTCGCCTTCGGACCACTGGGCGTATCCCCGCTTGAACGCGAGGACTCCCAGCTCGGCCGCGAGGTGCGCGGTCGGCTCCGGGACACCGCGGGCGACGAGCGCGGCCGTCATGGCGGCCGCGAGCCCGACGCTCTTGAGGGCGTCGCGCTCCTGCAGTTCGGTACTGGCCGCCACGGCCGCTTTGAGGCGGGGGCCGAGTTCGCGGTTCGCCGGACCCATGGCGCCCGATGCGCGCTCGAGACCGGCCGCCACCGCCTGGAGCGGGCTGGCGCCCGCGGGGGCCTCGGTGATGCCGTCGGCGAGCAGCCTGCCGAGCGTCTCCTGGCCGGCGACCAGCAGCTCGCGCTTGTCGGAGAAGTACCGGAAGAAGGTGCTCTTGGTGACGCCGGCGCGCTCGGCGATCTGCGCCACCGTGGTGGCGTCGTACCCCTGCTCGGTGAACAGGTCGACCGCCGCGACGACGAGTCGTTGGTCCGCTCCCGGTTGCCATCTGGCCATGAGACCAGGATAGGTGATGAGACTCCTGTCCTATCACCATGTAGGGTCGGTGATGGGACAATGGTCTCATCACTTTCAGGGAGAGCTCATGCATGTCTTCGTCACCGGCGGTACCGGCACCATCGGCTCCGCCGTCGTCGCCGAACTGCTCGGCAACGGCCACACCGTTCTCGCACTGGCTCGCTCGGACGGCTCCGCGCAAGCCCTTGAGGGCGCCGGCGCCAAGGTGCTGCGCGGCGACCTGGCCGACATCGACACCCTGCGGTCCGGCGCGGCGCAGTGCGACGGCGTGATCAGCCTGGCGTTCGGACGTGACTACAGCAGTCCGGACGCGCTCACCCGGGCCATCGCCGAGGAGAGCGCCGCTCTCGCCGCGCTGGGGCAGGAACTCGTCGGAAGCGACCGCCCGATCGTCACGGTCTCCGGCACGCCCTGGGTGCCGGGACGCGCCTCCGTCGAGGCCGATCCGCTGCCGACCGACGGCCCGGTGGGCGGTCGCGGCCGTTCGGTCAACGCACTGCTGGACCTCGCCTCGCGCGGCGTGCGCGGCACGGCCGTCCGCATGCCGCGCACGGTCCACAACGAGGGCAAGGGCGGATTCGCCGGCCTGCTGGCCGATCAGGCGCGCCGCACGGGGGTGGCCGGCTACCCGGGCGACGGCACCCAGCGCTGGCCGGCCGTGCACGCGCTCGACGCGGCGGTCCTGTTCCGCCTGGCTCTTGAGTCCGCACCGGCCGGGACGTCCTGGCACGCCGTCGGCGACGAGGGCGACGCGGTGCGGGACATCGCCGCGGTCATCGGGCGGCGACTGGGCCTGCCGGTCGAGGAGGTTCCGCAGGAGAACTTCGGCCCGTTCGGCCCGATCTTCGCCATGGACCAGCCGGCGTCCAGCGCCCACACCCGTGAGGCGCTCGGCTGGCAGCCGACCCACGCCGGCCTCCTCGAGGACCTGGAGACCATTCAGCCCTGACGCGCGCAGATTCGAGGGGACCGCCCGGCCCGTCCACCCACTCGTCCACCCGCTCGCCCGACGGCGCGCGACTCCCGGCACCCCCGCCAGGACCCTGGGGCCGAATCGCCCGCGTTCCATCCGGTGGACGAGCCGCTCGGTCGGGTGGCTCCGTCCTGGAAGGCGTGGTCACCGGCGGGGGTGAGGGCGAGCGCCGTGCGCGGAAGCCGACCCCGACCCGGCACGCCTCGTGGTCGACGGCGAGGACGCCGAGGCGCACACGCCCGCGGACCACGCCGTCAGGGGCGTCGACCGGGTGGCGATCGGGCTCGGCGGTCATGACGCGTTCGCGCCGGCGGGGCCGCCAGGTCAGGGGGGTTCGGAAGGGGCCGGCAGAGTGAGGACCACCTCGTCGATCTCGGCGCGCCGCGCGTTCGCGTACCCCCGTTCGGTGCCGGTGACCACGAACCCGCACTTCTCCAGCACCCGGATCGAGCCGGCGTTGTCCGCGGCCGCGCGTGCGCGCAGGGGGCGTTCGGGCACCTCGGCGAGCAGTGCGCGCAGCGCCGCGGTGGCCACCCCGCGACCCCAGTGCTCCCGGCCGATCCAGTACGTCACCTCGCGCTCCTCCGGCGGCCCGTACGCGCCAGCGTGCCCGACGACTTCGCCACCCGCACCGACCACCGTGCGGGTGACGACCGCCGGGTCCCGGCGGATTCGCTCCCAGTGGGCGTCGAACCGGCCGCGGTCCGCCGGGTCCTCGGAGGTGAACGCCGCCATCCACACCCCCTCGGGGTCCGTCATCTGCGCGAAGAAGACGGGCAGATCACCGTCCTCCACCGCACGCAGCACCACGTCCATCGAGCCCTCCCGGCAGGTGATCGTCGGCGCCCGGACCCCATGGCCCAGGCGCCCGAGCAAGCGCGGCCGGACCGGCCGCGCGTCGCCGTGGGCGAGCGTACCGACCGGCCGACCGGCCGCGCCGCGACCGTACGACCCAGCCGTACGCGCCCCGACGCCCGGAGGCCGCGGCGGTCGCCCGACACCCGGTCCACCACCCTAATCGCACAGCCGTTCGAACATGTGCCAGAATCCAGCCATGCCCCACTCCTTTCCCGACGACCTCGTCCAGGCCCAGCGCGACTGGTACACCACTTACCGCGAGTTGGCGGCGAGCGCGGGCGCGGGCTCGCGCACCACGGTGCTGCGCCGGCGTCTGGTCCGGCTGTCCGTCCGCATCAGCGCCCACCCCTACTGGGCCACCCTCCCCGGCACCGCGCCCGCCGCACGGATGGAGCTGAAGCAGATGACCTGGGACGCGCGCGCCCCGCGCCGGGCGCCCCACCACAGCCCCGACCAGACCCCCTGACCCCCGGCCGCCGATCCCCGGCCGACCCCCACCCCCCGCCCCCCCGCCCCCTCGCACTCCGGCCCCGACCCCGACCCCGAGCCGGCCCTTCCCGGCCGCCACACCGTCGCCCGCCGCAACACCCCCACCCGGCAACGCCCCACCCCACCCCCGACCCTTGACCGGACCGTCACCGGCCCGTGACCTCACCCGCCACACCCGCACCAGAGGCCGCCGGTTGCCGCGGATCGGGGAGAGCGCTCTCTCAACGCCTTGACACGGCGCCCCCGGCCCTCCAAGGTACGTCCCAGAGAGCGCTCTCAGAGCGGGGGCTCACCGCTCGCGTACAAGCGCCCCCGCCCGCCCGCGCGCACCGCCCGGGCGTCGCGGTGCCGCCGGGCCGTCCGGACAGAGGTAGGTCGTACGTATGTCATCAAGCAGGGCCGCAGGAAGTGAAGCCCCGGCAGCCGCGCACAGACCCGGGGGCGGGACGGACACCCTGGTCGGCGACGCGCTCGGCCGCCGTACGTTCATGACCACCGCGGCCCTGCCCGGCGGCGTTCCGGTGTCCGGTGCCGCCACTCCCGCGTCCGCGCCCGCTTCCACGCCCGCGCCCCTGCCCGGGTCCGCGCGCTCCCGCAGCGGGCAGCGGCCCCCGTACGCCCGCCAGTCGCCGCCCGCGGAGCCGGACTTCGGCCCGCACGTGAAGGTCTTCGGCCCGGACACGCCGGTCGGGCAGGTCCAGGCCGCCCTGAACGCGGCCGCGGTCGGCGGCGGCCGGAGCGCCTTGCTGTTCAGGCCGGGCCGCTACGCCGTGGACGTACGGCTCGGGCCCCGCACGTCCGTGGCCGGCCTCGGCGCGCACCCGGACGACGTGACGATCGACGGCGCGGTGCGGGCCGCGGACCAGCGCGGGCCGGGCCGCGGCGACCGCGCGGCCACCGACTCGTGGCGCGCCGTGGAGAACCTCGCGATCCTGCCCGCCGGCGGCACCCAGCGGTGGGAGGTCTCCCCCGCCGCGCCGCTGCGCCGGGTGCACGTCCGCGGCCGGCTCCTGCTCTGCCCGGGGCCGGACGGCGCCTGCGGTGACGGGTTCATCGCCGACTCGGTGGTGGACGGAGAGGTGCTCGACACCGCGCGGCAGTGCTCGCTCACCCGGGACAGCCGGGTCGGCGGTTGGCCGGACCCGGCCGGGCGGCAGGTCTTCGCCGGCGTCGAGGGAGCGCCCGCGCCGGCCTTCCCCGACCCGCCATCTTCGGTGCCGGGCACGGCTCCGCGGGTCACGCCGCCGGGCGGCCCGCTCAGCCGCGAGAAGCCGTTCCTCTACGTCGACGAGGGCGGCCGGTACCGGGTGTTCCTGCCGGCGCTGCGGCACGGCGCGGTCGGCGCGAGCTGGGCCGGCGGCAGCACCCCGGGCTCGTCGGTGCCGATCGACCGGTTCTTCGTGGCCAGGCCCTCCGACTCGGTGCGCACCCTCAACAAGGCGCTGTCGCAAGGACGTCACCTGCTGCTGACCCCCGGCTGCTACGAACTGGCCGACACCATCAAGGTCAAGTGGGCCGGCACGGTGGTGCTGGGGCTCGGCCATGTGACGCTCGCCCCGCGCCAGGGTGTGGTGCCGATGACGGTCGCGGACGCGCGCAGGGTGCGGATCGCGGGGCTGCGGTTCGACGCGGACCCCGCCGACGCGGACCAGGCGGACACGATCGTGCTGCTGGAGATCGGCGCCCGGCGGGGCGGACGCAGCGACCCGCGCGACCCGGCGTCCGTGCAGGACGTGTGCTTTCGGATCGGCGACGGCGGCCGGGCGGCCACCGCGCTCGTCGTGAACAGCGACCATGTGCTGCTCGACCACGTCCGGGTGTGGCGCGCCGGACCCGGCACCGGCGAGGACCGGCCGGCCGGCGGCGCGGCGGCCGACGTGATGGTCAACGGCGACGACGTGCGGGCCAGCGGCCTGTTCGTGGCGCGTTTCCTGACGTCCGGCGTGGCGCGGAACGGCGAGGGCGGCCGCTCGCTCACGGGTACCGGTTGACCGGCGGCCCGCAGGACGGGCCGATGTGATCGACCACGTGATCAACGGTGCCGTGGCCCATCCGGGCACCGGCACCCGCGCCGGTGAACCTGGTGAGGTGCCCGGCGCGTTGACGCGTGGCCCATGGGGGTGAGGGGGCCGTTGCCCGGCGCGGGCGGCGGCCCCCTCACGGGTGTACGGCGAAGGCCGCGCCCGCGGTTCGGGCGGCCGGACTACGACATTCCGCCCGTGCCGACGATCGGACGTTCCGAAGGTCCGCCGTTCCGAAGAGCTGTCGTTCCGAAGAGCTGTCGTTGCGACGATCGGACGTTCCGACGAGCTGGCATGTCGACAAGCCGCTGTTCCGACGATCCGAACTTCCCATGATGCGAAGGGTTCCCCGGCGGCGATCGACGGCAGCACTCATCCCACGTAGGATGTCCGATGTTCGGTGATCACGTGGCGACGGTGCCGCGCGCACGCCGGCCCGGACCCCGGGGAGGGATCGGTGGACCCACTCACCTCGCGGACGCTGCGCGGCATCTGGTCGCCGACGCTGCTGCCGCTCGACGCGGACGACGCGATCGACTTCGGCCGCCTGGAGGAGTCGCTGGAGGCGGTGCTCGGCTCGGGCGTGCACGGCGTCTACACCAACGGCACCGCGGGCGAGTTCCACACCCTGGACGAGGGCGAGTACGACCGCCTGCACGCGCTGGTGGCCGCGCGCTGCGCCGCGGCCGGGGTGCCGTACCAGCTCGGCGCGAGCCACCCCGGCGGGCGGCTGTCGCTGGACCGGGTCCGCCGGGCGGCGGCGCTGCGGCCGGGCGCGATCCAGGTGGTGCTGCCGGACTGGCTGCCGCTGCGGCCCGGTGAAGTGGTCGCCGCGCTGCGCGGGTTCGCCGCCGCCGCGGACGGTGTGCCGCTGGTGCTGTACAACCCGCCGTACGCGAAGACGCAGGTCACGCCGGCGTTGCTGGCGCGGATCGGCGAAGAGGTACCGCAGGTGGTCGGGTTGAAGGTGCCCGCGGTGGAGGTCGCTCAGGGCCTGACCGACCGCTTCGCGGTGTTCGTGGCCGGCCACACGCTGGCGACCGGCCGCCGCGGTGGCGCCGCCGGGTCGTACTCGAACGTCGCCTGCATGAGTCCGGCCGGCGCGGTGCGCTGGTATGCGCAGATGGCCGCGGACCCGCGGGGCGCGGCGGACGTGGAGGCGCGGCTGCGCGGCTTCCTCGACCGCCATGTGGCGCCGCTCGCGGCCGACGGCTACAGCGATCCGGCGCTGGACAAGGTGCTGTGCGCGGTGGGCGGTTGGTCCCGCACCGGCACCCGGGTGCGGTGGCCGCACCGCTGGGTGCCGGCGGAACAGGTGCCCGCGCTACGGGAAGCGGCACTGACCGCGGTACCCGAACTGCTCACCGACCCGTTGAGCACGGACTGACCCCACCCACCCTCGGCACCTGCACAACGCGGCCGAGCGGTCGCGACGTTCACGACCCGACCCCGAGCCGGCACACCAACAAACCCCCGCGCACAACAAGTCGGCCCATCCCACACCGACACCAGGGTGCGATGCCCGCGCTACGGGAAGCGGCACTGACCGCGGTACCCGAATTACTCACCGACCCGTTGAGCACGGACTGACCCCACCCACCCTCGGCACCTGCACAACACGGCCAAACGGTCACGACATTCACGACCCGACCCCGAGCGGCCACGCCAACAGGGCGCCGTGGGCGGCGAGTCGGCCGGATGAAGCATTGCGTGACGCATGGAAGGGCTGCGTTTTCCGCGGCCATCCAGCGGCCACCGTCGGGCCGGACCGCCCGCGTACCGCCGGCAGCCCCTCGGCATCCGGCGAGGCACCCGCTCCGGCTCGGCCGCCTCGTCACGCGGAGCGGCGTCGTGCACGGGCGGTCCGGCGCCCGACATCCTCGGACGGTCAAGTAAAGGTAAAATCACGGCAATTGGTCTAGTCCCTTTTCATCTGCGGCAACGCGCGCGGCCCTGCCTGCCGCGCGCCGATTGGTACAGTCCAATTGTTCGTCCGACCCATTGCCGCTCGACAGCGGCCTCGGCTGTCCTGGCTGTGCGATACCCCGGCAGTGCGGTGCGGATCGGGAGTCACGCCGTTCCACGCCGCCCTGGGCATCCCCCCACCCCCAAGGAGAGCCGTGTTCACAGGACTCAGAACGCCCAGACCTGTCCGCCGGGCGGCGCGGTTACGCGCCCGGCTGGTCACCGGACTCACCGCCCTGGCCCTCTCGATGGCCGGGCTCGTCGGGCTCAACACCCCCGCCGCGCACGCCGCCGGCGGGCTCACCGCGGAGTTCAGCAGCACCGGCAGCGGCTCGTCGTGGTCCGGCAGCTATGTCGTCAAGAACGGCTCCTCGGCCGCGGTCAACGGCTGGAGCCTGGAGTTCGACCTTCCGGCCGGTGTCACGATCACCAGCGAGACCAACGGCACCAGTTCGGTCACCGGTTCCCATGTCGTCGTCACGCCCGCCTACTACAACGCGACGATTCCGGCGAACGGGTCCACGTATCCGTACAGCTACACGTTCCAGGCTTCGGGCCCGCTCGGCACGCCGACGGGGTGCCTGATCAACGGCGACAAGTGCGACGGCAGCCCGGCGGTGCCCCCGAAGGCGCCGACCGGGGTTTCGGTCGCCGACGCCACCGCGCACACGGTGAGCCTGAAGTGGAGCGCGGCGGCCACCGGAGACTTCCCCGTGGCGTCCTACGACGTGCTGCAGGGGGCCACCGTCGTGGCCTCCAGCGCCACCACCACGGCGACCGTGCCGAACCTGTCCCCGGCGACGTCGTACCAGTTCACGGTGCGGGCGAAGGACTCCCGCGGCAACACCGGGCCGGCCAGCGCCCCGGTCACCGCGACCACCTTCGACCCGTCCACCGACACCGTCCCGCCGACCGCTCCGGGCAACCTGCGGGCCGGCACCGTCACCTCCAGCACCGTCCAGCTGTCCTGGGACGCGGCGACCGACAACATCCGCGTCGCCGCCTACGACGTCTACCAGGGCTCGACGCTCGCCGCGACGGTGCCCGCCGACACCCGCACCACCACCCTGGTCGGTCTCGCGCCCGCCACCGCCTACACCTTCACCGTCAAGGCCCGTGACCTGGCCGACAACGTCTCGCCGGCCGGCAACACGGTCACCGTCACCACCCTGGAGGCCGTGGGCAACGGCGGTTACGCCAAGGTCGGTTACTTCGTGCAGTGGGGCATCTACGGCCGCCAGTACTTCGTGAAGAACCTCGACACCTCGGGCGCCGCCGGCAAGCTCGACGTCATCAACTACGCGTTCGGCAACATCGACCCGACCAACCTCACCTGCCTCAACGGCGTGACCAAGGGCACCACGGCCGACCCGGAGGACCCGAACCAGGGTGACGGCGCCGGGGACGCGGACGCCGACTACGGCCGGGCGTTCCCCGCCTCGCAGTCCGTCAACGGGCAGGCGGACGACGGCTGGGGCAAGCTGCGCGGCAACTTCAACCAGCTCAAGGAACTCAAGGCCAAGTACCCGAACCTGAAGGTGGTGATGTCGCTCGGCGGCTGGACGTACTCCAAGTACTTCTCCGACGTGGCCGCCACCGACGCCTCCCGCAAGAAGTTCGTGCAGTCCTGCATCGACATGTACATCAAGGGCAACCTGCCGGAGACCGAGGGCGCCGGCGGCCCGGGCGTCGCCGCGGGCATCTTCGACGGCTTCGACCTCGACTGGGAGTGGCCCGGTTCCCCGGACGGCCACCCCGGCAACCACTGGAGCACCGCCGACAAGGCCAACTTCACCGCGCTGATCGCCGAGTTCCGCACCGAACTCGACGCGCTCGGCGGCGACCACAAACTGCTCACCGCCTTCACCCCGGCCGACCCCAAGAAGATCGACGCCGGCTGGGACCTGCCGCAGGTGTCGAAGAACCTGGACATCGAGAACATCCAGGGCTACGACTTCCACGGCTCGGGCAGCGACAACTCGTGGGAGCCGAACCGCACCGGTGACCAGGCCAACCTCTACCCCGACCCCAACTCGCCCTACCCGAACGACTTCAGCGTCGACAGCGCGGTGCAGACGTACCTCGACGCCGGCGTCAGCCCGCGCAAGCTCACCATCGGCCTCCCCTTCTACGGCAGAGGCTGGCAGCAGGTGACCGGCGGCGGCGCGAACGGCGAGTGGCAGAGCGCCAACGGCGCCGCACCCGGCCAGTTCGCCGAGGAGGCCGGCACCCGCGGCTACAACAACCTGGTCACCAGCGTGCCGGGGCTGACCGTCTACCACAACGACCAGACCGTGGCGACCTACGGCTACACCGGCGAGGGCGGCCAGTGGTGGTCCTTCGACGACGCCTGGTCGATCGGCAAGAAGGCCGCGTACATCAAGTCCAAACACCTCCTGGGCGCGATGATCTGGGAGATGTCCGGCGACACCCCCGACGGTTCGCTGCTCAACACCCTCAACACGGGATTGCAGAACTGACGGCGGCACCCTGAACGGAGCGAACACCTGCTGGGGCCGTCCGGGGGTGCACCCGGGCGGCCCCGGCGGCCGGGGCCTCGGCCACCGGGCGGAAACTGGCAGGACTGCCAATTGACATAGCCGACACGTTCGCTAGGCTGGGCGCCGTGTCCGCCACACCCAACGAAACCGCGTCCGAACCCGGACTGCGGGAGCGCAAGAAGGAGCAGACCCGCCACGAGCTGCGCCGGAGCGCGGCCCGGCTCTTTGCCGTGCACGGATTCGCGGGCACCACGATCGCCGACATCGCCGCGGCCGCCAACGTCTCCGAGCGCACCTTCTTCCGCTACTTCGACAGCAAGGAGGCGCTCCTGCTGCCCGACGGGGTGGAGCTGCTCGCCCGGGTGGAGGCGGAGCTGGCGGACCGGCCGGTCGAGGAGCCGCCGCTCGACGCGGTGTGCGGGGCGCTGCTGGCGGCGGCCCACGCCTTCGGCGCCAGCAGCCTGAGCGCGCTCACCCACCCGCTGGAGGGCACCGAGTCCCTGGTGATGGCGCGGCTGGTGCAGGAGTTCGTCCACTTCGAGGACCGGCTCGCCACGCTCGTCGAGCGGCGGCTGCCGGCCGGCCTGCCTGATCGCGATCTGCGCGCGGCCGTCCTGGCCGGCGCCGCGCTGTCCGCCGCCCGCGCGGTGCTGCGCACCCAGCGCGGCCGGCGCGCGGCCGGCACCGCGGAACCCACCGCGGCCCGGCTGCTGCCCGAGGCCCTGGCCCTGCTCGCCCACCTCCCCCGGATCGGAACCGCCGACGCATGACGCCCAGCGACGAGCCCCAAGTCCGGCGCGCGGACGCCGAAGACGCGCCCTCGGGTGCGGAAGACGGCATATCCGGTGCACCCGGTGCACCCGGTGCACCCGGCGCACCCGGCAGCGCGTCCGCCGCGTCCACGGCACCGGATACGGGTGCCGATACGGGTGCCGATACGGATGCCGATACGGATGCGGGCGACGCCGACCGCAACCCCGACGCCGACGCCCACCCCGACCTCGGCCCCGGCCCCGGCCCCGACGCGACGAAGCTGCGCGAGCCGGCCCCCGCGCAGCCGCGCCGCCGGTTCGTGCCGCGCCGCAAACCGCTGATCGTGGCCACCGCGGTGGTGGCCGGGCTGGCCGTGCTCGCCACCGCCGCCGACCTGGTCCTCGCGCACACCGCGCGGGAGCGGATCGCCCGCGCGGCCGGCTGCAAGCTCAAGCCGACCGGCCCGGTGTCGGCGGACCTGTCCGGAAGCCTGGCCGGGCTGCGGCTGCTGACCGGCGACGTCGGCACCGTGCACATCCGCGCCGAGGACGTACGGCGTGACGGCATGGACCTGTCCGTCGCCGCCGACCTGCACGAGGTGACCACCAAGGGCACCATGAGCGGCGGCACCGCCACGGCCACCATCTCCTACGACGAGTTGGGCAAGCGGCTGAACCACAAGGCGGCCGGGCTGCGGCCGGAGTCCGACGGCCACGGCGGGCTGGTGCTCACCGGCACCCTCGTGGGCATCCCGTTGCCGGTGACCGTGCACACCTCCATCAGCACCAGCAAGGACGCGATCACCGTCACGCCCACCGACGTCGACGTGCTCGGCCGTACCCTCCCCGTCTCGCAGATGACGGGTGGTCAGGGCGGCTCCGCGCTCGCCGCGAAACTCGCCCCGCGCACCGTCAAGGCCCCCTCGCTTCCGCCGGGCGTCGCCCTGACCGGGGCCCGTACGGACTCCCACGGCCTCGGGTTGACGCTGGCCCTGCCGGCGAGCGTGTCCTCGGGTGCCTCGAAAGGGTGCGCCGCGTAACGACCTTGACACGTCACTCGACCGGCCGATCGCCGCTGCCTAAGATGGCGGCTGCCCCCGATGTCGCTCGGCGGCGGTAGTTGCGCAGGATCAGCAATGTCGTGAGGGGCCCATGCCATCCCGAGACGTGTCGCCCAGCCCCCCGATCGATGTGACGGTGCCGAGTGTCGCCCGCATGTACGACTACCTCCTGGACGGCAAGGACAACTACCCTGCTGACCGCGGCGCCACCGAGGAGCTGCTGGAGCAGGTGCCGAGCATGAAGGTGCTCGCGTTGAACAACCGCCAGTTCCTGCGCCGCGTGGTGCGGGTGCTCGCCGAGGACTACGGCATAAGGCAGTTCGTCGACCACGGCTCCGGGCTGCCCACCCAGGACAACGTGCACGAGATCGCCCAGCGCGTCCACCCCGACGCCCGCGTGGTCTACGCGGACAACGACCCGATCGTGCTGGCGCACGGCCGGGTGCTGCTGGAGCAGAACGAGAACACCGCGGTCCTCCAGGCCGACTTCCGCGACACCGAGAGCATCTGGGACAGCCCGGAGGTGCATCGGCTGATCGACCTGGCCGAGCCGGTCGCGGCGCTGTTCGTGTCGGTGCTGCACTGCGTGAAGGCCGTCGAGGACCCGGCCGGCATGGTGCACCGGGTGCGCGACCGGCTGCCGGCCGGCAGCTGCCTGGTGGTGTGCCAGCTGGTCAGCGACGATCCCGAAGTCCGATGCGGGGTCAGCGAGTTCATGGACGAGTCGACCGGCGGCAACTGGGGCGAGGTACGCGAGGAGAGCGACCTGCTGCACTACCTGGACGGCACCGAGATCCTGCCGCCCGGCCTGGTGGAGGTCTCCACCTGGCGCGCCGACAACGAACTCGCGCTGGTCCAACCCAGCTACGAGTGGATCGAGTTCGGCGGCGTCGGCCGGGTGCGCTGACCGCTACTCGTAGCGGGTCAGCGCCTCCTCCAGCAGCAGCCGGCTCTCCGCCGGGGTCGCCGCCACCGCGCTGAGTTCGTCGAGCGCGGCCCGGTAGCGGTCCAGGTCCTCCAGCCGGTCGAGGTAGACCGCGCTGGTCATGTGCTCCAGGTAGACCACGTCCGGCAGGAAGCCCTGGGCGAAGCGCAGGTAGGTCACGGCCGCGCCCGGGGTCGCGGCGGCGCTCGCCTCGTAGGAGGCGACCTGGAGCCGCACCCCCGGCTGCCGCAACACTTCGAGCAGGTAGACGAGTTGGTCGCGCATCACCTGCCGGCCGCCGACCGGGCGGTGGAGCACGCCCTCGTCGATCAGCGCCCACAGCACCGGCGCGCCCGGCTCGCCCATCCGGCGCTGCCGCTCCAGCCGCAACTGGACCCGCTGCTCGACCTCGTCGGCCGGCGCCAGCCGATGGCCGCTCAGCACGACGGCCTGCGCGTAGGCGGGGGTCTGGAGCAGCCCGGGCACGAACTGGTTCTCGTAGGTGCGGATCACATGCGCGTCGCGCTCCAGGCCGATGAGCTGCTGCAGCCAGTCCGGCACCACCTCGCCGTAGGGCTGCCACCAGTCCGGGCGGGCGGAGCGCTCCACCATCGCGATGATCTGCCGCTGCTCGACCGGGTCGACGCCGTACAGGTCCAACAGCTCTTCCACGTCACGGGACTTGAGGTTGACGTGGGCGGTCTCCATCCGGCTGATCTTGGAGGCGTGCGCGCGGATGTGGCGACCGGCGACGACCGGGCTGATGGAGCGGCTCTCCCGCAGCGCCCGCAGGTAGTTGCCGAGCACGCGGGCCATCGCCTTGGCACCCATGTCGGGGCGGCGTTCGAGAAGCTGTATGGGCGAGACGAGCTGCGGCGCGGCAGGCATACAGGCTCCCAACACAGTTACTGGACGGACCAGTATTGCACCGGATGGGCATTCGGGGCTGCCCGCCGGCGGCTGCCGGCGGGCAGTTCCTCAGGTCACCGTCGCAGGCCGCGCCGGCGCCTCAGCCGATGTACCCGTCGAAGTCGCCGTCCTTGGCGCCCTCGACGAACGCGGTGATCTCCGCGCGGGTGTAGACGAGCGCGGGCCCGTCCGGATGGCGCGAGTTGCGCATCGCCACGCTGCCGTCCGGTAGCGCGGCCACCTCGACGCAATTGCCGCTCTGGTTGCTGCGCGCGCTCTTGGTCCAGCGGACCCCGGAAATCGAACTGGCCTGCACACCGTTCTCGAATTGCTGCACTTGGCATCGCTCCTTCGTCGGCCGGGCGCCACTTGGCTACGCTGGCGCACCAGGGGCCACGGCAGTTGCCGAAACACCGTGGGTGCACGTGCCGTTGCAATTTCCGATGCAATTGCAACGGTGTCACCCAAGTCACGGTACTGTCGGTCCGACGCGGTGTCGACACATGCGTGAGCGGCTCCCCCTCGGGGTATGGATTACTGCCGTATTCGAGACGTTGCAGCTCAGGGGGCCGCAATGTCCCGATCGCCATCGGCCCGCGCGTGCGCGGCAGTTGCACGACCGTACGGGGGTCGTACAACTGCCGCGCATCAACCGCTCGCCCGCGTCCGGTCGGCTCCGGATGTCCGGTTACACTCGCGCGCCCCGGCACCCCGGCGGCTCGGACCTCCCAGGGACTCCGACGACCCGGACGACCGCGACGACCGCGACCGCCGCGCGGTTCACGCGGCCCGGCGCACCTCGATCAGCAGCGCCTGGCCGGGGTTGAGCGTCGGCATCGGCACTCCGGCCTGCGCGAGCACCGCGCCCGGCATCCGTACCCAGTCCGTCAGCGCCTCGGTCAGCCAGGCGGGCCCGGCGGTCTGGTGCAGCGACGGCAGGCCGAGCTCGGTCCTGACCCGAACCTGGTAGCTCCCGTCGGCGGCGAGCCCGGGCAACGGCACCCGGCCGTACTGGCCTTCGGCGGACGTGGCGGTACGCGCCCAGCAGTACAGCGCCGCCGAGCCGTCGAGCGCGACGACGCCGTGCAGCAGCCGCGCCTCGCGGTCCGGGTCGTCCGGCGCGGTCAGGTCCGCGCGGACGCTGCGACCGCCGTGCAGCAGCGGCCGCAACTCCCGGTACATCGCCGTCCACGCGGTGATCCGCGCCAGCTCCTCGTCCGTGCACGCCGTCAGGTCCTGCTCGATGCCGGCATGCCCGAACAGCGCCGTCGCCAGCCGGAACGAGTCCGCCGTCGCCCGGTGCGTGGTGTGGGCGGGCGAGGGACCCAGATGCGCGCCGACCAGTTCCGGCGGCAGCAGCTGCCCCGTCCACCGCTGGATCGCCTGCCGCTCCACCGGGTCGTTGCAGTCCGACGCCCACACCCGGTCCGTCCGCGCGAGGATGCCCAGATCCACCCGGCCGCCGCCACTGGCGCAGCTCTCGATCTCCACCCCGGGATGACGCTCCTTCAGCTCGTCCAACAGCCGGTACAGCGCCGTGACTTGAGCGTGCGCGACCGGGCGGTCGTCCGGTCCGTGCACCGCCTCGTGCAGCTCGCGGTTGTGGTCCCACTTCAGGTACGCGATGGCGTTCTGCGACAGCAGCGCGTCCAGCTTGTCCAGCAGATACGCCCACGCGTCGGGGTTGGTGATGTCCAGGACGTACTGGTTGCGGGCCGACGGGCCCAGCCCGGCCTTGGGGCCGAGCACCCAGTCCGGGTGCTCCCGGGCCAGATCGGAGTCGGGGTTGACCATCTCCGGCTCGACCCACAGCCCGAACTCCAGCCCGCGCGCGCGGACATGGTCGATCAGCGGGGTCAGCCCCCGCGGCCACACCACCGGGTCGACCCACCAGTCCCCCAGGCCGGCGTTGTCCGAGCGGCGGCCGGCGAACCAGCCGTCGTCCAGCACGAACCGCTCGACCCCGACCTCGGCGGCCTTGTCGACCAGCCGCAGCAGCCGCTCCAGATCGTGGTCGAAGTACACCGCCTCCCAGCTGTTGAGCACCAGCGGACGCGGCGCGACCGGATGCTGCGGGCGCGCCCGCAGCAGGGCGTGGAACCGGTCGGCCAGACCGTCAAGACCGTCGGCGGACCAGGCGTACCAGCTCACCGGCGTGCGATACGCCTCCCCCGGCGCGAGCCGGACCTCACCGGCCCGCAGCAGCTCGCCGCCGCCCAGCGCGGCCGCGTGCACGCCCGCGCCCTCCGGCAACTGCTCCACCAGAAACCGCTGGTCACCGCTCCACCCCACGTGCACCCCCCACACCTCGCCGGACCGGAACCCGAACCCGGGTGTGCCCACCGTCAGCAGGTACGGCGAGTCCAGCCCCGGCTTGCCCCGCCGCACCTCCCGCGCGTACGTGCCATGTCCCAACGGGCGCCGCTGCGGGCTGCGTTCACGGCTCCACTTGCCGGTGAAGTCGAGGATCTCGGCCGCCCGCCGGGGCACCGGCAGCAGCGTCACCGCCTGCGCGAGGTCGTACGGCGCCGCCTCTGCGCCACCGTCGGACGCGCCGGCGCGGCGGGTCAGCTCCGCATGGACCCCCAGCACCCCCGACGGCTCCAGGCGATACGTCACCGCCACGTCGAGGCCGGCCCCCGCGTCCGCCAGCGCGATCCGCACCTCGCCCCCGCCGTCCGGGTCCTCGTGGTGCTCGACACCGGACAGGGCCAGCCGCGGCGCGCCCGCGCCCCCGGCCAGGTGGCCGTGATGCGCCGGCGTACCCGACCACCCGTCCGCCTCGGTCGGCCACACCGTGAAGCGCCGCTCCACATCCAGCGCGTTGTTCAGGATCGCGGGCTCGGCCGTCAGGCTCAACGCCGCCCAGTCCGCGCCGCTCAGCTCACCGAGGTCGGCCCCCCAGTGCAGAACCCGGGGCACCGGCTCCGTCAGCTCCACGACAAAACTCGTACCGGCAGCGCGCAGGGCGACGATCCGCGCCGAAGTGCTGGGCATACAAAGGTCCTTCCGGAAACCGGGTTCAGGGTCGGGGGTCGGAGGTTCGGGCACCCGGGACGCCGGGGGCCGGGGCTGCGGACACCGGGGTTCCGGGAGCCGAACCGCCGCGATGGCCCGGCCGGGCGGCCGGGCCATCGCTCGTTCGTATCAGACGCCGCTGTACGGACCGGGTAGGGCACGGCCCAGCCGGTCCGTCCATGGCTCAGAGCGTGATCTTGTCGATGTCGGAGGAGTAGTCGGTGGGGTTGCCGAAGCCGATGGTGTTCGTGCCCGCCTTGAGGTGCACCGGGACCGTCACGGACTGCGCGGCGCCCCAGTCGTTGTCGTTGGTGCCGGCCAGCGGGAGCTGGAAGGAGGCGCCGTTGACGGTGATGACGGCCGTGCGGCCCGAGGAGCCGTCGACGTAGTCGAGCCGCATCAGGTAGGTGCCGTCGGCGGGCGCGGTCACGCCGTTGAAGGTCAGCGTGTTGCCGGTGCCGCCGAGGTTGCCGACCTTCTTGCCGCCGGAGCAGCCCGCGCAGTCCGCGACGCTCGCGCCGCCCGCGAGGGTGTTGCCGGGCGCCTCGGCCTCGTAGGCCACCGGTCCGGCGGCGGACGGCGTGGTGACCGCGACCGCCTTGCTGGGCGCGGAGGTCCGGCCGTGCGCGTCGTGGGCGACGACGGTGAAGGAGTGGCCGCTGCCGGCCGCGAGACCGCGGACGGTCGCGGTGGTGGCGCCGGCGCCGCTGGTGGTGGCGGCCTTCCGGCCGTCGGCGTAGACGGTGTAGCCGGTCGCGGCGGAGCGGCCCGCGTTCACCGCGTCCCAGGCGAGCGAGACGCTGGTCGCCGTGGCCGCGGTGCCGTGCACGGCGAGCGGGCTGCCCGGGCCGTTGCCGGCGTTCTTCGGGGTGATCGTGAACAGCCGCGAGCCGTGCGCGGGCAGGTGCTCGGTGAGCCGGCCGGCGGCGGAGCCGAGATCGCGGTGGCTCCACAGGTCGCGGACGGACGCGGTGCCGCCGATGCCCAGGTCGGAGAAGTCGGCGGTCACGTCGGCCGCGGCCGAGCCGAGGTTGAACAGCGCGACGGTGACGCTGCCGTCGGCGTTGCGGGCGTACCAGGTCTGCTGGTCGGTGGCCTGGCTGACCGGCTTGGCCGGGCGGCCGGCCTGGTCGACGGCGATGACCTCGTCGTTGGTGAGCAGCGACAGGCCGTACGAGTCGAGCTTGGTGAGGTCGTCACCGGTGTAGAGCGGCGCGGACTCGATCGCCCACAGCGTGGCGTAGCTCTGCCGTTCGGCGTCGGTGAGGCCGTCGAGCGCGCCGTCGCCGACGTCGAGGGAGTCGAGGTTGTTCCAGTGCCCGGGCCCGGCGTCGGGTATCCACTGCACGACGTCGTTCCAGCGCTGCTTGACCGAGTTGTTCCAGGTGGCGAGGGTGTCGCAGTAGCACTCGACGTCGGTGTCCACCCGCCAGCCGTTGGCGTTCTGCGTCCAGGTCGCGACCTGGGGGTGGCTCAGCGACCAGGAGAGGGTGAGCTGGATGGGGCGGCCGGTGCGCTGGAGCGCGGCGTGCCACGCCTGGACGTCGGGGATGTTGTCGTGGGCGGCGTCGCCCTGCCCGGAGCCGGGGCCGACGCCGTCGATCTTGAGGAAGTCCACGCCCCAGGAGGCGAGTTCGTCGGCGACGGAGTCGATGTACTTCTCCGCGCAGGGGGTGGCGAAGTCCATCTGGTAGGACACGTTGTCCCAGCCGCTGGTCTTGCGCAGGTCCGGATAGACCAGGTCCTTGGTGGTGCAGCCGGGGGCGCCGTAGACCGGCGTCTTCCCGTCGTTGTACGCGTCGATGTACAGGCCGACCGCCAGGTAGACGCCGAACTTCAGCCCCTTCTTGTGGAGTTGGTCGCCGACGTACTTCATGCCGTGCGGGAACTTGGTGGCGTCGCCGACCGGACGGCCGTACGCGTCCGAGGTGTTGTGGCCGTCCGCGTCCACGTTCCAGCCGGCGTCCAGGTTGACGAAGTCGTAGCCGTGCGGCTTCAGCTTCGACGCCACCACGTCGGCCTGCTGGAGGACATGGGCCTCGGTCAGCCACGCCTCCCCGCCGTAGCCCGGCGCGCTGGTCGACTCCAGGCTCCAACTGCTCCATCCCATGTAGGGCTTGGCAGCGAGCACGGGTGCGGGCGCGTGCCGGGAAGCGGGCGCGTGCCGGGAAGCGGGCGCGGACGTGGACGCTGATGCGCTGGCTGGTACGGCGACGGCCGCCGCGAGGGCGGTGGCCGCGGTGACGGCGAGCAGCGGAAGAACGTGAGCGCGGGTGCGGGTGCCGCGGGTGCCCGAGCGCCGTGGGGGTCTTGCCGGACGGGTCATCGGTGTACTCCATCCCGGCCTCGCCGCGCGCGGGCGCGGTCGGCCGCCTCAAAGCGGAGAAGGGTTGGCCCGCGCCCGGAGCAGGTCCCACCGCCCGGGGCGCGGAGTGCGGCGAATCTAGCGAGGGTTTCCTTCCGCCGTCAACATATTCGGCGTCCCGCCTGCGGGGCGCCCTCTCCCGGGCTGCCCCGCCCCGCCGGTTCGGGGACCATCCGCCGGTGACGGGTCGCGCGCGGAGTTTCCCGCGCCCCTGAGCCGGTGCGGCTCCTTCCGCGGAAGAGGGGCACTCCGGGCCCGTTCACCCCCCGCAGGGACCTTCCTTCGTTTCCTTCGGAAATGTATCGTCTCGGTATGACGCTCGCCGACCAGCCGCCCGCGGCGTCCCTGGTCTTCCAGACCCTCCTGATCCACGGCCCGCTGACCCGCGCCGAGGTCGGCCGCAGGACCGGCCTGTCGCCGGGCGCGGTCACGAAGGTCGCCACTCCCCTGCTGGCCGACGGCTGGATCACGGAACTCGGCAGCCCGGCGGCAGCCACTGAGCGTGGCTCCGGCCGTCCCGCCGTGCCGATCGCGGTCCGCGCGGGACGGGCCCGCTTCGTCGGGGTGAAGGTCACCGGGGACGAGTTGATCGGCGTGCTCGCCGACCTGACCGCGCGGCCGCTGGCCAGCGGCCGCGCCGCGCTGCGCTCCCGCGACGTGGGCACCGTGGTCCTCGCGATCGCCCGGCTCGTCGCCCGGCTGCGCACCGACGCGGGCGCCGCGCGGGACGGTGACGTGCACAGCATCGGCGTCACCATCGCCGGGGACGTCGACGGCCGGACCGGCACCGTGCAGTACTCCCCCTTCCTCGACTGGCGCCGGGTGCCGCTGGCCCAGCTGGTGGAGACCGCGACGGGCACGCCGACCGTGATCGAGAACGACGTCCGCGCCCTCACCGTCGCCGAGCAGTGGTTCGGCGCGGGCGTCGGGCTCTCCTCGTTCGCGCTGGTCACCGTCGGCGCGGGTATCGGCTGCGGCCTGTCGATCGGCGGGCGGGTGGTGTCCGGGGCGCACGGGGTGTCCGGCGAGGTCGGCCACCTTCCGGTCGGCGGCACCGACCGGGTGTGCACCTGCGGCAACACCGGCTGCGTGGAGGCGGTCGCCTCCAGCCACGCGATCACCGAGCAGGCCCGGGAGGCGGCCGGCGACCCGGAACTCGGCCTGGCCGGCGCGGTCCGGCTCGCCCACGGCGGCCACCGCGAGGTACGCGCGGTCTTCGCCCGGGCCGGGCACGCGATGGGGCTCGCCCTCGCCTCGGTCGCCAACCTCGTCGGCCCCGAGCGGATCATCATCTCGGGCGAGGGCGTCTCCTCCTACGACCTGTACGAGGACCAGATCCGGCAGACCTTCGCCGCCCACGCGTTCGGCGCCGCCGCCGACTGCGACCTCCTGGTCCGCCCGCTCCCCTTCGAGGAGTGGGCCCGCGGCGGCGCGGCGGTCGCCGCCCAACGCCTCTTCGCCCCGTCCAAGTGACGAGCGCCCGCCCGACCCGCCGACCGACCGCCCCGGCTCAGGACGCGTTCGGCTCGGCCCGCACCTCGCCCACCACGCGGAAGCGCTCCAGCACCGCCGGCGTCGCGTCGTCCACCGTGAAGCCGGGGTCGTCCAGGGCCGCCCGCATCTCCGCGCTGTGCCAGAACCGTTCGTGGCCGGCCCGCCACTGGGCGACGCTGGTGTACCCCTCCCCCTCGTCCATGGCGTGCGCGAGGTCGGTCCGCCCGAGCGGGACGACCCGTACGCCGGTCACCTCGATGACCGCGACCGGACGGTCGTCCGAGTCGACGACCACCGCGCGGTCCCCGACCTCCGGCAGCGCCTCCCCCTCGTGCGCGTAGTCGACGACGAGCCCGGTCGTCGAGGTCTTGGAGCCGTCGAGGATCGCCGCGACGAGCCGGTCGCGCAGCGGCCCGGGAAAGCCGAACTCGGCCTTCGGCATCGTCGCGAGGTCTGCGGGCGGCACGAAGTCGGAGGTCATACGGCCACGGTAGCGGCCGGTTCCGCGGGCCGCGGCAGGGACCGTGGCCCGCCGGAACGCGGCGCGGCCCCTCCCGGACGTCCGGGAGGGGCCGTAGTACGGGCGGGTACCGGCGGAGGGTTACACCTCGTCGCTGCGGACCAGCAGGACGGATACGTGCGCGGTCTTCGCGACGCCGCGGCTCACGCTCGGGTGGAGCAGGGCGGAGATGCCGCTGTAGTGGCCGGGGCCGACCGCGATGAGGTCGCTGCCGAGCACCTCGGCGCGCTCGGTGAGGATCGCGGCCAGCTCCTCGCGCAGGCCCTCGTCGACCTCGCCGTCCGCGGTGATCCCGTCGCCGCGCAGCCGCGCGACCGCCTCGTCCACGACGCGGCGGCTCTCCTCCCGCTCCTCGACCGGCACCACGGTGCTGGCGATCGCGCCGCCGATGACCTGGGAGGGACGGACGTGTATCACCTGGACCGCGGCACCGGTGAGCTTGGCGAGAGATGCCACGGCCTCGACCACGGCGGTGCCGTGGGACGAGCCGTCGACAGCGGCGAGGATGTTCTTGTACATGGGGTCCAACTTCCTTGTCCGTACGGGCTCTCGCGGTTCGGCGGGCCCTCCGCTTGGTTGAGCGGCCGGGTCCCTTGATCCATTCCCGTTCCCGGAGTGGCGTCGGCCACTCCTTGCGCGCGGCCCGCCGGTGGTCCCGGTCCTGACCGGAGAAGCCCGCGAAGCCTCCCGAGAAGCCTCGCGAGAATCCCGCGAAGCCCTCGAACCGTCGGTTTTCGTCCGCGGGGCTCGACGGAGCGGCGGCGCACCCCTTGAATGAGAGGCGGGCCCGACCCGGCCCGGCAGGACGACGGTCGAACGACGACGAAGTCGGGATGACGATGGCGGAGATGGGTGCGCTCAAGCGGCGCCGGACGCTGCTGGAGCACGAATGGGCCCGGGTGGTCCCGCAGTTGCGGTCCGCCGGGCGCGGTTCGGCCGGCGGGCCGCCGGTGCGGGCGGAGGTCACGGAGTCGTGGGCGCGCTCGCTGCCGACCGTGGACCCGGGCCTGGAGAGCGCGCCGCCCGCCGCGGGCGGGGGCACCGCCGGGTGGCCGCGCTCCCCGCTGTACCGGCCGGTCACGGACCTGACCGCCGAGCTGCTGAGCATCGCCGAGGACGCCGGTTTCGTCGCCGCGGTCACCGACGAGGCGGGCACCATCCTGTGGACCTGCGGCGGCCGGGTGATGCGGCGCCGCGCGGAACGGGTCAACTTCGCGCCCGGCGGCCGGTGGGACGAAGGCGCGATGGGCACGAACGCGCTGTCGCTGGCGCTGCGCAACGGCCACCCCAGCACCGTGTTCTCCGCCGAGCACCTGGTCGCGGCCCTGCACGGCTGGGTCTGCTACTGCGCGCCGATCCACGGCCCGGACGGCCGGGTGCTCGGCGTGCTCGACCTGTCCACCACCTGGGACCGTTCGCACCCGCTGGCGCTGCCGACCGTACGCACCCTGGCCACCGCGATCGAGGCGCGGCTGCGGGACGGGGCGGAGGGCGGGCAGGCGCCGCCGGGTGTGGAGCTGCGCTGCCTGGGCCCGGCGCGGGTGACCCGGGCGGGCGCGCCGCTGCACCTGCCGCCACGGCAGCTGGAGATCCTGGCGCTGCTGGCGCTGGAGCCGGGCGGCTTCACCCCGGAGCGGCTGCGCGCGTCGCTGTACGGCGACCGGCCGGTGACCGCGTCCACCTTCAAGGCCGAGGTCTCGCACCTGCGACGCGCCCTGGACGGCGCGGTCGCCACGCGGACGTACGCGCTGACCGCGCCGGTGGTGTGCGACGCCGTCGAGGTGCTGGCGGCGCTGGGCCGCGGTGACACCGGGACCGCGGTGGAGCGCTACCGCGGCCCGCTGCTGCCGCTGTCGGAGGCGCCGGGCGTGGTGGCCTGGCGCGAGCACCTGGAGGTGGTGGTGCGCGAGGCGGTACTGGCCGCGGCCCGCCCGGAGTACGCGCTGCGCTACGGCGAGCGGGCACCGTACGACACGGAGGTGCACGAGCACGCGCTGCGGCTGCTCGGACCGGGCGACGTGCGCCGCGGTATCGCGGTCAGCCGGATCGGCGCGTCCCGGCGCTGACGGGGTGCCGGCCGACCGCCGACGGGTGCGGGTCCCGCCGCCATGACGGCCACCGCCGCCAGGAGGGCGCCGCGAACGGCGCCTCCTACCTGAGCCGGGCCCGCTCGTCCCGCTCCCGGCGCAGCCGCCGGACCCGCTCCTCGCGCCGCGGGTCGCCGTACCACCACCACGTGTACGCGGTGGTGGCGGCGGTGAAGACCAGCAGAACCACATCCAAGCGGGTGGTCGAAGCCCACGAGTCGTGCATACCCCAGCGCCAGTACGCCACGAGGAACACGTCGATCGCGAGCGAACACCCCGCTATGGAAAGCGACTTGCGCCATCTCAAGGACACGCCGCACACACTATCCCTTCACGGTGTCTTCGCTTCGCCCTTGCGCCGAACGCGGCGGCGAAGACGGCGGCGAAGACGGCGGCGGCGGCACGGTGCGGACGGGTGCGGCCGGGCGTCCGCGTGCTCGGAGCACCGATGCCGTACCCCGGCCGCCGTGCCAACCTTTCGCCAACCTCGGGCGGCCACAGTGGTCATGTCGTACCTCTGCGTACTCTCAGGAGCCCCGCCATGGTCTACGCGCAACCCGGCACCGAAGGCAGCATCGTCAACTACGCCGCACGTTATGACAACTTCATCGGGGGCGACTGGGTCGCGCCCGCCGAGGGCCAGTACTTCGACAACCCGTCGCCGGTGACGGGTGAGACCTTCTGCCAGGTCGCCCGCTCCACCGCGCCGGACATCGAGGCCGCGCTGGACGCGGCGCACGCGGCGGCCGGCCCGTGGGGCCGTACGTCCACGACCGAGCGCGCGGTGATCCTCAACAAGATCGCCGACCGTATCGAGGAGAACCTGGAGAAGCTGGCGGTCGCCGAGACCTGGGAGAACGGCAAGCCGGTCCGGGAGACCCTCGCCGCGGACCTGCCGCTGGCGGTGGACCACTTCCGCTACTTCGCCGGCGCCATCCGGGCCCAGGAGGGCTCGATCGGCGAGATCGACGCGGACACGGTGGCGTACCACTACCACGAGCCGCTGGGCGTGGTCGGGCAGATCATCCCGTGGAACTTCCCCATCCTGATGGCGACCTGGAAGCTGGCACCGGCGCTGGCCGCGGGCAACTGCGTGGTGATCAAGCCGGCCGAGCAGACCCCGGCGAGCCTGCTGCTGGTGATGGAGCTGATCGCGGACCTGCTCCCGCCGGGCGTGATCAACGTCGTCAACGGCTTCGGCGTGGAGGCCGGCAAGCCGCTGGCGTCCAGCCCGCGGGTGGCGAAGGTGGCGTTCACCGGCGAGACCACCACCGGACGGCTGATCATGCAGTACGCCAGCGAGAACATCATCCCGGTGACCCTGGAACTGGGCGGCAAGAGCCCCAACATCTTCCTGCCGGACGTGATGGCCGCCGACGACGACTACCTGGACAAGGCGGTCGAGGGCTTCGTGATGTTCGCGCTGAACCAGGGCGAGGTGTGCACCTGCCCGTCGCGCGCGCTGATCCACGCCGGGATCTACGACGAGTTCATGGCCCGCTGCCTGGAGCGCACCCGGGCGATCAAGGGCGGCGACCCGCTCGACCCGGCCACCATGCTCGGCGCGCAGGCCAGCAACGACCAGTACGAGAAGATCCTCTCCTACATCGACATCGGCCGGCAGGAAGGCGCGGAGGTGCTGACCGGCGGCACCAAGCGCACCGTCGAGGGGCTGGAGGGCGGCTACTACATCGAGCCGACGATCTTCCGCGGCACCAACGACATGCGGATCTTCCAGGAGGAGATCTTCGGCCCGGTGGTGTCGGTGACCACCTTCGACTCCGTCGACGAGGCGCTGAAGCTCGCGAACGACACGCTCTACGGCCTCGGCGCCGGGGTGTGGACCCGCGACGGCAACACCGCCTACCGGATGGGCCGGGAGATCAAGGCCGGCCGGGTGTGGACCAACTGCTACCACGCGTATCCCGCGCACGCGGCGTTCGGCGGCTACAAGAACTCCGGGATCGGCCGGGAGAACCACAAGATGATGCTGGAGCACTACCAGCAGACGAAGAACCTCCTCGTCTCCTACTCCCCGAAGAAGCTCGGCTTCTTCTAGAGGCCAGCGAGGATGCGTCTGACCTGGCGTGATGCCCGGTCGGGCGCATCGTCGCGGCCGTCAGCGCCGGCGAGCCGTTCGTCGCCCCGCACGCCCTGTTCCCCGACCACCTCGCGCCGGGCATCGACGACCACGTGGCAGCCTTCGTCAACAAACGGACCCTGGCAGCCACCCACGCCGCCGGCCACGCCGACATGCGGTCCTCCGCTTACGCAATGACCGCCGGCACCTGCGAAGACACCGGCCGGTCCCTCTAGTGGATGACGTGCAGGTTCCACGAGCGCCTTCGAGAAGGGTGAAGGTGCTCGTCAGCAGGTCAACGGCGTACGCAGACCCCTGCTCGCGATCTCCAGGAATCTGCGAGTAACTCAAAGAAATTCGGCTAGATGGCAGTAATCTCTCTGCTTGTGTCAGATTCCGAAGGTCGTAGCCTCACGCTCGTGCCGCCGCCGCATGCCGCGGACGAGGGAACGGGTCCGCCCGAGACCGGTTTGGCCGACATCGTCACTCTTCAACGGCGCCGCAAGCCCGGATGTCCGCGCAGGACGAGGAGAGCTTCTTCGTCGATGCGCTCACGGAGTACCAGTGGGCCCGGGACTCGGCCGGATTGGCCCCGTCGACGATCGACCAACCGATCAAGCCGGTCATTGAGGTCTGCGACTTCTACGGCACCGTGCCGTGGCACCTGACCCCGCGCGAGGTCGACAAGTACTTCGCCGGCCCGGGGAAGCGCGCACACCACACGCACCGGCAGAAGCTCAACCACATCGACGCGTTCTTCGCTTTCCTCGAACAGCGCTACGCCCACGAGATCATGATGCGGTTCGGGGCGACGGTGGAGTCACCCGTCGATCCGTTCAACAGGCCCGTCCACCGCGGGGACTTCGGGCTTCGGGATCCCACCCTCGCAGACGGCGATGAAGGAGTTCTTCACCCACTGGCGGGAGCAGTTGCAGTACGCCCGGAAGTACGCCGTGGCCTGCCGCGACTACGTCATGACGAAGATCGCATGTGTCTCCGGTGTACGGGCTGCCGAGCTGTGCCCGTTGACGATCGGCGACGTCCGCTGGGAACACGGCCAGTGGGGCCGGTTCGTCGTCCAGGGCAATGGCGCTCGGGGCTCTGGGCCGCGGCCTCGCGAGGCATACATGTTTCGCGAGGGGCGCGAGCTGCTCTGGTGGTACATCGAGGAGGTCCGGGGCGAGTTCGGCGATGACGCCGATCACCCGGCTGCGCCTCTGTGGCCGTCCGAGCGCAGACCAAAGGCGATCGCGGCACTGAACCTGCCGATCGCGCCGGCGATCACACCGTCGACGTTCCGCCGCCAGCTCCACGCGGCGGCCGCGAGCTACCTGACCGGCCCGGTCACCGATCTCTTCCCGCACCTTCTCCGGCACGCGTGCGCGACCCACAACTACGAGCGCGGCATGACGCTGTGGGAGGTCCAGCGTGTTTTGGGCCACCACTGGGCGACTACGACTCTTCGGTACATGGCGACTGCGCAGGCTGACCCGGAGCATGCCAATGTTGAAGCGAGCTCGCGGGCGGCCCAGCGCCTGGTGATGGACAAGGGGAATCTTCGGTGAAGTGGAATCTGAGGATGGTGGCCGCGCAGCGGGACCTGTGGCGTCCCACCGAGTTGCTGGAGGCGTTCAAGACAGTGGGATTCACGCCGTCGCTCAGCAAGGTCGCCGCGATGTGGAGCGGCACACCGGTCACGGTGCGACTCGACGACCTGGACAAGATCTGTGCGGTGCCGAACTGCACGGTCGGCGATCTGCTCCAGGCCGAGCCCTTGGAGGACGCTGCGGGAGAGAGCGAAGAACTGCCGAAGGCTCCCACAGGGGCCCGTCCGGCCGACGCCCGGTCGGCAGGGCAGCCATCGCACACTGCCGCCGAACTGACAGATGGGTGCGAGATCTCATCCGGCTCAGTGCCCGGACTGCCAGGGCTGGGGAGCGCTCGGCCGAACCGTGTGCCAGGGGTGTACGGAGGGGCGGAAGAATCATCCTGAGCAGCGCGTATGTCTGCGCTGCCGTCACACCGGATATCTCAACTCCGATCGTTTGTGCCAGGCATGCCTGCACGCCGTCCGACTCGACGCCGACGCCGCATGGGCCACTGATTCCGCAGGCGCCGGCCCGCGCAGCCGCCAGCTGATGCTCCTCTACTACGGCCTGGCACCCACCCACGCCCAACCGCTGAAGAAGCACCGCAGCCGCACCGGCCATACCGGCACCGATCAGCGCGAGCGGCTGCACTGGGTAGAACACCTGCGCGCGGCCTCGGCCCCGACCGTAACGACCCTGCGATCCTCCCACCCGCCGTCCCGGGGCAGCTACCGCTCTTCCCCGTCCGCCGGATGCTGTCCATCGACATCTGCCGACGCATCCTGCAACGGCCGCTCGCCGGCTACGCCGACATCGTCGAGCACACCGCGGCGTTCGCGACGAACACCGGCATCAGCAAACCCATGCAGCGCAAGCTGCACGAGATGCTGCGCATCGCACTCGCCGTGGGCGACGCGGACGGCGACGACCTCGTCGATGAACTGGTGCTTGACGACATCCCCAACTACGGCCAATCCGTCAGAGAGAT
The DNA here is from genome assembly GCF_044744625.1 of Streptomyces sp. NPDC087270. Lineage (NCBI taxonomy): Bacteria > Bacillati > Actinomycetota > Actinomycetes > Kitasatosporales > Streptomycetaceae > Streptomyces > Streptomyces sp. NPDC087270. Next base: position 44,576 of record NZ_JBIUYR010000024.1, read on the forward strand.
CCTGCTGCGGGTGGGGATGCTCAAGCCCCTGCCGCCGCTACGTGAACTTGAGCGCCCTCAGCGGACTCGGTCGCCACGGGCTACACGCCGCGTCTGGACCCCCCGGGCGCTGACACCGAGGTCCTGCCAGCAGTGCGGCTCCTGGTTCGCCGCGAAGACGAGGGTCACCTGCGAACCCTGCGCATCCTTCGCCACCCGGAAGAGAGGAAACAGCACCGCATCTGCAGTGGCGTGCGACCGCTGCCGCCGTACTGGCCTGCCGCTCGCAGACGGACGCTGCCGCGGATGCCGATGGCACGTCGCCCACCACGGCCAAGAAAGGACGTCAGCCGGTTCGGAACGCAGTTGTGGCTCGGTTCACCGGTCCCGGCACCCACCAGCCAGCGCCCCAACGCCACCCCGCCTACTGCTCGCCGTCCTGTCTCAGAACACTTGACGGCCCCTGGGCAGGAAAGGCTCTTCGAGCTCCGGCGCGACTGGCGCCCCGTGGTCGAGCTGACGCGGCTGAATCTGCCGACCCTCCCGGACTCGGCCGGACGACTGCTGGCCGACCTCGACAGCGTGATGAAGCAGGAGATGTGGTCTCAGGTCCCCGTCACCAAGACCCGCAACACGCTGGCCGTCCTGGTGTCCTGGCTCGGAGCCGATGCCCCACTGTTGGAGTCCGACATCCGGTCGCTCGTCGACAGCCGTCCCAAGAAGTTCAGCGGGCGTCGGGTCACGCAGTTCCTGGAAAGCCGTGGGCTACTGGTCCCGGATGCCGAACGCCGCCGGGATGCCCAGCAAAAGCACTTGGAGGCCCAGCTCGCCGCTCTGCCCGCGACGATCGCACAGGAACTCTCGGTCTGGATCAAGGCCGTACGCGGAGAGGGCAAGTGGGAGCACACCGGCCGCACCTACCAGAGCATCGCCCGCTACTGGCATGTCCTCGACCCGATCCTCAAGGGGTGGCTCGCGAACGGCATCGAGAGCCTGCGCGAGATCACCCAGGACGACGTCAAGAGAGCAATCGCCACCCGCAAGGGGACACCGGCCCGCTCGATCCACATCGTCCTGCGAAATGTCTTCCGGGCTCTTCGGCAAGAGGGCATGATCTTCCGCGCCCCCACCCGCGGCCTCGTCTTCTCAGGGATCAACAAGACTCCGCCCTCCGTGCCCTCCGACCGGCTGGCTGGCCTCCTCAGCCATGCGCAGAACGACTTTCAGCGCTTCGTGATGGTGCTGGTGTGCGTGCACGCGCTCAGCGGCACCGACCTGCGCCACCTACTACTCACCGACCTCGACCTGTCCCGTGAGCGCCTCATCGTGCGGCGCCCCGGCAAACGGCACATCATCTACCTGGACGAACTCACCTACCGCTGCGCCTCCGCGTGGCTGCGTGAACGTCACCATCGCTGGCCCGTGACGACCAACCCACATCTGCTGATTAACCGATGGACCGCAGTAGACACCACCCACTCGCCCATCAGCACCGCCTTCGCCGCCACCTTCCGGCCCACCGGACTCACCATGCCGACGCTGCGGCAGGACCGGATCCGCGACGAGGCATTCGAGGTAAACGACCCGCTCCACTTGATGCGGTTGTTCGACATCTCCTCGCAGACCGCTATGCGGTACATCACCGCGGCCCACCCGGAACGCACCGTGAAGCTGCCACGGTAGACCACGCTACGGGGCGGAACCTACCGTGGCACCAAAGCTGGCGGACGGGGGGCGTCGACAACGGCCAGCAGGTCCTTCGCCGCGCGCCTCAGGTCTGGCGGGAGCAGCCGTCCGCCGCACTGCGCACACACGCCGCGGCAACCTCGTCCGGCCGTTCCATCAGCGTGCCGGTCAGGACCCGGCACGCGTCCTGCAGGATCCCCAGCGCCCGTACGCCCGACGCGTTCCGCGCGGTCAGGACCTTCGCCAGGTCCTCGTCGACGTCGGGTAGTTCGCCCGCACCCGTTAGCGGCATCTCGTTGCTCACCAGCGCACCGACGAGCCCGCCGGACCACATCAAGTCCAGATCCGGCCCCCCATCGCCCACCGCTTACCTCAACCCAAGCGTCCTGCAGTCTGGTTGCGACAGTCGTTCACCCGATCGGGTGAACTCAACGGCTGTGAGTGGTGGTTGCGTCGCGGAAAGTGGCAAGTTCCGTGCTGCACGTCGGTGGCTCATCACCGGCGTCCGCCTCATGCCGCCTCCGGCGGAGCAGGAGCAAGCTGCGAGAGGTCCAGGCGCCACCGAGGCGCTGTTGGGGCTGATCGTCCTTCGGACGCTGGCCGGTGGACCGTACGGGGCGAGGAGCGCCGCACACCCTCACGGGTGACGGCCCGATTCCTCGCTGGCACGAGGCTTTTGCCCTCGGGCGCGTGACACGCTCCCGACGGTCGGGAGTTTCTGTGCTCGCCCGGGACGCTCCGGGTGGAAGGACGACACCATGGCCGAGAAACGGTCGGACGACATCTACCCACAGATCGGCAACGCCCTCTGGGCCGGCCGTCTGGCGGACGCGATCGAGAACACCTGTGCGGACTACGAGGTCGTACCGCCTCCGCGGCAGGCGATCCTTGAGGGTCTGGCCGCCGCGCTCCCAGACACCGAGATCAAGGCCCTGATCGCCACCCAGCGCGGCAGGAAGGTCCTCAAGCCCAACGCCTACCGGATCGTGCAGGCCGGCGACGAACAGGTGCTCCTGCTGACCTGCGACGTCCACGGCGCCGCGGTGGTCCCGTGGGACCTCAACGACCGCACGGCCATCTGCTGGTCGTCGCCCGCACCGGAGGCGAGCCAGCGCGTCAAGGATCTCGTCGCCACCGAGATGGCGCTCCAGGACGCCACGAAGAGCGCGAAGTCCGCCGAGAAGGAGCGGGAGGCGCTGCGCCGGGCGCCGGGGGATGACGCGTACGCGTCGCAGGCGTTGGCGGCGGCGACTCAGAAGCACCAGGACGCCATCCGTCACCTGCACGAGCTTGAGGCCGAGAAGCACGCTCTGCTCGCCGCGCTGGGCCACCGGCGGCCGCGGCCGGTGGTCCGCGCCGTCCAAGAGGACGGGCAGCCGAAGGCGGCACTCACGCTCGCCGAGCAGCCGTACGCGGTGGCGGTGCACATGCAGCGGTACGCCGCCGACAACCTGAAGCGCGCCGGAACGAAGCGCGGGTATGACCTGGCCGAGTCCCTCGCGGACGCGGGTCAGCTTTCCAAAGGCATGAACGTCCTGCAGCAGTGGCAGATCACCCACGCCGACGGAACGGTGTCGAAGCCGTGGCGATTGGCTGCAGTGACGGGGAACAACCGGGCGCTGGCACGGTTGGAGGTCTTCCGGGTACGTCCCGAGCACTTGATCATGGGCATGCCGCAGTCCCTCGTGCCCCTGCCGAAAGACAAGAAGGGCGGCCCCGAGCCCCTGCTGCTGAGTCTGCGGGAAATCCTGAACCGGCTCTCCGCCCGGCTCAACCGGGATGGAGCGAAGCCGGAGACGGAGGCGACCGACCCGTCGCTCCGGGCGGCGAAGATCGCCACCGTGTCGGCGGAGATCGTGATCGGCTGCACAAAGCCCGAGGCCCTGGAACACGTCCTGCGGGCCCTGAACATCAACGACCACCTACGCGGTATTCAGCCATACGACGAGGACGCGCGGCTGATCGCCCTGTTTGCAACACTCGTCGACGCCTACGCCAGGGAGGCCCTCCTTGCGGATGCGCTCGCCGAGGCGTTCCCCGACGCGCGCGCCGCGGATCTCCTTGAGCTGACGGGGGTGCGCGATGCGCTGACGGTCAACGGGCCGCTCGATCCGCTTGAGCCGCTCGTGCCTGCGGGCGCCGACGTCTCCCCGGTCGTACTGCGTGACATCGCGGTCCGAGCCATCACCGCGCTGGTGTTTCCAGGGATCCCGCCCGAGGAGCCGCAGCAGGCAAACGGGCGCACCGTCCGTGACACCGGGCGGTTCTGGCCGGTGGTCAGGGGGACGCTGCAGGAGCCGGCGTGGAGCCATATCCGGGCGAAGGCAGCCGAGGGACGCATGCGTTTGTGGTCCGCGGCCGTCGCACAGTTGTTCGTGTACCGGGGCAACATCCTCTCCGCCCTCGGCCTCTTCGGCACCACGGAGACCAAGGAGGGAGCCGGACAGGATCCGAGGCCGCTCACGGAGTTGCTCCTCGGGGCGGAGGCAGGTGACGCGACCGCCTGGACCGCCCTGGTCCGGCGGATGACACCGGCGCTGATCCACGCTCCGCAGCCGTTCATCACCCCAGGGCAGGGCAGCGAGGCCAGCGATGGACGCAAGGGCGTACGCCGCACCCCTAAGAGCGCCCTCGCCGCCTTGACACTGGCGTACACAGTGAATACGCCGGGTGTCAGCCGGGCCCTTCTGCTCGCGTTCGCGAAGGCAGTGCTGGAACACCCGGACGCGCCGCGGCCGCCCGAGCCGGACGACGGTACACCCCTAATCTGTTACGGCGAGCAGCACTGGGCCGAGGCGGACCGGACGGCGATCACCGCGGGGATGGTGATCGCCCCTGACACCGAGGGCCAGCCCACCCACTACGTCGCCGACAAGGCGTGGTTCGACCAACTGTTGCCCGTGAGCCTCGGTACTCCGGCGCCGACCGGGAACTCTGCCGACGCGCCTGCGGGCGCTGGGAACACCGCGGACGCCGACGCCCCGTCCACAGCGCACGGCGAGGCGGCCGCCGACCCGCGCGACCAGCTCACCAAGCTGCGCCGGGAGCTGCCGGCGCGGGTCGAACTCGCCGAGGGGAATTACCAGAAGGCGGTGGACGCCGCCCATGCCCTGATGACGGACTTCGAGGAGGCGCACCGCCTGCGCGTCCAGCTCGAGGAGGAGTCACTCCCGGCCGAGCGGCGGATCGAGTGGATGGAAAAGCTGTCGAAGGCCCGAGCCGCGGCGCAAGCCAGCGTGACGACGCTCGAACAGGTGGAAGCGCTGATCCTCAAGGTCTGACCGGTCAGATCGGGTAGGAGCGGGCCCTCGGCACGTTCGAGGGCCCGCCCCCTCGTTCCTGCTCCGCGAACACTGCCTGCCCGCGAAGTCCGCTCGGCAGGGGCCGGGGACAATGGCTCGAGCCGTGGAGTGCGCATGCCAGACGACCGGGAGTCGGGACGACGCCGTCGACAGGAAGGGGTGGGATGCACCGCGGTCGGTCGTCCCGACCGCTGAGCCGGCCCACCAAGAAGAGCTCGAAGGTGGGCAAGGAGCCGTGGACCAAGTCCTCCAGCAGCGCGCCGCTCCGCCAGCCCGCTGCTGGAAGCACAGTCCGCGATCAGATACCGCTCCTCATCGTGCTCCGAGCGCTGGGCGACGCCATGGTCAGCATGATCGCCAGTCGGCCGGTCGACAGATGGGAACAGGCTCGTCCGGCGCTTGAGGCCGAGCAAGGGGCGACCTCAGGATGGCGCCAAGATGGCCGACCTTTCCCTAGCCGTGCGCGAGGCAGGGAGCTGAGCGGCTGCCCGAGGTCACGCTGCGGGACCTGCCGACCAACGGGGACTCGGTCCGCCTGGTCCTGCTGCGGGCCCGCCTGGAAGAGGCCGAAAAGCCCATGCGGTTCCTCTCTGAACGAACCGCCAAGCCGCCCCGGCAATCGTGCCCAGTTCAGGCGTCCTGGGAGCTCGCGATACTGTCCTTGGACTCGGCCATCACTCTGCCGCCGACAAAAGCAACACCGAGGGCGACTGCGGCGGTAGCACCGACCAGTACCTTTTTGAGCGCCCCATCCAAGAACTGCTTGTTCTCGCTGTCCTTTTGAGATTGCATCCTTGCAGTTTCCTGGATCTGCTCGATCAGAAACTTCTTCTCTTCCCGGCTCAGGTCGTCTTTGCCGAGTTCACCCCTGAGGACATCCCTGACCTCCTGCCAGGCCCGGTGGACATGCTCCTGACTTTGGTTGTTGGCCGAAAGCGTAGACTGGTGCGCTCTCTCGACGGCATTCACAGCATCCTTAGCGAATTCCTTGAACTCGGGGAACTGCTCGACGATCTTTAGAGCCACCTCGGTGTCCATGTTTGGCATCATGGCTGCGAACCTGACCATCTTGTCCTTGGAGAGGTTCCTCCAGGACTCGATCCCAAGCGCCTTCATGATCTGAGCCTCGTTCGTGTACTTCATGCCACGGATCCCCCTTTGACTTCAGTCAGGCAGCCATGGGAACAAAGGACCACAGATGCCCCCTGGGCTGATCTGCCTGCAACCTAACGCGAGTTGACTCCGGACCCATGCGTCTCATGGCGCAAAGCGCTAGCCGCTCGGTTCGGTTTCAGTCCCACCGAATCTTAGATTCTATATCTCCGCCGCCCACCCCGAGCGCACAGCGAAGCCGCCCAGATGACTTGCACCTACTCGAAGACCGACAAATGCTCCTTGGGATAGATCATCTAGACGCGCTGAAGACCTCGGCGCCGGTCGCGCATGCTCACCACTTCGCCGCCAGATACCCCCGGCCCCGGAGAGGTCTCAGGCACAAGCGACCGCATGAGAACGGGATGCAACCCGAGATCTTCCGCGGCGTGGCGCAACGATGGTGATGCGCCGAACCGGCGGGCCATCAGCATGCGCAGAAGAGCTGGTTGCTCCGGATACACCGTGACAGGCTCCCGAGACCTCCACTGGTTCGTAGCCATTTGCCGATAGAGACTAGAGCGGCGAGTGCTGTCGATGAGGCTCAGGCCGAATGCCCGCTCGATCAGCGCTTGCATGGAAATTCCCCAGTTAGATTTCAGGACGGCTAGATTTCGGAGGGTGAAGTTTCCGCTCAGAGTCTCGCGTGCCTGCTCGTCTGGCATGAGAAAGGCACCAGCAAACCTGTGAGCTTCGGCCTCTGCCTGCTTCGTTGAGATTGTGCGTCGCGCTGGGTGCAGCACGAGATGTCCCAATTCGTGGGCGACCGTGAAACGCTGACGGTCACCAGCATCAGTGCCGAAGTATGCGATCAGTTGAGGATCGTCCGCCCCTCTCCAGCATGAGACGCCGGAGTGCCCGATCGCCACGTCTTCTTGTTCTCCGGCCCCGTCAACGAGAACTAGGGGAACGACGGGAATCCCGGCCCGCTCGCAGGTCCGAATTACATGCTTCAAGATCCCGTCACGGGCAACACCGAGGGCGTCCCGCGTTTCCGCGGCCAGTGTCTCGATGCTTGATTCGTCGATTTCCCCTTCCGCCCGAGGGAGAGGGAGGCGCCGCATGCGAGTCTCTGCGATGAGCTGGGCAGCCACGCGATACGCCTCCCGCGCTGTGGCTTTAACCCGATCAACTTCCTTGGCCGAGGCACTGGCCTTCTTTCGGAAGTGCAGCGTGTCCGTTGGGAGATCATCCGGGTCCACGAGAAAGAAGCTATACGGAGTGCCCGTGGCGCCGGCTACTGCCTGCAAAACTTCCTCGCTGGCAGTCTTGTCCCCCCTTTCGATTCCGGAGATCATCGACTGCGTCACCCCGGCGATGCCCTCGAGTTCTTTCTGGGTCAAGCCCATTAGCATGCGTAGGGTGCGTAGTCGCGCACCGGTATCAAGCACGGCCTTCTTCGCCTTCTTCTCGTTCTTCTTCGTCTTCGAACAGGAAACCCAGGTCGAACTCTTCGTCGCTCGAGACGAACTCAAGTTTCGAGAGGTCCTCTGCACTGCGCGGCAAGAGCAGGTCGTAGTCGGAAGTCGAAATTCCGCCTGCCCTGAATGATTTCGTCGGGCGCACAACTCGGATGACAATCTCACCCTTTGCGTCGACGTCCCACACGGCCAGTAGGTGACTTGCCCATACTCCGAAGAAATCAGGTGTCGGGTTCCTGTAGTAGTTTATTCGAGCCCGGTTCTTACCTGGTGGAGGCACAGCGTCACCAAATGGTGATCGGTGCAGCAGGCGCATAGACATCGCATTTCGCGACAGATGAATTCGCCCGCCACCTCTACGGGAAGGCGTCCAGCCGGCAAGGTCCTGCTTCAGCAAGTACGCGAGCGCGTGGTCTCGCGTCAGATCGGTTCGGCCCTTGAGGAAGCGCCGGTCCGTCATCTTGTGTCGATCGTAGTGATCGTGTGCGTTCTGTCGACCTTCCTCCAGTGCCTCGTGGAGCGGTGCAGCAAGAGGCGCGATGGCCTCTGTGATGAGCCGTGCATCCTCGGGTCTGAGCATGGCGGTGATTTTATTACCGAGATTCTCAGACTTGCAAGTACGCGTCCCGCGTCCCTCCCGGCGGCGGTTGCTTCGCCACCAGTTGTTGCGGTTGCTGGCACTATCGGACGACTTCGCCGAGGGGCGACGAACAGTCTGACTCACAGGAGAGCCTCGTCGCGGTGGCTCCTGATGCCGGCCATCATGCGGATCCCGCGAGCCAACGTGCCTGCCGCTTGGGCAGGAACACACACGACATCAGCGCTCAGATGGGGCGGGACGCGCGAGTAGAAGTCCCAAGGTGTTCCAGATTTCTGGAACCTGCGCGCTTCCGCCTGCGGCTCGGCCAAAGCCACACTGTCGTGGGAGAAGTTCGGGTGGGTACCGGGACGTCATTCCGACCGGGCAGCTCTACAACGGCCCGCACCACACGTCGCTGCGGCGTGCTGCGGATGCCCTGACCCATCAGTCCCTCGTCAGCGTCATGTCAGCCCGGCACGGCCTGGTGACGCTGAACCGCCCGCTGTTCCCTTACAACAAGCGACTCAGCGACAAGGGCTCCATCACCCCCGAAGCCATGGCCTGAACCGTTCCGGGTCTGTTGGAGACCGGCCCGCACGGGGGTCGACGCATCGGTAGCCTGAGCGTCATGACGGTCGAGGGCGAAGCGCTGGTCGGCGGCATGGCGAACGCAGGCGCGGTCTTTCGCCGTGGTGCGCTGGTGGAGCGTCCAGCGCCGCGCAATGCGCGGGCCTTGCACGCCTACCTCCTTGCGCTGAAGGAGCACGGCTTCGACGCGACGCCGACTCCTGTCGGCTTCACCGAGGGTGGCCGGGAACAGTTGACCTTCATCCCCGGCGACGTGGCTCTGCCGCCGTTCCCGGACTGGGCGATGACGAAGACCGCTCTGGAATCGGTGGGGAGTCTGCTGCGGCGCCTGCATGAGACCAGCGCGGCCGTCGCGGTCGATACCCAAGCCGGGTGGCCCGGGGACCTGGCCGACCCGGAGGGAGGAGCGATGCTGTGCCACAACGACGTGTGCCCGGAGAACGTCGTCTTCCGCGACGGCCGTGCCGCTGCCCTGATCGATTTCGACCTGGCAGCCCCGGGCCGTCCCCTCTGGGACGTCGCCATGACTGCCCGCTACTGGGTGCCCCTGGTCGATCCCTCATCCGCGGCCTCCTACTACCCCTCCGGGCTGGACGCGCCCACACGGCTGCAGATACTTGCCGACAGCTACGGCCTCTCGCCGCAGGACCGTGCCGAGCTGCCCGACGTCATCGAGCAGGCCACCGAGGTCTGCCGGGCCTTCGTCGCCCGCCGCGTGGCTGACGGTGACCCCGTCTATCTCCAGGCGCTGGCCGAGCGCGGTGGATGGGAACGCTGGGATCGCCTGCAGACCTGGCTGGCGGAGCGCCGCGGGATGTTCACGGCTGCCCTGTTGAACTGACCGGACTGGACCTTCAAGGAAGTCGTCAGGCGTTCTTTGTGCCGCGTTAGGCTTCGGTGGCCTGGAAGCGATAGAGGTCCGGTCAACGACCGCGTGGCGCGCCGGACACCGCGCTCGCGACTCGCAATTGCCGTCATTTCCCGTCGACATCCGCGAACCAGCTGATCACCGGGAGCCGCCGGCAAACGCTGTCCTCAGAGATCGACGAGACCCCGGTGAGAGAAGACACCACGACACCGTGCCCATGAACGGCCCTGAGCCTCGACCGACAGAGCCCGCTGGCTCAAGCCCGGTAGCCCCTCGGCCGAGGGCCCCTGCCCTCCGGTGTCACCGTCCCCGAGTGCGCCTCCACCACCAGCGCCCGCCGACAAGCCCACCCCCGGACGGCATCAGGAGCTGACCGAGCGGGGATCGCCGCCGAGGGACTGGCCCAGGGCACCATGGTTCCGGACGTCCGGACCTGTCCCGCGCCACCGGGCACGGCGGGAGCCCGTCCGGTCGGCTGACTGGACGGACTCCCGCATGTCCCGGCGGTACGGGACGTGCGCCGGGCCCTGCCGGCATCTGGTTCAGTGCGCGGTGGAGCCGCTCACCTTGAGGGTCACGGGAACGGGCGCCAGCGCATACGGGGTGTTGCTCGCCTGCTCAAGCGTCGCCGTGTATGCGCCGGGACGACTGAGGCCCGTCGCGTCCAGGGTGATGGTCACCGTGGCTTTCTGGCCCGGGTTGAGGGTGACCTTCCCGGGGCTTGCGGACAGCCAGCCGACATCGGACTCGGTCTCGTCGTAGCCGCGCAGGACCTGGGCGGTGGAGACCGCGTTGGGCAGGCGGGTGGTTCCGCCGACGCGGTACATTCCGGAGCCACCGCCGCCTCGGGTCGTTGCCGTCGGCGAGTCGGGCAGCGCGTTCCAGGTGCCCTTCTGCGGGTCGTAGGCGTATCCGTGCGCCGTGGCGAGGAAGTTGCCGTTGACATCGGTGATTCCTCCCGAAAGGAGGAGTTCGCCGTTGGCCGCGGTATAGGACGACTGGGCCAGGATGACCGGCAGGTCGGCGATGCGCGACCAGCTGTTGGAGGCCGGGTTGTACACGTAGGCGTCCGCGACCGGGGCGCTGCTGGACGTCACACCGCCGGCGCAGTAGAGCTTGCCGTCGATGGCTCCGCAGGCGCCCCAGGAGATGGGCTCGGGGTAGGCGGCTGCGGCGGACCAGGCGTTGGTCGCCGGGTCGTAGACCTGGACGTCGGTCCTGCCGCATGTGTTGGTGCAGCCTCCGACGGAGTAGAGCCGTCCGTCGAGTACGGCGCTCGCCGCGCCGCCGTATCCCTTGGGCTCGTCGGCCGCCGGTGTCCAGGTGTCGGCCGCCGGGTCGTAGACCTGCGTCGCGGCGACCGGCTGGCCGCTGCTGCCCCAGCCGCCGGCGTAGTAGATCTTGCCGTCGATGACACCGTGGGCGGGCTCCGCGCCGGCCTGCGGTGCGGAGGCACGCTGGCTCCAGCTGTCGGTCTTCGGACCGTAGGCGTACAGAGAGCTGAGCCTTCCGGCGGCCGGGCTGGTCCCGAACGCCGAGTAGACGGTGCCCTGGACGGTGTCGACGGCGTTGTCGTACACCTGCACCGGCAGGTTGGCGATGGACTGCCAGGCGTCGGCGGGAGTACCGGCGCTCGGCGATCCGGGTTCCGTCCCGCTGCGTTCGATCGCTGTCCAGGAGGCCGGTTCGTCGCCGGTGTTCTTCACCGTCAGGCGCTCGGTGACCCGGTGGCCCGCCTGGACGTCGGCGCTGACGGAACCGGGGACGACCGCCAGGCGACCTGCCTTGAGGAAGAAGTTCTGCCGCACCGTCTTGTTCGCCGTGATCCTTGTGGACCTGGCCGACGACGTGTAGGTGGGCATGGCACCCGTGAAGTGCTGCTTGCCGCTTCCCGGTTCGAAGGCGGCGTAGAAGCCGTCGCCGATGGCCGGGTCGTCGGGGGTGGCCACGGTCACCGCCTGCACCGAGGAGTCGACGTCGGTGACGGTCGCACCGATCACGCCCTGGTGGGTGTTGGCGTCGTCCACGGTGCCGGTGATCAGGCCACCGGGTACGGGAGAAAGGACGCGATCGGCCACCGAGACGTTGTCAAGCGCCCAGTAGAGCCCGGGACCGGTGTAGTGGAACCGCACCCTGATGTCCGGCTGCCTCGCGTACGCGGTCAGCGGGATCTCGACGTCGCTCGGACCGAGCAGCCATTGGAATGTCTGATGCCACAGGTTCGTCCAGGTCTTGCCGCCGTCGCGGGAGATGTCGACGTCACCGGTCTGTGTGGAGCTGCCCCGGTAGTCGGTGTCGAAGGTGAGTTCGGGCGAGACGTCCCCGGACAGGTCGTAGACAGGGCTGATGAGCTGCGTGTCCTCGGGGAGCCTGGTGTTGGCGTAGTTGCTGTCGGCGATGGCGAAACCGCCTGTTCCGCCGGTGTGGTTGCCGCGGTGCCCCGGGTCGTCGAAGACCCAGCCCTGGGTGGTGCCGGGGGCGTTGACCACGCTCCATGCCTGTGCCGCGGAGTCGGTGGAGTCGAACGGCTCGGTGCTGGCGGTCTTGACGCTCAGCGTGTAGCCCGGGTTGGTGCCGGCCCAGGTGTCTCCCTGCAGCGCGAAGTCGGCCCGGCTGCTGCCTGTGGTGACCACCACGTCCCGGGTCGCCGGCAGGTAGCCGGGTTCGGTCGAGGTGATCTGCAGGGTGTACGTGTGCTTCTCGGGGAGCCGCAGGGTATAGGCACCGGTCTGCGGATCGGTCCACACCGGTCCGCCCGGCACGCCCTTGACCGTGACCTTGGCATAGAGCGGCCACCCGTGGCCGGCACCGTCCCGGACCGTCCCGGAGACCTTCTCCACCGCCAACTGCTTGAGTCTGGCGTCCAGATGCGTGCCGGCGCCGTCGGAGACCGAGGCCGACACGCTCGCCTCGGCGTAGCCGTAGGCGTCGATCGTGAAGGTGTACGTGCCGGCCTTCATCGCCAGCGTGTAGGCGCCCCGGGCGTCGGTCATGACGGAATAGGGCCCGGAGTGCAGCACCGCCCCGGAAACCGGCTTTCCGGACCGGTCGGTGACCGTGCCGGACAACTCGCCGTGCGCGCCCAGCCGGAAGGCGTCCAGCCCGTTCGGGGTGCCGAGGCCGGTCGGCCCGTCGTAGCCGGTACCGGCTGTGCACAGGTACGAAGCGGAACCGGCGCAGGCCCCGTTGTTTCCGCCGGTGACATCGTTGAGCGCGGACGACGAGGCCAGGTACGGGTACTCGTTGGGGCGCGTACCGGCCACCGGGGTGCCCGCGTCGGCGTACGTGGCCGTGATGATCGGTGCCGAGGCACTGGTTCCGCCGATCACGATCCAGCCGCCCCCGGAGGAGTCGTAGACGGCGAGTCCCGTTGCGGGGTCGGCGACCGCCGAGACGTCGGCGACGGTGCGTCCGGCGCAGCCGGAGTCCGTCTGGAAGGAGGGCTTCGGCTCGTAGAGCGAGCAGCCCGACCCGGTGCCCTTGCCGGCACCGCTGTTCCACACCGACTCCGACCAGCCACGCGCGGTGCCGGAGTCGGGGACCAGGGAGGTCCCGCCGGCCGACGTCACGTACGGGGAGGCGGCGGGGTACGAGACGCCGTAGTCCGAGTCGCCGGAGGAAGCGACGATCGCGACGCCGGGGTGGTCGAAGTGCGAATCGAGGGCGGTCTCCGCCGGGTCCTCGGGCGCGAGCTGATAGTTCGAGCCCCACGAGTTGGAGACGAACTTGGCACCGAGCGCCACCGCCTCGTCCACGCCCGCGGCCAGGTCCAAGGGATAGGCGCTATCTGCTTCCACGAGCAGGATGCGGGCCTTCGGGGCGGCCGCGGAGATCATGTCGAGGTCGAGCGAGATCTCGCCGGACCAGCCCGCGTCGGGGGCGGGGTAGCCGCTGCCACCGCGCTGGTCGACCTTGGTGAAGCAGCCGTCGGCGGTGGTGCAGGCGGGCAGACCGTACTGCTGGCGGTACAGCGCGAGGTCCGCTTCGGCCTGCGGATCGTCGAAGGCGTCGACTATCGCTATGGTCTGGCCCTCTCCGCCGTCCGACGGCAACTTGTAGGCGCTTTGCAGGTCGGCGGGGCTCAGGCCGCTGGGCGCCGCGACGGCCCCCCGCAACCCCTTGACCGCCTTGACGTCGGTGCGCCGCAGGGCGAAGCAGGTGAAGTCGCCGGGCTCGGCGGCTCCACACATGCTCTGCACACTCCCGGCGGGCGAGGGCTCCGCGGGGGCGGCGTGGACCGGCGCCGACGTTCCGGCCAGCCCCGCGACAGCGGCGGCAAGCACGGCGAGGCCGGCGAGGATACGCCGACCCGAACGCGGCCCAGACTGAAGTCCTGATCTCAACAAGCGCTCCGTAAGTTGGGCGAACACCCCTTGGAGCGGTCCGTACAGAGTCGTGACCGGCGTGCCTCGGCGCGGTCAACTCACCTGCCGCAAGGGTGTCGTGGACGAAACAGGCCGGCCCCGCCATCGCGGCCAGTGGAAGAGGCGGCCCCCGCGCCGCCAGTGGCGAGGAGGACATCCGTCGCACGCCGCGACAGACCTGCCGTCACGTGGTGCGCGGCCGGCGTCCGGTGTGCCCTACCCGAAGGAGAGTGCGGCGCCGCAGCACCTGGCCTTCGCCGAACCGAGGCTGTCAACCGGGCGACCGAGAAACAAGACGACAGCGGTGGCTGCTTTCTGCCAGCTGGCGAGGAGTTGCCACCTGACGAAGAGCGGCAGGACGCAGCAACGAACTCCATCGCTGTCAGCACCTCGCGGTCGCCCACCCTCCGCCGCTCGCCACCCTGCGGACGTATGACCTTCGTCGGAGGCGTCACCCGCCGAAACAACTCCCCCCACTCGTCCGGCACCAACCGCTCGGCAAGGCTCGCCATGCTCAGACCAACGAGTGATCGTGGCAAGGGAAGGGCACCTTGAGCGGAGCGGCGCCGCCCACGAGCCCGGATGTACTGCCCTCTTGATACAAGCAACCAACCAATGAAAGGATGTTACGCAACATCGACACAACGAGGTGGACTCATGCGACTGCGGCTCTTACAGTTTCTGCTCAGTTTCAACACGCTCCTTGTCATCCCCTTCGCCATCGGCCTGCTGATACTCCTCCTCCGACGGCGTTGGGCTGTCGATCACGCCTTGCCGCACGAACGACGAGCCGCACGATGCAGGCGGGCTGCCTGTGCGCTCGGCCTCGTTGCCGCTGCTCTGCTCGTGTACGTTCCGGTTTCCCACCCGCACAGGGACTGGCTCGCAGGTCCGCTCTTCGGTCTCTTCGTACTCGCCGGTGTCCTCGCGGGTGAACTGCTCGCTCCCCGTCCAGCCGGCACGGTCCGGTCGGCGACTCTGACCACTCGGCAGGTTCGCGACTACCTGCCCCGCAGGCACCGCGCCTTGCTGGCCGCTCTCCTTGCCTGCCTCGCCGCACTGCTCGCGGGCATGACAGCTATTACAGTCGCGCATTCCGACGACCGGGGCAGCATCAGCTTCACCCGCGGTGACGTGACCACCACTTTCCCGTCTGCCTGGGTGGGCGCGCCCGCAGTTGCGGCCACCGTCTTGTCGCTCGTCGGCAGCGCTGTCGCGTGCCTGTTCGTCCTGCGAAAGATCGTCAACCGTCCTGCGGTCACGGCAGACCCGCAGAGCGAAGCCCGGGACGCGGCCATGCGAGAGGTTTCAGCAGGAGCGGTGTTCTACGCCTGGGGCTGCCTGCTGGCAGCATCCCTCTTCACCTGGTCACTTGTTGCCCGATACGTGTACGACAGCACCACCGACCTCTCCGATACGAGCTGGTGGCCGACCACGATGCGTGTGGCCGCCTACCTGCCGATCGCAGCGAGCGGATACGCCTTCGTGTACCTGTTCGCCAAGCTGACCCGGCAACACGCCCCCCACCAGGCCACGGCATGAACCAACTGACCGTAAACGTGGACACCTCCAGCGCCATCCCCGCATACGAACAGGTCCGCGCCCAGGTGGCCGACCTCATCCTGGGCGGCCACCTGGGCGAGGGCGACCGGCTCCCCCCTGTACGGCAGCTCGCCGCCGACCTCGGGCTCGCCGTCTCAACGGTGGCCAGGGCTTACCAGGAACTGGAATCCGCCGGGATGGTCACAAGCCGCCGTGGAGCAGGAACGCGAGTCGCGCCACCGACACACACCCGACCAGCCATCGACGACGAACTCGCCCGAGCCGCCCTTGCCTACGTCACCACCGCGCGCCGACTGGGCGCCGGCGACGAGCAGTTGCTCGCGGCAATCCGCCTCACCCTCACCGCAGCACCCCGGTAGGCCCTGGCCGAATCCTGGCGGCCGGCCCGATCGCGACTTTGGGCCCGCCGGAGATTCGCCCGGACGGCCCGTCCGATGCCCGTTCGCTGATGACCGGTGGACCAAGTCCACCGCGACCTCCGGCTTGCCCGGTCCCGAGTTCAGCGTTGGAGGATCTCGACGAGTCGCGGGCCTTTGGCATCGGGGCCCTTCTTGAGGTACTCGGTGAGGTCCGCGAGGGTTTCGGCGCGGTGGACTTCCAGCCCGTAGCCGCGGGCGATGTCGAGGATGCCGAGGTCGGGGATGTGGAGATACTCGCCCTTGGGGACGTCCAGTGCCTCGGCGAACTCCTCCAGCGCGCGGTATTTGCCGTTGGTGCACACCACGAAGGTCACCGGGACCTTGTGGCGGGCCGCGGTCCACAGGCCGGCGATGGTGTAGTGCGGGGAGCCGTCGCCGAGCAGGCAGACCACGGGCCGGTCGGGGCGGCCGAGTTTGAGGCCGATCGCGGCGGGGAGGCCCCAGCCGAGTCCTCCGGCGGCGGAGTAGAACAGGGAGCGGGCGCGGGTGATCGTGAGCCGGTCGCGGAACATCTCCGCGGAGGTCCATTCAAGCGAGAAGACGGTGTCGTCGTCGCGGGTACCGCGGTCGACGGCGTCGAGGATGGCCTCGGCGGTGAAGTGCGGTCCGCTGGTGTCAGCTTCGGCGATCGTGAGCGGCGCGGGCCACGGCCGGTCGCTTGCGGTGACCGCATCGCTGACGCGGACCAGGGCGTCGGAGGCGTCGCCGACGAACATCCGGCCGAAGGGTGCGCGGGCGGCTTCGTCGGGGTCGTCGGTGACGGCGTAGACCGCGGTGCCGGGCTGGAAGAAGTCCTCGGTGCTCGGTGCGTGGTAGCGGAAGACCGGGGCGCCGAAGCAGACGACGGTGTCGTATCGCGCGAGGATCTTGGCGAGCGAGCCGGCGTCGGTCGGAAGCAGTCCTTGGTGGCAGCGGTGCCGTGTGGGAAAGGGGCAGCGGGGGGCGCTGGGGGCGACCCAGACGGGAAGGCGGGCGCGTTCGGCCAGCGCGATGGCGGCCTGGAATCCCTGTTCCGTGTCGGCGCCGGGGCCGAGGACGAGCGCCGGGTCGGAGGCGCGGTCGAGTGCGGTGACGAGGGTCTCGACGGTCTGCGGGGTGACGACGGGGGAACCGTCCACGGCACGCTGGAGCAGGAGGGCCTGCGCGGTGTCGTCCGCGGGCTCGGGCCAGTCGTCGAGGGGCACGGACAGGTAGACGACGCCGCGTGGGGCGGAGTCGGCGAGCATGAGTCCCTTGGACACCAGCGCGGGGGCGTCCTGGGGGCGCAGGGGTTCGCCTGCCCACTTCACGAGAGGCTCGGTGAGCTTGACGGGGGATCAGGTCATTCGGCTGCGGCGCGTTCGGCCAGTGAGCGGCGCCGCAAGGTGGGGTCCGTCAGTGATCGCGGGGGCATGAGGGCATTGGGATCGTATCGGTTGGTTCCAGGCGGAGCGATCTCGTCGATTCGGTCGAGCGTCGCATCGTCCAGGGTGAGTGCAGCGCCTTTGAGCAGGTCCTCCAACTGCTGCATGGTTCGGGGTCCGATGATCGCCGAGGTGACCGCGGGGTGGGCGACGGTGAAGGCCACAGCGAGCTGCGGAAGAGTGCAGCCGATGCTTGTCGCAAGTTCGATGAGCTGCTCGACGATGTCGAGCTTGGCGGCGTTCTGGGCGATCGTCGGATCGAATTGCGCCGGTCGGAGCGCGGCACGGCCGGTTGACAGGTCGACCGCCTGACCCTTTCGGTACTTTCCGGTAAGGAATCCGAAGGCGAGGGGGCTCCAGACGAGCACTCCCATCCCGTAGCGCCGGCAGACGGGCAGGAGCGAGGTCTCGATTCCGCGGGCCAGAATGGAGTAGGGCGGCTGTTCGGTGCGGAAACGTGCCAGACCGCGCCGCTCCGAGACGGAGTGTGCCTCGACGATCTCCGCCGGCGAGAACGTCGAGCAGCCGAAGGCGCGGATCTTCCCCTGATGCGTGAGGTCGCTGAGCACCGAGAGCGTCTCCTCGATGTCCGTGGAGTCATCGGGGCGGTGGACCTGGTAGAGGTCGATCCAGTCGGTGTTCAGTCGCTTGAGGCTCTCATCGACCGCCTTGATGATCCAACGCCGTGAGTTGCCGCTGCGATTGCGGCCCTCGCCCATCTGGAAGTGCACTTTGGTGGCCAGTACGACGTCGTCTCGGCGTCCCCTCAGCGCCTTTCCCACGATCTCCTCCGACTCACCCTGCCCATACATGTCGGCGGTGTCGATGAAGTTTATTCCCTGGTCCAGGGCAGCGTGGATGATGCGGACGCAATCGTCGTGGTCGGAGTTGCAGCCGTCCTGAAACATCATGGTCCCGAGGCAATGGACGCTGACCTCGATACCGGTTCCGCCAAGGGCTCGATAGCGCATGACGATGCTCCCTCATTCTCATTGGCGTGATCCGTCGTGGGAGCGACACAGCGTCGATCCCACGGGGAACCCTAGGAGCTGGACTCGGCTCTAGGTCAACCCTCGCTACCCTGAGCGGCATGGACGAGGGAACAGCGGCTTTGAGCATCGGACAGGTCGCCGAACGCACCGGCTTGAGCGTTCACGCGCTGCGCTTCTACGAGCGAGAGGGCCTCTTCGTCGATCCCGTGCGACGAGGACCGGGCGGGCGCCGCGTCTACACCGAGGATGACGTGGACTGGCTGACCGTCTGCGTCATTCTCCGTGCCTCCGGCATGCCCCTGCCCAGGCTCCGCCGATATGCCGAGTTCGTCAGGGAAGGGGCCGGCAACGAGAACGAACGGCTCACGCTCATGCGTGAACACCAAGCGGACGTCACCGCTCAGATCGGGAGGCTCACTCGATGCCTGGATCTGATCAGCTTCAAGGTGAGGGTGTACGAGGATCTCGTCGACACTGACGGCGGCGCCGGCGACCGTCAGTGTCACGCCCCAGCACCTTCGCCGCACGAAGAACACGCACCCGTGCTTCGCCATGAGGCGGCGGTCGAGTAGACGTGCACAGCCACATGTCCTGAGTCGTCAGTTTGCTTGCGGTTGCGGGGCGAGTCGGCGCCCGGTCCACGGTGCGCAAGTGGCGGTGCCGGTTCGCCGCGGACCGCTGGAGGGCGGGTGAACCGGCCGCGTGCGGGAGCGCCGCGGAAGATCACGGACGAGCAGGTCGAGGCCCCGGTCGCCAGGACACTCGACCAGTCGCCGGCGGCGCGCGGGAGGCTTTCACCGCCCGCGGCGGTCAGTACCGCAGCACCGCCGCCACACCGTCGGGGAGCGTTCCGTCGGGTACGAACATCACCCGGGACTCCGCCAACATGGCGTTCTCCACCAGCTGTTCGACGATGTCGGTAGCCACGCCGGACGCGCGGGCCGGCGGCTCGACATCCGGCTTCGGCTCCGGCAGCGTCACCGGTTCGGGGAACGGCACGACCTCCAGCTCCCGCCCGTCGCCGCCGACCCTGCCCGCGAGCACCAGGCTCTCCTCCACGAGCAGTCGGCGTACCCGTTTGTCGGCGACCGCGGTCCACACCTGCGGCGCTCCGCTCGCGTACTTGTCCTGTGCTCGTGCCGCATCCAGTTCCGCGACGGCTTCCGCGACCTGCCGGGCGTGGAAGTCCGCGAGGAGCGGCTCGCACCGCTCCGCCACCTCCGCGGCCGGACGCGTGTTCATGCCGGTCAGCGGCAACGCGCCGGCGATCAGGTGCGCGTGGCCGTTGAGTCCCTTGAACGCCGAGAGCATCTTGTCGCTGCCGATGACGAACAGCGGCGCCCCGTTGTACTCCTTCATCACCGGCTTCAGCCGGGCGTCGACGGTCCGCAGATACTGCTTGACCCGCTCGCCGTGTCCCTCGTAAGGCGCCGAGTGGGGAATGGGCCCGGGCAGGGAATCCTCGGGGGAAGGGATCTGCGGCGAGTCGGGGAAGCCGTGCTCCTTCACCTCCACCAACTGCCGGTCCGACCCTCTGTACAGCCGGCACATCTCCTGATCGAGGACGAGGACCAGGTAGGGCTGCGAGCGCTGCTCGGCGGCCACGAGGTAACGAGTCAGGAACACCGTGGCGAACTCCACGCGCGGTGTGACGGGCGACGTCAGTTGCCACACCTGGACGTCCTCCCCCGGCGTCACATAGATCACCAGCGCGTCGTGGGCGCGGACCGGATCGGTGGCGTCCTCGATCACGTCAGGAACCAGCATGCGGTCCCGCAGTTCCAGCGCCGCGCCCCGCTCCACGTCCGGGTCTTCCGCCAGTTGCCGCTTGGCCTCGATGGTGAGGTCACGCAGCATGATGCGGTCCTTCTCGCCGAACGGGAAGTCCCGCTCGGTCGGCATGGCCAGGGTGATCGCGGGATACGGCCTCGGGGCGCGCAGGGCAGCCAGGATTTCGGGTGTCAGATCAGATATGTGAGCCATGGCGAGTCACGACGTCCAGTGGCCGTTGGGCTGGCGGTGATCGTGCGGGCGGTGACGTTTGTCGAGAATCTGGTCTTTCGACTCCCGAACCACATGCGCGATCTGGGTGTGGAAGTAGAGCAGCTTCCCCTGTCCCCGCGCACCCAGACCGTGGTGGCCCTTCACCTGGGAGTTCTTACTCATACGCGTCAGCTCCTCACGCTGAGGAATCCTCATCGCGGCTTTCCGAACGTATGCTCCACGCTACGCCCGCCTCGGCGGCCCGGCGAATGCGCAGTTGCCGGTGCCACGGCGTGAACGGGCTACGTTGCGCGGTCGGCCCGGGCAGATCGGAAAGGGCTCAGGGTGTGCTCAGTCGCGTACCTCGACGTGGACCAGGAAGTCGCCCCGGCCGCCCTCCTGGAGGAGGTTGCCGCCCCGGTCCGCTGCCGGGGCGGGCGCATCTTCGCGGCCGTCAGCAGACCGCGTGCGTGGCCGCACCGGTGGTCGGAGGGCCGAATTCCCGCTGGGCAAGCCGCGGTTCAGCGGCCCTTCGTACGTCGAGCGATCAGGACCTCGATTCCGTCCAGGATTCGGGTCAGGCCGAAGTCCACGTCGTCGTCGCCGATGGCATCGTCGTATGCGTTGTCCGTCATCATGGCCGCCAGAATGGGATATCCGTGCTCATGCAGGAGCGGTTGGAGGAACTGCGCCACGGCGGCCGACTGGACCGGCGCCGCACTGCTGTTGCGCACGTCGCGGCGGGCACTGGCGATGCGCCGCGCGTAGCCGTCGAGCAGCAGCGCGCACCCTAGCGATTCGGCGGTGCTCAGCCCGGCGCCGGTGAGCGCTTCCAGCAGTACTTCCGTCCAGCGCAGCAGGTTCGGGGTCGCGGGCGCCCCGCGGATGGGCAGGTCGGGCAGCCACGGATGGGTGTCACATCGCTCGATCATCGCCCTGGTCCACCTGGCGGCCGCGGCCCGCCACCGGTCCGTGCCGGTTTCCAGGTCCGTACCGGTTTCCAGGTCCGGCGCCGGGCCCCACGCGGTCTCGGCGACGAGCACCAGCAGTTCGTCCCGCGAACTGACATACCGGTAGACCGCGTTGGCGCTGAGCCCCACCCGCCTGGCGATGTTCGGCATGGACAGGGCCGCGAAGCCTTCCGCGTCGGCCAGCGCGACGGCCGCTTCGACGATTCCCTCGACGCTCTGCGAGGGCTTCCGGCCCAGCCGCCCCGTCTTGGCGGTCAGCCCCCACGCCAGGGCGAGGCCAGGTGGCAGCCGCTCATCGTCACTTGTCGGCATCGGGCCCGTCTCCGTGTCTCGTCCGCAGGGCATTGACTTCGTGGGTGCCTCACACTTTATATTAGTGTGGACCCCACACGAACTAGTTTGAGGAGGAGAACGTCGATGAATCCCACCGGCGAGCCCACCGACCAGCCCACCGACCAACCCATCGGCCGGCCCATCGAGCAGCCCATCGAGCAGGACCTCTCACCGGGCCATGGCAGGTCGCGGACCTCCCTGCGGTCGCGTTTACGGTCCCTGCTGACCGCTCTGCTCTGCGGCGCCATGGTCATCGGCGCGGCCGGATGCTCGCAGGCGGCCCATCGCGCCGGGGGTGGCCCAGCCGGTCCCGCCACCGTGGTCAGGACGGACACCGGCTTGGTCGAAGGCCGCCTCGGCACGGACACCCGGATGTTCCAGGGGATTCCTTACGCCGCCCCGCCGGTCGGGCGGCTGCGCTGGGCCTCGCCCCAGCCGGCCGCGTCCTGGTCCGGCGTACGGAACGCCACCGAACCCGGCAACCGCTGCGCACAGGCAGCGGGGCTCATCGACCAGCAGAGCAGCAGTGAGGACTGCCTCTATCTGAACGTCACCACGCCGGCGCGCGGCAGCGCCCGCAGCCTGCCGGTGATGGTGTGGATTCACGGCAACGGCTTCATCAACGGCGCCGGGAGCCTCTACGACGCGCAGCGCCTGGCCGCCATGGGCAAGGTGATCGTGGTCAGCTTCAACTACCGGCTCGGCGTCTTCGGATTCCTCGACCATCCCGCGCTCGACCACGGTCCGGCCAAGCACCTGTCGGGCAACTTCGGCCTGGAGGACCAGCAGGCCGCGTTGCGGTGGGTGCGGCGCAACGCGGCGGCATTCGGCGGCGACCCGGCGAACGTCACGCTCTTCGGCGAGTCGGCCGGCGGCACCAGTGTCTGCGCGCATCTCGTGGCGCCGGGGTCAGCGGGCCTCTTCCAGAAGGCGATCTTGCAAAGCGCCCAGTGCACGGGACGAAAATGGTCACCGGGTCCGGCGACCTGGTTCCCGCTGCCGCGCGCGGAGCGCGAGCGGCACGGGCTCGACCTGGCGGCCAAGGTCGGCTGCTCCGACCGCCGGACAGCAGCGGCCTGCCTCCGCGCCGTACCCGTGGACGAACTCGTCAAGTGGTCCGACTACGGGCTCGGGTCCGGACCGGCGGTCGGCGGCGGCGTACTGCCCGTGAGCCCGGAACAGGCGTTCGCCACCGGCCACTTCAACCGGGTCCCCGTCATCCAGGGAACCACCCGGGACGAACACCGCCTGTTCACCGCGGCCATCGAAGCCGCGACCGGCCGGACGACGACCGACGCCGGCTACCGGCAGCAGATCCGGGCCCTCTTCACCCCGGGCGACGCGGCCCGTGTCCTGGCCCGCTACCCCGCCGGCCACTTCCACTCCCCCGGCGAGGCGCTGTCCGCCGTCGTCACCGACTGGGCCTGGGGGTGCACGGTCCTCGACCGGGACCAGGCCCTGGACCGGCAGGTGCCGACCTACGCCTACGAGTTCGACGACGCCGAAGCTCCCTGGTTCGACACCCTCAAGAAACCCAATTTCCCCACCGGGGCGTTCCACGGCAGCGAGCTGGAGTATCTCTTCGACGACGAGCAGCTCCCCGGTCCGGCCACTCCCGCCCAGCACCGACTCGCGGACACGATGGTGCGCTACTGGGCCCGGTTCGCCTACACGGGCGACCCGAACGGCCAGGGCACGGCGCCCTGGCCCCGATTCGGAACCGGCCGACACGTCCAGTCGCTGCAACCGGGGAAGACGGAACCGGTCGATCTCGCCCAGGAACACCAGTGCGGCTTCTGGAAGACCATCGACGGCTGACGGCCGCCACGGTGTCCATCCTCGCCGCATGAGGTACCTCGCCTTCGGCGCCCTTCCGCTCACCGAAGGGCGCCGAAGTGCGCCGAAGTGGCCCGCAGCGCGCCGAAGGACACGACGTCGCCACATTCGGCAAGGGCGACAACTGCGCCGAATTCGATTTCGCGTTCCCTGCCGCGAGCCGTGGATCACCGCAGCAAAACGGCACCAAAACGACTTTGCGCAGTCATTGCACAGGGGGTAGACGCCGCCCCACCACCCTGCTTTCATTCCTACCGTCCACTTTTCCAACGTTGGAAAGATGGCGGTGGCGGCATATCCCTCCGCCGTTCCTCCGCCGTTCCCTGGACGCCGAGTTCTCCCACGGAGAGGTGTATCCGCAGTGAGATCAGGCAGATTCCGCCCACCGCACCGACGCCGATTCGCCGCCCTGGTACCGCTGCTGCTGGGCGCGGCACTGCTCGTCCCGACCACCGCGGGCGCCGCGGAACCGGCGTCCGCCGCCCGGTCCGCGGCGCCCGTCGCCGACACCCCGCAGGGCCTGCGCGCGGACTACTACCTCAGCTCCGACGCCACGTCGCTGGACTTCGCGCAGTACAGCAGCACCGGCGTCGAGAACTCCCTCAACGTCCCCGACCTGCTGCCCACCCTGCGCGACTACGCCGGTTCGACCCTGAACGTCGCCGCGCACTGGACGGGCCAGCTCGACGTCCCGGCCGGCGGCACGTACACGTTCTACATCAAGGGCGACAACGGCTTCCGCATGTCGCTCGACGGGTCGAGCGTGATCGACCACTGGACGACCGACTGGGACGTCCAGACGCAGTCCGAGCCGATCACGCTGACCGCCGGCCCGCACACCCTGGCGTTCGACTACAACCAGGGCGACGGCGGCGCGTACATCACCACCGAGTGGTCGGGCCCCGGGACCACCCGGCAGGCGATCCCCGACTCCGCGCTGCACCTGCCGGCCGGCTTCACCGCACCCACCGTCGACGCCGCGGTCACGTCCTCGGGCAAGAGCGCGACCGTGCAACTGCCCGGAGCGGTCAACTCGCTGCCGTCCGACCTCGGCAAGCACCTGGCGGTCATCGCGGGCAGCAGTCGGTGGACGCCCGACATCGTTGTCAACCCCGCCGACAGGTCACAACTGCTGCTGACCGCGGGGAAGTCCGACATCCCCGCCGCGCTGAAGGCGAAGGTCCGGATCAGCTACGACGGGCAGGGCGGCCTGGCCACCGCCGCGGGCCCGGTCCCGCTCTTCTCCGGCCTGGCGACCAACAACTCCACCTGGTACTTCGCCACCAAGTGGGCCAAGGACGTCAGCCCCGAGAACGCGCTCCCGGACTACCCCCGGCCGCAGATGACCCGTGACAAGTGGCAGAACCTCAACGGCACCTGGCAGTTCCAGGGCACCGCCGAGAACGCCGCGCTGCCGAACGGCAAGCTGAGCGGGTCGATCCTGGTGCCGTATCCGATGGAGGCGCCGCTGTCCGGCGTCGCCGAGCACCATGACTGGTCGCTGTACCAGCGCACGTTCACCGTTCCGCGGAACTGGCGGGTCGGCTCGGGCAACCGGCTGAACCTCAACTTCGGCGCGGTGGACTACGAGGCGTGGGTCTACGTCAACGGCAAGCAGGTCGCCCACCACGTCGGCGGCTACGAGGCGTTCACCGCCGACGTCACCGACGCGCTGGCCGGCCGCGGGCCGCAGACCCTCACGTTGAAGGTCAAGGACACCATCGACCCCAACACGCCGACCGGCAAGCAGTCGAGCGACCCCAGCGGCATCTGGTACACCCCGTCCTCCGGCATCTGGCAGACCGTCTGGATGGAGCCGGTGGCCAAGGCGAGCATCGACTCGCTGGTCCTGACGCCGAACCTGTCCGACGACACGCTGTCCGTCACCGTGCGCCCGTCCGCCGGCACCCCCGCGTGGTCCCTGGTGAACGCCACCGCGTACGCGGGCGGCAAGCCGGTGGGCACGGTCATCGGCACCGTGGGCCGGAAGCTGACGCTGCACGTGCCGCACCCGGAGCTGTGGAGCCCCGACCACCCGTACCTGTACAACCTCAAGGTCTCTCTCACCGACGGCCTTTCGTACGACTCGGTGGGCTCGTACTTCGGCATGCGGTCGGTGTCCGTCGCCAAGGTCGGCGGCGTGAACAAGGTGGAGCTGAACGGCAAGCCGACCTACCTGCTGGCCAACCTGGACCAGGGCTTCTGGCCGGACGGCATCTACACCGCGCCGACCGACGCGGCCCTCAAGTCCGACCTGGAGCTGGACAAGCAGCTCGGCTTCAACACGGTGCGCAAGCACATCAAGGTCGAGCCCGCGCGCTGGTACTACTGGGCCGACAAGCTCGGCGTGATGGTCTGGCAGGACATGCCGAGCCGCAACGTCGGGCCCGGCGCGAGCGAGGCCAGCGACAAGGCGTTCAGCGACCAGGCGCACGAGATCGTGGACCAGCACCTCAGCGACCCGTCCATCATCGTCTGGACCATGATGAACGAGGGTTGGGGCGAGCAGTCCAAGGAGGCCACCGGCGCGCTGGCCGACTCGATCAAGCAGCAGGACCCGAGCCGGCTGGTCGATGCCGCGTCCGGCGTCAACTGCTGTGCCTCGCAGGGCGACTCGGGCAAGGGCGACCTGATCGACTACCACGTGTACCACGGTCCCGCGTTCCCGTCCCCGGACGCGACCCGGGCCGCCGTGGACGGCGAGCACGGCGGGTACTCGCTGAACGTGCCCGGCCACATCCTGGGGGTCTCCGGCGGCCAGAACTACGGTGGCGACGCCTCGACCATCGCGGAGCTGACCCAGGACTACGTCGACAACACCAGCCAGTTGCTGTCCGCCGCGGCCGGCAACCTGTCCGGCTCGGTGTACACGCAACTCAGCGACGTCGAAGGCGAGTTGAACGGGCTGATCACCTACGACCGCGAGGTCGTCAAGGTCGAGCCCGGGCCGGTTCGGGACATCAACCGCAAGCTCATCGCGGCCGGTGCCGCGGCGGGAACGTCCTGACCCCTTCCGGCAGTTGACACCCGCCGTCCCACCGGGGACGGCGCCGGCCGGGGCCCGCGGGCCCCGAATTGGCCCCCGGGGCCCGGGGGGAAAGGGGTGCCGGGGGGTGGGGGACCCGGGGCGGGGTTGCCAAAACTAAGCCC
>NZ_JBIUYR010000024.1:71175-150929 GCF_044744625.1 Streptomyces sp. NPDC087270
CTCGGGCGCGCGGGGGGGGTTGCGGAAAAACACCCCCACGCTCTGGGGGGCGGGGGCGGGGGGGGCACGGTCCTCCCCCGTCCGGCATTTGGCCCCCCGCCGCCCCCCGGGGGCGGGCCCCGGCCGGGCCCGGCGGCACCTCAAGTGCCGCCGGGCCCGGCGCGTAATCGGGTGCCCGGTGGGTCGGGAACCCGGTCCGGGGTGCCCTTCTCGACCGCCGCGGGCGTCCCCGGCGCGGGCTTTCTAGCGGACGGTGACGTGGAACACCGGGGAGGCCGTGCTGCCGCTGACGATGCGCAGGTCGTTCTTGCCCTTCAGGCCGAGTTCGACGCCCAGGGAGTAGGAGCCGCTGCGGGTGATGGGCGCGGAGGCGGGCAGGGAGACCCACTTGCCGTGCTGCTTCTGCTGGAGTGTCACCTTGCTGCCGGCCTTCAGACCGGTGGTCTTGCCCGTGACCCGGAACTGCTTCCAGGCGGCGACCGAGGTGACCGACGGCGTGGCGGTGATGGCGGCCTTGGCAGGCGCCGCCGACTGCGCGGCGGCCGGGGGCGCGGCGTGCGCGGCCGGGGTGGCCGCCATCGCGGTGCCGGCCACGGCGAGGGAGGCCGCGGTGAGGACTCCGAGGGCGGCGACGCGCAGGGAGTTCCGCTTGGTGATGACCATGAGTCTGTCCGTTCCCTTGTGAAACTTCGCGGTATCAACCAAAGGCGTGATAAGTGCCGTTGGTGTGGTCTCACCGGATAAGACGGCCGATCGCACGATTGCGTTGTGGACGCCTCGTCACCGTCTCGTAACAGCCGGGTCATGGGGTGAGTGCCCGAACCGCCCCACCGCCGGCCACCAGCGGCCCCGCCTCGGAGCACCGGATCTCCTTCCGCCGCTCCCGGCCGTGGGCCGCCTGACCGGAAGGGAGCCGGTCGACGGAACCGTGGCGCCGGTGCGTTCAGGGTTACGATTCGGGGCCATGGCGCAGAGCACGCACACCGTGTCCGGGGACTTCGATCTGACGATGGACGAACTGCGCGTCGTGGCGCGTTACGTGGTGCGGCACGCGGAGGGCGTCCTGCCGGTCTTCGAGCAGGCCGTTCCCGATGATCCGCGCCCCCGTGCGGCGATCGAGGCGGCCTGGGTGTTCATCAACGGTGCCGGCCGGACGAAACTGCAGCGCGTCGCCTCCATCGACGCTCATCGGGCCGCCCGGTCCGCGCCCTCCGAAGCCGCGCGCCTGGCCGCGCGATCCGCCGGTGACGCCGCATCGGCCGCGTACCTGCACCCCATCGCCCAGGCCGGCCAGGTCGGCCACATCCTGCGGGCCGGCGCGAGCGCCGCGCGGATCGGGGAGGTGGCGGCGGGTGGTGATCCCGCGATCGGAGACGCCCTGCTGGAACGGTCGCGGCGGCTTGCGACACCGATGCTCATCGATGTGCTGTGCCGCTACCCGCCCGCGCCGGGCGGCAGCAGTCGCGTCGCCCGGCTGATGGGCGCTCTGGACCGTTCCCTGCGCCAGGCGGTTGACCGGCCACCAGGGCCCGTCGAAGCGAGCGGCGCCGATGCGGACAGGG
Source organism: Streptomyces sp. NPDC087270 (assembly GCF_044744625.1). Taxonomy (NCBI): domain Bacteria; kingdom Bacillati; phylum Actinomycetota; class Actinomycetes; order Kitasatosporales; family Streptomycetaceae; genus Streptomyces; species Streptomyces sp. NPDC087270. Next base: position 72,738 of record NZ_JBIUYR010000024.1, read on the forward strand.
GGGAGGGCACGTCGTGATCCTCCCGAAGGCCCGCGACCCCCGCTTCGTGACGATCCGCCGTGGTGGGACGCTCACCGACGCGGATCACCGCCTCCTCGCGCTGTGGGCCGCCGCCTGCGCGGAGCACGTCCTCGGCCTCTTCGAGTCGGCCCGGCCCGACGACCCGCGACCGCGCCAGGCGATCGAGCACGCCCGGGCCTGGGTACGTGGCGAGGTCGGGATGATGCGCGCCCGCGCGGCGGGCGGGCACGCGATGGGGACGGCCAGGGATCTGCGTGGGGCGCCCCGGCACGCCGCGTACGCCGCCGGCCAGGCCGGGGTGGTCGCCCACGTCGCCGCGCACGAGCTCGGCGCGGCCGCCTACGCGATCAAGGCCGCACGTGCGGCGGCACCGGAAGGCGAGAGCGAGGCCGCGGGACGAGTCGAGTGCCGGTGGCAGCGCGCCCGGCTCCCGGAGGCGATCCGCGAGCTCGTCCTCGATGACCAGCGGCTGCGCAACGACATCTGCTGGTGGGTGTTCGACTGCTGAAGCCGGACCGTGGACGGCCTCCCCTGGCCGGCCCGGCGGGGATCACCGGGCACCGCCGTCCAGTTGTCGGGTGCCGCCGTCCGGTGGTGGGTGCCGCCGTCCGGTGGTGGGCGCACACGGTCGACGCGGAGCCGCTCGGGTCGGGGAGGACGCGCCGCCACCTCGGCGGACGTGGCCGGGTCAGGTCCCGGCCGGTGGGGCGCCCAGCAGGCGGCGGAACGGCTCGAAGACCTCGTCGGCGCCGAGCGGGCGGGGCAGCAGTCCCTGGGCGAGGCAGGCGGCGGCGATCTCCTCGATCGGGCGGTTCAGCCGTTCCAGGCCCGACATCGTGAGCCGTGGCTCGTCGGCCGGGTGAGCCGGCGCCTGCCCGGCGGCGGCCTGACCCGCGGCGGCCTCCTCCGCCCGGCACAGCAGCGCGTACGCGCCGCGCACGGCCGCCGGCTCGCGCTCCAGGGTCGCCGTCGAGACGGCCACGAGGTGGTTGACCGGGGCGTACCCGTGGGCGGCGCACCACGCCCGGTCCCGCTCGGCGGCCCGGTCGATCACGGGGACGAACTCCTCCCCGCCGGGAAGGTCGTTGCCGAGGACCGCCGCGTCGACCTCGCCGGAGCGCAGTGCCTCGACGAGGCTGCCGGACAGCGTGCGCTCCACGAACCGCGGGTCGTCGTACTCAGGGACGTGCGCCTCGTCCTGGGTGACCCAGTGCGACTCCTCGGCGGCCAGCCCGAAGTCCTCGGCGAGGTGGCCGCGCACCCACATCCCGGTGGTCTGGGTGTAGGAGCGCACGCCGATCCGGCGGCCGCGCAGCCCGGTCGGGTCGGTGATCGGCCGCGAGCGGTGCGCGATCAGGCATCCGCGCTGGAACCGCGCGGCCACCACGACGGGCAGCACCGCGATCGGGTGGCCGTAGGCGATCGCCTGCAGTGCGGTGACGATGGCCAGTTCGCTGACGTCGTACGCCTGCTCGCGCACCATCGGCGCGAACGCCCGGTGGATCGGCGCCACTTGGACGAAGTCCAGGCCGACGGCAGGATCGGTGAACGTGCCCGCGCGCAGCAGGTCGCCAATGGGGTGGGCGCCCAGCGCGGTACGCAGCCGGAACTCACGCATCGCCGTTCTCCTTCGTCCTCGTCCGCACGCCCCAGGAGAAGCGCTCGGCGGTGCCGCCGAAGACGGCCTCGGCGTCCGCGGCCGGCAGGCTCACCGGCGACTCACGAGCCGGGCAGGGCGGATCGGCCGGCTCGCCCTCCGCTGCGGGGAAGCCGGATGCCCACATCAGACGCGCGGAGCCGGCTGCGGACAGCAGCGCGGCCAGGAAGTCCGGCACCGTGGAGGCGCCGTGCCGGGCGGCGCCGCTCGCCCGGCGGGTCGGTTTCAGAGGCGAGCCGGCGAACCCGGCGAGCTCGGACAGCGCCCTGGACCGCCGGCACGGCGCGCCGTCGGACAGGTCGGGGCGCGCGCGGTGGTCGAGCGGCGCGCGGGTGCGCGGGAGGCGTTCACATGCGCGGCGCAGCGCGGGAATTCCCTCGACGGTCATCTGCCGGCGGATCGGAATGTGTTGCGCCTCGGCACCGTCAGCGCGGTGCCGCACAGGCGGGCGCCGGGGTGGATCGGGCGGAGGGAGGGGTGCGTCAGGCCGTGCCGGCCCATCGCCTCGTGCACGGTCGCCACGCCCGGTGCGGACAGCCGCGCCACGGCCCCGGGATCGGCTCGCTCGATCGATCGACGTGTGGACGACGCCGAGTTCTCGCATGCTTCTTCCTTTCTCCCGTGGTTCGGTGACGCATTTCTGTCACGGGCCGGCCTGACGTGCCGTCGGGCCGGGGCGCGGCTCAACGTCCTGCCGCGCGCAGGCGCGCGTCGAGCCGGGGATAGACGAGTCGGGCGTTGCCCTCGGTGATCGCCGCGAGGTCCGCGGCAGACAGGCCCGCCCGCTCGACGTAGCGGCGGGTGTCGTCGAAGTGGTGCCCGGTGTCCGGGTCGATGCCGCGGACCGCGCCGATCATCTCCGAGGCGAAGAGCACGTTGGCGTGCGGGATCACCTTCAACAGCAGGTCGATGCCCGGCTGGTGGTAGACGCAGGTGTCGAAGTAAACGTTGCCCAGGAGGTGTTCGGCCGGCTCCGGCCGGCCGAGCGCCTGGGCCAGGCCGCGGAAGCGGCCCCAGTGGTACGGGACCGCGCCGCCGCCGTGCGGGATGACCAGCCGCAGCGTGGGGAAGTCGGCGAACAGGTCGCCCTGGATCAGCTGCATGACGGCGGTGGTGCCGGCGTTGAGGTAGTGCGCGCCGGTGGTGTGGAACGCGGGGTTGTCGCTGGTGCTCACGTGCACCATCACCGGTACGTCGAGTTCGACGATCTTCTCGTAGAGCGGGTACCAGGAGCGGTCGGTCAGCGGCGGCGCCGTCCAGTGGCCGCCGGAGGGGTCGGGGTTGAGGTTGACCGCGACGGCGCCCAACTCCTCGACCGCGCGGACGAGTTCGGGGACGCAGCCGGCCGGGGCGGCCCCGGGTGACTGCGGCAGCATCGCGGCGGGCGCGAAGCGGTCGGGGAACAGCTCGGCGACACGCGCGCACAGGTCGTTGCAGCACCGCGCCCATGCCTCCGACACGGCGAAGTCGCCGATGTGGTGGGCCATGAACGAGGCACGCGGGGAGAAGACCGTCAGGTCGATGCCGCGCTCGTCCATTCGCCGCAGCTGGTTGGCCTCGATGGTCGCGCGGATCTCGTCGTCGCCGGTCCGCAGGTCGGAGGGCCGCGGCGGCTCACCGGAGCCGGCCAGGGCCCGGATCTGGCGCTCGCGCCACTCGCCCAGTGCGACGGGAGCGGTCGTGTAGTGGCCGTGGCAGTCGATGATCAACGCGGCCTCTCCTCGCTGGTCGTGAGGGCTGCTGGGGGCGGGCGTTCGTCTGTCGTGTCGCGCTCCGCATGCTAGTCGTCCATCATATTGCTGACAATATTGCCAACGGTAAAGTCGGCAACCGGCTGGGCGATCCACGGGAGTCGACCTGGGGCCGGCGGCCTGCGAGCCGCGCGGGACCCATGAGAGCGGGACCCATGAGAGAGGAAGCGGCGACAGGCGACCAGCACGCGAAGGAAGGGGGCGGTCTGGCGGCGCCACGTCGGCGCCCAGATCCGGCGCGCCCTGTGGGTCGGCGAACTCATGCCGGGGCAACGGCTGGTGGAGCAGGACCCGGCCGACCGGCCGGGGGCAACCCGCGGCTTCGTGCGCGAGGCGCTGCTCGACCTCGCCTCCGACGACCTGGTGGGCCGGTGGGCCGGTGGGCCGGTGGGCCAGTGCCGAACCGGGGCGCCCGGGTCAGGGTGGTCTCGGTCGAGGAGGCCCCCAAGATCACCGGGTGCCTCCGCGCTGGAGCGCCTGTGCGCGCGGACAGCGGCCGGGACCGCGAACGAGGAGCAGCGCGCCGCGATGGTCGAGGTCGGCGAGCGCCTGCGTACGGCGGTCGCCGAAGGGGCCTTCGCGACCTACTCCACGCTCAACCGCGGCCCGCACGAGCTCGTCATCGAGTCCCCCGGCCGGGCCGTCGCCCAGCGCCAACTGGAGCGGCCCCACCCGCAGATGGCGCGCTTCCGGTTCCGCCTCGCGATGCGGCCCACCCCACGCGCGCCCCCCGTCCCGGCCCCCGCCCCCGCCCCCGCCTCAGCTCCGTCTCAGCCGAGGACGGACGAGGCAGCACCGTCAGCGGTCGCTCGCAACTCCTCCAGCACGCTGTCGAGATGCGCCCGCGTCGCCTCCTGCGCGGCGTCCGGGTCCCCGGCCACGACCGCGTCGATGATCGCCAGATGCTGGGGCAGCGACCTGGCGGGGCGGCCGGCGCGGGCGGCGAGGCGGAACTGGTGACGCACCATCTGGGCGCTGAGCCGGTCGAGCAGCGACTCGGCCACCGTCTGACCGCTCGCGGCGGCCACGCGCTCGTGCAGGCGGCGGTTGAGGGCGGAGTAGGTGTCCAGATCTCCTTCGGCGACGGCCGCGCGCATGCGCTCCCCGACGTCGAGGAGCGCCGTGCGGTCCTCGGCCGTCGCGTGGACGGCCGCCCGCCGCGCGCACAGGACTTCGAGCGCCGCGCGGCACTCCGTGATCAGCACGGCGTCCTCGACCGACACCACGCGCACCCGCGCACCCCGGTTCGGCACCAGCTCCACCAGCCCCTCGGCGGCCAGCTCCTGGAGAGCCTCGCGGACCGAACTGCGGGTGACGCCGAACCCGTCCGACAACTCCTGCTCCACCAGCCGCTGGCCGGGCACCATGTCTCCGGCCGCGAGCGCCTCGCGGATGCCCTGCTGCACCGCGCTCCGCCCCGCCCGCCCCGACTTCCGGTCCTGCGCCACTGCGACCGCCTCGCTGAGTTCTGCTGTTCTCCTGTTCTCCGCCTGGAATATATCTCCGGCCTCTCCCGTGGCGTGCCGAAGCCGGCCGGCCGGCGGAGACGGTTCCCGTACCGGCACTCGGGCCGCGCGGACGCGTGTTAGCCTCCGCTGTGCCGAAGATACGGAAGCTGCTCATGAAGCCGGGCGCCACGCGGGCCTGGGCGGCCCTGGGTCGCTTCCTGGCCCCCGCCGACCGCGTTCTGCTGGCCCTGAGCCGTGGCCGGGTCGGAGTGGGAGCGGCGGCGGGTCTGTCCACCCTGCTGCTGACGACGACCGGCCGGCACAGCGGGCAGCCCCGGCAGGTCCCCGTGCTGTACGTCCGCCACGGCGGCGGCCTCGTCGTGGTCGGCTCCAACTGGGGCGGCGACCGCCACCCGGGCTGGTCCGCGAACCTGCTCGCCCAGCCGCGGGCGGAGGTGACCGCCCGCGGCCGTACGACGGCGGTGACCGCGCGGCTGCTCACCGGCGAGGAGCGCCGGAGCGCGTGGGAGAAGGTCGCGGCGTACTGGCCCGCGTACGACGCCTACGCCACGCGGGCCCCCGACCGCGCGATCCGCGTCTTCCTCCTGACCAGGTCACCAGAGACGTCGGCCTGACCGGGACCGGTCCGCGACCGGGTGGCGCGGAGCCGCGCCGGGCAGTACCGCCGGAGCCGGCTACGCGAACTCGCCGCAGCCCAGCACCGGGTTGGTCTCGTCGGAGATGTCCGTGTCGGCGACCCATCCCCAGCCGCCGTCGTCGGACTCCGTGTACAGCCAGCGGTTGGGGTGCGGGCCGCCGCCGTTCCAGGGGCCGTTGTCGATCCTGCACTCGAACCAGCTGGGGTTGCTGTTCAGGTGGCCGGACACCACGTTGAGGTTCACCGTGCCGTCGGTCTTCGAGCTGGGTCCCTGGCCGCCGTACACCGTGGCGCCGACGACGTTGTGGCAGGTGTGCCAGTCAGGATGGCCTCCCCCGCCCAGCGTGCAGTTCGTCGCGGCCTGTGCGCTGCCGGCGCTCACCAGGACGGCGGCACCGCCCAGACAGCAGGCAGCGAGAACGCCGGTGATCCGTTTGTTCACACGCATGACTTCCTCCCCCATAGTGAGGATTCGTACTCGGACGCACCCAGGCTGGCACCGGCCCGAACCTCGCCAACAGCCCTTTTCCTCCCACGGAAAACGGGTGGCCGACGGCCCCGAGATCCGCCCGCCGGCTCCCCGTTGCGTCGCAAGGCGGAGGATCGTCCTCGTAGCGGGCGCAATAGGACGATCCTCCGCCAACGCAGCGGGTGCCGTGCCGGGCGCCGCGAACCGGTGCACCTTTCCCGTCATGGCGCTAGCATCGTGCCCGACAGCGCCTAGGGTTCCGGTGCCGGGTGGCACGGCTGGTCCGAGCGGCGCCACCGCGCACCGCCGACCGGGGCGCGGTCATCTCAAAGGACAAAAGCCTGGAGGATCGGTTCCGCTCGCGCCCGCGACGGGACAGAAACGGTCCTTCCGCATGCTCGCGCTGTCCCTTCTCTCGTGCCTCGCCCTCGCCGCCGGTGTGCTCGGTGGCGTCGTCGGCACCGGCTCCTCGCTGGTCCTCCTGCCGGTGCTCGTCGTGCTGTACGGGCCGCGGGTCGCCGTACCGGTGATGGCGATCGCCTCGGTGTTCGGCAACCTCGGGCGGGTGATCGCCTGGTGGCGCGAGATCCGCTGGCGGCCGGTGCTCGCGTACGCGCTGACCGGCGTGCCCGGCGCTGTGCTCGGCGCCCACACCCTGCTGACGATCCCCCCGGCCGCCGTCGATGTCTTCCTGGCCGGGTTCTTCCTGGCGATGATCCCGATCCGTCGCCTGATCCGGCGCTCACGCGTGCGTGTCCGGCTGTGGCACATGGCGCTCGCGGGGGCGTTCGTCGGCTTCCTCACCGGGCTGGTCCTGTCCACCGGGCCGCTCAGCGTGCCGGTGTTCACCGGATACGGGATGACCGGCGGCGCGTTCCTGGGTTCCGAGGCGGCGAGCGCGGTGCTGCTCTACACGGGCAAGCTCGCGACGTTCGACACCGCCGGCGTCCTCGCGCCCCCCGTCGTCGCCCGCGGCCTCGTCATCGGGGTGGCCCTGCTCACCGGCGCCATGTGCGGCAAGTGGGTCGTGCGGCGGCTTCGCGTACGCACCTTCGAGCTTCTGGTCGACGCGGTGCTCGTCGTCGGCTCGGTGGGAATGCTGCTCGCACTGCGGTGAACGAGCCCCCCGCGCGGGTCGAGCGGGCGTTCGACGGCCGGCCCGGCGGCCACCGGCCCGGCGCTCGGATTGCCGTATTTCGAGACAGCGGACAGCGCATCCGGAACCTCCGACCATTGCCGCCGAGGATTTTCCGGGCCACGAAATGGGCTGCCCACGAGGGGAGTTGGCGCTCCGCCAAGATCGAATATCAGGAATGGCGCAAATCTTCTTTTGTCTTGAATCCAGCTTTGTGCGATGGCTGGCATGTGGAAGAGTTCCATCCACATCAGCTCACACGGGGAACGTCTCTTTCGAGGGAGGGCACTGTGGCCGGCACATCGTTCCGTGCGCGCCGTGCGTTCCTCCGTGGCACCGCACCGCCTCGCACGTGCTGCGTCGGCCCGCCCTTCACCCGCCGGCCGCGCCCGCGGGGCGGATTTCCCGGGCTATTGGTTCCCATGGCCGTGACATGAACTCCGGCCCGCCTTATCGGCGAGAAGTCGCCCCCTCGGTTCCCGCCCTCGCCTAGGGATGTTCTCCGCACGTCGTCCGCGCGCGCATATCGATCGGATCAGCTCTGCCGCAACGATCAGACCGGTTCGTAGAATTCGGAGACCGCCGTGGTCAGTCAGCTCACTCCAGCGTCACCCGGAATCCTCCCCGCAGCGAGAGCGGAAGGCCCACGCTATTTCGTGCTGGGACCGGTGACGATGCTCCGGAACGGCCTGCCCCGCACCCCCAGCGCGCTCAAACAGCGGGCCCTGCTGGCCCTGTTGCTGCTGTCCGCCAACGCTCCCGTCCCGACCCACCGGTTGATCGAGGGGCTGTGGGGATCGCGCCCGCCGCAGGCCGCCGCCGCGACCCTGCAGATGTACGTCTCCGGACTGCGCCGCGCCCTGGACCCCGAGCATGGTGCCGCACACCGCGACCCGCGGCACCATCCGGTGCTGCGCACCGAGGCGAACGGCTACCGGATGCGGGTGGCACCGGGCGAACTCGACCTCGACCGGTTCCGCACCCTCACCGCGGCCGGCCGCCGCCACCTGGCCGAAGGACGATGTCGGCAGGCGGGCGAGGCGCTCCGCCAGGCGCTGGCACTCTGGCGCGGGCACCCGTTCGCCGACCTGGAGCACTCCGGCCGACTCGGCTCCTACGCCGTGCGGTTGGAGGAGGAACGCCTCTCGGCGCTCGGCGACAGCATCGACGTGGTGCTGTGCCGGGGCAGGAGCCACGAGATCAGCGATGTCATCGGTGAGCTGCACGAGTTGTGCGCCGCCCATCCGCTGCGGGAGTCGCTGCACGAGCAGTTGATCCGGGCGCTGTGCCGGGTCGGCCGCCGTGCCGAGGCGCTCACGGTCTACGCCCGGGTGCGCGGCATGATGATCGCGGAACTCGGCATCGAACCCGGCCCGGGGCTCAGAGCGGCCCAACTCGTCGCCCTGGAAGCGCGCGAGCCCTACGGGACCGGGCATCTGCACTGCCGCTGACGGACCGCGGCACGGGGACGGGGACGGGGACGAGGACGAGGACCCGGGCGAGGGCGGAACTCCGGGCAAGGGCGGGCCTCCGCGCGCCGGCGGCGACGAAGACGCTGACCGGGACGGAGACATCCGCGACGACAGGGGCCCGGTCACCGTGGCGCCGCCACCTGGTCCCGCTCCCCCGCGACCTCCCCCGCCCTCGCGGCGCCCCCCTGGTCCTCCGGCGCCGCCAGCCGCCACCCGAACCGCCGCCGGTAGTGGACCAGGGGATCGTCCTCCGCCGGTGCCGGCACGCAGCGCACCACCTCGCCGACCACCACGGCGTGGTCGCCGTGGTGGAGGACCGCGGTGGACACACACCGCAGATACGACGGCACGTCCGCGAGACGCGGCACCGGCCCGTCCCAACTCCACCGCGTGTGGGCGAACTTGTCCGCTCCCCGGCGGGCGAAGAGCTCGGCCGTCGCGCGGTCCGCGGCGCTCAGCAGATGGACGCCGAAGGCCGCGCCGACGACCGCCAGCGCCGGGCAGGCGCGGGCGGACTCGGCGACGGCGACCAGCACGGAGGGCGGCGCCACGCTGTAGGAGCAGACCGAGGAGACCAGCAGCCCGCACGGCGCGCCGTCGGCCCGCCGTACGGTGACCACGGCCACCGCGGACGCGAGCCGGGCCATGCTCTCGGTGAAGACCGCGGTCAGCGCCGCGTCCCCTCCCGGCGGCACCGCCTACACCCCGGCCCGCTCGGCGCGCAGGCACGAGGCGTGGTGGACCCGGGCTTCCTCGTCGTCGGTCTCCTCCAGTACGGCCGCGAAGTCGCTCACGGCGTCGGCGAAGCGGCCCGCCGCCTCGTGCACCAGGCCCCGGTTGTAGCGGATGGCGGCGCCGCCGCCGATTCCGACCGCCCGGTCGAAGTCGGCCGTCGCCCGGTCCAGATCGCCCGCGCCGAAGGCGATCTCGGCCCTGACCGCCCACGCCTCGGCGAGGTCGGGGGCGCTTTCCAGAGCCGCGCCGAGCGCGTCGAGCGCGGGTCCCGATTCGCCCTGCTCGGCCAGCAACCGGCCCTTGAGCGTGAGTAGATGGGCGTTGCCGGGGTCCACGTCGAGGCCCGCCGCGACATCGCGCAGCGCGGCCTGCGGGTCGCCGAGTTCGGCGTGCACCCCCGCCCGGTTCAACAGCGCGTCCACGTTGCCGGGGTCCAGCACCAGGGTGCGGTCGAACTCGGCGAGCGCGCCCTCGATGTCCCCGAGCTCCAGCCGGGCGTCACCGCAGTTGTAGTGCGCCTCGGGGAAGGGCGGTTCCAGCGTCAGCGCGTGCTCGTAGTCGGCGAGCGCCTCCTCGGTGCGGCCCAGGCGGCGCAGGATGTTGCCGCGGTTGAAGTAGTGGTCGGAGAAGTCGTCGTCGATGGCCATCACGATGGCGTAGTCCGCCAGTGCCTCCTCCAGCCGGCCGCTCATCGTGTGGACCTGGGCCCGGTTGTAGCGCAGCCCCACCCGGTGCCAGCTGCGCTCGCCGAGGCCGAGTTCCCTGTCCAGCCGCTCGATGCCCTCGTCGAGCAGCTTCAGCGCCTCGTCGGTGCCGCCGGTGCGGGTGGCGACGAGGGCGAGCCCGTTGCGGTTGAAGACGGAGAAGAACGTACGCTCCTGCGGGTCCTCCAGCACCGAGGCGATGGCGATCGCCTGGTTGATCCAGGCCCTGGCCAGCCCCGGATCGCGCTTGTCCGGGCTGAAGTGGCGGGCGTAGAGCATGCCGGTCTCGTAGGCGAGTTTCATGTGCACGGCCGGGTCGATGCTGGTGCGCCGGGCGGCGTCCTGGAGGGCCGCGGACTCCTCGGCCCGGCCCGCCGCCGCGAGCGAGACCGCGGTGTCCCGGGTGAACTCCCACCAGGCGTCGGGCTGTTGCGCCGCCTCCACCAGCAGCAGCCCGCGCTCGCCGTACTCCACCGCGGTCCCGTACAGACCGAGGTACTTGCAGCGGGTCTGCGCCCAGCGCAGTGCCTCGACGCCGGCGGTGCCGCGGTCACTGCCGCGTTCCAGGTGGTAGGCCAAGGCGCCCAGCCGCAGGGACGGTTGGGCCTCGGTCATGGGGGCCAGTACGGCGGCGCGGGCGTCGTGCAGCGCCGCGCGGCTTGCCGGGTCCAGGGCTTCGTACGCCGCGACCGTCGCCGGGTCGTCCGCGACGCCGTCGGACTCGGTGTAGGCGCGGGCGAGTTCGTCCGGCGTGGGGGCGGCGGCGGCCGGTCGGGCCGCGGCGGGCTCCGGCATCCGGCCGGGCGCGGTGATCCGCTCGGTGTGGGCGAGCAGGGCCCGGGGCAGGTCCTCGGAGATCGGGCCCGGCCGCGACGGCGGTGTGTCGGGGCCGGTGGCGACCACGACGGTCAGCAGCCGGGCGGGGACCCGTCGCAGCAGCACGGCCAGGAACTCCTGGTCGGTGGCGTCGGCGTGTTCGACATCGTGCACCACCAGCGTCTGCGGGGCCCCGCCGAGGCCGCCGAGGTGGCTTTCGAGGAAGTCGACCAGGCCGTGCGAGATGCGCAGCGAGTGCAGTCGCGCGGGGTACCGGCTGACCGCGACCGGCCCGGTGGCGCTCGCCTCCAGGGGCCGGTGGATCGCCGGTACCAGGCCGGCCAGTTCGGGTGTCGTCTCCTGGAGTTCGATGCGGTGCCGCCGCGCGAGTTCCGGGTCGCGCCGCAGCGCCTCCGGGGCGATCGCCCGCAGGAGGGTCCCGACGGCCGTGTACGGTCCGCGCAGGTGGCGGTGCGCGCTGACCGTCGCGAGCAGGGGCGGCAGCGACAGACCCCTGATCAGCCGGTCACGGTCGGCGCGCAACGGCGCCTGTATCCAGTAGTGGCTACTCATGAGCCTGCCTTTCGAGCGACGAGGTGAGCTGTGCTCCGGGCGTGCGGCCGTCAGGCGACGACGTGGACGGCTTCGGATCGGCGGCGGGCGCGGTCCCTGAGGGCGATCCACAGCGGGAGCAGCGTCTGCGTGAGCAGCAGGACCAGGAAGACCACCGAGTCCAGCAGCCGCAGGGCGCTCGCCCCGCCCGAGGTGAAGCGCTCCACGGAGTTCACGCACATGTGCACGAAGACCGGCAGCAGCGCGAAGAGCGTGGTGCTGAGGCTGATGGTGTAGCCGGCCAGCACGAGCCACGCGTACCAGCGGGCCGCCTTGAGGTCCACCGGATGCGCCGTGCTCAGGTCGGTGATCTTGTCGCGCCGGCCGAGGAGGCGGTTGACCCGGTTGCGCAGGGTCCGCAGGGCGACGCCGTGCAGGTCCACGTTGCCGAGCATGGTGGTGATCAGGACGTAGATGTCGGTGCGCAGGTAGAAGAAGAACTGCCAGAGCAGGCGGGTGAAGGTGGCGAAGGCCACGCCCAGGCAGACCCGGCCGGCCAGGGACGGGTGGCTGCCCGTCCCACCGAGGACGTCGGCGAGGACCACCAGCGCGCACAGCACCAGGACATCGGCGAGCATGCCCGCGAGGATCGGCAGGTACCGCTTGCGCCGGGGCACCGCCACCAGCCCGTCGAGGGCGGTCTCGACCACCAGGAAGTAGAAGCGGTAGGAGATCGACAGCCGTGAGCGGATGGCGAGCCGGCGGCCGGCCAGCGCGTGGAAGATCTCGTGCAGCGCGATCAGCGGGGTGACCGCGACCAGCAGCGTCAGGTTCACCAGGGAGTAGTACGAGCTGAAGACGAGGTCGTGCGAGCGCGGCACCAGGCTGGGCGAACGCGCCATCAGCACCACGGCGGTCACCGCCAGTGCCGCGTAGCAGAACCAGGCGTACGGCGAGAACGTCGCCCGGCCCAGGCGCTGCCACCGCAGCGGGGCCGTCTCGGCGGGCTCCTCGTCGACGGTCCTGGTGAAGCCCAGTTCCTCCAGCGCCGCCAGGACGTCCTCGACGTCCGCGCTCTCACCGTAGGTGTCGCGGTAGCGGCGGGCGGCCTCGTCGGCGGTCGCGCCGCCTTCGAGCCAGCGCACGAGTTGGGCGCCGTCCGGCGGGAAGATCGCGTACGAGTCGATGTCCGCCCGGCCGATCGTCACACCGTCGCCGTCTTCGAGATAGACCAGCGGGTGGAAGAGGATCGGCTTCCGCGTGCTCTGACCGGTGGCCTGTCCGTCGACGGCCTGACCGGTGGTGGCCTCGCTGCTGACGGCCGGGCCGCCGGGCGCCTGACCGCTCGTGCCCTGACTGCTGGTGACCTGACTGCTCGTGCCCTGACTGCTGGTGATCTGTTCCGGCACCGCTCGACCTCGCTTCTCCGCGGCCGTCCGCAGGGGCGATGTGCCCCGCTGGCAGATGGGGGGCGCGCGCCGCCGCCCGGCAGCAGGCTGCTGGACGGCGGCGTACCCTCGGCCTGGATCAGGCAGTCGGGTAGGTGTGGCAGCCCGCGGTCGTGAGACGGACGGGACCGGCCTTGCGGATCACGATCTTCTTCATCGCTGACCTCCTGGAGTGGGAAACGGAACGTGCTTCCTCACCTTCGGCGGGCCCTCCAGAACCTCACCAAACTCCCGCCAAACCGTGCCCTCCGCGTGCGGCCGGTCCCGCCGCGGGGGGCGGATCTTCGCCGGATAGGCGGCGTCCTGGGTGTACTGGTAGCGGTCGAACAGGGTGGTGCACAGACAGGCCTTGCCCGCCGGATGCCAGTTCCGCCCCGAACCGCCGTTGACGTTGGCAAAGATGCCGACCGCTTAACCGGCGATCTTCCCGCTGGTGTTGCGGTAGCGGTTGCGCGCGTCGTTGAAGTCGGCGGTCGTCGTGGCGGTCCACATCTGGGCCAAGCCCCACCGCCTGGTCCTGGACGAACTGGGCGCGCGGCGAGTTGGGCCGGTCTCGATGCGCGATCGACTCGGTCAACATGCGGGCCTTGTAAAAAGTGACCTGCCGGGCCCGAATCCCGTCGATCGGTGCAAGTACGGCTCGAGGGTCCACTTGATCACCGATCGGGGCGGTCTGCCCCTGGCTGTGGCGATCTCTGCGGCCAAACTGCACGACGGCAAGGCCCTTATCCCGCTGGTGAAGGGCATCGCGCCGACCGGCTCCCGCCGCGGCCGGGCCCGGCGCAAACCCGGCAAGCTGCACGCCGACAAGGGCTACGACCACGACCACCTGCGTCGATGGTTACAGCAACGCGGCATCACCGCGCGCGTGTCGCCCGCAAGGGCGTGGAGTCCTCCCAATGACTCGGCCGCCACCGCTGGCCCGTGGAGCGCACCACGTCCCGGCTCGCCGGCTGCCGCCGTCTCCACCGCCGCTACGAACGCGAAGCCGAACACTTCCTGGCCTTCACCGGCACCGCCCGCACGCTGATCTGCTACCGCGGACTCACCGAACGAGGTGCTTCCTAGCCCGTGCCTTCCACGGTCCCGTCGACCACCACTGCGTCTATGAGCACCCGCTGACTTGCCCTCATGAATGCGATGTAGGCGACCCGCAGCTCCTTCACCGCCGTCCGCATCGACGCCACCGCCCGGTCCCGGTCGCTCCCGGACAGCGGCGTACCGGGCCCGATGGCCACCAGCTGCATGAAACTCCTCTCGACCTCGTGCAGCACGATGCTCAGGGCGTTCCCTGCCTCCGCGACGGGCGCCGGGCCGAGCAGAACCAGTCGGCTGCAGGCCGAGTTCAAAACATCGAACTGCTCGGTCAAGTCCAGCCGTCCCGGCCATTCGCTCTCGTCCTGCGACGCCAGCGACTCATGGATGGCCCATAAGCGGCGTCACCCCGGCGTAGGCGTCCAGCACCTCTCGGTACGCCTTCTGCCTCTCCTGCCGCACCCAGTGCCGATGCTCGCTCATCGCCTGGTCGGCGACCTGCCGCCGGATCGCCTCCGCGTTCAGCGCCGGCCGCGTCCCGCGCGCCCCGAACGGCCGCCCAGCCGCCGACCAGCGACCCGCCGAGCGCCCCGACCATGCCGATGCCGCCGGCGAGAACGGCCGCCCAACCCTGGCCCAGATCCATCCGCCAACTCTGTCACAGCCGACGTCCCCACCGCCGCTAGCACTTCCTGGCCCTCACCAGCGTCGCCACCCTGGTCTGCGGTGCCGTTCCAGAACGACCCGTCGTTGAGGTAGAGCGCCTCGCTCGCCGACCGCATCATGGTGATGCGGGAGTACACGGTGGCCGGCGAGATCGAGAACGACCACCACTACGCCGGCGTCAGCAAGGCCGTGGGCCGCCTGCTGCACCGGCAACCGGCGGGCGCGGGTCCGGAGGGCCGGGCCGGCGGCTGAGGAGGGGCGCCCCACAGCCGGGCGCCCACCGGCCGGCGGCACGCGGTGGCCGCCGGCCGGTGGCCCGGTGGGGAGTTCAGGCGAACCGGGCGGACACGCCGCCGTCCACCGGCCAGTCCGCGCCGGTGACGAAGCCTGCCGCGTCGGAGAGCAGGAAGACCACCACGGCGGCGACGTCCGCGGGCGTGCCGAGCCGGCCGAGGATGTGCTTGTCCAGCGCGTCCTGGCGCACCTCCGGCGCGCTCTGCGCGAAGTACTCCGCGAGCAGGTCGGTCTCGATGTAGCCGGGGCTGACCGCGTTGACCCGTACCCCTTGCGGGCCGACCTCCAGTGCGAGGCTGCGGGTGAGGCCGACCAGGCCGGACTTGGCCGCGGCGTACGGGAACATCCCCGGGCAGGTGAGGCTGGCGTGCATGGAGGCGATGTTGACGATCGAGCCGCGTCGGGCGTCGAGCATGGGGGGCAGCACGGCGCGGGCGGTGAGCCAGGCCCCCTTGAGGTCGACGCCGAACACCTCGTCCCACTGGCTGGTCGTCATCGCGACCGGGTCGGCGTAGGAGTTGCGCCCGGCGTTGTTGACCAGCCCGGTGAAGGGGCCGAGTTCCGCGCTCAGTGCCGCCACCGCCGCGGCGACCTGCTCCTCGTCGGTGATGTCGCAGGGGGCCGACGCGGCCGACGCGCCGAGGCGGCGGGCGGTCGCCCGGACGCCGTCCGCGTCGATGTCCAGCAGGCCGGCGCGGCCGCCGGCGTCGACGACCGCGGCCGCGACGGCCGCGCCGATCCCCCGTGCGGCACCCGTGACGAGTACGCGGTGGCCGGTGAGATCCGTCATGATGCGCTCCTGTTCCGCCGGGGCCGCAGGAGCGCGTCGAACTCGGCCAGGAACCGGTCGATGCCGCCGATCTCCTGCGGGTCCAGGCTGCGCGCCGGATGGCGGCAATGGGGGTCGTCGATGAGTCCGCGGCGGGCCGAGACGACCTTCTCCACCATGATGATCAACTCCACCTCCTGCATCCAGTACGCAAGGTAGGGCACCAGGCGGGCGTGGAGGCGCAGGGCCTGGGCCTCGTCGCCGGAATGCCACAGCCGCCAGATCTCCTGGTAGATCTCCGTGAAGGAGCATCCCGGCTGCACGCCGTCGACGCCCCGCCGCAGCCCGTCGGCCAGTTGGAGTCCGGCGTAGCCGGTGAAGGAGCGCAAGCCCGGGGTGCCGGCCGCGAGGTCCTCCGCGAGCCGGCCCGGCAGCGGCGTCTCGATCTTGACGGCCACCAGGTTCGGGTGGTCCGCGGCCAGGGCGCGCAGGGCGTCCGCGGTGAAGGACGACCCGGTCTGCGCGGGGGCGTACTGGAGGACCACGGGCGTGGGGGCGACAGCGGTCAGGATCGCCGTCACGTGCCGGCGCACCTCGTCGGCCGGAGGGGCGAGGAAGTGCGGCGGCAGGAGGTTGATCGCGTCGGCGCCGGCGTCCACGGCGGCGGTGGCGCGCTCGACCGCGAGGCGGGTGGCGTGGTCGGGGATCGACACCACGGCCGCCACGTCGGGGCGGGCCGAGGTGAGGTCGAGCAGGCGGGCGGTGAGCAGGTCCCGTTCGGCGTCGCTCAGCTTGTGGAACTCGCTGGCGAAGCCGGGGAACATGACGGCGGTGACGCCGGTGTCCAGGACGTGGCGCACCAGGCGGTCGAAGCTGTCGAGGTCGAGGTCGCCGCCCGCGGTGAAGGGCACTTCGAGGACGGGCATCACCCCGCGCAGCAGGTCGGCGCCGGTGGTCGGGGGCACGCTCATCAGAAGGGCACCTTTCCGGGCTGGTCGCCGGACCCGCCGACCAGGAAGTCGAGGTCGACGCCGCGGTCGGCTTGCAGGACGCGGTCGACGTACAGCCGCGTCCAGCCGCGGGTGTCCGTGCGCTGCGGGGCGGTCCACGCGGCGCGGCGTTCGGCGAGTTCGGTGTCGGTGACGTCCACGCGCAGGCTGCGGGCGGCGACGTCGAGTTCGATCGTGTCGCCGGTGCGTACCAGGGCGAGCGGCCCTCCGACGGAGGACTCCGGTGCCACGTGCAGGATGACGGTGCCGTAGGCGGTGCCGCTCATCCGCGCGTCGGAGATGCGGACCATGTCGGTGACGCCCGCGGCCAGCAGCTTGGCGGGCATGGGCAGGTTGCCGAGTTCGGGCATGCCCGGGTAGCCGCGCGGGCCGAGGTTGCGGACGACGAGGACCGTGCCGGCGTCCACCGGCAGGTCGGGGTCGTCGGCGGCGCGCAGGTACTCCTCGATGTCGTCGAAGACCAGGGCGGGGCCGCGGTGGCGGAGCAGGTGCGGCGAGGCCGCGGACTGCTTGAGCACCGCGCCGTCCGGTGCCAGGTTCCCGCGCAGCACCACGGTGCCGCTGCCGACGGGCTGGACGGGATCGTCGACCGGGCGGATCACCTCGCGGTTCCAGACCTGATGGCCTTGGATGTTCGCGCCGAGGGTCCGCCCGTTGACGGTCGGCGCGTCGTGGTCCAGCAGATCGCCGAGTTCGGCCATGAGCGCGGGAAGGCCGCCGGCGTAGGCGAAGTCCTCCATGAGGAAGCGGCCGCTGGGCATCAGGTCGGCGAGCAGCGGCACCCGGCGGCCCAGGGTGTCGATGTCGTCGAGTGTGAGGGGCACGCCCGCCCGGCCCGCGATCGCGAGCAGGTGCAGTACCGCGTTGGTCGAGCCGCCGATGGCGGCGTTGACGACGACGGCGTTGGTGAAGGCCCTCTCGGTGAGGATGTCCGACGGGCGCAGTCCCTCGCGGGCGAGTTCGACCGCGCGGGCGCCGGACTCCTCGGCGAGTTGGGCGCGGCGGGCGTCGGCGGCGGGCAGGGCGGCGGCGCCGGGCAGCGAGAGCCCGAGGGCTTCGGTGACGCAGCCCATGGTGGAGGCGGTGCCCATCGTCATGCAGTGGCCGGCCGAGCGGGCGAGGCAGCCTTCGAACTCGTCGAAGTCGGACTGCGTGATGCGGCCTGCGCGCAACTCCTCGCTCATCCGCCAGATGTCGGTGCCGGAGCCGACCGTCCGGCCCCGGAAGCGTCCGGTCAGCATCGGGCCGCCGGACAGCGCGATGGCAGGCAGGTCGACGCTCACCGCTCCCATGAGCTGCGCGGGCAGCGTCTTGTCGCAGCCGCCAAGGAGCACCACCGCGTCCAGGGGGTTGGCGCGGATGGTCTCCTCGACGTCCATGCTCATCAGGTTGCGGAACATCATCGACGTGGGCCGCATCAGGGGCTCGCCGATGGACATCGTCGGGAACTCCAGGGCCAGGCCGCCCGCGGCGGTGATCCCGCGGCGCACGGATTCGGCCAGCACCCGCAGGTGCGCGTTGCACGGGGACAGTTCGGACCAGCTGTTGCAGATGCCCACCACCGGCTTCCCGCGCAACTGGTCTCGGGTGAGCCCGAGTTGGCGCATGTGGTGGCGGGCGATGAAGCCGGCCTTGCCGGGCTCGTCCCACCAGGCCGAACTCCGCAGGGGGCTCATGTCCGGCTCCCCACAAGAGACCTGCCCGCGCGTTTCGTGGTGATCCGGTCACGCATCGCCGCCACACCTTCCGGTTTTCTGGGGTCCACTCTCCTGAACGGAGTGGTCGCTCGATCCGACCGCTCCCGGCAGCGAAGGCACGGCCATGGAGTCCGTCATAGCGAATACGACAGGACGATGGCACTTGGCAGCTATGCTGTCAAGCAATCGACGAGCCGGCAGAGCCGTCGGGGACCACACCGCCGCACAAGGGGCCGCCATGAATCCGACCGAACTGCCGCACCGGACCGTCGCCATCGTGCGCGGAAGCGATCGCCAGGCCGCGCTGCGCACGGTGGTCACCCTCGCCGAGGAGGGCATCACCTGCGCCGAGGTCTCGCTCACCACCACCGACGCGCTGTGGGTGATCCGGCAGGCCCGCCGGGAACTCGGCCCCGGCGCCCACCTCGGCGCCGGCACCGTCCTGACCGCGGCCGACGCCGCGAAGGCCGCCGACGCGGGGGCGGGCTTCCTCGTCACCCCCGGGCTCGGCAACGACCTGCGCGAGGCCATGCCACTGGAACTGCCCACGCTGATCGGCGCCCTGACGCCCAGCGAGGTCGTCGCCGCGCACGAGTGCGGAGCGCTCGCGGTCAAGCTCTTCCCCGCCTCGCTCGGCGGCCCCTCGTATCTCAGGGCGCTGCGCGATCCCTTTCCGGCGATCCCGTTCGTGCCCGTGGGAGGTGTCGACGCCCGCGCGGCGCGCGCCTTCCTCGCCGCCGGAGCCGTGGCCGTCGGCGCCGGCACCCCACTCGTCGGCGACGCGGCCCACGGCGGGGACCTGGCCGCGCTGCGCCGGCGCGTCGCCCACTGGCGCAGCGCGCTGGCCGAGGAGGTCACGGCATGACCGCCGCCGGCGGCCCTGAGGTCGTCACCATCGGGGAGACCATGGCCGCGCTGCGCGCCACCGGCCCGATCAGGCTCGGCCCGGCGATGGAACTGTCCGTCGCCGGCGCGGAGTCCAACGTCGCGATCGGCCTCGCCCGGCTCGGCCACCGGGTCGGATGGGTGGGACGCGTCGGGGACGACGCGTTCGGCACGCTGGTGCTGCGCACCCTGCGCGCCGAAGAGGTCGACGTCACCCACGCGCGCGTCGACACCGACGGACGCGCCACCGGCCTCCTGGTCCGCGAGGACAGCATCGGGGACCTCGCCAAAGTCGCCTACTACCGTGCGGGATCGGCCGGATCGACCATCCGGCCCGAGGATGTGCTGCCCGCCCTGCGGCCCGGGCTGCGCGTCCTGCACCTGACCGGAATCACCCCGGCCCTCGGTCCTTCGGCCGCCGAGGCCGCGGCGGCGGCGGCGACGCGCGCCGGGGAACTGGGCGCCCTGGTCTGCCTGGACGTCAACTACCGTGCCGGGTTGTGGAATCCGGAGCGGGCCAGGAGGCTCCTGCTGCCGCTGGCCCGCACCGCCGACCTGCTCGTCGCGTCCGCCGACGAACTGCACCTGGTCAGCGACGATCCCGGGCTGGACGAGAGCGACGCGGTCGCCGCGCTGGTCGCCCGCGGACGGCGCGAGGTGGTGGTCACCCGTGGCGGCGACGGCGCGAGCGCGACCGACGCCCACGGCACCGTCAGCGTCGCCGCCCGCCCGGTCCGGGTCGACGACGTGATCGGCGCCGGCGACGCCTTCGTCGCCGGCTACCTCTCGGCGCTGCTCGACGGGCTGGACCTGGCAGCCAGGCTCCAACGGGCCGCGTCCACCGGCGCCTTCGCCGTCGCCGGCCGCGGCGACTGGGAGGGCCTGCCCACGCGCGCGGACCTCGCGCTCCTCGACCAGCCCGCCGGGACGACGCTGCGCTAGGCCGAGCGCGGGGCTCGTTCACCGTCGACGCCGATCGGGAGGACAGGATTCGTACCCGCGACCCCCTGACGCCCAGTCAGGTGCGCTGCCAAGGTGCGCCATGTCCCAGAACGACCGCCCGAGAGATCGTATCTCTTGGGACCTCAGGGGCTGCCGATAGCGTCAACTACCGGCATACTGTCCAGCGCCGGGCCGAAGATGTCCTACCTCTTCGCCCAGACACGCGAGCACACTTCAGGAGGGCACCATGGCGGACCGCCGCCACACCCCACCGGCGGCCGAGCGCGCCGGACTGCCGCGACTCGGCCTCGGGTGCGCGCCGTTCGGCAACATGTTCCGGGTCCGCTCCGACGAGGAGGTCGAGCGCGCGCTCGAAGCGGCGTGGGCCGCCGGCGTACGGCACTTCGACACGGCACCCCACTACGGGCTCGGCCTCTCCGAGCGCAGGCTGGGCCGCTTTCTGGCGACCAAGCCGCGCTCGGAGTTCACCCTGTCCACGAAGGTGGGGCGGCTGCTGCGGGAGGACCCGCGGTGGGACGGCCGGTCAACGGACCCCGAGGGGTTCGTGGTTCCCGCGCGGTACGGCAGGACCTGGGGGTTCGGCCCGGACGACATCCGGGCCGGCCTCGAGGACTCGCTCGGCCGGCTCGGAACGGACCGGGTCGACGTCCTCTACCTCCACGACCCGGAGCGCTCGGACGACGCCCAGGCGGTTCCCCGCGGCATGGCCGCCCTGGCCGGCCTGCGCGAGGAGGGTCTGGTCACCTCGATCGGCGCCGGCTCGATGGACCCGGGCACCCTGGTCGCCACGGTCGAGACCGGCCTGGCCGATGTCGTCATGGTCGCGAACCGGTACACGCTCCTCGACAACAGCGCGGTGCCCGATCTGGACTCCGCGTGCGCGCGGCACGGCACGGTGATGGTCGCCGCCGCCGTCTTCCACAGCGGGCTGCTGGCCCGGTCGCCGCGCGAGGACGCCACGTTCGACTACCACCAGGTGCCCGCCGACGTGCTCGCCCGCGCGCGGCGGATCGAGGCGGTCTGCCTCGCCCACGGTGTCGAACTCCCCGCGGCTGCCCTGCGGTACCCCCTCCTCGACGCGCACGTGACCGCGGTGGTCGTGGGCGCCGACAGCCCCGAGCAGGTCCACGAGAACGTCGCCCGGGTCGGGACGCGTATCCCCGACGCCTTGTGGGACGACCTCGACGAGCAGCGGCTCGTGCCCCGGCGCGGACGGCCGTAGGACCGTACGCCTCGCGCCCCGTCGCGCCCTCGTGGCAGCCGTCACGAGGGCGCTTTCCCCGGCCGCCATGGGGGATGGCTCCCCAGTCCGCCCAGGCGGTCGGCTCCGTGTCCTACGTGTCCCCGGGCGGTGACGGCTCGGCCGCCGGCGGGCAGCAGGCACACCGCCGACGGCGCCGACCTCATCCAGCACACCTGCGGCGAGGTCGGCACCATGGAGTTCACGCTCCAGCCGATCAAGTGACGACCGACCCCGGCGGTTCCGCGGCGAACCGACCGACCACCCGCACAAGGACCGGGGCGGCGCGCGGGGAGACCTCCTCCGCGCCGCCCCGGTTCGCGGACTCCACAGCGAAAGGAACACTGGTGCGGAATCCCGACACCGAACCGGCCGGCAGAGCGGTCCATGTGACCGGCCGGCGCACCCGGCTGCGCCCGGGGATGGAGGCCCGGTACGCATCCGTCCACGCCGCCGTTCCGCCGGCGGTGCTCCGGGCACTGCACACCTGCGGCGTGGTCCGATGGCAGATCTGGCGTGACGGACGCGGCCTCTTCCACCTGATCGAGTCCGAGGACCGCTACGAGGTCATGGTGGAGCGCATCCTCGGGCTCGGCCCGATCGACCCCGAGTGGGACCGGACCATCGCCGCGCTGCTGGAGGAAGGGGAGGGCTCCGACGAGCTCCTCCCCTTGATCTGGACCATGGTGGGCCCGGAGCAGTTCGCCGGAGCGGCGGGCGAGACGCTCGCCACTCCGGCGTCGTGGTCAGGACGTTGAGCGTGGTCAGGCGCTGAGCGGGGGCCGTCCCGCGGCCTCCCACGCCTCGTACTCGGCGCGGCCGACGTCGTCGAGCGGGTAGTAGCGGCGCAGCGCGCCGCCCAGCGCCAGCTTCTCGCGGGAGAAGTCCTCCCACGCCTCGTGGACGGCGCTGGCCGCCGCCAGTTCGGCGGCCTTCGCCACCGGCACCACCACCGCCCCGTCGTCGTCGGCCACGATGAGGTCCCCGGGGAGGACCAGGGCGCCGCCGACCGCCACCGGCACGTGGTAGCCCCAGGGCAGCAGCTCCCCTTGGGAGGCGTAGTGAGGTGTCGGGCCGAGGGACCAGATCGGTACGTCGAGTCCGTCCAGCTTCTCCGAGTCCCGGATGCCCCCGTCCGCGACGAGACCGAGGCCGCCGCGGTTGTGGAGGTGCCGGGCGAGCATCTCGCCGACCACCCCGCTGCGCAGCGACCCGTACGCCTGGACGACCAGCACATCGCCGGGCTCGATGAAGTCGAGGACCGCCCACAGCGCGGTCGCCCGCTCGACGTACTCCTGCGTGACGCCGGCGTCGGTGTAGACGTCCTCCCGCATCGGCATGAACTGCAAGGTGACCGCCCGGCCGACGACCCTGCGACCGGGCTTGTTGGTCCGGGGGCCTTGCAGGAAGGTCTTGGTGATCCCCATCTGGTGCAGCTTCGCCGACGCGGTGGCGGCGGTCACCGTCCGGAACGCCTCGACCAGGCCCGGGTCCAGCGGCGGGACGGCGGGGCCCTTGACCGGCAGGGTCCACGCCCCGTGGATCGTGTACTCCGGGATTCCGTCCGGGCCGACGCCGGACGGCTGGATCGCTCCCGCGGGAGCGGAGGAACCGGTCATCGGTACACCTCCACGCTGTAGTGGCCCTCGACGTACGGGTACTGCTCCTCGAGGTCGTCGACGACGTCGACGCCGAGGCCCGGCGACTCCGCCACGGAGACCGTGCCGTCCTTGACCCGCGATCCGCCCTGCACGATGCCCCACCTCAACGGGCCCTGCACCATGCACTCCTCGACCATGGGGGCGTTCGGGAGCGCGGCGACGGCGTGGGCGTTGGCCATCAGCATCAGGCCGTTGTGCCACGAGTGCGGGATCAGGGAGATACCGGCGTCGGCGGCGATCCGTCCGACCCGCATGACCTCGCTGATGCCGCACACTCCGGCGTCGGGCTGGACGATGTCGAAGCAGCCGCGCTCGATCCACGGCCGGAACTGCTCGATGGTGGTGAAGGACTCGCCGCCGCTGATCCGCAGGTCGACCGATGACGTCAACTCCTCGTAGCCCTCGATGTCGTCCTTGCCGAGGGGCTCCTCCAGCCACAGGGTCCCGCGTGCCGCCAGGCCCTCCGCGAGCTCCCGGGCCTCGGCGCGGGACAGCCTGCTGTTCGCGTCGACCGCCAGCCCGGCGCGATCGCCGACGGCGTCGCGCACCTCGTCGTACAGCGCGAGGAAGCGGGCAGGGGTGACCCGGTCCCAGTGCCACGCGGTGCCGAGCCGGAACTTCACCGTCCGGTAGCCGGCCTCGACATGGCCGAGGACGTCGGCGACGAGCGTGCGGGGGTCGTCATGCCAGTCGTAGCGCACGCCGCCCGAGGCGTAGACGTCGACCGCGGTCGTGGACACCGCCGGATCGAGGAGCCGCGCCACCGGCTTTCCGGCCGCGCGGCCGCGGGCGTCCCACAGCGCGCAGTCGATGCCGGCCACGGCGAAGTCGTGTGCCGAGCCCACCGCGTGCTCCAGGGCGGTCCCGGTGGGGCGTGGCACGACGGAGAAGTCGTCGAGGTCGGCGCCCACCAGGCTGCCGCGGTACCACCGCACCCATTCCGCGATCTGCCGCGGATTGCCGTAGGAGCAGGCCTCCCCGACCCCGGTCACACCGTCGTCGGTCTCCACCACGACGATGGCCGCATCCGCTTTGACACTGCGATAACGGTCAGTCGCCCACTGGTCTTCTCGCGTGTGCAGCCGGGTGGCGCACAGGGTACGGACGTCAGTTATCACAGCGGTTGGGCCTTTCTGGGGTGTTCATTCCTTCTCCGCTCCCGCTTTCTGACCGGCGACCAGAAAACGCTGCGCGAAGACGAAGATCAACAGGATCGGGGAGATGGAGATCAGGGCCGCGAGCGCGACCTCGGGTTCGCGCACCGGGATTCCGGTGAAGTTCGCGCCGCCGAGGGCGTTGGTGTTGCGCACGAGCAGCTGGAGGCCGGTCTGCACGTTGGCGAGCTGCGGGTCGGTGTTCATGATGTACGGCAGGAAGAAGGTGTTCCAGGCCGTGACGAACGAGAAGAACGCGACCATCGCGATCGCGGGCCGGGCGATGGGCGCGTAGATGCGGAGGAATATCCGCCATTCCGAGGCACCATCGAGCCGGCCGGCCTCGATCAGCGAGTTCGGCACCGAGGCCATCGCGTGCAGGTACACGATGTAGACCCCGAAGGGGTAGAACGACAGGGGCAGGATCACCGCCCACAGCGAGTTCGTCAGGTCGGCCGCCGACATCTCCAGGTAGAGCGGGAGGATCAGCGCCGCCTGGGGCACGATCATCGTGACCAGGGTCAGGAACAGCATCGTGGTGCGGCCGACGAAGGCGAACTTCGCCAGCCCGTATCCGGCGGGGACGCACGTGACCAGCGCCAGCGCCACGGCGGCTACGCTGATGAGGGCGGAATTGCCCAGCCAGGTACCGAAGATGCCGTGGTCGTAGCCGAAGACGTGCGACCAGGCGGACCCCACGTGGGACAGGCTGCCGAACGACAGCGGCTGGTCGCCCGTCAGCTGGTCGCGGGTCTTGGTGGGCGCGAGCAGCAGCCAGACGATCGGGACGCCGAAGAACAGCACGGTCATCGACAGCAGGACGTTGCGGCCGAAGGAGCCGAACGCGGTCCGCACTCCTTTTCGCTCCGCCGACGAGGAGGACAGCGTGCTCATGCCGCATCCTTCGAGTAGAAACGGGTCTTCCTGATCACGATGACCGCGGCCGTCACCGTGACGACGAGCAGCAGTACCGAAAGCGCCGACGCGCGACCGTAGTTCGACTCTCCGGTGGCGTAGGAGAAGACGAGCTGGTTCAGCGACCAGGTGCTGTCGACCTGGCCGCGGGCGCCCGCGCCGAGCACCTGGGGTTCGACGAAGACCTGGAACCCGTTGGCCAGGGAGACGATGAAGATGAAGCCGATGTAGCTGCGCAGCATCGGCAGCTTGATGTGCCACACGACGTGCCACGCGCCGGCGCCGTCGAGTTCGGCGGCCTCCAGCACATCCCGCGAGATGTCCGTGAGCGCGCCGTAGAGCAGCACGATCCAGCCGCCCGCGCCGGCGGCGATGCCCATCACCGACAGGATCACCGGCAGCGAGCCGTCGCTGATGACGGTTCCGGAGTCGCCGGCGAACGGACGGAGGATCGCACTGGCCGGGCTGGCCGCGGGCGAGAACATGAAGAGCCAGAGCAGGGCGGAGGCCGCGCCGGTGACCGCTCCGGGAACGTAGGAGACGAACCGGGTCAGGGCGGCGAACCGGGTACGCCGCGCGTCCATGGCCAGCGCGACGGCGAAGACGACCACCAGCATCGACGGCAGCCAGATCAGCAGGTAGGAGCCGACGTTCTGCGCCGCCCGCAGGGTCCGGTAGTCGCTGAGGACCGCCGAGTAGTTCTCCGTCAGGCTCGTGTAGGAGTCGCCGATCACGGGCGTCACCGAGAACGAGGTGGCGATGCCGTAGACGGTGGGCACGAGGCCGAAGAGGACCAGGGCGGCGAGGTACGGAAGGACGAAGGAGACTCCCGCGGTGCGGCTGCGGAACCGGCTGCGGGCCTGGCTCCGGGTGCGGCCCCGGGACCGGCTCCCGGACCGGCCGCGCACCGCGGAGGAGGACAGCGGTGCCATCCGCTAGTCGCCCTTGACGCTGTAGGACGCCGACCGCGCGGCCTTGGTCAGCTGCTCGCCGAACTTCTCCAGGGCGGCGCCGATGTCGTGGCCCCCGCTCTTGAGGATGGTGGCGTTGAAGGCGTCCTCCGCCTGGACCTGGAAGCGGACGAAGCCGAGGGTCGGGGAGATCTTCCCCGCGGCGTCCCGGTACACCGCCGAGGGGTCCTCGGCGTACCAGTCGTCCTTCGCGACCTGCTTCAGCCAGATGTCGGCGTCCGCGGTGTAGGCGGGGTACCCGGACGAGGCCGCCTGGACCTTGGGGTCGGTCGCCATGCCGGTGGCGAACTTGGCCGCGGCCGCCTTGTTCTTCGACTTCGCCGAGACCACCCAGATGCCGCCGCCCGCGGTGCCCGAGGCGTTGGTCGCGGCGCCCTTCCAGGTCGGCATGGGCGCGACCGCCCACTGGCCCTTCTTCGGTGAGGTCGGCTTGATCCCGTAGTCGCCCATCCACGCGGGGGAGATCGTCGCGAGCAGCTTGTCGTTCTTGACGACCGGGGTGTACGCCGCGTCGAACGGGTCCAGCTTCGAGAGCGTCCTGTTGGCGAGGAGCGGCCCGACCACGTCGTCGACCCTGGTGCACGCGGGCGACTTCACGTCGATGGTGACGGTGGTCGGAGAACTCGACTCGTTGAAGGCGCAGCCGCTGGAGCCGTAGTAGCCGTTCAGTCCGTACCGGCTGTTCACCGACCCCAGGGAGTAGCCGGGGTGTTCCTTGCCGACCCGCAGGCCGAGCGCGAGCCACTCGTCGAACGTCTTCGGCACGGTGTAGCCGAACTTCGCGAAGAGCGGCTTGTTGTAGTAGAGGACGGTCTGCGCGAGGTCGTTCGGCAGGCAGTACGTCTTGCCGTCGAACGTGCAGGCCGCCGTGGACCCCTTCGCGAATCCGCCCAGGACGTCCGAGCCGACCACGCCGTTGAGCGGGAGCGCGTAGTTCACGGGGTTGACCAGCATGTTGGCCAGCTCGTCCGGGTAGCTCAGGAAGACCGCGTCCGGCACGTCCTTGCCGGCCTTGACCGCGAGGGCGACCTGGGCCGGGATGTTCCCGTGCGTGTTGTCCACGGACTTGACGGTGGCCTTCAGTTCCGGGTGGGCCGCGGCGTACTCC
The DNA here is from genome assembly GCF_044744625.1 of Streptomyces sp. NPDC087270. Lineage (NCBI taxonomy): Bacteria > Bacillati > Actinomycetota > Actinomycetes > Kitasatosporales > Streptomycetaceae > Streptomyces > Streptomyces sp. NPDC087270. The sequence continues at coordinate 99,972 of NZ_JBIUYR010000024.1, forward strand.
TGCGCGGGCTTCGTCCGGGTGTCGTCGACCCAGATGGTGATCGGAGCGGACGCCTGCTGCTTGACGTTCGCACCGGCCCCGTTGTGCCCGCCGCACGCGGCGAGCAGCAAGCTGGTCGCCGCGAGAAGGGGTGCGACCGCGCGTCTGGTTTTCATAGGGTTCTCTTCCTCAGAGGTGAGGGGGTCGATGGCGCCCATCGAGAGAAAGTTCTCCGACCTCTCGTGTACGCTAAGCGCCTATGTGACACCTCGATGGCGTTGATGTCAACGTTCGATCACCAAGTCATCGGAGAACTTTCCGCAGTCGACCACGGCACTCACACCAGGTGCCGTACGTTCACTCATGGCACAGGAGGGATGGCCAGTGGCTGTCATCGACGGCGTCGTCGCCGAGGTCCGGAAGCTGATCATCGAAGGACGTCTGCGTCCCGGGGACCGGCTCCCCCAGGAGTCCGACTTCGCCGAGCAGTTGGGCGTCTCCCGCAGCTCGCTGCGCGAGGCGGTCCGGGTCCTGGAGCAGATGCGCGTGCTCGACGTCCGGCACGGCTCGGGGACGTACGTCAGTTCCCTGCAACCGGCCCAGCTCCTCGAAGGCATCGCCTTCGCCGTGGAGGTGATGCGCGACGAGACGCTCCGGGAGGTGATCGAGACCCGCGAGCTCCTCGAACCGGCGGCGACCCGGCTGGCCGTCACACGGATGACCCCCGAGAACCTGGACCGCATCCGCGACACCTACGAACGGCACACCCGGCAGCGCTCGATCGAGGGCCTGGTCCACAGCGATCTGGAGTTCCACGCGGAGATCGTCCGGGCCACCGGCAACCAGACGCTGATCAGCCTGCTCGACGGCCTGTCCAGCAGGACCGTACGGCTGCGGCTGTGGGGCGGCATCGTCAGCGACAACGCGGTGGACCTCACCATCCAGCACCACCACAACATCCTCAGCGCGATCGAGGCCGGCGACGCCCACGGCGCCGAGTGCGCGGCGTACGTGCACGTCACCACGGCACGCCGATGGCTCGACGCGTACTTCGCCGACCACGGCAAGCCGGCCTGAAGCAGGCCGGCTTGCCGTGGCGGACGAGGTCGCGGAAGAGGGCGCCGATGCGGAAGAGGGCGCGGCAGGTGCTGCCGCGCCTACGCCGGCAGGCCCACCGCCCGCTCGCCGGTGCGGCGCTGCTGGATGACGACGGCGGCGACCAGCAGCAGCCCCTGCGCGATGTTCTGCCAGAAGGCGTTGACGCCCTGGACGGTGAGGCCGTTCTGCAGCGCTCCGAGCAGGGCGACGGCGAGCAGGGTGCCCCCGACCCCGCCCTTGCCGCCCTTCAGCGCGCAACCGCCCAGGGCCGCGGCGGTGATGGCCTGGAGTTCGAGTCCGTCGCTTCCGGACGTCGGCTGGCCGGAACCGGTGCGGGCGGTCAGGAGGATGCCGGCCACGGCGGCGACCATGCCGCTGAGGGCGTAGACGGCGATCAGGTACTTGTTGAGGTTGATGCCGGCCAGCCGCGCGGCGGTGTCGTTGCCGCCGATGGCGTAGATGTTGCGGCCGATGTCGGTCTGCTTGAGCAGGATGTGGACGGCGACGGCGGCCACGATCAGCAGCCAGACCATGACGGGGATACCGGCGATCTTGCCGCGGCCGAGGAAGACGAACACGGAGTTGTTGAGGACGTATCCCTGGGCGCGCCCGTCGGAGACCAGTTGGGCCACGCCCTTGTAGGCGGCCAGGCCGGCCAGGGTGGCGATGACCGAGTTGACCCGGCCGTAGACGATGATCACGCCGTTCAGCAGGCCGATCACGGCGCCGATGGCGATCGCGACGCCCATGCCCAGGAAGGCGTTGGAGCCCCAGGAGGTGAAGACCATCGCGCTGGTGACGGAGGCGAGGCCGGCCTGGGAGCCCACCGAGATGTCGAGCGCGCCGCAGATGATCACGACGGTCTGGACGACGGCCAGCAGGCCGGAGATCGTCACCGCCTCGGCGATGACCTGGATGTTGTCCCAGCTGAGGTAGTTCGAGTTGAGGGTGCCGAACAGGGCCAGCACCACGGCCATCGCGCCCAGCAGGCCGAGGTTCTGGCCGCCGGCCCGGGCGAGCCACCGCTGCGACCTGGTGGCCGGCGACGGCAGGGCGTCGATGTCGTCGGACCGGGGGTCGGCGGTGGAGGGGGCGGCGGTCATCGGATTCCTCCGGAGGCGGCGTCGTTGCTGTCGGATGGTGCCGTCCGCCCGCCGGGGGCGGGTTCGGGATCGGATTCTGGTCCGGCGTCGGGTTGGGCGTCGGGTTCGGGTTCGGGGTCGGTTTCTGGTCCGGCGTCGGGTTCGGGTTCGGCGTCGGGTTCGGGTTCGGCGTCGGGTTCGGGCGGGGCCAGGTCGTCGGCCATGGCGAGGGCGAGGATGGCCTCCTCGGTGGCGTCGGCGCGGTCGAGTTGCCCGGTGACGCGGCCGTTCTGCATCACGACCACCCGGTCGGCCAGACCGAGCACCTCGGGAAGCTCGGAGGACACGACCAGGATCGCGGTGCCCTCCCGGGCGAGTTCGGCGATGATGTGGTAGATCTCGGCCTTCGCGCCGACGTCGACGCCCCGGGTGGGCTCGTCGAGGATGAGCAGCGCGGGCTTGCGGGCGAGCCATCGGGCCAGCACGACCTTCTGCTGGTTGCCGCCGGAGAGCGTCCGGACGTCGACCTCGATCGAGGGCGCGCGCACCCGCAGCCGGTCGGCGTACCGCTGGGCCAACTCCCGCTCCGCGCCCGTGTCGACGAAGCGCCACCTGCGCAGGCGGGCGAGGCTGACCAGGGTCGTGTTGTCGCGGATGGTGCGCTGGAGGAACAGCGCCTGGGCCTTGCGCTCCTCGGGGGCCAGTCCGATCCCGGCGCGGATCGCGTCGCGGGGGCCGCGCAGCCGCAGCGGCCGGCCCTCGATCCGCAGGCTCCCGGCGCGCACGGGTGCGTCGCCGGCCAGCGCGAGGGCGAGTTCGGAGCGCCCGGCTCCGATGAGGCCGGCCAGCGCGACCACTTCGCCGGCCCTGACCTGGAGGCTGACGTCGTGGACGTCGTCGGTGCTGAGCCGCTCGACGTCGAGGACGACGCGGTCGGTGGCCACCCGCTCGCGGGCGAACAGGGTGGTCAGGTCACGGCCCACCATCAGGCGGACCAGGGCGGCTTCGGTGGTGTCCGCCGCGTCCACGACACCGGCCACCGCGCCGTCGCGCAGCACGGCGACACGGTCGGCGAGCCGAAAGATCTCCTTCATCCGGTGCGAGACGTAGATGACGGCGACGCCCTCGTCCCGCAGCCGGCCGATCAGCGCGAAGAGCGCGTCGACCTCCTGGTCCGACAGCGAGGACGTCGGCTCGTCGAAGGCGATGATCCGTGCCCGGTGGGTGCCGGTCAGCGCCCGCAGGATCTCCACCAACTGCCGCTGGGCGGCGGTGAGTTCCGAGCCGAGCAGGTCGGCGTCGAGGACCTTGTCGAACCCGAGGCGGGCCAGGTCGGCGGTGATCCGGCGGCGCAGCTCGGCCCGGTCGAGGCGGCGGCCGGCCCTGCGCGGGAGGGACCCGGCGTAGACGTTCTCCGCCACCGAGACATGCGGGATGATCTCGGGTTCCTGCGGGATGATCCGGATGCCGGCCCGGCGGGCGTCGGTCGGCGAGTTCAGGTCCAGGACCCGCCCGTCGAGGAGCACCCGCCCGTCGGTCGGGCGGTGGTCTCCGGTCAGGATGCGCAGCAGCGTGGACTTCCCCGCCCCGTTCTCGCCCATCAGCGCGGTGACGCGGCCAGGGGGGAAGGTGAGGGTGACGTCCCGCAGCGCGTGGACGGCGCCGAAGCGCTTGGTGATCGCGTGGGCGGTCAGGCCGTCGTCGGACGGTGGCCGGTGAGCGGTGGAGGCGGTCATCGGATCAGCTGCACTTCGCCCCGGTGGACCGCCAGTTGGCCGGGTCGACCATGGTGGTGGGGGCGAACGCCTCCTGCGGGAACGCCTTGCCCTTCTTCAGCTTGTCGTACATCGTCTGGACGGCCACCGCGCCGACGTCCCGGCCGTCGAGGAGGAGTGCAGCCTTCATGCCCGACGGCTTGCCGGAGCCCCAGTCCTTGCAGGCCAGGTAGGCGCCCAGGCCCACGCCGATCACGTTGTCCGCGCTGACCCCGGCGTTCTGCATGGCGGTGACACCGCCCTGGACGTTCTCGTCGTTGCAGCCCCAGATCAGCCAGTGCTTGACGTCGGTGTGCGCGGTGATCGTCGCGGCGACCTTGTCCTGGGCGTTGGTCGGGGTGTTGTCCGTGGCCACGTTGATCGTCTGCACCTTCGCCCCGGCCGCCGCGTCGAACGCCTTCTGCGCGGCCTTGACGCGGTCACCGCAGACCGTCACGTCCTGCTCCCACGCGGAGATCACCCGGGTGTCGCCGGCGCTCCAGCCGGCCTTCTTGAACTCCGCGGCCGCCCGCTTGCCGACCTGGTCGCCCATCTGGGCGCCGGAGAAGCCGATCCGGGGCACCAGGTCGGCCTTGGGGCACTTGGCGGGGTCGGGACCCGTGGTGCAGATCTGGTCGTCCGAGGTCAGCAGGGCGATCTTGGCGTCGCCGGCCATCTGCACGACCTGGGGGCCGACGGACGGGTCCGGCACCACGACGATCAGGCCGTTGCTCTTCTGCGCGATCGCCGACTGGACCTCGCTGACGGTCTTGTTGGCGTCGCTGCCGAGGTTGACCACCTTCAGGCCGATCCCCAGGGCCGCGGCCTTCGCCTTGGCGCCCGCCGCCTCGTCGATGAAGTACTGCTGGTCGCCCTGCTTCTGCAGATAGGTGAGCGTGATCCGGCCGTGCACCGGGGCGACCGTGGGGGTGGCGCTGACGGAGGTCTGGCCGCTGGAACACGCGGCGAGTCCGAGGGCGACCACCGCGCCCGTGACGGCGGTGACACAGCGGGTTCGCGAGATGGGCATCCTGGCTCCAGTGAGTGTGTGAGCCCCTGACCGGGGACGAAAGGTGCTGCGGTTCGGCCATGGGGGGACCGTTCGGGCGGAGCGCGCGGGGGGTTCGCCCGGTCCGTGGTGAGATGCATCGTGCTGCTTAGCAGCTATGCTGTCAAGCGTAGGGACAGGAGCTCGTCACGGGCTTTCGTCGAAGCGGCTTCCCCGGCGTCCCGACCTGGGGGCCGGGCCGCCGGGGAAGCCGAACGGAGAGGGAATCGGATGAAGGCGCATCAGCACAGGGGTGTCCCCGGCGCGGTCCCCGGCGCACCGCGGAACAGCCCGCCGGCCGTCGGGCGCCCCGGCGCCCGGCGACATGGCAATATGGCGGCTGTGAAGACGGTCGGCCGCTGTGCCTCGCGACACCCCTACCAGGCGTGCCCGGACGCCAAGTGCGGTCTGGAGGCGCGCGCATGACGTTCGCACGTACCACCCTGAGCGACCACGTGGTCCGGGAGATCATCTCGGAGATCAAGCAGCGCCAGCTGCGTGCCGGTGACGAGATCCCGGCCGAGGGCGAACTCGCCGAACGGCACGGCGTGAACCGGCTGGTGGTCCGCGAGGCCATCCGCACGCTGGTGGCGCGCGGCGTCCTCGCGTCCAGCCAGGGCAAGCGCGCGACGGTGGCCACCCCCTCGCCCGCCGTGCTGGCTCAGATCCTCGAATTCCGGCTCAGCCAGAAGTCGATGGACCTGCGGGACCTGCTCGACACCCGAAGGGTGCTGGAGGGCGAACTCGCGCAGCGCGCCGCGGCGTGCGTCGCCGCGGGCGAGGGCACGGTGGCCGAGGCGGCGGAGGCGCTGGAGACCATGCGGGGCGCGGTCGGGGACCGCGACGCCTTCATCGCCGGCGACCTCGCCTTCCACCAGGCGGTGGCCAACCTGGCGCGGTCCGAGGTGTTCTCCTTCCTGCTGGCGGCCATGAACGGCGTGCTGCTCGACGCCCGCCGGGCCAGCTACCAGGGTCGCGAGCAGCGCGGCACCGGACAGGACGCCACGATCGAGGGGCATCAGCGCATCCTCGACGCCATCGCCTCCGGGGACGGCGCGGCGGCGGCCGAGGCCATGACCGGCCACCTCGCGGAGACCAGCCACGACCTCGGCCTTCCCTAGGTCCGGCGCCGGGCTACGAGCCCAGCAGCCGCATCCGGGTGGTGGCGCTGAAGTTCGCGGCCAGGGTGATCGCCGGATCGGTGTAGTTGCCCCAACCGAGGTCGGGGTAGTTGATCCGCGCGCTGGTGATGAGCCGGACGCCCGGCTCCTGGGCGGCGAACGGGTCGGCGCTGAGCACCTCGAAGGCGTCCAGCGACACGAAGGTGTCGCTCGCCGCCGTGTTCCTGTCGCCCGTGACCCGTACCGACACCGTGTGCCGGCCTTCCGGCAGGTTCGCGAGCTCGAAGACCTTCTGGGCGGCGTTCTTGGCCGCGGCGTAGAGGTCCACGCGGGTGGCCGCGCCGCCGTCGACGCTGATCTCCGCGATGCCCTGGGTCGGCCCCTTCGGGCAGATCACGCGGACGCCGTTGCCCCAGAAGTCCGCGTGCGCGGTGTCCCCGGCCTTCCGGCTGAACGACTCGGTCCGGTCGAGGTCATCCTGGGTCCAGCTCTGGGAGGCGTCCGCGTGGGTCCACTCCCCCGCGTACACCACCCGGTCCGAGGCGTCGTCGATGACCGGGTCGATGACCCGGAACGCGTCGACGAGGGCGTAGGTCCCGCTGGACGCCGCGTTCTTGGTGCCGGTGCACTCCACGGTGAGGGTGTGGCTGCCGCGGGGCAGCGGGTCGCTGCGGAACACCAGCCGGCCCGGGGTCTTGCCCGATCCGTACAGGTCCACCGTGGCCTTGACGGCGCCGTCCACGGAGACCTTGACGATGCCGAGGTTGTCCGCCAGCGCCGAGTACAGCGCGACCCCGGTGCCGGTGAAGGCCAGCGTCGCGGTGTCGCCGGCGGTGTTCGAGAAGGACTCCGTGCCGAACAGGTCACCGCTGGTGTAGCCCGAGTCGGTGCCGGCGTGGGTCCAGGTGCCGGTGTAGACGACCTGCGAGGACGCGTCGTCGATCAGCTCCGGCTCCACCGGCGCCAGCCGCACCGCGTCCGTGCCGTCCGACTCGACCTGCACGCCCGGCCCTGACGCGCCGGAGGTCGCCTTGGCCAGCCGCACCCCCGTCTTGGTGCTGCGGAAGTCGTTGGTCCACTGCGCCGCACCGTCCTTGCCGAACAGGAAGTAGCTGTGGGTGTCCTGGCCCCACGACCACGTCGGCTGGGTCCGGTAGCCGTCCGTGCCCGACGCCCGCGCCTTCGTCGCGGTGCCGGTGGTACGGCCGATGTGGTCGTCGGGGTAGGCCGTCCACTGGCCGTCCCGCTGCCAGGTGAAGGTGTCGGTGCCGTCGGCGAGCGTGTAGGAGACGCCCACATCACTGACCTGGCCGGTCGGCGGATCGGCGAGCGTGTACGTGGTCGTCAGCAGCCCCCGCCCGTCGACGGCCACCTGGATCGTGGTGTCGACCGCCCCGAACCGGCCCTTCAGCGTGACGACGGCCTGCCCGCCGCTGGTCGCCACCGTCGCCGAGCCCCCCGTCCAGGCCCCGGGCACCGCGCGGGAGATGACCAGGTCCGGGCCGCCGATCAGGACCTGCGCGTCGTGGGCCGTCGCCTCCGTCAGCCGTCCGGCCGCCTTGTCGAAGACGACGGTGAACGGTGCGTCGACCCCGCTGACGGTGATGGTGTCCGCCGTCTCGTGGACCGTGGGAGCGGTGCCGCCGACCGGCGTGAAGACGGGCGTCCTACGGCTGTTCAGCCACAGGCGGTACTCGTCCACCACCGACGAGCCGCGGCTGAAGGTCAGGTGCAGCACGTCGCCGGCCGACCAGGGACCCTTCGGGACGGTGAGCGTTCCGCTCTTCCTCGGCGGGATGTCGACGCCGGTCAGCTTGCCGGAGCGGGTGCCGATCTGCCACGCGATGGTCAACTCGCCCAGGTTGCTGTGGTCGTGCCAGTTGGCCACCGTGACCGGGACGCTGCCGCCCGGGGTCAGCCCGGTCAGCACCCCGTCGGCGATCTGCACCGGCGAGTACGCCTTCTTGGTCAGCCAGTGCTCCGGCTTGTGCCGCCGCCACAGGTCGATGATGCCCCACTCGCCGTAGCCGACCGGCCCGGACGGCAGGTGGTACACGTCGTCGATCGCGGCCCAGATCGCACCGCCCACCACGCCGCTGGTGGCACGGAACCTGGCGGCGAGCTTCGCGATGCTGTGGCCCCAGAAGTCGCGTACCCCGGGGTCGGTGCGCAGCGTGTCCACGATGTAGCACGGGCAGTGGGCGAACTCGTCGTACTGGATCGGCTGGGCGGAGTTGCCGTTCGCGGTGCCGAGGCTCGGGTAGTGCCCGCTGTAGATGTCGGCCTGGGTGCCGCCGTTGTTCTGCGACGCGTCCTCGAAGACGGTCGGCCGGCTGGTGTCGGTCTGGTGGGCGTAGGTGTTCTCCGCGGCGAAGTTGCGGCCCATGCCGCTCTCGTTGCCCAGCGACCACTCGATGACCGCCGCGTGGCTGCGGTCGCGTTCCACCATCTCCGCGAACTGCGCCATGTACTGGTCGGTGTAGGCGGGGTCGTCGACGGTGTCGTACTGGAAGCAGACCGGCGCCTCCACCTCGACGTACAGGCCCAGCCGGTCCGCCCAGTCGAGCATGGCGGGCGTCGGGGGATAGTGCGAGGTGCGGATGAAGTTGCAGTTGGCGTCCTTGTAGGCGCGAAGGGCCTGTTCCTCCATCGCCGATGTCGTCGAACGGCCCATCTTCTCGGTGATCGTGTGGTGGCAGACGCCCAGCAGGTGCACCGGAGCGCCGTTGACCAGCAGTTGGTTGCCCTGCACGGCGACCTGACGGAATCCGATCGCCTTGCTCACCGTCTGGGTCGTGCCCTGGGCCTGGAAGGTGGCGCGCAGGGTGTAGAGGTCGGGGTGCTCCGCGTCCCACTTGCTCGGCGCCTTGACCGGGATCACGGCGGTGGCCTGCGGCGCGGCCGCGGTCAGTGCCACGGTCGAGGGAGAGATCGCCACCGCGTGCCCTCGCGGGTCCACGAGTGCCAGTCGCACCGTGCCGCCGGCACCCGCCGGCAGGTCGGCGGCCACGGTGACGGCGAGCTTGGCGTCGGTGAACGTGGCGTCGAACGTCGTGTCCGCGTGCAGCCGCGTGAGGTACGCCTTCGGTACGGCGACGAGGGTGACGTCGCGCAGGATGCCGCCGATGATGTGGTGCGCGTACTCGGACTGGTCCGCGATGCTCGTCGGCCGGTCGGTGACGCCGACGGTGACCACGGCCTGCCGCCCCGGGGTGACCAGTGCGGTGATGTCGGCGTACCAGGTGGTGAATCCGCCGTCGTGCGTGCGCACCAGCGTGCCGTTCACCCACAGGCGGGCGTCGCTGTAGACGCCGTCGAACCGCAGCATGACCCGCTTGCCGGCGAAGTCGGCCGGGATGGCGACGGATACGGCGTAGGCGCACTCCGTGTTCGACGGCACGGTCTCGCCCTGGAGCGCCGGTTCACCGGGCACGGCGATCGGATGCCACGACGAGGTGTCGGTGCCCTTCGCCCAGAACGACGCCGGCGGGCTCGTGGTGTACCGCCAGCCCGTCGTGAGCGGAACCGTGGGGGTGCGCACACCGGAGACGGTGTCGGGCAGCGGCGGGATGAGCGGGAGCGGGACCCCGGTCGCGGCGCCGGCCGGGGCGGCGAGGAACACCTCCCCCGCGGCGGAGAGGATTCCCGCGGCCGCCAGGCCCTTCAGTGCTGCTCGGCGGGAGAGACCACGGGGAACTCCCGGGTCTGCGGCGGTGGATGCCGCCGGTGTTGAGCGACGCGGTGGGATCACGGTCGACCCTTCCTTAACAACTAGGCTGCTAAGCATATATACGAGAAGCCCGTTCCCTGTGCAATACCTCGTACGGCCAAGGCTCTGCCGGATGCCGGCCGGCCGGACGGCGGAGGCGGGCCGCTCCACCCGGCCGCCGGCGGCACGGCGGCGCGGTGGTCCGGCGGCGCGGTGTTCCGGTGGCCCACGACGACGAGGCCCCCGCCGCCGGCGGGGACCTCGCGGCTCGTGCCGGCGGGGCGAACGGGGCCGGCCCGGCACGGCGTTCTCGTCAGGACACGTTCTGCAGCGTCCACTGCTGATCGGCCTGCGTGCCGCAGGGCCACTGGATGAGGGCGGCGCCGTCCGCGCGCGACCCGCCCTTGACGTCCAGGCAGTTGCCGCTGCGCCGCGCGACCAGTCGCACGTAGCCGCCGGCGTCCTTGACGGTCCACTGCTGGTCCGTCCCCGATCCGCACCGGTGCCGCGTGATCGCGGCCCCGCGGGCCCGCGCACCGCCGCGGGCGTCCAGGCAGGTGCCGTCGGCGCGGTTGACCAGGCGCACCTGGCCGTTGCCCAGTGCGACGGTCTTCCACTGCTGGCCCGCCGCGGTGCTCCCGGTCTGCTGCTCGACCGCGCTGCCGCGACCGATGCCCACGGTCTTGCCGCTCTGCCGGGAGACCAGCACGGTGGGCGTGTTCGCGCTGTCCCCGCACCCGGCGAAGGTGCAGCCGGGGACCCAGGGGGTCTGGCCCGACTCGTAGGCCCCCTGGTCGGGAGCTCTTCCGGCGTAGCCGTCGGTCACACCCGGCACGACGGCTCCGGCGTCGACCGCCGGGGAGGCGGGCTGGAGGGCGTAGCCCCCGTGCTCGGGATCGACGTACCGGGGATCGGGGGCGCCGCCGTCCAGGCTGTGGGTGGTGACGAGGTCGTTGCTCTCGTCCGGAGTGCCGCCGGGAATGGAGAAGTAGGTCTGGTCGGCGGGGCGGTAGCCGTCGAGGATGTTGTTGCGCAGCACCGTGCGGGCGTCGTCCGACGGGTTGGCGTAGTAGTTGCTGATGGTCTTGCCGCCGGCGGAGACGAAGGTGTTGTCGGTGATGTGCCCTTCGAGGTAGGGCAGGTTCTTCCCGGACTGGACGAAGCCGCCGAAGGACATGCCGTTGCCGCCGTGCAGGTTCCAGGCGACGTTGTGGTCGGCGTTCAGGTCGTAGCTGCCGTTGTCGAAGTGCAGGCCGTTGCCGGTCTGCGCCGGGTCGTGCAGCCAGTTGTGGTCGATCCGGGTGCCGGTGTAGGCGGTGTTGCAGCAGGTGTAGACCGCCCCGAGGTCGTAGTTGACCTTGGCGTAGTCGTACATGTCGTTGTAGGCGATGCGCAGGTCGGTGTAACCGGCGTTCGGATACGCGTTGGTGTTCATGTTGATCACGTCGCGTCCGGTCGTGTGCATGGTGTTGTGCGTGATCGCGACGTCTCGGGCGCCCACCTCCACCGCGATCGCGGCGGTGTAGGTGCCTCCGTAGGCCACGTCGGTGATGAGGTTGTCGGTGATGACGTGGCCGGTGCCCTTGACCGAGACGCCGTTGCCCATCGAGTACTGCAGCGTGCTGTCGCGCAGCACGTTGTCGGTGCCGTGCAGCAGGATGCCGCTGTCGAAGTGGTGGTTGGCGTCGTAGACCCCGTCGTACGGGAGGCCGCTGTCGTACTGGGAGGTCTGCCAGGTGGAGGTGTACCGGGCGGTGATGCCGTCCAGCACGTCGTGCGAACTGCCGTCGTCCGTGGTCACGGAGGTGGCGAACAGGCCGATGCCGCGTACGGTGATGCCGCTGCGGCCGTTCAGGTCGAAGCCGTAGTTGCGCTTCTTCGCGGTGATGCCCGAAGGTGCGCCGCCGTCGGGCGCCCACATGTACAGCTCGTGGGCTCCCGGGTCGTAGTACCAGGCGTCGGGGCCGGTCAGCAGTGACTTCTTGCCGACCAGGCGGAAGCCGGTCGAGCTGCCACCGGGTTCGTTGTGGCCGTCGCTGCCGGGGAAGCCGAGGCTGAGGGTCTTGTTCGTGCCGTCCAGATCCCCGCTGGTCACGGTGGCCGAGTTGGCGACCCAGGCACCGGCCAGGTAGACGGTGGCCCCGGTCAGGTCACCCAGCGCGGGGAACCCCGGGTAGCTGAGCGTGCCGGTCAGCGCGGCGGTGCACGGAGGTGTGGAGCAGGTCGCTCCGGCACCTGAGCGGGTGGACTTCCACCCCGAGGTGACGAAGGAGTCGGCCCAGGGGTCGCTGGAGGCCGCGGGATAGGCGGCCTCGGGGACGACCGTGCCGGAGGAGAAGATCTGGTTGGCCCACAGGTCGCCGTCGGACGGGTACTCGGTCGACGAGTAGGGCGCCGCGGCACTCCCGGCCAGCGTCACCGGCGCCTTGTAGATGTGGCCGCTGTCCAGCGTCCAGCCGTCGACGCGGTCGGTTCCGTCGACGGTCACCTCGGCCCCGGGAGCCGCCGCGAAGGTGATCGGCGCGGCGGCGGTCCCGGACCGCGGCGGGGTGACCGTCTCGCGGTAGGTGCCGCCCGCGATCAGGCAGGTGTCCCCCGGGGCCGCGGTGTCCGCGCACTTCTGGATGGTGCGGAAGGGCGCGCGTGCCGTGCCGGCCGCCGAGTCGCTGCCGCTGGTGGCCACGTAGCGGACCCGCGCCGACGCGGCGCTCGCGGGCGCGGCGGTCAGGCCCGCGGCCGCTGCCGCGACCACGGTGGCCACGGCGACCGCCCGCCCGGCCCGGCGCCAGTACGGCGATCTTCTGGTGCTGTGCATGGTGTCTCTCCTGAGAGGGGATGGGCCCGCGCCCGGGGTGGTCCCGGAAGGGGCGAGGAGCGTCATGCGACGCGGACGAACCGCACGGAGTCGGCGCGCAGGCAGCCGGTGCCGGAACCGGTGGCGGTCACCGTCTGCGTCGTCCCCGCCGGCAACCGGTCGGTGCCCAGCGTCACCCAGCCGGTGGTGCCGCTCCGGCCCGCGACCGTGTGCGGGCCCGCCTCCGCCGGAGAGACGGTGTACGCGATGTCCGGGGGGCTGGCCGGGTCGACGATGTTCCAGGTGTCGACGCGGTACGTCCCGCCGGCCGGCGGGGTGAAAGTCCACGACGCCCGCACGCCCGGCGAGCAGCTGTAGCGCGAGGTGGAGTGGGCGAAGCCGGGCAGCGAACTGGTCGCCCAGCCGGGCCCGCTCTCGGAGTAACCGGCCTGGGTCGGGCCGTCGTTGTCGACGTAGTAGCCCTGCTGGTAGTAGCGCACGTAGTCCCAGTCGACGGTGGCGGGCAACTGCGCCGGGTCCGGGGTGTTGTTGAAGGCGATGGTGGTCAGCCAGAGATTTACCCAGTCCTGGACGTTGTCGGCGGCGCTGAACGGGATGGTCCTGGTCAGCACGCCGTCGATGTACTGGCTCACCCCGGTCTCCTCGTAGTCGTAGCCGTAGGTGTGCCAGCCGGCCGAACTGTCGAAGCCCATGTCGTAGTTGCCCGTGGTGGACGTGGTGGTGCCGTAGGCGTTCATCCGGATGTCGCGCGGGCTCGCGGAGTCGATCTCGAAGCCGTCGATCTCACTGGGACGCGGCTTGCAGTCGGAGAAGATGTCATGTCCCGCGCCGCAGGTGGACCAGAAGGCGCTGTGCCAGCCGGGCCCGGTGTTGAGCCTCATCCGGGTCTCGTAGTAGCCGTAGCGGAACTTCGCCTTGCTCACCAGACCGCCGCCGGTGAACGACTTGCCGTTGTAGCTCTCGGCCTTGAGCGCGATGTGCATCGCGCCGCCGGACTCCGAGACGTTCTCCGCGCGCTGCGCGCTGTTCCCGCGGACGTCCGTGCGGTGGTTCCACACCGACGTGTCGACCGCGGTGCCGTTGAACTCGTCGTCGAAGGTCAGGGCGTACTGCGGGGTCGGAGCAGCCGCGTGGACCGCGGCGGGCCGTGCCAGGCCCGCGGCCGACAGTGCCGCGAGCAGGGCGAGCACGGCCAGGACCGCGCGCGGGCGGAAGGCGGACGCGCTCACGGCTGTCTCCCGTCACGGAGAGAGCGCCGGCCGTGAGGTGGGAGGTCCGAGCCGTTCGGACAGCGCCGGACGGGAGCTCCGGGAGGGGCGGGAAGACTCCTGGACATGGGGTCCTGCCTTTCGGGAACACCGGCTCGATACGGCCGGGCGAAGAGGGGACGGGGGCCCTCGGGACGTCGCGTCGAGGGTCATGGGGAGGCCATGAGGAGGGAGGCCGGACACGCGGAAGGGAGGTGCGGAAGCTGCGGCTCCTGACCGGCTTGCGGCCGAGTGTTCCCGGGAACAATCACCGCAGTCAAGATGTCTGCGCAACATCGTCGTCATCCGAATGACACGGAGCGGCCGCCGTCCGGCGACGGTCCGCTCGGACGAACCCTCCCGGCGCGGCACCATTTTGTGCGCTTTTCCGCACATCCGAGGACCCCTTCCGCGGCCGGTCGGAAGCGGCTCGATTGACCATGCACATGGTCCCGGTAACATGTCGACAAGGGGCGCGCCCAGCGCCCGGGAGCGCGAGGAGGACAGCGATGCGGGGGGTGTCCGCAGCCGACGAAGGCGCCGGGACCGGACGCAGCGGCGCCATCATGGTGGACGTCGCCGAACGTGCGGGGGTCTCCAAACAGACCGTGTCGCGGGTCTTCAACAACAGTTCGAACGTCAGGCCCGAGACCCGCCAGAAGGTGCTCGCCGCGGCCGCCGAACTGGGCTACCAGCCCAACCACTCGGCGCGCGCCCTGACCACCGGCCGCACCCGCACGCTCGGGGTGATCACGTCCGACGCCGTCAGCTACGGCCCTGCGGCAACCCTGCACGCGATCAGCGGAGCGGCCCGCGACCGCGGGTACTTCGTGACGGCGATCCCGCTCAGCGCGCTGACCCGTGCCGCGGTCACCGACGCCGTGCTGAGGCTCATCGGCCAGTCCGTGGACGGGATCATCGTGATCGCGTCCCGGACGCCGGTGGCCCGCGCGCTCGCCGACGCCTCGCACAAGGTGCCGCTGGTCATGCTCGACATGAGCTTCGACGAGTCCGTGCCCGTCGTCACGGTGGACGAGGAGCAGGTCGCCCGGCAGGCCGTCGACTACCTGCTGCACCTCGGCCACCGGACCGTGCGGCACATCGCCGGCCCGCCGGACTCGATCGCGGCCGAGGGGCGGGCCGCCGGCTGGCGATCGGCCCTGCGTGCCGCGGGAGCACCGGAACCGCGTGTCCTGGTCGGCGACTGGAGCGCCACCTCGGGATACGTCCTGGGCCGGGAGTTGGCCGCGGACCCCGACGTCACCGCCGTCTTCGCCGCCAACGACCAGATGGCCATGGGGGTGCTGCGCGCGATGCACGAAGCCGGCCGCCCGGTCCCCGAGCAGGTCAGTGTGGTCGGCACGGACGACATCCCCGAGTCCTCGCACACGATCCCGCCGCTGTCCACGGTGCGGCACGACTTCGCCGAGATCGGCCGTCGGTGCCTTGCCCTCATGCTCGACCAGTTGGAGAGCGCGCCGCGCCCGTGGGCGCGCTCCACCGTGCAGTCCGAACTCGTCGTCCGCAGGAGCAGCGGGCCGCCACCCGCGCGCTGACAGCGGGCGGGTGGCCGCCGGTCAGGCCGGTCAGGCCATCAGGTCCAGCCCGATCTGCACCGGTCCGCGGCGCATGCCACCGGCCAACGGCGGCGGCGTCTTCGGGGATCGGACCCGGGACCTCGCCATCACGGCACCTGCCGGACGAACTTCACCGCGTTGGCGCGCGAGTACGCCGCGCTACCGGTGAGCTTGACGTATCCGGACGTACCGCGGCCGAACTGGTAAGTGCCCAGGTCCAGCCAGCCGGTGGCACCGATGGTCCCGTTGACGACGCTGCTGTGCACCCGGTGCCCGTCTCCCACCTCGACCGTCTGGTCCGGGTCGGCCGCGGTCTGGCTGGCCTCCTTGTAGAGGTACACGTGGTACTTCCCCGCGGCCAGCAGGTCCGGCCGCCAGGTCGCGGTCGCGCCGGGCCGCGTCGCGTAGCGGCTCTTGGTGCCCGCGGTGTAGCCGGTCTGGTTGCTGTCGGCCCAGGACCCCGTCTCGCTGTACCCGGTCCCGGTGGCGTTGTCGACGTAGTAGTCGCGCTGGTAGTAGCGCACGTAGTCGAAGTCGCAGTGGCCGGGCAGCGCCGAGTCGTCGACGGTCTGGGTGGCGATGTCGGTCAGCCAGATGTTGAGCGGATCATGGGTGTCGATGGATGCCGGGTACGGGGCCTCGTAGGCGAGCTTGCCGTCCACGTAGAACGCGACGTGCTGCTCGGTCCACTCGAAGCCGTAGGTGTGCCAGGCGGCGGAGGTGTCGAACGGCAAGGTGTAGTTGTTGCTGGTCGGGTTGTATCCGGAGACCGCCGGAAACCACGGGATGATGTTGTGCCGGATCGTGCTCGGCGTCGAGGAGTCCACTTCGAAGCCGTCGATCTCGGTGCGCCGGTCGGCGTTGTAGGTGTCGCTGCCGTCACCGGCCTGGGCCCAGAACGCGCTGTGCCAGCCCGCGCCGGCCGTCGTACGCGCGCGCACCTCGTAGTAGCCGTACCGGAGTTTCTGCTTGCTGACCACTCCCCCGCCAGTGTAGGCGAAGTCCCCGACCGTCTGCTTCTTGACGTTGATCCGCAGGTGGCCGTCGCCCTCGGTGACGTTTTCCGGCAGTTGCGCGCTCTTCGCCTTCTGGTCGGTGCGGTAGTTCCACTTCGAGGTGTCGACCGATGTCCCGTTGAACTCGTCGTCGAAGGCGAGGGTGTAGCCGCCGCCCACAGGCAGGGCGGCAGCGCCGTGCTGGAGGGCCGGGTGGGCGGCGTCCGACGGGGCCGCCGACGCGACCGCCGTGCCGGTGAGCGCGAGCAGCCCGAACCCCGCGAGGAGCGGGAGCATCCTGCTCGGTCTGCGCACCACGGCGCGCCACTTGGGGGAGCGTGTGCTGGTGGACATGGGAAAAGGTCCCTTCTGGGAGGGTGGAGGGGATTCCAGGTGCCGAACCTCATGAATCTCGATCAGGAGCTCATGAGTGCCTTGATGTCGGACGCGGCTTGCTGCATGGCGTGCTTCGGGCTGGCCTGCCCGGTGAGCGCCGCCTGGACCTGGGTCGCGAGCGCGGTGTCCATCTGCGCGCCCTTCGGATAGCCCCAGAACGGCCCGGGGCGCGCCGTCTTGGTGATCAGGGACGACCACCGGGAGGTGTAGGTGTCCTTGGCGACATCGGGCCGAGCAAGTCCGGCGGAGGTGGCCGGCGGGTACGACGTCTTCTCGAACCAGGTGGTGAGGGCGGCCTGGTCAGTGGTCAGCCATGAGGCAAGCTGTGTGGCCCTGTCCGAGCCCGTGCCCTTGAACACCACCAGGACGTGGCCCCAGAGCATGGCCTGCGGGGTGTCCCCCGCGTGCACGACCGGCCGCGGAACGGGGGTCAGCTTCTTCGCCAGTTCCTTGTCGCTGGAGGCCGCGGCGACGGCTCCACGGCCGCTGATCGCGTCGTCGTAGATCGCGGCCTTCTTCTGTGCGAACAGCGCGCGTGCGTCGAAGCGGTCGACGTCCGGCGCGATGAGTTTCTTGTCGTAGAGCTTCTTGTACCAGGTCACTGCTTCGACGCTGCCGTCGTCGCCGAGGGTCACCTTGCCGTCGGCGATGATGCTGCCGCCGAAGGTCCAGATCCACGGCTCGATGTCCTTCAGCTGCGTGACCTTGGTCGAGCCGGCGTACGGCGTGACACCGGTCGCCTTGAGTTCGGTGAGCAGGGCTTCGAAGTCGTCGATCGTGGCCGGCGGCGACTTGGCACCGACCTGGTCGAGCATGTCCTGGTTCGCGATCAGGCCGATCGAGGCAGTGGTCCACGGCAGTCCGTACTGCACGCCGTCGGCCTTGCCGCTGGTCAGCGCGGCCGGGGTGTAGCCGCCCTGGGCGGCGGGGGTGCCCAGGTCCACGAGTCTGCCGAGGGCCGCGGCCTGGCCGAGCCAGGCGATGTCCATCTGCGCCGCGCCGCTCAACTCGCCGCCACGCGCCTGGAGTGTGAACTGGCTCAGGTAGTTGTCGTAGGGGAACGCCGTCTTTCTGAGCTTCACGTGGTTGTTGCCGGCCCACGTGGCGAGCAGGGAGTTGAGGGCGTCCTTCGACGACGCCTCGTTCAGCGACCAGCCGGTGAAGCCGAAGCCGGTGGCCTGTGCGTCGCCGTGGGTGCTCCCGCTGCTGCTGGGCGCGCAGGCGCCCACGAGGGCCGCCCCGGTCGCCGACCCGATCAGGCCGAGCAGCGACCGTCGGGTGAGTAGGGTTTCGGTGCCCATGGTGGTTCTCCGATCAGGATTCTTTTCAGCCTTTGACGGCGCCGGAGGTGAGTCCGGCGACCAGGTAGCGCTGCAGGAAGGCGAAGGCCACGACGACCGGGACGGACACCGCGAGCGAAGCCGCCATCAGATCGGCCCAGGAGGTCTGGAATTCGCCGATGTAGGTGTTGACCAGGCCCGGTGGCAGGGTCTGTGTCCTGGGTCCTGACAAGGTGAGCGCGAAGATGAAGTCGTTCCAGCCGCGGACGAACGCGAACAGTCCGGCCGCGATCAGACCCGGTCGGGTCAGCGGCAGGACCACCGAGTGCAGCGTCCGCCAGCGCGAGGCCCCGTCGATCCGCGCCGACTCGATGAGGGAGTCCGGGATGCCGTCGAAGAAGCCCTTGAGCATCCACACGCAGAGCGGCAGCGTGAACGTGGAGAACGACAGGATCAGCGCGAAATAGGTGTTGAGAAGGTGGTAGGCGTTGAAGAGTGCGTACAGCGTCACCAGCAGCAGTGCCTGCGGGAACATCTGGGACGCGAGGATCGTGTACATCAGCGTCGACCGGCCGCGGAAGCGGAACTTCGAGAACGCGTAGGCCATGTAGGCGGCCACGATGACGCTGAGCACCGCGGTGCTGAGGGACACGATCGCGCTGTTGAGCAGATACCGCAGCAGCTGCGCGTTGTGACCCAGACTGGTGAAGTGACTGAACGTCACCGATGTCGGGAACAGCCGCGGCGGGAACCTGAAGACGGCTCCGTCGGGCGTGATCGCCGTCACGACGAACCAGTAGACGGGCAGCAGCCCGAAGCAGCCGATGACGGCGACGGCCGCCCATGCCGCCACGCGCTGGCGTCGGAGGTCGGCGCGACCTCCGCGTCGGCGGCGCCGGGCGCCGGGCTCCTTCCCGGCCACCTCGCGTGTTTCGGTCGCCGCACTGCTGAAGGCCACGGTCATCGCGATGCTCCTCGCTCGCTCAGCCACACGTATCCCGCGGTCAGCACCAGCAGGATGACCATCCACAGCGCGCCCAGCGCCCCGGCCCGTCCGACGTCGAAGCCGGTGAACGCCGTCTGGTAGAGATCCACGGCCAGCGTGGTGGTGGCCTTGGCGGGTCCGCCGCCGGTGAGCACGTAAATGGTGTCGAAGTGCTGGAAGTTCCAGATGAACTCCAGCAGCAGCACGATGCCCGCGATCGGGCGCAGGTGCGGCACCGTGAGGGAGAAGAAGCGCCGTACGGCTCCCGCGCCGTCCATGGCCGCCGCCTCGTACAGTTCGCCGGGCACGGTCTGCAGCCCGGCGAGCAGCATGACCATCATCCAGGGGAAGCTGGCCCAGCTCTTGGCGACGATGACCGCGATCATGGCGGTGCCGGGCCGGGCGAGCCAGGCGACGCTGTGGTCGATGAGGTGCAGGTCGAGCAGGACGCCGTTGAGGACACCGTAGTTGGCGTTGAAGATCCACAGCCACAGGAACGAGACGACGACGCTCGGCATGACCCAGGGCAGGAGGAAGACCCCGCGCAGCACCGCTCGCCCCCGGATACCGGTGTTGAGGGCGAGTGCCAGGCCCAGTCCGAGGACGAAGGACAGCGCGGTGGTGCCGGCGGTGAAGACCACTGTGCGTTCCAGCGCCGGCCAGAAGTCCCCGTCCAGCACGGCACGGAAGTTGCGCAGTCCGACGAAGCTGCGCCCCGGGGTGACGAGGCTCTGCCGAAAGAAGCCGCTCACGATGGACGCGACGAGCGGGTAGGCCACGATGGCGAGGAACAGGGCGAGTCCCGGCAGGACGAGCAGGGCGACGAAGCCGAAGTCGCCGCGTAGGCCGCGCGACGACGCGGCTCCGGCCGGCCGTGTGCCGCCCGGTTCGAGAACGGTCTGGTCCGACATAGGACCTCTCTTGGGTACATGTCGCAATCTGCGAATATCCGGAACGGCCAGGACGCTAGGTGCCGCCGACGGATGCTGTCAACCAATCCGACAGCAAAATCCCTCCGCTTCTGCATGTCACATGCACATGAGGGGTTTCCGCGTGCAACGCGTCCACCTGACCCAGCAGCCGCCGCCGGTGACATCCCATGTCCAAATCCGCTTCTCGGCAAGAGGGTTCTCGCGGATTGGTCATAACATCCCATTAAGTCGTCTTTCTCCGGCCGCGCGTAGAGGGCTTCCCCTGCCCACGTGCCGAACGAAGGGCGGGCGCCGGTGGATTCATCCCATGGCTCGCCCGCCTCGCGGCCCGGTGCCGACCCCGATGCGCCGCCGGCGTACGGCGATACGACCGGGCCGAGGCACGGGCGGCGACGACCTGACCGGCATCGCACGCACCCACTACCGGAGACCGTTCGCTCGGATGCATACTGTGCACATCGAGCGCGTTATATGGATGCCAGTTGCAGTGATGGTGACAGTGGGCGCGCCGCCGACGTGAGGGAGCACAGCACCATGCGGCACGAACACCACCACCACGACATCGTCGTGATCGGCGGCGGACTCGCCGGCGTGTGCGGCGCGATCGCCGCCGCCCGGCTGGGCTCGCGGGTGGCACTGGTCCACAACCGGCCCGTGCTGGGGGGCAACAGCAGCAGCGAGGTCCGGGTGTGGGTCTGCGGCGCGACGGCTCACGGGGTACAGCGGTTCGCCCGGGAGAGCGGCATCATGGGCGAGCTGTACACGGAGAACCAGTTCCGCAATCCCGAGGGCAATCCGTACTACTGGGACCAGGTCGTCCTGGACGCGGTCCGTGCCGAGCCGCTGATCGACCTCTACCTCAACACGGACGTACGCGAGGTCGAGGCGGACGGCCCCGAGGACGCCCGCGCCGTTCGCTCGGTCACCGGCTGGATGATGGGCTCCGAGCGCGTCCTCACCTTCACCGGCGAGCAGTTCCTGGACTGCACGGGCGACGGTCTGGTGGGCCATCTCGCCGGCGCCCGGTACCGGTTGGGGCGGGAGGCACGCCGCGAATTCGGTGAGCCGTGGGCCCCCGAGGAGGCCGACGGGGCACTGCTCGGCTCCACGCTGCTCTTCTACACCAAGAAGGCCGACCGGCCGGTGAAGTTCGTGCCCCCGAGCTACGCCAAGGACCTGGCGACGACACCCATCCTGCGCAACCGCGTGCTGCGCACCGGTGACAACGGCTGCGACTACTGGTGGGTCGAGTGGGGCGGGGAACTGGACACCGTCCACGACAACGAGCGCATCCGCGACGAGTTGTCCGCCGTCATCGCCGGCATCTGGGACCACATCAAGAACTCCGGCGAGTTCGACGCCGACGACCTCGTCCTGGAGTGGGCGGGCAGCGTGCCCGGCAAGAGGGAGTACCGCCGCTTCGCCGGTGACCACGTGCTGACCCAGCAGGACATCCTGGAGCAGCGGCAGTTCGCCGACCGGATCGCCTTCGGCGGCTGGTCGGTGGACCTCCACCCGGTGCAGGGGATGTACGCGGAGGGGCCCGGCGCCCGGCAGCGGTACGCGAACGGGGTCTTCCACATCCCGCTGCGCTGCCTGTACTCGGCGAACGTCGGCAACCTGTTCTTCGCCGGCCGGAACATCTCCGCCACGCACATCGCGTTCGGCGCCACCCGTGTCATGGCCACCTGCGCGACGCTGGGCGAGGCGGCGGGTACGGCGGCGGCCCTGTGCGTCGCGGAGAAGCTGAGCCCGCGCACGCTGGCGACCGAGCACACGGACCTGGTGGGCCAGGTGCTGCTGCGCCAGGACGCGTCGGTCATGGGCGTCGCCAACACCGACCCCGCGGACCTCGCCCGTACGGCCACCCGGGTCACCGCGTCCTCGCACCTTCGCCGGCTGGCGGCCGAGCCCGCGCCGGGCGACGGCTGCGAACCGTTCGCCCTGGAGCGTGACATCGGCATCCTGCTGCCCGTCGATCCGGCGCTGGAGTCGGTCGACCTCCTGGTGTCCGCCGCCGGCGGCGCCGACCTGACCGTGGAGTTGTGGGGCACCCTCCTGCCGGAGAACGGGGTCCCGCTGGAGCGCCTGGCCGGCACCCGGGTGGCGGTGCCGCCAGGCGGCCCCGGCTGGGTGACGGCGCCTCTCCCCTACCGCCCGGCGTCGCCCGCGAACGTTGTCCTCGTGGTGCGCGCGGCCCCGGGTGTCGCCTTGTACCTGGTGCCGGACCGGACCGAGGGGGTGCTCGCCCTGCGCCGCAAGGCGGACGGTGACGCCGCCGTCGATCACGACATACCCGAGGAGCGCGGCCAGCCGCTCGTGGAGTGGTCCGCCCGCGAGTTGCGCCGGCGCTCGTTCTGCTTCCGGGTCTCCCCCGAAACCTCCGCCTTCGCGCCCACGAAGGCGGTCGGCGGCTACCAACGGCCCTACGGCGGACCCCAGATGTGGGTCTCGCAGACCACTGCCGGGTCGGGCCGCGGCAGCGAGCACCTCCAGCTCGAATGGGACGGCGAGCAGGAGCTGCGGACGGTCCACCTGGTGTGGGACGACGACGTGGACGAGTACCTCAACAACCTGCACCGGCACCGCACCCCGTTCGAGGTGATGCCGGAACTGGTGCGCGACTACCGCCTGCTGGCCCGCACCGCCGACGGAGGGTGGCGGACCGCGGCCGTCGTCGAGGGCAACCGCCGCCGCCACCGGGTGCACCGCTTCACCGACGAACCGCTGCGGACGACCGCCCTGCGCGTGGTGGTGGACGCCACGCACGGCGCGCCCCGCGCGCACCTGTTCGCGGTCCGGGCCTACCGGGACTGACCGGAGCCGCCAGGAGTGACGGGACCTGCCAGAAGTGACGGGACCTGCCGGACCGGCCGGGTCAGTGTGCGCCGAGCGCCTGGCTGACCGCGTCGGCCGCCTCGATGACCTGGCGGGTCAGGTCACCGCTCCGGCCGGCTCCCTCGTTCTCCTCGGCGAGCAGCGAGGCCGGGCCCCACAGCGAGACGGCCGCCACCACCTGGTCCGCGGCGTCCCTGACGGGTGCGGCCACCGAGGCGCGGCCGAGGGCGCGTTCCTCGGCCTCGGTGGCGTAGCCGGTACGGCGCACCTCGTCCACCACGGAGTCGAGCCGGTCGTGGGAGGTGATCGTGTGCTCGGTCGGGGCTTCCAGGTCGGGGCCGAGCAGGTCCCGGCGCTCGGCCCCGGTCATCCGGGACAGCAGGCACTTGCCCATCGCCGTCGCGTGCAGCGGCGCGGTGTGGCCGGCCTGCGTATAGGCCCGCGGTGTGCGCGCGCCTTCGAAGTTGGCGAGGAACATCAGTTCGCCGCCGCGCCGGATGCCGACATTGGCGCCGAGACCCGTCCGTGCGGCCAGCGCCTGCAGCACCACGCGGGAGGCCCGGTGCACCGGGTCGGCGTTGAGCGCGACGGCGGCCAGCGACACCGTACCCAGGCTCAGCCGGTACAGGCCGCTGACCGGGTCGCGTTCCACCAGGTCGAGTTGTTCGAGGGTGGCCAGCAGGCGCGAGGCTGTGGACGCACCCAGCCCGGCGCCGGCGGCCACATCGGACACCCGGCGCTCCGGCCGCCCCTCGGCGAGGGCCCGGAGCACGGCGGCGGCCCGCTCCACGCTCTGGTTGGTCCCCTGTTCTGCCGCCATTCCGGTCTCCTCTGCAACTTCCATGCACATTCTGCAAGCAGTCTATCCGGAGGCCGGACGCAAGGCGGTCGTCGCATCGGAGGACGGCCCCCTCGTGACCGTGTGCCCGCGTGCCCACATGACCGCGTGCCCGGGCTGCCGCGACCGGGCCCGCCAAGGGGCTGCCGTACGGCTACTCCTCGGTGGCGGGCCGGTCGGCGCTCCCGGAACCCAGGTGGCGGCGCAGCCACTGCTCGGTCGTGCTCACGTGCATCAGGGCCGCGGCCTGCGCCATGACCGGGTCCCTCGTCTCCAGGGCCGCGTAGATCGCCTCGTGTTCGGCGACGGCCTGGCCCGCGGCGTTGTCGTCGACCATCCCGCGCCACACGCGGGAACGGATGGTACGACTGGAGATGCCGTCCAGCAGGCTGGCCAGCGTGGCGTTCCCGGCGGCCGCGATCACCGCGCGGTGGAAGGCGGCGTCGTGCTCGTTCAGAAGCTCCACGTCGTCGCGCGCCCGGATCATGGCGTCGAGGTGCCGTCTGACGTCGAGGAGTTGCCCATCGGAGATCCGGCCGGCGGCCAGCCCGGTCGCGGCGGGCTCGAACAGCCTGCGCACCTCGGTCACTTCCAGCACCGTGTCGCTGCGGAGGAGTTCGACCGCGGAGCCGATGCCCTCCAGCAGCAGGGCCGGTTCCAGGCTGGTCACGTAGGTCCCGTCTCCGCGCCTGATCTCCAGGACGCGCGCGACGACAAGGGCCTTGACCGCCTCCCGCGTCAGGTTCCGGGAAAGGCCCAACTCGGCCGCCAACTGCTGTTCCGGCGGCAGTTTGCCACCGGGTGACAATTCGCCGGACCGAATGAGTTCCCTTATCCGGGCGATTGCCTTGTCGGTCAGCGACATCGATCGAACCACGCCTTCCCCTGCTCCCGCCGGGATACTAGCAGGTCATCCCATGTCCAGAAGAGGGACGGCTCGGCTTCCCCCGCGCTCAGGCGCGCCCTTGTGCCGCCAGGAATGGCTGCCGGTGCGGCCATTCACGGAAAGGGGCAGGAGCCCTTGGATACTCGGCATCTCGGACCGGCCGGAAGGAATTCGCCGCGGCCGGTATCGGCCCATTGCGGGCAGCGGTGCCCGGCACCGCGGCCAAAGCCGCAGGACGCGTCCGACCTGGCCCGATGCCGGGTCGGACGCATCGTCGCGGCCGTCAGGGGCGGGGGCTCACCGCCACGTCGGCGACCGAAGGCCGGCCGTTCGCCAGTGCCGGCGGGATCGCCCTGCCGCGGGAACCGGGCCCGAGCGGTGGGTCCGTGAACTGACGGCCTGACGCTGACGGTCTGACACTGACGGCCCGACGCTGACGGCCTGCACCCGGGGCCGCCGGCGGCGCCGAGCATAGGGATTCCCCCAATGCTCGGCGCCGCCGGCCGCGGCGAGAGTGGACCCGTTCGCGAGCCGGGCGTCCGGCTCCGTCAGCCGGGCGTTGGGAGTGGGTCCTCTTGCTCACATTTTCTCTGCGGGACGTGGTGCGCTCCGTGCTCACCGCGCTGGACGAGGAAGACTGGCAGGTCGAAGAGGACGGCGTCTGGTGCCGGGTGACTCCTCCGCAGCACGAACCCCGGGTGCAGGGGTGGAAGCTGCACCTCTCGGCGACCCGGCTGTCCGCGCCGGAGGTCCTGCACCGGGCCGCCGGGGTACTGGTCCGGGCCGGATGCGCCTTCAAGACCGCCCGGGACCTGCAGACCGTGGAGGAGATGACCTCCGGCAACCACGACCGCGCCCAGTGCGGCAAGATCATCACCGCGTATCCGCGGGACGACGACCAACTGCGGGAACTCGCCGCCCGGTTGGACGACGCGACCGCCGGGCTGCCCGGCCCGGCCATCCTCTCCGACCGCCCCTACCGCAAGGGCGGCCTGGTGCACTACCGCTACGGCGGCTTCCACGGCGTACGGGTGCTGGGCAACGACGGCTCCTTCGACGTACGCCTGCGGGCCCCGGACGGGACGCTGGTGGACGACCACCGCAAGGCGTGGTTCAGCCCGCCGCCCTGGGCGGAGTTGCCGTTCCCCGGCGGCCCGGGACGTCCGGCCACCGCGCAGAGCGCCAAACCGGTGCTGCTGGCGGACCGGTTCGTCGTGCGGGAGGCGATCCGGCACTCGGCCCGCGGCGGGGTGTACCGGGCACTGGACCAGCGCACCGGGGCCGAGGTCATCGTCAAGCAGGCCCGCGCGCACGTGGCGGTGAACGTGACCGGCGAGGACGCCCGGGCCTGCCTGCGCCGGGAGGCCGCCAACCTCACCGCGCTCACCGGGCTCTGCACCGAGCTGGTCGACCTCTTCGAGGAGGACGGCCACGCCTTCCTGGTGCAGAGCCTGGTGCCCGGGCAGGCGCTCGCCTCCTGGGTCACCGACCGGCGAGCCGAGCCCGGGTTCATCCCCGTCCCGCAGGTGCTGGCGCTGGCGGAGAAGCTGCGTGCGCTGCTCGACGAGGTGCACCGACGCGGCGTCGTCTACCAGGACTTCACGCCGAACAACATCATGGTCACGCCGGAGGACCGGCTGGTGCTGATCGACGCGGAGTGGGCCACCACCCCCGGCACCCGTATCCTGCGCGTGCACACCCCCGGGTTCGGCGCGCCCGAGCAGACCGCGGAGCCGCGGGTCGGGCCCGCGTTCGGGACGGAGGTCGACCGCTACGCCCTCGGCGGCGTGCTGTACTTCCTGGCCACCGGGATACCGCCGTCCTTCGCCCCGGACAGCTCGGACAGCTCGGACAGCTCGGACGACCCGCAGGGCGCGCACGGCTCGCACAGACCGTACGCCCCCGCCGGCCGCACGGCAGGCGAGCGCATCGCCCTGGTGCTCTCCCTGCTCGGTGAGGAGCGTCCGGCCGCCCGGCTGCTCACCCCGGCGATCCTCGGCCTGATGGCCGAACGCCCGGAGGACCGCTGGACGTCGGCCCGGCTGGCCGGGTTCCTCGCGGACGCGGCAGCCGGGACAGCCCGGGCGACCGGGGCAGCCGAGGTGACCGAGGCAGCCGCTGGTGCGGCGACTGACGCCGGGCCGACCACCGCGGAGACCGCGGGAGACGCGGCCGAGACGGAGACCGTGCCGGTCCCGGTCTGGTCGCGCGGCGGCCGACCCGACCGCCCCACCGCGGGCCGCGAGATCCGGGCCGGGCTGGTGGACGACGGCCTCACCCACCTGCTGAGGGGCATGGCCGACCCCGAGGGCCCGGCCCAACGCCTCTGGTCCGGCAGCGCGTTCGGCGACGGCACCGACCCGTGCAACGTGCAGTACGGCGCGGCCGGCGTGCTGGGCACCCTGGTGCGGGCCGACCGGGCGCTGGACCGGGAGGAGTTGCGGGTCGCCGTCCGGCGCGTCGCGGCCTGGATCGACCGGCGCCGTACGGAGGTGCCGCAACTGCTGCCCGGCCTCTACTTCGGCCGCGCCGGCACCGCCTGGGCCCTGTACGACGCCGCCCGGCACCTCGGCGACGACACGCTCGCCGCGCACGCCACCGACCTGGCGCTCTCGCTCCCGGTGGTGTGGCCCAACCCGGACATCTGCCACGGGGCGGCCGGCTCCGGGCTCGCCCACCTCAAGTTCTGGCAGGCCACCGGGCGGCGGGAGTTCCTGGAACGGGTCGCGCGGTGCGCCGACGCGCTGGTCGCCGCCGCCGACCGCACCGCGGACCGGGTGGTCTGGCAGGTGCCCCCGGACTTCGACTCCAAGCTGGCGGGCATCCGGCACCTCGGGTTCGCGCACGGCGTCGCCGGGATCGGCGCGTTCCTGCTGGCCGCGGCCGACGCGACCGGACAGCGGTCCGCCCTGGACCTGGCGGTCATGGCCGGCGACACCCTGGCGGCCGAGGCCGAACGCGGCCAGGTCGGCGCCCGCTGGCGCTCCGACCTGGACGAGAAGCCCGGCACCGGACTGATCTACCACTGGTGCAGCGGCTCCTCCGGCGTCGGCACCTTCCTGCTGCGGCTGGGGCAGGCCACCGGCGAGGAACGCCACCTCCGGCTCGCGCAGGAAGCGGCCCAGTCGGTCCGCGCCGCCGCCTGGACCTCCCCCACCGCCGTCTGCCACGGCCTCGCCGGGGACGGCGAGTTCCTGCTCGACCTCGCGGCGGCCCGGCCGGAGGGTCCCTACCGCGCCTGGGCCGAGGACCTGGCCACGGTGCTGTACGCACGGCACGCGGTCGTGGGGGGCCTGCGCCTCGTCCCGGACGAGGGCGCGAGCGCCTTCACCGCCGGCTACCAGACCGGAACCGCCGGCGTCATCAGCTTCCTCCTGCGGCTCGACCACGGCGGCCCGCGCCCCTGGATGGCGGACCGCCCCTGACCGCGGAGGGAACCCGCCCGCGTGCCCGCGACGGCACGCGGCCACCCCGCACACCACGCCACCCCGAGAGGAGGAACCCATGGACATCGACATCGACGCCCTGCAGGCCCTGCCGGCCGAGCAGGAGCCGACCACGCAGATGCTGTGCACCGTCACCTGCGGCTACGGCCAGACCTGCGGCGGAGAGACCTGTACCTCCACCAACTGAGCGCCACCACCCAGAAGGAGAAAGCCATGAACTCAGACATCGACGCGCTGGAACTGCTCCCCGGCGGCGACGACACCACGGAGATGGAGTGCACCTGGACGTGCAGCACCTACTCCTGCCCCGCCACCTGCACCCTCACCGAATAGTCCGGGCAGACCGATGGAGCTCGACCTCGACGCTCTGCAGGCCCTGCCCGAGGACCAGGACACCGACGCGATGCAGTGCGCCGTGACCTGCACCTTCGACAGCTGTACGTACACCTGCAAGGTCACCGGCTGACGGCTCCGGCCCGTCACGGAGACCGGTCGACAGCAGCGGGAGGGGTGCCGGACCTGTTCCGGCGCCCCTCCCGCGTACCCGGGGGACGCCCGCACGGCGAGGGGAAGAGAGGCGATCACGTGACAAGGAACGAACCGGGGCCGGAGGCGGTGCCGGGGCCGGGCAGCGGCGACCGCCCGCAGGGCGCGGGCCGGTTGCTGGCCGGGGCCGTCCGGCACACCGGCGGACGGCTGTCCCTGCTGGTCGCCCTGATGGTGCTGCGCATCTCCGCCGCGCTGGCCCTGCCCGCCCTGCTGGCCGCCGCGGTGAACGCGGTGCTGCACGGCCGAAGCGGCGTCGGCCCGGCGCTGGCCTGGGGCGCGGTGACCACGGCCGGCGCGGTCGGCGACACGCTGATGGCACCGCTCGGCGTGTCCTGCGCCGCGTACGGGACCCGCTGGCTGCAACTGCGCACGGTCGGCCATCTGCTCGGCCTGGGCGGGCGCTCGCCGGTGCCGGCCGGCGAGGCGGTCACCCAGGTCACCCAGGCCGCCCAGCAGGCCGGGGCGCTGCCCGTCGCGGTGGCCGAATGGGGTGTGACGGTGACCGGTTCGGCCGCGGCGCTGGTCGCCCTGTGGTGGCTGGACTGGCGCTGCGGGCTCGCGTTCCTGGTGGTCGTCCCGCTGACGGTGCTGATCACCCGCCGCTTCGTGAGCCGGGTGACACGGGTCCAGAGCGGCTATCTGGCCGCCCAGTCGCGTATCGCCGTGCGGCTGCTGGCCGCGCTCTCCGGGGCCCGGACCATCCGGGCCTCCGGGACGCTGGACCGCGAGGTGACCCGGGTGCTCGCGCCACTGCGGGAGGTGTCCGCGGCCGGGTACCGGATGTGGCGGTTGCAGAAGGGCACCGTCTGGCAGTTCGGCCTGCTGCTCTCGCTCACCGAGGCGCTGGTGCTCGCGGTGGCGGGCCTCGGCGTCGCGGACGGGCGGCTCTCGCCCGGGGAGTTGGTGGCGGTGGCCGGATACCTCCAACTCGCCTTCCCCGCGGTGCAGCAGGTCGACGTGTTCTTCACCCTCGCCCAGGCGCGCGCCGCCGCGGGCCGCCTCGCCGGGACCTTCGCGCACCCGGGTGTCCGCTACGGGACCGGGGCCCCCGGTCCGGGGGCGGGCGCGGTGTCCTTCCGCGGGGTCACCGTCCTGGCCGCCGCGGCGGAGGGTGCGCAGCGGCCGACCGGGGACTCGGCTGCCGAGCGCCCGACCGGCGCGCCGGTGCTGGACCGGATCGACCTGGACATCCCGGCCGGCGCCTGCGTGGCGCTGGTCGGCCGCACGGCCTCGGGCAAGAGCGTGCTCGCCGGGCTGCCCGGCCGGCTCGCGGACCCGGACGAGGGCGAGGTGCTGCTCGACGGCCGCCCGGTGCGGGAGTTGGCGGAGGACCCGCTGCGGTCCGCGGTCACCTACGCCTTCGAACGGCCCGCCCTGCTCGGCGGCACCGTGCGCGAGACCATCGGCTACGGGCGGCCCGGGCTGTCGCGGGACACCGTGCGGGAGGCCGCGCGGGCCGCCGCCGCGGACGGATTCGTCCGGCGGCTGCCCGACGGCTACGACACCCCGATGGAGCGGGTGCCCCTGTCGGGCGGCGAACGCCAACGGCTCGGTCTGGCCCGCACCCTGGCCCGCTCGGCCCGGGTCTACGTGCTGGACGACGCCACCTCGGGCCTGGACACCGTCACCGAGTCCGAGGTGAGCGCGGCGGTCACCGGCGCGCTCGCCGGGCGCACCCGGATCGTGGTGGCCCACCGGGTGGCCACGGCCGCCCGCTGCGACCAGGTGGTCTGGCTGGACGGCGGCCGGGTCCGGGCCCGCGGCACGCACGCCGAGCTGTGGCGCGACCCGGCGTACCGGGCGGTGTTCGCCGCGGATGGAGCCGAACACGGCACCCCGGGGCCGGAGGACGCCGTGCATCACGGCACGGGCGAGGAGAAGGGCGGGGAGCGGTATGCCGGACATCGTGGGATCTGACCCGGGGCTGCGGCTGCTGCGGGAGGCGACGGCCGGCTCCCGGCGGTCGCTGGTGCGGGCGTTGGGCTGGTCGGCCGTCCAGGCGGCGCCCGCGCTGGCCTCCGGCCGCATGCTGGCCACGGCCCTCGACCACGGCTTCCTGGCCGGCCGGCCGATGGTCGGGATCGGCTGGCTGGCCGGGATCGCCGCACTGTACGGCGTACGCGCGGCGGCCCAGCGGGCGGTGTTCGACCCGCTGGCCGCGATCGTCGAGCCGATGCGGGACGAGCTGGTGCGCCGGGTGGTGCGCGGGGCGCTGCGCCGGGCCGTCCACGAGGGACTGCCCGGGGCCGGGCCCGACGCCGCCGGGGTGACCCGGTTGAGCAGCCAGGTGGACGCGGTGCGCGGCACGGTCTCCGCGCTGCTGCGGACGGCGCTGCCGCTGGCGGTGAACCTGCTGGCCGCGCTGCTCGGCCTGGCCTCCCTCGACCTGCGGATGGCGGTCGTGGTCGCGGTGCCGCTGCTGGCGGCCGTGGCGGCCTTCGTCCCGGCGATGCGCACCCTCACCCGGCGCCGGGCCGCCTTCCTGCTCGCGGAGGAGCGGGTGGCCGCCGCCACCGGCTCGGTGGTCGGGGCGGCGCGCGACGTGGCCGCCCTCGGGGCCCGCCGCGAGGCGCTGGCCGAGGTGCAGCGGGCGGCCGCCGCCTCGGCCGGGGCGGCGACCACCGTGGCCTGGGCGAACGCGCTCCGCGTCCCGGTGATCCTGATCGGCGGCCAACTCCCGGTCCTGGGCCTGCTGCTCGCCGGGCCGTCCCTGGTGCGCCACGGGACGGTGTCGCCGGGGGCCGTGATCGGCGCGGTCAGCTACGTCACCGCGTACCTGATCCCGGCGCTCCAGCAGATGACCGGCTCGGTGGCCGGCTTCTGGAGCCAGCTCCGCGTGCTGGCCGCCCGGCTGGCCGCCACCTCCGCCCGGCCCGACCCGCCCGCGCCGGCGGAGGGTCCCGCGGGCGACGGCGACGCGGAACTCGCCGTGCACGGGCTCACCTTCGCCTACGGTCCGCACGCCGCCCCCGTCCTGCGCGACGTCTCCTTCACCGTCCCCGACGCCGGCCATCTCGCCCTGGTCGGGCCCAGCGGCGTGGGCAAGTCCACGCTCGCCGGGCTGCTGGCCGGGATCGGGCAGCCGGACGCGGGCCGGGTCACGCTGGGCGGGCGGGCGATCGCCGCGCTGCCCGAGGCCGAGCGCGCGGCTTCGGTCGCCCTGGTGCCGCAGGAGGCGTACGTCTTTCCCGGCACGCTGCGGGAGAACATCGCCTACCTCTCGCCGGACTCCTCCGACGACACGCTGGACCGGGCCGCCGCGGCGGTCGGTCTGGGCCCGCTGCCGGCCCGGCTCGGCGGCTACGACGCCGAACTCGCCGACCCGGCGAGCACGCTGTCCAGCGGGGAGCGCCAACTGATCGCGCTGGCCCGGGTGTACGCCTCCCCCGCCCGCCTGGTGATCCTGGACGAGGCCACCTGCCACCTCGACCCCGCCGCCGAGGCCGCCGTGGAGGCGGCCTTCGCCCGCCGCCCGGGCACGCTCGTGGTGGTCGCCCACCGGTTGAGCAGTGCCGCCCGGGCCGCCCGGGTACTGATCCTGGACGCGGACGGCCACGCGTACGGCACACACGCCGAACTACTCGCCACACACCCGGGATACGCCACCCTGGTCGGCCACTGGAACGCACCCCTCCCGACCCCCGTCCCCTAACACGGCATCCGGTACAGGCCCCGCGACCCCGCACCGGCCCGCCGCCGAACCGCTGAACCCGACGCCGTCACACCCGAACCGGCCGCACCGGAGCGAAGGCGGCCACCAGGGAGGCCCGCGAACGGGCGCCGGTCTTGCGGAAGATCCGGGTCAGATGCGCCTCCACGGTCTTGACGGAGACGAACAGCGCGCCGGCCACCTCCCGGTTGGACATCCCCCGGCAGACCATGTCGAGGATCTGCTCCTCCCGTGCCGACAGCACCTCGCCCTCCCGGCTCCGGGGGCCCTGCCGCGCGGATGTCCGGCGCGGCCGGCTGGCCCCGATCCTGCGCTGGGTGTCGACGGCGACCCCGCGCAGCCAGCGGGCGCCCATCCGGTCGGCCCGCTCCTTCGCCCGTCCCGCCTCGGTGGCGGCGTCCTCCAGCCGGCCCACCGCGACCAGCCGCTGGGCCAGTTCGAGGCGGACCCGGCACTCCAGGACCGCGAGGCCGGCCGCGGCCGACAGCTCCACGGCGGCGGAGAGCGACCGTACGGCGGCCTCGTCCGGCGTGTGCAGGGCCTGCGCGCGCAGGGCCTCGGCCCGTGCTCCGGCCGTGGGAAAGGCGGTTGCCCCCTGTGCGGCCCGGGTGGCGTACTCCCGGGCGCCGGCCGCGCCCAGGTCCGAGGCCGCCGCGGTCGCCGCCGACCACCACAGCACCCGCACTCCGGCCACCGGCGGCCGATCCGTACCGCGTGCGGCCGGCAGTACCAGCGCAAGGCACTCCCCGGGCCGCCCCTGGGCCAGCCGGGCCCACCCGAGCACGCCGGCCGCCGCCTCCCCCAGCGCCCCAGGGCCCGGGTGCTGCCGCAGCACGTGATCAGCGAGATCCGCCGCGCCGTCCGGGCCCTCGCACCACAAGGTGGTCCACGCGCGCAGCACCCGCGCCCAGCCGGCCCGTTCACCGTCGCCGAGCAGCAGCGCGGTCTCCTCCGCCTCGCGGGTGTCGCGCAGCGCGGCGGACAGGCCGCCGAGCGCGGCATGCCCGTAGCCGCGGCCGAGCAGCAGCGGCGGCAACGCGGCAACGCGCCCCGTACGGCGGGCGATTCCCAGTGCCCGGGTGAGCAGCCGGAGCGCGTCGCCGTGCCGCTCCGCGAGGTTGAGGGCCCAGCCCAGGCGGGCCACGGCATCGAGCCTGCCGGCCAGTTCGGGGTCGCCGAGCGCGTCGGCCATCCGGACGGCGTCCAGGATGCCGTCGGCGCCGTCGGTCCCGGCCGGCCGGGGTGGATCGCCGGCCATCGCCCCCGCCAGGGCGAGCGTGGCCGCGGCGTCCACGCGCAGCACGTCGGGAGCGCGGTCGGCGTGCCGAAGCGCCTGGTGGACGTGGCGGCGGGTGGCCGGCAGGTCCCCCTCGGCCGCGGCCATCGCGGCCTTCCGCAG
Source organism: Streptomyces sp. NPDC087270 (assembly GCF_044744625.1). Lineage (NCBI taxonomy): Bacteria > Bacillati > Actinomycetota > Actinomycetes > Kitasatosporales > Streptomycetaceae > Streptomyces > Streptomyces sp. NPDC087270. The sequence continues at coordinate 133,616 of NZ_JBIUYR010000024.1, forward strand.
GAGCAGGACGCGCTCGCCGCGGGCGCCGGGCCGCGGGTCTGCCGCCAACTCGGCGTCCAGCAGCGCCCGTGCGAGGCGGCGGCGCCCCAGGTCGGACTCCAGCCGGGTGTGCAGGTCCACGATCAGGGTCCTGTCGAGCAGGTCCCCGGGACAGGTCGCGGGCGTGGCGTCGTTCCCCGCGGCCTCCAGCAGGGCGGGCAGGAGGCGACGGCACTCGGCGTACTGCCCGGTGCGTTCGGCCGCGTGGTACAGCAGCGCCGCTATACGGAAACGCTCGGCGGGCCTGATGCCTTCGGGGTCACCTGGGCCGTCAGGGTCGGCGGCGTCGTCGTCGGGCAGGATGCGCAGGGCGGCGCGCAGCCAGGACGCCGCGGTGGCCGGCCGGGTGTCCAGCACGTTTCGCGCCGCGCGGGCCAGCAGGCACGCGGTCCGCCGGTCGCCCTGCTCGGCGGACCGGGCCAGATGCGGCGCGCGCTGCACGAGGGGCGCACCGACCCGGTCCAGCGCTTCCGCGGCTCGCGTGTGTGCGGTGATGCGCCGGCCCGGGGGCGTTCTGGCGTACAGCAGCGTGCGCAGCAGCGGATGGCGGAAGCGGAACAGCGGCGCGCCACCGTCGACCGCGCGGATCAGGTCGCGTGCCACCAGGTCGTCGAGCACGCTCAGCACCGCGTGCGTCGCGCGGTCGGCGACGGCCGCCACCAGCGCGGGGGCGAACGGATCGCCGAGCACGGCCGCGCAGCGGACCACCTCGATCTGCTCAGGGGCGAGCCCGTCGAGGGCGCGCAGCGGAGGGCAGTTGGCGGGCAGCGGGACGGTGCCCGGCGGGTGGTCGGCGGTCGCCAGCTCCCGCAACTGAGGCGACGTGAGGTGGCTCAGCACGCCGAGCCAGCCCGGGACGCCGCCGCTCAGCTCGTACAGCAGCCCCTCACGCATCGGGCCGGTGCCAGGGGGCAGTTGGGCGGCGAAATCCTCCGGGGTCAGCGGCCCGACCGGAATCCGGTGGGTCCGGTAGCTGTCGCTGGCCGCGGCGAGGCAGGACACCAGCCAGATCGGCGGCTGGCCGGTCGACACCGTGTACGTGATCACGGTCGGCACGGACGGGCGCTCGGCCAGCAGGCGCCGCAGCGGTCGCGCCGTCTCGGGGCCGGCCCGGTCGAGGTCGTCCAGGCAGCGCACCACGCCGCGGCCCGGCGATGCCCGGACGACCTGGAGGCCGTGCGCCACCAGCAGCCCGCCACGACGCGCGCCGGCCGCGAGTTCACCGAGCAGCCGGGTCCTGCCGCTGCCGGGTTCACCGGCGATCTCCACCAGCAGGGACGCGCCGTCGAGGCAGGCGCCGACCAACTCCTCGACGCTCACCGGGGTGTGAGTCGCTGTACGTCTCATCGTGGGTGGCGCGATCCTCTCCGTGTACAGCCTGTTCCCCGGCTCCGTGTACAGCCTGTTCCCCGGCTCCGTGTACGGCCTGTTCCCCAGCTCCGTGTTCGGCCTGTTCCCCGGCGGTCGTGCCGGGTTCGCCGCTCCGGGCCGGGTGTCCGCGGCCGTCGGCGGGCGAGGCGGCGTCTCCGCGGCGGCGCCTCCCCCCGGGCGCGCCCGCGCGGTCGCCGGCGGGCGCGCGGGGGGCGGGTCTTCGCCGCCGGGCCGGGCAGCGGCGGACCGCGATCTGGCTCGCACGGGCGGTGCTCACCCGTACGCGCCGACCGGGTCCCTGGGCTCCGGTGTCAGGAGTGCGGCCAACTCCCGGCGGTTGGCCGCCTGCGTCTTCTCCAGGAGGTTGGCCACGTGCCGTTCCACCGTGCGGTGCGACAGGTGGAGCGCGGCCGCGATCTCGCGGTTGGTGTGGCGGCGGCCGAGCCGGGTGAGCACCTCGAACTCGCGCACGGTCACGCCGAGGCGCCACAGCCGCTCGGGCACGTCGGCGCTGCCGTGCCGGCGCTGCCGCACCCGCTCGCCGAGGTCGCGCAACTGGCTGCGGCAGTGCCGGGCGGCGGGCTGTATCCCGTGCGCGGCGTAGAAGAGTTCGGCCTCCTGGAGCCAGCGGACCGGCTCGCCCCAGCCGTCACGGGCAGCCGTGCGGGCGACCAGCCCCAGGCCGAGGTGGCGCGCCGGCGGATAGCTCGCCGCGACCGCGCACGCCTGCCTGAGCGCGCTCTCCGCGGCGCGGGCATCGCCTTCGCGGCCGGCCAGCACGGCGTCGGCGAGGTGGACGAAGAACGCGTTCCACGGCAGCCGGCCGGCCGGGTGGGCGGAGATCGCCGCATGGTCGCGCCGGCCCGCCGAGCCGTCCACGCAGTCCAGCAGCAGGGTGAGGCCGTACGGGCCGCACAGGTGGTGGGTGTCGGAGTGCTCGCCGCTCCCCGCGCGGTCGCCGTCTCCGGCGTGGAGCTGGTGCAGGAGGGCCCGTGCGGCTTCGCCGGCGCCGTGCAGCAACTCGCAGACCGCGTGGCCGAGTCCCCGCACGATCGGCACCTCGTCCTCGCGGTCCCCGCGCCAGGCGTCGAAGCGCGCCGAGGCGTCGGCCAGCGCGTCCCGCCGGCCCTGGTGGGCGTGGATCAGCGCCTGCACGGCCAGCGCGTGGCTTCCGAGGCCCAGGAGCCCCAGCCGCTCGATGTCCACCCACGCCGTGTCCACCAGCGCGGCCGCCTGGGAGAAGCGGCCGCGGAACAACGCGTCCACCGCCAGCAGGAGTTGCCTGCGGGGGGCCTCGATCACCGCCGCGACGGCGCTCGCCTCGGCGACCGCGGCCTCCAGGCGCGCCGCGTCGTCCGACCGTGTCGCGGGGTGGCCGCCGAGCAGCCGCACCGCCTCCAGCCGGGCCCGCTCCCGCGCTCCCGGCGTCCCGTGCCGGACGGCCCGCTGGTAGGTCAGGACCGTCCGGTGGGGCCGCTGCGCCGCGAGGCGCCGGCTCGCGGCGCCGGCGGCCGGAGACCGGCGAGGGAGAGCGGGCGCGGCCGCGCCGGCCGGCCGCGGGCCGCGGCCCGCGGCGCCGGGCCGGAGGTCGTCCGCCGCGGAGGCAGCGGTGGACGCGCGGCTCGCCGCGGGGGCCTGAACGGTGTCGGGGCTCTGCGCCGGCTGCTCGCGGGCTTGGTCATCGCGCATGGCGTGCCTCCACGGAGTTCGGGTACGTGCCGACGGCTACGGCGCCGGGGCGGTCGGCTGAGATGAATGCGCGGGCGGTAACGGACGTTGCACGCATACCTGGCACCACCTCGATCCGGTGTCCCGCTCTCGGAGGTCCGCAGGAGCCCTGCGCGACCCGCACCACCGCCGTCCGGGCACGGCCGCACCCGCGTCGGCACGGGTGCGGTGCCGGGTGCGGCCGGACCGGAAACGTGCCCGCCCGCACCCGTGCTGCTCGGCCGTGCCGAGCCGTCGTCGTGATGGATCGAGCGTCGCCTGCCGGGTACCGGCTTCCTATGGGGACCGCCCCCCGCATTCCACCGCGCCCACCGGTCACGGCCCCCGCCCGCACCGGAATATGGGGGCCGTCCCCCATAGGAGGTGCGGGCCATCGATGGCAGGATCGCGGGCGTGATCGATCCGCAGACGTGGTGGACCGGCGGCGTGGCCTTGGCCGAGCGGCTGCCGCCGCCCCCGATATCCGCCGGCACCCCCAGCCTGGCGGAGAGTTGGCGGTCCGACTACTCCTCGCCCGCGCTGCTGCGGGCCCGGCTGGCGGACCGGGGGCTGGACGAGGACGGCCTGCGCGCCTTGCTCGCCGAGGAGCCCGCGGCCCTGGCCGGCCGGATCGAGAGGCCCGGCTGGGTCGGCACGGTCGAGGACGCGCTGGCCTGCGCTCCGCTCGACCCGCCGCTGCCGGCCGGCGGCTCGTGGTCGGCGGGCTTCGCCACGGTGCTCGCGCCGTTCACCGAGACGGCGGCCACGCGGCTGCTGCGGGCGGTCGAACGGTACGGCCTCGCGGAGCTGACCGACCAGGAGGCGCTCCGCGGCTGCTTCACCGACGGGTTGGGCCGGGCGCTCGTGCAGCTCGCCCGGCGGACCCTGGTGCTCGAACTCAACGTCCTGAGAGTGCGCGAGCGGCTGCGCGGCAGCACTCCGGAAGGCCGGTTCCACGACTTCGTCCGGCAGACCTCGGCCCGGGCGGGACTGCGCGCCCTGGTCGCCGAGTACCCGGTCCTGGCACGGCTGCTGGCGCAGACCTGCGATCAGGCTGTGGCGGCCTGGACCGAGTTGCTGCGGCGCCTGGTCGCCGACCGGACCGCAGTGGTCGAAGGTCTCCTCGGCGGCGTCGACCCCGGCCTGCTGGTCCAGGTGGACATGAGCGCCGGCGACCGCCACCAGGGCGGACGGGCGGTCGCCGTACTGTCCTTCGAACACGGCGCCCGGGTGGTGTTCAAGCCCCGCCCGGTCACCGTGCACGGGCACTTCAACGACACCGTCCGCTGGCTCAACTCCCGCCTGGACGGCCTGGATCTGCGCGATCTGGCCGTGCTCGAACGCTCGGGCTACGGCTGGGTCGAGTACGCCGCGGCCGCACCGTGCGCGGGCCCGGCCGAGGTGGGCCGGTTCTACTGGCGGCTCGGCGCGCTGCTGGCCCTGATCCACGCGCTCGGCGCCACCGACATGCACTTCGAGAACCTGATCGCCTGCGCCGACCAGCCCGTCCTGGTCGACCTGGAGACGCTCTTCCACCCGGACCTGTCCGGGCCCGCGGGCGGCGACCCGGCGCAGGCGGTGCTGACGGCGTCGGTCGCGCGGACCGCGCTGCTGCCGTTCTTCCTGGTCGGCGAGCACGGCGTGCTGGACGTCTCCGGTCTCGGCGGTGACCGGGACACCCCGCTGCCCGGCGAGGTGACCGGCTGGTCGGCGCCCGGGACGGACGAGATGCAACTGGTCCGGACCGTGGGGGTGTTCCGCGGCTCGGCCAACCGGCCGCTGCTGCGCGACGCCGAAGCCGACCCCGCCCTCCACGTGGATTCCCTCGTCGCCGGCTTCCGGGCGGGCTACGACGTGATCGCCGGCCACCGTACGGAACTCACCGGCCCCGGCGGCCTGCTGGCCCGCTTCACGCACGATGTGACGCGGGCGGTGGTCCGTCCCACCCGCTCGTACGCGGTCCTGCTGGACGAGTCCACTCATCCCGACGTCCTGCGCGACGCGCTCGACCGGGACCGGCTCCTCGACACGCTGTGGCGCGAATCGGCCGGCGGCCCGGGGCTGCGCGCGCTGGTCGGCGCCGAGCTGGCCGAACTGTGGGCGGGGGACGTCCCCGTGGCCGCCTGCTCCCCCGGTACGACGGAACTGGCGGTCGGCCCGCTGACGGTCGACGGCCTGGTCACCGAGTGCGGCCTGGCCCGGGCCGAGCGCCGGATCGCGGCGATGGGCGAGACCGACCGCTTCGACCAGGAGTGGATGATCCGCGCCACGCTCGCGACCCGGCGCCGCGACGGCGGACCGCGCGCCGCCGTCGCGCCGCCCGGCCCGCCGGCCGCCACCGTGCCCGACGCCGAGCGGCTGCTGGCGACCGCCTGCGGCATAGCCGACCGCATCCTGGCCAGCGCCCAGGACGACGGCCGGCGGGTCAACTGGCTGGGCCTGGAGCCCCTGGACGACCGGATCTGGGCGGTCCAGCCGCTGGGCGCCGGACTGCCGCACGGCTACTGCGGCACCGCGCTCTTCCTGGCGGAGCTCGCCGACCTCACCGGCACCGAGCGGTACACCTCGGTCGCGCGGCGCGCGCTGGCCCCGCTGCCGGGCCTGCTCGCCGCGCTGGCCGAGCGGCCGGCCGACCTGCCCGCCATCGGCGCGGGTTTCGCGGGCCTTGGCGGGATCGCCTACGCGCTCAGCCGGCTCGCCACCTTGTTGGACGACGCGGAGATCGCCGGCTGGGCCGCCGCGACGGTCGACCTGGCCGCGGCCGCGGCCGGTGCGAGCCCGCAGCCCGGGGTCCTCGACGGCGACGCCGGCTGCCTGGCGGCGATGGTCGCCGTGCAGCGGGCCACCGGGTCTGCGGCGGCGGGCCGCGTCGCGCGGGCCTGCGCCGACCGTCTCGCCGCCCACGCACCCGACGCCCTGCCGACCGGTGGTTTCAGCACCGGGGCCGCCGGCGTCGGTTGGGCGCTGCTGCGGTTCGCGGCAGCCGGCGACGCGCCCGGACACGCGGCGATCCACGGCGGACCCGGACACGCTGCACCTGGCGGCGGCCAGCCCGGACACGCGGGGGCCAACGGCCGGCCCGGCCACGCGACACCGGGCGGCGGACCCTGGCACACCGCGACCAGCGGCACACCCGGACACACCACGACCGGCAGCCAGCCCGGACACGCGGGAGCCAACGGCCAGCCCGAACACGCGACACCGGCCAGCGGACCCTGGCACACCGCGACCAGCGGCACACCCGGACACGCGACTCCGGGCGGCGGACCCGGATACGCGGCACCCGGCAGTGAACACGGGTCCACGGCAACCGGGAGTGGACCCGACCACGCGGCACTTGGCAGCGGACCCTGGCACACCGCCACCGGCGGCACACCCGGACACACCACGACCGGCAGCCAGCCCGGACACGCGGGAGCCAACGGCCAGCCCGAACACGCGACACTCGGCAGCGAACACGGGTCCACGGCGACCGGGAGTGGACCCGGCCGCGCGACACCGGCCAGCGGACCCTGGCACACCACGACCAGCGGCACACCCGGACACACCACGACCGGCAGCCAGCCCGGACACGCGGGAGCCAACGGCCAGCCCGAACACGCGACACCGGCTAACGGACTCTGGCACACCGCAACCGGCAGCACACCCGGACACACCACGACCGGCAGCCAGCCCGGACACGCGGGAGCCAACGGCCAGCCCGGACACGCGACTTCGGGCGGCGGACCCGGATACGCGGCACCCGGCGGCGGACCCGGGCACACCGCGACCGGCGGCGGAGCCGCATACGCGGCGGCCGGCCTGGCCGCGCTGCGTACGGCGGCGGGCCGGTGCGCGACGGCCCCGGTCGGGACCGGCTGGTGCGACGAACTCTCGGGCACCGCGCTGGCGATCGCCGACAGCGCGGCCGCCGCGGACGTCCCCGAGCTGGCCGCGCTGCTGGATCTCGTGGTCGCGCGCGCCGCCGCGCCGACCGCGGGCGACCACAGCCTCTGCCACGGCGAGGCGGGAGCCCTCGACCTCCTCCTCGCCGCGTCCCGCGCGGGCCGTGCCCGGCCCGGCGCGGCCCTGCCCCGCGCGGCCGCGCTGCTGGCCGCGCTGGACCGGTTCGGCCCGCGCTGCGGGACACCCGACTCCGTCAGCAGCCCGGGGCTGCTGACCGGCCTGGCCGGCATCGGGCACGCGTTGCTGCAGCTCGGCTTCGCTTCCCGTGTTCCCTCGGTACTGCTGTTGCAGTCGCCGGCCTCGTGACCGCCCACCCCGGCCCTTCGAAGGAGAGCATCCGATGAGCGACAACGCCCTCGTCAACGTGTGGAAGAACCCCGCTGCCCGGAACGGGGCCGTCGTCGCCCACCCAGCGGGCGCCATCCGCCTGGGCACGGGTGCGGTCGTCGGCCGCCGCGCCCAGTTGCTGGCCGGCCTGGCCACGATGGAGGAGGAGCCCTCCACCGTGTTTCCCACCTACTCCCTGACCTTCACCTCCATGTGCGACCCCGGGGGTTACTGACCGCACCGGAGGAACCGACGAGCGTTCCCCCCGCCCCTGGCAGATGATCAGAGCCGGAGATACCCTCCGTTGGTGCTCATCACATCACCAACGGTGATCGGGCGCGGCGCTGAACTCGCCGTGCTCGACGCGAGTCTCGCCGCTGCCCGTGAAGGGGACGGCCGGGCGGTGTTCCTGCTCGGCGAGGCCGGGATCGGCAAGTCGCGCCTGGCCGCGGAGTGCGCGTTCCGCGCGTTCACCCGCGGCCTGGCGGTGCTGCGCGGCCGGTCCGGGGCCGCCAGCGGCGCCGCCGCGCCCTTCCGCCCGATCGCCGAGGCCCTGCTGTCGTTCGTCCGGCTCGGCGGCCTGCCCGAGGACGCCGAACTCGCCCCGTACCGTTCGGCGTTGGGCGGCCTGCTGCCCGAGTGGCGCGCCACCGGGCACCCAGGCGCGCCGGCCTCGCCGGTGGAGACGGCCGAGGCGATGCTGCGGCTGCTGGTCACCATCGGACGGGACCTGACGCAGCACCGGCACCCGGGCTGCCTGCTGGTCCTGGAGGACCTGCACGACGCCGACACCGAGACCCTCGCCCTCATCGAGTACCTGTGCGACAACCTCCGGGGGCAGCCGATCTTCCTGCTGGCCACCCTCCGCCCGGAGCCAGGACCGGCCGAGCAGTTGGCCCGGCAGGTCGCCCAGCGCCGGTCCGCGGTCCTCGCCGAACCGCGCCCGCTGACCGGCGAGGAGGTCCGGGTGATGGCCGAAGCGGCCCTCGCGGCCACCGGACCGCCGCCGCACGACGCGGCGGTCGGGCTGCCCCAGGAGGTGGTCGACCGGCTCGCCCGGGACGCCGACGGCAACCCGTTCGTCGTCGAGGAACTGCTCAGCGGCATGATCAGCGCCGACGTGCTGCGCCGCGGGCCGGCCGGCGGCTGGCAGGTCTGCGGCGATCTGGACATCGATGTCCCCCGGACCGTCGTGCACAGCGTCTCCCAGCGCTCCGCCCGGCTCAGCCCGGACGGGCGGGCCCTGCTCAACAGCGCCGCCGTGCTCGGCCGGCGGTTCTCGCTGGCGGTCCTGCAGGCGGTCAGCGGGCTGCCGGACCGCGACCTGCTGGTCCATCTGCGAGCCGGCATGGACGCCCACCTCATCTCGCCCAGCCGTCCGGTGGGCGACTGGTACGAGTTCCGGCACACGCTCACCGCCGAGGCTCTCGTCGCCGCGCTGGTGCCCGCGGAACGCGCCGCGATCGCGGCCCGGGGCGCCGACGCGATCGAACGCGCGCACCCCGGGCTGCCCGGTGAGTGGTGCGTCCTGGTCGCCGCCCTGCGGCAGGCGGCCGGGGACGCCCGGGCCGCCGCGCTGCGCTTCGCGGAGGCCGGCCGGTCCGCACTGGACAGCGGCGCCGTCAACTCCGCCGTGTCACTGCTCGAACGGGCCCTCGACCTGCTGCCCGGGGCCGACCAGGCCGCCGAACGGGCGCCGCTGGTCGAGCAGTTGGTGTACACGCTGGTGGAGAACGGCCAGCTGGACCGGGCCTGCGCCCTGGCCGACGAGCTGCCGGAGGCCGGTCCTGGCGCGCTGGACGCGGTCCGGGCCGCCACCTTGCAGGCCCGGATCGCCTGGGCGGCCGTGACGGCCGCGCGGTTCGAGGACGCCGCGGGGCGGGTGCGCCAGGTCCGCCAACTGCTCCGGCTGGTTCCCGACGGCGACGGCCCGTCCGCCGGCGCCGCGCTGGGGCCGGCGGTCAAGATGGTCGAGGCCCATCTGATCCTCTCCGGCGTGCGGGAGAGCGGCGGCGACCGCACCCACGAGGCGGAACGGCTGGCCCGGCAGGCCGCGGACGGCGCGGAGCGCGCCGGGCTGCCGGAGATCGCCTGCCAGGCATGGCAGTTACTCGCCGTGCTGGCCCGCCGGCACGGCTTCGAGCAGTCCGACACGTACCTGGAGAAGTGCCTCGTGCTGGCCAACGAGCACCGGCTGACCGCGTGGCAGCTCGACACCCTGATGTGGCTGGGCGTCAACGACTTCATGCGCACCGGCTCCTCCGCCCGCCTGGAGCGGGCCCACCGGGCGGCGCTCGGCCACGGCGCGCTGGCACTGATGTACCGGGCCGAGGCCGCCATGGCCATGCAGCAGGTCCTGCGCGGCGACTACGCCGGGGCCCAGGAGCTGGCCGACCGCTGCGCCGAGGGCACCGCGCGGCTGCGGGACGCCGACAACCACCAGTTCGTCCTGCTCACCCGTGTGGCGCTCGCCGCCCACCAGGGGCGGCGCCGGCAGATGGAACGGGAGCTGGCCGAGTTCCGCCGCTGGGGCGGTGAGCAGTCGCTCCAGTCGCCGCAGGCGTTCGGCAGCCGCGCCATCTGCGCGCTGCTGGAGGAGGACCAGGAGCGGGCGCTGCGCGAACTCGACGAGGCGTTCGCCTGGGAGCAGGGCAACCCTTCCGTGCACTACCTCAACGGCCGCTACGGACTGCGGCCGCTGCTGCGCGCGCTGACCGGGCAGGCCGGCCCCGAGGAGCACGCGGAGATCGTCGCCGACCCCTCCGCGGCGCTTCCCTGGAACCGGCAGTTCGAACGGCTCGCGTTCGCGGTGCACGAGGGCCGGGCCGGCCGCGGAGCGGCGGCCGAGGCCGCGGTGGCGCAGGCGCAGGAAGCGGGCGAGCCGTTCCTGATGGCCCGCCGGCTCGGCCAGCGGCTGGTGGCGCCGGTGGCGCTGGCCGACCGCTGGGGTGACCCGGTGGGCTGGCTGCGCGACGCCGAGGAGTACTTCTACAGCGCGGGCGTGCCGGCCGTGGCCAACAGCTGCCGCGACCTGCTGCGCCGGGCGGGCGCGACCGTCCGGCAGCGGCGGGACGGAACGCCCGGCGTACCGACCCAGCTGCGACGCCAGGGGCTGACCGCACGCGAGTACGAGGTGTTCTTGCTGCTCGCGCCGCGCCTGGGGAACCAGGAGATCGCCGAGCGGCTGTACATCTCCCCGCGGACGGTGGAGAAGCACGTCGCCAAGCTGCTCGCCAAGACCGGCCGGCCGCACCGCTCGGCCCTGTGCGACTACGCGACCGAACTCATCACGCAGCTCCACTGAGCCGGCCGCGAAGCGTACGCGCGCGAGGCGTACGAGCACGGGGCGTACGAGCGCGGGGCGCGGGTCAAGCGGCGGCCGACCCGGTCGGGGCGTCGGCCCCTCCCCTCGCGCCGACCGCCACCGCCGGCCGGACCGGCGTCATCAGATCGAAGGTGGCGCACTCCTCCGGCAGCCCTCGTTGCCAGGCAGCAGCGCCGGGCCGGCCACCGCGGCTCCGAGCGGGGCAACGCCCGTGCCGCGCAAGGGGTACGGGCCCGTCGCGTGCTGATCCGTCATCGTCCGTCCCGCTCTCTCTCTCGCTTCCCTGCCTCGGCGTGGAAGGAGACGCGCCGCGGGGACCTCGGCCACCGGCGGCTCCCCGCCGCGCCCGCGGAATCTCTCGCCACGGCCACTCGTATCGCCCATCGTGGACATGTCGCGTCCGCTCGCGCGGCGTGGGGCCGGGCGGCCTGCCGCGCGCTCAGGCGGACGCCTCCGCCGCCGGGAACAGCTCCCGGACCCGCTGGAGGGTGCCGGGGGATTCGAGCGTGGCGGGGTCAAGGCGCAGGACCGGCCGGGGGGCGAGGCCGTCGCGTGTCGCGGCGGACAGCCGGGCGCGGCCACCGCCGGTGATGTTCAACAGGACGCGGGCGCCCCTGGGCACGCGGCCTTCCCGCACGGATCGGCCCAGGCAGGCGAGGGCCACCGCCGCCGCGGGTTCGATGTCGATCCCCTCGGTCCGCGCGAAGAGTTCGGCGGCCGCGCGGGCCGCCTCGCCGGGGCAGTGCAGGACGTCACCGCCGCTCGTGCGCAGCGCCTCCTCGATGCCTCCGGTGAGGGCGTACGGCGGGTGCTGGTTGACGAGTTCGTCCGCGTACACCCGGCCGGTCGCGGCGCGGCGCTGCCGCTTGTCCACCGGGCCGCGGGCCGCGGCGCCTTCGTGCCACAGCCGGTGCACCGGTGCGACGCCCTCGTTCTGGCAGATCAGCAGCCGCGGTGTCGCCGGGCCGTAGTGGCCGGAGGCGATCAGCCGGGTGGCCGCCTCGTGGACCGCGATCGCCCCGACCGCGCTGCCGACGGCCTGGACGTAGACCTCCGGCAGCGTGCCCATCGCCTCGACCGCGGACAGCAGGACCGTGGCGAGGCCGTCGCGCCGGGCGACGTTCCACGCCCCGCCCACGGCCCGGAACCCGGGTAACGCCGAGACCCGTTCGGCCAGTTCGATGGCGTCGTCGTAGTCGCCGCCCGCGATCGACACCAGCCGGACGGTCGGCGCGAGGTCGGGGACCGCGGCGAACCGGTGCAGTCCGCTGTCCGGCACCACGAGCAGGCACTCCACCCCGGTCCTGGAGAACACGGAGGCGAACGCGGCGGCGGTGTTGCCGACGGACGGCACCACGAGGACCGGGGGACGCTCGGGCAGCCGGCCGAAGACGGCGTACGCCTCGAGTTCCTTGAACGTGCCGGTCCGCAGGTCGGCGCCGCGTTCCGGCCAGTAGCCGTTGAACGCGATCCACAGGTCGTCGAGGCCGAGCGCGCGCCCCGACTCCTCGCCGCGGTAGACGACCGTCCGGCCCGCCCCGGGAAGGGTGCGGACGACCGGCAGCCAGCGCCGGTAGCGGTACAGGCCGTCGGCCGCGGGGCTCACCGCGAGTTCCCGGTCGTGGTAGCGGGTGCGCAGCAGCGCCGGCGGGTGGCTCCGCGGGCAGCGCAGGGTGAGTCCGTCGTCGGCCATGGTGTGGCCGCAGGCCCGGCAGACCAGGTCGTAGTGGCGTGCGGTGTGCGTCGGGACCGTGCTGTTGCGGACAACGTCCTTCGCGCTCACGGGTGTTCCCTCTCCTCGGGCGGTCGGCATCACGCACCGCTCTCGTGGGCGTCCTCCGGCGGCCTCGGCAGGAAGCCCGTCTCGATGAAGTACGTGAGGTACTGGTGCAGCAGCGCGGACCCGACGGGGGCCCCGACGAGCGGGGTTCCGGCCAGCCCCCGCAGGAGGTTGCGCCGGTCGGCCCGGAGCCGGTACGCCCCGGTGGCGGGCCGCGGAGCGCTGTCCAGCAGCAGGGCGGCGTGCAGCGACGTCCGTTCGGAGACGGACGTCCTGGCCGCCGCGTCCGCGAGCCGCTGCCGCCACGCGTCGTACGGGACGGGCTCCAGGCGATAGCCGAGGGCGGCCACCCGGTCCAGCACGGTCCCGGTCCCGATCGCGGCCGGGGCGGCGATGTTGTAGACCGTGCCGTCCGCCCGCCCGCCGAGCGCGAGATGGGTGAACGCCTTGGCCACGAAGTCCACCGGGACCAGGTTCGCCTGGAAGTCGACCTCCGTGGCCGGGCGTGCGCCCAGCTCGACGCAGGCCCTGACGAAGTGCCAGAGCGCGTCGTCGCCGCTCACCACGCTGCTGCGGGAGTCGCCGCTGACGTGCGCCGGGCGGTGGACCGCGGTCGGGATGCCCCGTTCGTGCGCGAGGCGGAGGATGCCCTCCGCGACCCACTTGCTCGCCGCGTAGCCGCTGAACTCCAGCAGGGCCGGGTCGCTGCGCCATGCCTCGGGCAGGACGTCGGGGTCGCCGGGGCCCGCGATGGCGGTGCTGAGCGTGGAGACGTAGTGCACCGGCTTCACCCGGTGCAGGGCCGCCAGCCGGCAGATCTCGCGTACCGCCAGCACGTTGGCCTTCCTCAGCCGCGCGTACGGTTCGGTGAGGTTGACCCGGGCGCCGTTGTGGAAGACCGCCTCGACCTGGCGCGCGAGCCGGTCGAAGCGCTCCGGCGGCAGTCCCAGGAGGGGCCGCTCCAGGTCCCCCGGGACGGGGACGATCCGCCCCGCGAACCGCTCCTCCCACAGTCCGTACCCGTCCAGGGTCCGGTGGACCCGCTTCAGGGCCTGCCCCGGATCGGCCGCGCGCACCAGGCAGAAGACGTCCGCTGCCGTGCGGTCCAGCACCTCGCGCAGGATGAACGCGCCGAGGAACCCGGTGGCGCCGGTGAGGAGGACGCTGCGCGGGGCCCGCCCGTCCGGCACCCGGGGCGTGTGCCCCTCGGCGGTGACGGCGGGGTCGAGGTGGACGTCGGCGATCAGCCGGTCCGCGGCGGCGGGCAGGCTCGTCGCCCCGGCCGCCGGGGCCTCGTCCAGCAACGGCGCGAGCGCGGCGACGGTGTCGTGGTCGAAGATCACCTTCAGCGAAAGGGCCGCGGCCAGGCGCTCGTTGACGATCCCGACCAGCCGGGTGGCGAGCAGCGAGTGGCCCCCGAGGACGAAGAAGCTGTCGTCGATGCCGACCCGCTCGACGCCGAGCACCTCGGCGAACAGCGCGCACAGTTCCGCCTCGCGCCGCGACCGCGGCTCCCGGCCGGTCACGTCGGCCGGGTACGCGGGCACGGGCAGGGCCCGCCGGTCCAGCTTCCCGTTCGCCGTGAGCGGCAGCGCGTCCAGCACGACCACGGCGGCGGGCACCATATGGGCCGGCAGCCGGTCGGCGACGGCCGCCCGCAGCTCCGCGGCGCTGACGTCCGCGCCGGGGGCGGCCGGGACGACGTAGCCGGTCAGGCGCTTGTCCCCGGGCGTGTCCTCCCGCACCACCACCACAGCCCGGGAGACCCGGTCGTCGGCGAGGAGGGCCGCCTCGATCTCGACCGGCTCGATCCGGAAGCCGCGGATCTTGACCTGGTGGTCGGCCCGGCCGACGAATTCCACCAGCCCCTCGGGGCTCCACCTCACCACGTCGCCGGTGCGGTACATCCGCTCCCCGGACCGGTGGGGGTCGGCGACGAAGCGCTCGGCCGTCAGCGCGGCCCGGCCGAGATAGCCGCGCGCCACATGGGCCCCCGCGACGTACAACTCGCCGGGCACACCGGGTGGGACGGGGCGCAGCCACGCGTCGAGCACGTACACCCGGGTGTTCCAGTAGGGGCGTCCGACCGGCACCGCTCCCCGCGGTGTCGGGGTGCCGGGCGCCATCCGGTGGTCGAGGCAGTTCACCGTCACCTCGGTGGGGCCGTAGGCGTTGACCACGACGGCGTCCGGGTGGCGGCGCCGCCACGGGTCGAGCGCCTCGCCGGTCAGCGCCTCCCCGCCCACGATCAGCGTGCCCGACGGGGACGCCCCGGGCGGCAGCGCCGCCAGCAGGGGCAGGTGCGAGGGGGTCACCTTCATGTACGACGGCCGCGGTCCGAAGACCACCTCCTCGTCCAGGTCCGCCAGCCGTACCGCCCCGCCGGAGACCAGCGGGACGTACAGCGCGGTCACCGTCGCGTCGAACGAGATCGAGGCGTGGAGCAGTGCGGTGCCGCCCGCCACGTCGCCGTGCACCGCGCGTTCCCGGGCCAGGTAGGCGACCACCGACCGGTGTTCGACCACCACGCCCTTGGGACGGCCGGTGGAGCCGGAGGTGTAGATCACGTACGCGGGGTGCTCCGGCCGCGGCCGGCTCCGGCGCTCGGTGTCGGTGAGCGCGTGCGTGCCCGCGGCGGCCAGCGCGGCGCGGACCCCGGGCGTGCCCAGGACGATCCGCGGCGGCGCCCCGGGCCCCTCGGGAAGCGCTGCCTCCAGCCGGTCCGCCACCGACGTGTGGGTGAGGACGGCGACCACCCCGGCGTCGGCGGTCGTGCTCGCGATCCGCTCCGCCGGGTACGCCGGGTCGACGGGCACGTAGGCGCCGCCGGCCTTGAGCACCGCCAGGTAGGCGACGACCAGCGCGGCGGAGCGGTTCATGACCACCGCCACCCGCGACTCGGGCCGCACTCCCCGGGCGAGGAGCAATCGGGCCAGCGCGTTCGAGCGCTCCTGGAGTTCGGTGTACGTCAGCCGGGCGTCCTCCGACACCACCGCGACGGCGCCGGGGGTACGGGCGGCCTGCTCGTCGACGAGTTCCGGCACGGTGGCGGCGGGCACCTCGCGGGCCGTGTCGTTCCACTCCACCAGGACCCGGTGCCGCTCGGCCCCGCCCAGGACCGGAACCCGGCCCAGCGGGGTGCCGGGGTCGGTCTCCAGGGCGGACACCACCCCCTCGGCCGCGGTCAGGAACAGGGTGCGCACGCAGTCGGGGTCGATCGGCTCCGCCGCCTGCGCGACGACCACGAACCCCGTACCGAGGTCGTCCACGGCCACCGAGAGGGGGTAGTTGGTCCGCCCCTTCGCCGAGAGGACCTCGACGCCGTCGAAGAGCCCGCCGACCTGGCGGCGGGCGTCGCTGTGGCGGTAGTTGAAGAGGGCGGTGAACAGCGGTGCCGGTGCGGCGACGCCGCTGGCGCGCTGGGCCACCGCGAGGGGCGCGTGCTCGTGGACGAGCAGGTCGGCGAGTTGGGCCCGCATGGCGCCGACCGCTTCGGCCACCGTCACGCCCCGGACTCGGGCCCTTACCGGCAGGGTGTTGATGAACAGGCCGGGGACCCGGTCGGCTCCGGCGCCGGCCCGCATCCGGCCGAAGAGCACGGTGCCGAACACGACGTCGTCGCGTCCCGAGACGGCGGCCAGCGTGCGTGCCCAGATGACGTGGAAGACCGTCGCGGGACTGACGCCGTGCCGGCGGGCCTGCTCCCGCACCCGGGCCGCGAGTGCGTCGTCCACCGCGCCCCGGGCCTCGCTGACGGCGCCGACGTCCCCTCGGGCCCGCTCCACGCCGAACGGCGCGGTAGGCTCGGTGACGTCGCCGAGGAGTGCCGCGAAGTGCGCCTCGTGCTCCTTGCTCGGGGTGCCGAGCCGGGCCTGCGCGACGAAGGCGCGGTAGGGCAGCGGTGCGGGCAGCGCGTCCTGGCGTCCGGCGAGCACCTCCCGTACCTCGTCCAGCATCACCTCAAGCGCGGTGTGGTCCTGGATGATGTGGTGCATCCGCAGCACCATGATCCACCGGCCGCCGGCCGGCTCCGCCGTGATGTGCGCGTCCATCAGCGGGGCACGGCCCAGGTCCAGGGCGGTCCCGGCGGCCTCGGCCAGCAGGCGCGCCGCGTCGTCGCCGGCCGCCGGGCCGGCCTCGACCTCGGTCACCTGGATCGCGGCGTGCCGGTGCACCACCTGCACCGGGTGGGGCAGGCCCTGCCAGGCGAGGGCGGTGCGCAGCACGTCGTGCCGGTCGACGACGTGCTGCCAGGCGGCCACGAAGGCGTCGAGGCGGGCCCGGGAGTCGAACCTCAGGACCTGGTGGAGAAGGTAGGGGTCGTGGCCGTCCCGGGCCGCCAGCCGGTGGTGGAAGAAGAGCCCTTCCTGCAACGGGGCCAGCGGGTAGACGTCCGCCACGTTCGCGGCGCCGCCGGGCACACCGGCCACCGCGTCGGCCAGCTGGCGGGCGGTCAGCCCGGCGAAGGGCACCATCCGGGGGGTGATCGCCGTCGCCTGCGCCGGAATCAGGCACGGTGGCACCACGACCTCGTCGCGGACCTCGGCTGCGGCCAGCCGGGCCACGGTGGGCGCCGCGAACAGGGTGCGGACGTCGACCGAGATGCCCCGGGTCCGCAGCCGTTCCACGAGCGCCACGGCGAGCAGGGAGTGTCCGCCGAGGTCGAAGAAGTCGTCGTCGACGCCGACCCGTTGCACCCCCAGCACCTGGGCGAAAGCCGAGGACAGGATCTCCTCCCGCACCGACACCGGACCCCGACCACCACCACGACCCGACCCCGACCCGTAATCCGGAACCGGCAACGCCCCACGATCCAGCTT